>NZ_CP091975.1:1258327-1887491 GCF_029016285.1 Vibrio sp. DW001 | reverse complement strand
TGAAGACGTACTCAATGACCTGATCTTTACGCCCGTTCACGATCTGGGTGGCGTCAATGTTGAGCTAGAATTATCTGGCACAATGAGCGACACCACAATATTTGATGTGGACGGTGGTACTGAACAAGTAAGCCATGGTGCGGTGCCCGTTGATGTTGACCTAGGTAGAGTTAGCTTTGATATTGTCGCAGTGGTTGATGGGGTCGAGACCACAAACGCTGACGGCAGTTTACTCGATGTGACCATATCGGGTGACGAAGATAGTGCAATATCGTTAGGAAATATCGGTCTAAGTCTTGATGATTCTGACGGTTCAGAGCAATTTGTATCAATCAAACTCACTAATGTTCCAGATGATTTTCAGTTACAAGTTAATGCTGGATCCACCAGTTTATATTCTGTTAAAAACAATGGTAATGGTGAATGGAGCATTCAACTCAAGGGTAGCAACATAGAGGCCTCTGACCTAGATTTAACCGCAATTGAGATCGTTCCGGCAGAGGATTTTTCTGGTACGGTTAATCTTCAATATGTTGTATACACACAAGAAGAAACCATAGACGTACCTGTGGAACAAACCGGTTCTATCAAACTTACGGTTTTACCGAAAGGCGATGACATCGATACAAGGGTAGCGGCTACCGCGACAGGAACGGAAGGCGAGGACTTTGTCTTAGACATCAATGCGAAAACCGTCGATAACCAAGACAGTTTAGAGACCGCATCTGGTACATTCGATTACACCGAAAACGACGTAGAGAAAATAGAAATTACGATATCTGGTGTTCCCGAAGGCGCGTTGATTTCGTTAGCAGATGCCGATTCGGTTGTATTAAATGCTGATGGCACTTGGACAATCATCGCTGATAGCCCTGTCACTCAAGTGACGTTTAACTCAGCGGATTGGAACAGCAACAATTGGCCAGACAATGGTTCTGGTTTGTCACAAATATTTGTGACCGTACGAACCATCGATAGTGACGGTGTTGGCGGGAACGTAAGCTATGGCGACCCATCAACTATTACCCCAATCACACTTGATATAGAGTCCATAAACGACAAGCCAATCATTGAAGCACCAGATACCTATACACCTGAAATAAATGAAGATGGTTCGATTCTAATTAACAATATTCAAATCGCCGATCCAGATTCAGCAGATATTGATGCTTTAGACGATTATGTTGTGACCCTTTCGGTGAATGACAGCCGTATCACGTTTGACGGTTCACCTTCTTGGGCCGTGGATAATGGTGATGGAACCTATACGTTGTCGAATACGTTTTCCGAAATAAACGCACTGCTGACAACAGGGTTCACCATTGCGCCTAACCCAGACTTCAACGGCATCGTGTCTGTCAGTGTTGACGTAAATGACGGTGGAAATAGTGGCACAGATACTGGAATAACCGGTGAACATGATGCTGAAACCTACCGTTTTGATGTCACGGTTAAGCCGATTAACGACAAGCCAACGATAGAAGTCGACAATAATAACCCAGCCGTGATTGATGAAGGTGGCTCGATTCTAATCGATAACATTCAGATTGCCGATATAGATTCTAACGACTCTGATGCGCTTAATGATTATGTAGCAATTCTTTCTGTGAATGATAGTACGGTCACATTCAGTGGTTCGCCAAGTTGGGTAGTGGATAACGGAGACGGTACCTATACATTAACGAATTCACTTTCTGAAATAAACGCATTGCTGACAACAGGGTTTACCGTTGTGCCAAATCCGGACTTTAACGGCACCGTGTCGGTCAACGTTGATGTTAATGATGGTGGAAACAACGGCGCTGATACGGGGATGGTTGGTGAACACGATGCTGATACCTACAGTTTTGATATCACGGTTAATGCCGTTAACGATGCGCCAGTAAATACACTGTTTGATAGCTTGGCTGTCGATGAAGGCAGTGTCACGAAACTGACCGGATTAAGTGTGGAGGATATAGACTATGCAACTCGACCTGAGACCACACCGATAACGGTAACGTTAAGTACTTTGCAAGGTACTCTGACTTCCGTAATACCGGGTTCATTGTTGAATGTTACCATTGATACTTCGGATCCTAATCAGATCATTATTCAAGGTCCAATTTCAGAAGTAAATCAACTGTTATCTGCCTCGGATGAAGGTGAAGGAGTCTTCTACACGGTTAGTAGTGGCAACACGGCTACGACTGATACTTTGACGATGATAACAAATGACGGTGGAAATTATGATTCTGTCGGTACGATAGAATTGGATACAGACACAACGGTGATCACTATTGCACCTGTCGTAGCCGGCATTCCTGAGCTACAACTAGCGTTGCAAACTCAGCAGATTAGAACCAGCGTTTCCGGTAACCTTGCTGCTATTGGTATTCCGCTTATTGGACTGAATGCTAATCTGGTCTTCGCTTCAGACGTAGATACGGACGAAACCATAACGATACGAATTTCTGACTTGCCAGACACCGCCTCGGTGACGGGCGCAACGTTGAGTGGAGGTTCGTGGTATATCGACGCAGATGCCTTAGATTCTGCAGAAATCGTTGGTTTGGAAAGTACAGCTTCCTTATCCATTGTTGCGATAGCTGAAGAGTCGGGTGCAATATCGGTGGAAAGCAGTCCAACCAACGTTAATATCGTTGTTGTTGAAGATAATACGCCTGATGTTGATAGTGATCCGCAATTAATCGTCGCCTCTGATGAGCCCACGATGTTACTTGGTACGGACGGAGCTGACATACTAGTAGGTGGAGCGGGTGACGATCTATTAATAGGTGGAGCAGGCGATGATATTTTAACCGGTGCTGGCGGTGCAGATCAGTTTATTTGGACTCAATCAGATTTTGCCAGCGATAGCGTAGATATTATCACTGACTTTAATACAACCGAGGGTGATACTATTAACCTGTCAGATCTGTTGAGCGAAAATGAAAACGAAACGTTAGAACATTTCTTAAGCGAACATGTTACGGCATCCGTTAGCAATAATGGCAATGATGTTAATCTGCTCATCACAGGTGATAGTCCAGATGTGATAACACAGACAATAGTTGTACAAGGTTTAGGGGCTGATTTCTCAAGTACGGGAACTGAACTAGTCAATGACCTTTTTGATGCACATGTCTTTAGTCACGGTGGCTAGAAACCTTCATCTTATTTCGATTACGAGCAAGACATTATATGCTTGGAAAAATAAAGTGATAAAAGAGGGCTCCTTTGGGAGCCCTCTTTTATTTATATTGATCTAGAAAACTGACGGTTTAGCATAATACTAGACCCTAAATGGCTGCGTAAGCATCTTATCTAAATACTGCTCTCTAGGTTGCCTAAACTCGGGCACACCAATAACACAGCCGCCATGGCCGCCAGTTGGTTGGTTGATATAGGTTTTAAAGAACCTATCCCAAATAGAAAGGAAAAAGCCAAAATTCGAATGCGTTTCCTTTGTGACAATAGAGTGATGTACACGGTGCATGTCGGGTGTGACGACAACCTTTCTTAGCCAACTATCTAAGGCCAATGGCATTCTGGCATTACTATGATTGAACATGGCACTGACGTTTAATACCACTTCGAAAATCACGACAGCTAATGCAGGCGCGCCAAGTAACATTACACACCCAATCTTAATCCAAGCAGAGAGTATTATCTCAATGGGGTGAAACCGAGAACCCGTCGTAAGGTCGATATCTTGATCCGCGTGATGCACTCTATGTAATCGCCATAGAAGAGGGACACGATGGAACAACATATGCTGAAGGTAGATAGCCATATCTAAGATTACAACGGACAATACAACCGTTAGCCAAAACGGGAGGTCAATGAGGTGAAATAGACCGAACGATTCCGTTTCTGCGAATTGTGCTGCCTGGAAAGCAAGAATAGGCATGATCACGGCTAATATAACATTGTTAGATATAATCAGACTTAGGTTGTTTATCCACCGTATGGATTTCTTTTGGGTCAGTGCCTTTCGGGGTTTGAGCCATTCCCATATAGCAAATAGGCCGAACGCGGAAACAAAAAATGCTAGACGAATAACCTCTGGATCTTTCATGAGTAATGCCTAATGTATTTGATATTACCGTTACTCTAAGTACAATCGGCCTAACTTTCTACTATTAAATGATCAAAAGATAAACATGCGAATTCACTCTGTTCATAAACTCATTGAACATAGACACTCTATCTCGACCAAAGCCTTTAACGCGCGTGGTTCTAAGGTGGTGCGATGTCAGTATTGCCAGATAGCAAAAATATATTGTATATGTCCTTATCAACCGGACATCAACAGCAATGTTTCCGCTCTCATTTTAATGTCCAAAAATGAGGTATTAAAGCCAAGTAACACAGGGCGGCTTATTGCGGACGTTATTAAAGATACCTATACCTTTCAGTGGAACAGAACTGAACCTGAAAAAGAGCTGGTCGCGCTACTCAGCTCAACATGTTATCAACCTATTATTGTTTTTCCGGAAGAATATGTTCTTGATAGTAAAAGAGTATTGGAGCATCCAGATTTGGTAGCATTAACTGCAAAACCTGACGGTAAAAGATTACTATTGGTGTTTATTGATAGCAGTTGGCGAGAATCAAGAAAGATATTTCGTAAGTCGCCTTACCTAGACTCACTACCTGTAGTATCGATAAAGCCAGAAATATTGTCTCAGTATGTAATGCGCAAATCAGACAACGAAAACCACCTTTCTACTGCTGAAGTAGCCAATATCGTATTGGAAATGATTGGAGAAGAAAAAGCAGCGCATAATTTGCGTCTTTGGTTTGAATTATTTAGAGAAAGCTATCTACTGACCAAGACACGTATGGGGGCGGACCTTTCTCGGCCTGCGTTAGCTAACTACGTTGAATTAACTAATCATAACGTATTAACAGCATAATATAAGACGCTCATCTACTAACGAACTAACCACTATAGCCCAGCAAAACTAGGCTCAGGTCACGGTATGTAGCGGTGGTGTTGTGGATAATGTTTACGTTTTTACTATTTACTTTTTGATTCCCTATTTGGAATCTTTCATTAGGAGAGAACCATGTATTACGGCTTTGATGTCGGCGGCACTAAAATTGAATTTGGTGCATTTAATGAAAAACTGGAACGCGTAGCAACAGAACGCGTTCCAACACCAGGTGATGATTATCAATTATTGGTCGATACCATCGCTGGAATGGTTAAGAAATACGACCAACAGTTTGAGACCGAAGGTACCGTAGGTTTAGGACTTCCAGGAATGGAAAACGCTGACGATGGAACAGTATTAACAGTAAACATCAAAGCGGCGAAAGGTAAGCCATTAAAACGTGACCTTGAAAGTGCGATTAGCCGTAAAGTTCTTATAGAAAACGACGCGAATTGCTTCGCGCTCTCAGAAGCGTGGGACGAAGAATTGCAGGATGAAAAATCCGTTATCGGTCTGATTTTGGGGACGGGTTTTGGTGGCGGTTTTGTTTTTGATGGAAAGATTTTTTCTGGTCACAACAATGTAGCTGGTGAAGTAGGGCACACACGCCTTCCTATCGATGCATGGTTTCACTTAGGTGATACAGGCACCGCACCTTTATTAGAATGTGGTTGTGATAAAAGAGGTTGTTTAGACAATTATCTTTCTGGGCGTGGGTTCGAATTACTTTATGCCCATTACTATGGTGAGAAAAAGAAAGCGATTGATATCATCAAAGCACAAGCGGAAGGCGATGAAAACGCAGTTGAGCACGTTGAACGTTTTATGGAATTAGTGGCCATCTGTTTCGCTAATCTATTTACCGGTCTTGACCCCGATGTTGTGGTATTAGGCGGTGGTTTATCAAACTATGATTTGCTGTACCAAGAACTACCAAAGCGCATACCTAAATATCTTATGTCTGTTGCTAAGTGTCCGAAAATCATCAAGGCAAAACATGGCGATTCTGGCGGTGTGCGCGGTGCCGCATTCTTGAATATTAAGTAACGAGTTGAACGGTCTAAAACGCAAACTCTCCGTATGAAGTTGAGGGTGGTTCATCTTAGAACAAAATTGATAAATGTTCGTCATCTCCACTTTTGTGGCGATGACGGAGTAGAGCGTTGGGGTACAATCCAACATGAATGAGGCACAATCCTAAGTCGGGTAAGAAGTGCCGCAGTGTTGCTAGGAACGTCCTGAATTTATTTCGTCGTTCCCGTGTAAACGGGAATCTTAGAGTCGAGTTTTCGCGAGGACAGTCTAATTAGATTGGTCTAAACTACTAATATTACTTTTCACCTACACCGCGATTCTCTTTTTTTGCCAATGTAATCTTGCCAAAACCAAGCTTTTTAAAGTAGTTGTCTCGATAATCTCTCACTGCCTTGGTTGTAGATACAGCCTCTATCTGCTGTTCCATTTTTAGAAAATCAGAAATATCTAGGCCTTCTGCTTCAGCTACCGCTTCTTGAATGGTGCGGTGCTTTTCATATGAAAATGTGAGTGTTTTTTCTTCTGTTTTGTATATATAAAGAATGGTTCTGGCCATTTTTATCCCTTGTTAAACTGGTTTACATAAGTAATGACGAATTCAATTATTCCGTCAATATCATTAATATCGAGTTGTGGTAGTGCGCTATTTACTTTTACATCGGCTGCGATCGCAATAATGTCTGGATCTTGGTTGTATAACCAAGGTTTTCCAACCTCATCTCGATGAAGTTCGATTTTAGGGAAGGAGAGTGTCTTGCAACCTTCGACAAGGATAAGGTCTAATTTGGAATGGTCAAACATGTTTAATAGATATTCGAAGTTTTCTTCTTTATCTGGTGTTTCAGTAAACAGTACATGTCTGTTACCGGAGGCGATAAGCATCTGATCAGCCCCGGCTTTACGCAGCCTATAACTGTCTTTTCCCGGTGTATCCAAATCAAAATCATGATGGGCGTGCTTTAATACGGCAACTCGAACGCCATGGGCTTTGATTTTCGGTAGTATCGCTTCCAAAAGCGTGGTTTTTCCTGTCCCACTATAAGCGGCAAATCCAAGTAAAGGTAGTGTAGGTCTCTGCATTTTATTACCAAATTGAGTGAGTTCTTCTGGCGTGTTTAGATTAATAAAAGTCTCTGGTTTATCGGAGAAGTCGATATATTCAGTATTACATCTGTCCAATAGTAGTTTTATTTTACGGTCTCCCGCTTTCAGAAAAGAGTCTAGTTTTGGAAGCGCGCGTTTGTTCCAAACACTGAACACAGGTTGAGCGTGTTTACCGTCATGCGCGACATAAACATCAACATCTGAATTCAAATTAGCACTCAGTCGACGAACAAGGTCGTCGGGTATATTTGGTGTATCACAGGGAGTAAAACCAACCCACTGCGTCTTAGAAGAGTTTAGCGACGCGTGAATACCAGCTAACGGGCCTTGAAAGCCATCTAACTGGTCACTGTGTACTTCGGCGAGTTTACGGTAATTCGCTTGGTTTCTATTCGCGTTTATGCGGATCAGTTCAATTTGATCGCTTAAGCATGAATACACTGTTTCTACAAGAGACTTGCCTCTGAGCATTAATAAGCCTTTATCGCTGCCGCCCATTCTGGACGCGCGACCGCCAGCCAATATAACCCAACTTAAAGAATTGTTATGCATTTGTGTTCTTATTTTTTGTGTAATTTAAAATGTGTTGTTAAACAATAACTAATATAAATGTAGGTTACACTTTACTCAATCGGTTGAATAGTAACTAGCATGACAGATAGCTATTATATATAATCTTCGCTATGCAATGAGTTCCTTTGCCAATTACGTTCTTAAACCCTAATATTAGTTGTCTTATATGCCAACAACCGCGAAGTATACCACAGACCATCCCTTTCCAATTGATGTTCAGTATCAAGGAATATCCATATTAATCGTCGACGATGAAGATGGCATCTGCGATCTTCTTTTTAAAGCATTGAGTCGGCTTTTTAGGCAGATCGATACGGCGACGACTATCAGGCAAGCTGAACAACTTAGGCAGCGAAATCAATATGACTTAGTACTGCTGGATATCAATCTACCCGACCGTTCTGGTATGGACTGGCACGAAGTTTTTGAAAACGGGACCAATAGCACTGACGTAATATTCATTACAGGTTATGCAAACCTGCAAATGGCTATCAAAGCATTAAAGCTTGGTGCAAGCGACTTTATACTTAAGCCATTTAATATTGACCAAATTTATTGTGCGGTTAAGAAATGCATTGATAATCGAATTGAAAAAAGAAATATAACGGCCTTAAAAAGGGACGTTATGCGATATCAACCCGCTAAACTTATTGGTAATTCAGCTCAGAGCCGTACACTGGACAAGCAGATCAATCAATATGCACCATCTAATGCGGTGGTGTTAATACAAGGTGAATCTGGGACGGGCAAAGAGTTAGTTGCCCGCGAACTGCACCTAAGAAGTGGCCGCAGTGGCGCATTTGTACCTTTGAACTGTGGTTCAATGGATGCGGCTAATCTGGCTAACGAACTATTTGGATATTGCGATGCACATACGTCGAATGCATGCCGTGACGGATTATTAAGAATCGCCAATGGCGGAACCTTGTTTCTAGACGAAGTGAGTGAACTTCCCCACAACATGCAGTCAGCCCTGCTAAGAGTGCTTGAAGAGCGGGTCGTGCGACCTTTAGGTGCCAATCGAATATTTACGACCAACGTAAGAATTGTAGCGGCGACGAATAAGGATTTAAAAACTCAGGTGGATAAGGGCGAGTTTAGACAAGATTTATATTACCGCCTAAACGTTCTAAGTATTCATGTTGCCCCTTTAAGAGAACGAAGCGATGACCTGGTCGAGCTGATTCCCTATTTTACGAGGCTTTTAGCAAACGAACAGAGTGTAAAAGAACCAGGATGGGGCAGTGGTGAGATTGATGCGCTGCAAAACTATCATTGGCCAGGAAATATTAGAGAACTACGCAATTTAATAGAACGTTGTATTCTGACTGGAAATTCAATCGCACATCATTGGCACGAAATATCCCATAACCCATCTTTGGATAAACACCGGCAGGTTATCAATATCGGTGGCAACAACTCATTGCCAATGATAATGGATGAAGAAATAGTCGGTTATCCTGATGACTGGGAAATTAAGGCGGTTGAGAAGGCGCATATCGTGCAGGTTGTAAATTACTGCGATGGTAATAAAACGGCCGCCTCTAAAAAACTTAAAATATCCAGAAAAACACTAGATAGAAAATTTAAAGAATGGGGTACGTAAACGGGTGTTAACATGTATAGCAAAATAAAAGAGAAAATCAGGACAACGCTTAGGTATCGCCTTTTTATTTTAATCTTTTTGCCAATCATTACTACATTGTTCTCACTGATAGCCTTTAGTTTTTATTGGACCGTGAATCACACGTGGCAAAATGCGCTTCAAGATGTTTCTGAGAAACTCAATATTGTTGAATTCAACATCAAAACAATGCAAGAAAGACAAAACGAGTTATTGCGAAGTTATTCAGATTCATATCGTTTTAAACAACAACTTCATGATACAAACAGTAGCTCCGATGAGATAAATCATTGGATTGAATCACACGAACCATTTCAACACTTTGATTTTGTAAGGTGGGTACCAGTAGACAAAATAGAGAATAAATTTTCTTATATTTCCTACACCCAGATCCCTGCATTCTTTGACATATTGACCGCAAACAAACTTAATGAACTCAGACCGGGGTTGGCAGATAAAGCTCGTATTACAATTCAACAAGGGCCAACACCTTTAACCGATGGTTTTGTTAGTCGAACCATCTATCCAGTACGGGATAACGATGGGCGTTTACTTGGTTATCTCGATGGCGGCATACTTCTAAACAATAACCTTTCTGTTGTTGATGAGTATAGAGATCTTATTTATCCTTTTACGAACGAACAAAATTCAGAGTACGGAACTGTCACTATATTCTTGGGGGACGTGCGTGTCAGTACCAATGTTATTTCAAAGTCGAATGGACTACGTGCTCTCGGTACGCGAGTTTCAGACACAGTGAGAGAGGCCGTTTTAAAACGGGGTGAAAACTATATTGATAAAGCCTTCGTTTTTGACGATTGGTATATCTCAGCCTATCAACCGGTGTATGACCACCAAAGAAAGGTCGTGGGTATTTTTTATACGGGTTATGAGGTTTGGCCTCTCGTTGAATCCTACGTCGTTAATCTTATTGAAATTTCATGTGCTATTTTGCTGGTATTGTTGATATTAGCGATGCTGGTGTACCGAAATACCAATGAGATGTTCTATCCAATACAACGTATTTCCAGCACGGTTAAGTTGATTAAAAATGGCGAAAATGGGCGAATTGGCAACCTTGAACTTGATAAGGAGCATGAGTTAGCACAACTAGGCTCACAATTTGACAGCATGTTAGATCAACTTGAGAAAAGAGAGAACGAAATACAGAGTGCGGCCGACCAACTCGAGTATAAAGTTGTTTCTCGTACTGCGAGCTTGAATCAGAAAACTCAAGAACTAGAAGAACATATTGAATTACTCAATGTAACGAGAGACAAGTTAGTTAACAACGAGAAACTGGCGGCTCTTGGAAAACTCACTGCTGGTATTGCGCATGAGATAAACAATCCAATCACGGTAATTCTAGGCAATATACAGTTGTTGCAGCTTGATTTTGCAAATGAGAATCCATCTGTTGCAAATGAATTAGAAAATATTGTGAATCAGATAGATAGGATAACCAATATAACCTCAAGCCTGTTGCAATATAGTCGCGTCGGCAATGAACTGGAAATGTTGACGGATGAAAGAGCTTCAGATGTGCTGCAAAAAGCCATTACGCTCGTTAGAACGGGTACTTACGTTAAGAACATCGATTTTGTTACTCATTTTTCGGAAAGTGAGACGGTACAGTGTAATCGCAATCAACTATTGCAGATTATTATAAACGTATTAATGAACGCCATACAATCCATGCAGGGTACGGGTTCTCTAGGTATCTTTACCGAAGACTGGTTAGTAGACTCAAAAGTTAATGGTGTAATAATTCATATTCAAGACAAAGGCTGTGGGATCAGTTCGGAAGAGATAGCGAATGTTTTCGAACCATTTTATACAACCAAGTCTGATGGCACTGGATTGGGGCTGGCGGTATCGCTGAGTTTGATCAACCAAATAGGCGGTAAGATTGAGGTAAAATCAAAAGTCGGTGTTGGCTCAACGTTCAGTATATTCCTAAAAAAACACGTGATGCTCGATCTCGATGACCCATCGAAGGAATAGGGCGGTCGCGCCTCAATCGTTACCCTGTCATAAGACGAGTTAAATGCAGGTAGGTTGACCCTTGTCTGCTTTCTTGTCTGTTTCCTTTCCACGTATCTTATTCTTCTCAGTCCCCATTTTGGCGCATCATTAATACTTAATAAACGGATCAATTTGGTGCTTGATGAACCTTTATGGGGCAACCAAGTTGAGACTCTAACTTCATAACCTCTGTTTTTTTAAAATATATCCTTTAAAAACAATGCAATATGTCTATTTTATTCTAAATTTGAATGAACTCATTTTTTGGAACACTACTTGCTTCGTCTACAGCCAATAGAAAAAATAATCATTTTGGTTAGAAAAAAGACAAAGTGCACAACAATAGTGCGATATACATGGAGTAGTATTTAGAATGAGTATTTCCGCTAACGAAATTCATGGTGCAGTACAGACATTAACCGAGAGCTCAGACACGTTGTTTTTGTTATTGGGCGCAATAATGGTGTTTCTGATGCATGCTGGTTTTGCCTTCCTAGAAGTCGGTACAGTACGAAAGAAGAATCAAGTGAATGCACTGGTTAAGATCCTTGCTGATTTTGGTGTATCAGCAATAGCGTATTTTTTTATTGGTTATTGGGTCGCCTATGACGCTAATTTTTTCTCAAGTGCAGAAACCCTCTCTGCCGGTAACGGATACGAGTTGGTCAAATTTTTCTTTTTGCTCACCTTTGCCGCCGCTATTCCAGCGATCGTTTCGGGTGGTATCGCTGAGCGTGCGCGTTTTTATCCTATTTTGCTCGCCACCTTTTTTACCGTTGGTTTTATCTACCCATTTTTTGAAGGCATTATTTGGAACGGAAATTATGGTGTTCAATCTTGGTTTGAGTCCAATTTTGGTGCGGGATTCCACGATTTTGCGGGATCAGTCGTTGTACACGGTGTAGGTGGTTGGATTGCACTTGTTGCCGTACTATTTTTAGGTATGCGTAAAGGGCGTATCCGCGCGGGCAAACACACAAACTTTGCACCTTCAAATATTCCTTTCTTAGCACTTGGTGCTTGGATTTTATCGGTTGGTTGGTTTGGTTTTAATGTCATGTCCGCTCAAACACTAAATGGGATTAGTGGTTTAGTGGCCATGAACTCATTGATGGCAATGGTTGGTGGTATTCTAGCAGCACTTATTGTTGGTAAAAATGACCCAGGATTTATCCACAATGGTCCTTTAGCGGGGTTGGTTGCTATATGTGCCGGGTCTGACTTAATGCACCCAATTGGTGCTTTGCTAACGGGTGCAATTGCGGGTGGTATGTTTGTATGGCTGTTTACCTATATACAAAATAAAACAAAGTTTGACGATGTACTAGGTGTATGGCCTTTACACGGAGTTTGTGGCGCTTGGGGTGGCATTGCTGCTGGCATTTTTGGCCAGACGGCTCTCGGAGGGTTAGGTGGCATTAGCTTTACCGTTCAAATTATGGGCACATTGATGGGCATTCTGGTTGCATTGATAGGGGCTGGTCTGGTTTACGGCATGCTCAACCAATTTGTTGGCCTACGATTGAGTGAAGAAGACGAATTTAAAGGTGCTGATTTAGCGATACATAAAATAAGTTCTATTAACGAGGATTAGACAGCAAGTTCTCATTTCTTGAAAAAAACGGCTAATTAGCCGTTTTTTTTCGACTATAGTCTAAAACCTTGCACTATAAGTGGTATTTCCTAAATGCTAAACTTTACTTATAGATGAATAACAAAGTAAAAAGGAAGTTCAATGTCATTTCCATATAAAAATATCGTTATATTATCTGGTGCTGGGATATCCGCTGAATCAGGAATCAAAACCTTCCGTGCACAAGATGGGCTTTGGGAAAACCATAAGATTGAAGATGTTGCGACGCCGGAAGGCTTCCATGCCAACCCCGATTTAGTACAAGATTTTTATAACAAGCGACGTCGTAAACTTCAAAGTGAACAAATAAAACCAAATCTAGCCCACAAAGCTTTAGGCCGTTTAGAAGCGGAATTAGATGGAAAGGTGACGGTTATTACCCAGAACATCGATAACCTACATGAACGGGGCGGCACAAAGAATATTATTCATATGCATGGTGAACTTCTAAAAGCGCGCTGTTCAGAATCTTCGCAAGTTGTTGAGCATAAAGACGACATTGAAACTGGAGAGCTCTGTCATTGTTGTCAAATCCCTGTACAGATGAGACCACACATTGTTTGGTTCGGTGAAATGCCTCTTCGCATGGGCGATATTTATTCCGCGCTAGAAGAAGTTGATCTGTTTATTTCTATTGGTACATCCGGTGTTGTTTATCCTGCGGCTGGCTTTGTACATGATGCGCGCATGCATGGCGCCCATACAATCGAAATTAACCTAGAGCCGTCTGCAGTTGAAAGTGAGTTCGAAGAGAAGAGATACGGTAAAGCCAGTATAGAAGTACCAAAACTGGTCGCGGAGCTGCTTAGCCACCAAGACGCCAAAAGTGCTTAGACATCAAATGCCTAGATTTTGAACGCGTCGCGGAAAGAAAGAGGTTGGGTTTAGGGGATAGGGAAGAGCAATAAAAAAGCGGCTTAAGCCGCTTTTTTATAAATGCAAAGATGCCTTATTGTTCGATCTTTAGTTTTTGGAAATACTCTTCATAAAGAACACTTGCTTCGCCAACCTCGTCCTGCCAAAAACCCGAATTCATAACCTCTTGAGGAGGGAATATATTCGTATCGTTCGCGAATTCTTCAGGTAAAAGTGGATAAGCGGATTTGACTGGCGTTGGGTAGCCAATTTCTAGGGCTATCTTGGCCGCATTTTCGGGTCGTAATAAGAAGTCGATCATCTTGTGCGCCGCATCGACGTTTTGTGCTCCAGCAGGAATAGACAAACTATCCATCCAGAATATCGTCCCTTTTTCGGGCCAGATAATATCTATGTTTGCGCCTTCCTGACGTGCCATATAGGCAGAACCATTCCAGAGCATGCCTACGGCTGTTTCGCCCGCTAAATAGGGGTTCGCAGGGAAGTCAGAGTTGAATACAAGTACATTTGGCATCAGCTTTTTAAGTTCGTTATACGCGGCCTTTATCTCGTCTGGGTTTGTAGTATTGGTTGAGTAACCTAAACGGACCAAAGCAATGTGGAAGAACTCACGAGAGTCATCCATCATCATTAATTGGCCTTCCCATTTAGGGTCCCAGAAGTCATCCCAGCCAGTGATAGAGCTTGCGTCCATCATATCAGCGTTGATACCGATACCTGTGGCTCCCCAAATATAAGGAATGGAATAGGTGTTGTTTGGATCAAACGATTTGTTTAGGTAATTTTCGTCGAGATCCTTAAAATGCGATAGCTTTGTTTTGTCTATTGCCGTCAACATGTTTTCTTTACGCATCTTAGAAACAAAATAGGTCGAAGGAACAACTAAATCATAGCCTTTCCCTTGTGTTTTGAGTTTGGCATACATGGTTTCATTTGACTCATATGTTGAGTAAATGACTTTGATACCAGTCTCTTTAGTAAAATCTTCTAAGATTGAATTTGGAATGTATTCAGACCAGTTATAAAAATAGAGTTCATTATCAGCGGCCAAAGCACTTGCTGATAGTGTCGCGGCACAAAGCGTGCTCGAAATAATTTTAGACCAGTTATTCATCATTTTTCCAACCATGTTGATTTTTCTGTCCAAAGAGTAATTCTCTCTGAATCATTCGTTATGCAATACATCATTCGACGTGAATTTTAAACGAAGTTAATTACTTTGCAATCGAATTAAATCGACTTCGTCTTTTCTCGCGCGATAATCTGAGAAAGCGCGACTAAAGTCAATGAGACAACCAACATCAATGTTGCCAACGCATTCACTTCAGGCGAGATTCCAACCTTGACCATAGAGTATATTTTAAGCGGCAATATTTCATAAGCTGGACCCGTGACAAAGGAGCTAATGATGACATCATCCAAAGAGAGGGTAAAACTAAGCAACCAACCCGCTGCAACAGCTGGCTTTGCTAATGGAAATATTATCTGCTTTAAGATTATCCACTCGCTCGCGCCAAGATCTTTTGCCGCCTCTAACATTTTGACATCAAATCCATTTAGTCTGCTGTATACCGTAACGACAACGAATGGTAAACAAAAGGTAATGTGTGCAATAAATAAGGTAACAAAGCCCAACTGGACACCGATGACTAAAAAGAGAGCGAGCAATGATATGGCCATAACAATATCGGGTGACATCATAACAATGAAAAGTAGCCCGTTAACCATACCTTTGCCTTTGAAGCGATAACGAAACAGAGCCACGGCCGTTAAGCTTCCTAATATGGTTGCCACCGTCGCAGAATAAAGTGCGATATTGATAGAATGCCATGCCGCTTGCATCAAACTGTCGTTGTTAACCAAGGACTCATACCATTTCAGCGTCCATCCTCCCCATTTCATGCCAAATTTACTGACATTAAATGAATTTACGATGAGAACGAAAATGGGCAGGTATAAAAATAGATACACTAGACTGACGAAAGTAAATTGAAATACACGTTTCATAGCTAAAACTCTCCCTTACGGTTGAGCATCTTCCCTACCTTGTAATAGACCGTCAGCATCACAGCCATTGATGCAGTTAATGCGATGCTAGTCGCCGCTCCGAACGGCCAATCTCGACTATTTAAGACTTGGCTTTTTATGACGTTACCAATGAGCAAGTTTTTTGCGCCCCCGAGCAGATCGGACACATAGAACATACCGAGCGCGGGTAATAAAACTAACAGGCAACCTCCAATAATTCCGGGCATGGTTAGGGGTAAGGTGACACGCATAAAAGTTTGAATTTTATTGGCACCAAGATCCCTTGCTGCTTCTATGTATGTGCTATCCAATTTTTCTATAGCGGAATAGAGTGGCAATATCATAAATGGCAACAGAACATAAACGAGACCTATCATGACAGCGGTTTCTGTATACATGAGACGAATTGGTTTCTCTATAATATCTAACGCGAGCAAGCTTTTATTTAGTATCCCTTGGGTACCAAGCACTATCTTTAAGCCGTAGGTACGAATTAAAGAATTTGTCCAAAAAGGAACGATAACTAGAAATAACATAATAGGGCGTTTATCAACGGGCATCTTTGCCACGATGTAGGCAAATGGGTAGCCAATGACCAGACACAAAAGCGTCGCAATAATCGCCATATAAAAAGAGTGCGCCAATACTTTAGCGTATAGCGGATCAAATAAGCGGACGTAATTGCCCAGAGTGAACGTCATTTCAATTAGATTGGCTTCATCTCTTGTTAAGAAACTGGTGCCAATAATCATCAGGTTAGGCAGCAGAACAAACAACGTTAACCAAACAACGATTAAGACAATGATTGCTTTCTGTAGGTTAAACTTGTTGTTCATCTTTCAATACCACTTCCCAACTTTCTACCCAGGTGACAACCACTTTCTGACCAAGAGAGTGATCGACGTCGGGATCATCCTCATTAAAGAACTCGCTTACCATAACTCGATCACCATTTTCTAACTCTATGACTGAATCTAACGTCATCCCTTTATAAGTCCGTTCTAACACATGACCAACGATGCCTTTGGATTCAGATTCATTAATCTCTTCTAATCGAAGATCCTCCGGTCGTAGGAGAACTTGTAGCTCTTCATCTTGCTTAAAGTCATCGCGGAAATAGATGGTCGACTCCACGCCCTCTATTTCCACGAGTGCGCGCTTTTCATCGATACGTTTCAACGCTTTGGCTTTGAACACGTTAATCTCACCAATAAATCGAGCGACAAATAGATTTTTTGGTTCTTCGTATATCTCTTTAGGTGAACCGTCTTGTTCAATTATCCCGTCACGCATTACGATAATACGATCAGACATAGATAAGGCTTCTTCCTGATCATGTGTAACAAAGATGAAGGTGATACCAAGTTTGCGTTGTAACTGCTTTAGTTCTATCTGCATCTGTTTACGAAGCTTATAGTCGAGTGCCGATAAAGACTCGTCAAGCAACAATACCTTCGGCTTATTCACCACCGCTCTTGCGATGGCAACACGTTGTTGTTGTCCTCCAGATAATTGCTGGGGTTTTCTAGAAGCATATTCTTCGAGGCGAACCATTTTTAGTGCCTCTAGGACCCTCGGTTTTATCTCAGATGGAGCTACTTTTTGCATTCGGAGACCGAACGCGACGTTTTCAAATACCGTCATATGAGGAAAAAGAGCATAGCTTTGAAAGACCGTATTAACGGGTCTATGTTCTGACGGGATATGCGTGACAGTGTCACCATCGATTGATATTTCACCGGCATCGGCCTGTTCGAAGCCCGCAATTAACCTAAGTACCGTTGTTTTACCACAGCCCGATGGACCCAATATAGTTAAAAATTCACCATGATTGACTTCCAAATCGAGACGATTTATGACTTGTTTTCCATCAAAACTCTTTGATATGCCGCCCAAATTGACAACGGGCGTAGTGGACGATGTAATCTGATTCAACGCGTAGTTTGCTCCGTAACATTGAAAAACCGTACGATAACTGATTAATCACATGCTAAAACGCAAAGTTGAGATTAATTAGGTAACAATATTGACCGAATAATAATCTTCTATTTTAGTAATTCAAAGTCTTTTTAGTCAACAAACTGACAAATTAATAACTTAGTGCCATTCTCTTTTGCTCGGCATTTAACTTGTTTCCACACAGTGGTTAGTAAACATAAACAAGTTTGTGTTTCAAGATTGTAAACAATTTAAGTATACTATCGCCAATTCTCTTTTAACCAAGAGCGTCGTTGGGAATTTTTGACTCGCTCGGAATAAAAAATGACTAAAAATATTGAAAAAAACTTTACGTTGGGCGGTTCAATTGAAACCGCGTTAACAGGTAAGTATGAGTTAAAACCAGGAGCCGTTCTTCACGAAGCTTGGAAATTCACTATTAAGAACTTTGTTTCTTTTTCGCCGGCTATTGTCATTCTTTTGATTGTTCAGATTGCGATATTCTATATCGCCTTAAAATTGCAGTTAGGTGACCCTTCGGTCATCTTACAGATGTTTCAAAACCCAGAGACATTTGATCAAAGCATAATAGAAGCCATTTTTATTGCGAACTTCAGCTACGAAGTGATTTCGGCACCTATCTATGCAGGCGTATCAATGATGGCGATGAGTCATGCTGCAGGGTTAGTCACGAAACCAGATTATATTTTGAAAGGGTTAGCCTTCACGGTCCCGATCATACTTGCGACGCTTATCAGTTTAATCGTCCAAGGTGTGGCGGGTATGATACTGCCCATGTTCTCAATGTATTTTTCTATCGCATTTAGTAATGCCGTGTTGTTGGTATGTGAAAAACGCATGTCACCAATGCAATCGCTGTTTTTGTCTATAAGAGCCGTGAACAAAAAGCTGTTCCCATTGGCGAGTATCTATATGGTCTTGTCGGTCTTGATGTTTTTGTCTGCGATTTTTTACGGATTCTTGCTTATTTTCACCTTACCGTTCTTTTTCCACGCTAAAGGTATTATTTACCGTAACATGTTTGGCATTTCGCTAAAAATAATCGCTAGCGAAGCAAACGAAGAACAGGATCAGGATAATAGCGACAACGATGATAATGACAACAGCGACGATAGCGATGGTAGTGGTGACAACGATGACAGCCAAACCAAGAAAGTAGACAAACCGTCAGAATACAACCAAGGTTCAAATACATTTGATGCGTAAAAATTTAACGTTAATACTGATTGTATTTGGGATGCTCATAATCACAACAGTCGTACTTATAAAGCGACAAGGAACCGATCAAAGTTCAGTAGCCGAGCAACCTTCGATTACGCTACCTAGTGAGACACCAGACTTTGCTTCAATGAGTAATGCAAACCAAAAGAAGCAAGCTTTCTTTGATTTTCTTGTGCCAAGTATTCAGTTAGAGAATCAAAGAATAATCGATGAGAGAAAGCGTCTTAATAAGATCGAACACGCATTGAAGTCTAAGTCAGTTAATGCAGATGATACTCAATATGCTCGCCAACTTGGAGATCGGTATTTTTCAACGTTACCAACCAAAGGGGTAACATCAGACTGGTTAAGCGAGATGTTTATAAAGGTAAACGTCTTACCTAATGCTCTTGTGTTAACACAAGCAGCTAACGAGTCCGCTTGGGGTACGTCTCGCTTTGCTACGGAAGCAAATAATTATTTTGGTCAATGGTGTTATAAAGCCGGTTGTGGATTGATACCGCTTAGAAGACAAGATGGGGCAACCCATGAAGTGGCAAAATTTAGATCAGTGACGGGGTCGGTTCATGGTTATTTCATGAACGTGAACCGTAATCGAGCCTATTCTGAACTTCGTGAAATTCGCAACAAGCTCGCAGAAAAAGAAAGTGATCTATTGAGCCCTGAAACGGCAACTGCATTAACCAACGGATTACTTCGTTACTCGGAACGCGGTCAAGATTATATAAACGACCTACAAACTATGATTCGTGTCAACGCAAAGTACTGGACAAAGCAGTAGCGATTTAGACATTGAGTCACTGTTGAAGAATATAAATTGGAAATAGTAATAATATGAAAAACAAAACGATAGCGACATTTCTTTGTGCCATTGGCCTAACTGCTTTCGCACCAACGCTTGTAGCACAAGAATATATGTTCACCTATTCTAAGCTCCATTCTCAACTAAAGAACAATGCTAAAGAAGGGCATGAAGATGTAAAAATTGGCTTTTTCTTTACCAATGCCGATACCAAAACGCTCTGCAATATTGAAAAGGCATGGATGGAAAAACAAGCTAAATACGAAGAGCTTACTCCTGTGAATGGTAAAGAGTTACTCGTGCCGTTAGACAGCAACTTAAAATCAGCTAATCCTTTGGTGTTTGTTAGAACGCCAATGGACAAGCGTTGTGATTTCTCTATGGTTGTCATGACTAAGGAGCCATTTTCTAACAAGGTTTATTATAAAGATATCGAAAAGCTGCTCCCTCAAATGCAGAGTATGTTAGAGGATCTTGGCGGGATGTTTGCGAGTTGGTTTACACCGGATGTTGAAGGTGTAACCTTAGAATTTACTGAACAGAGCACAGGTAGAGTAGCGTTCTCTAATGGCTTGTCAGTGGATATCGTAAAAGGAAAGGCACGTATTTTGTTGGCCGATCTTAAACCCGGCGATTATATTGAATTACCTGAGCCTACCACCAGAGTTTTACCTTGGCTGCCTTCTGCTAAATAGTTCCTATCCAACACTTGTGATTTTGGGCCATAAGTAAATCATGTACTGAACAAGTATTTTGCTTGATTATGGCTCAATGAATATTGCCTGTTTTCACTCTTCCCAAAACACAGTATAATCCGCGCCCAGCTATTGTTATTGCGAATAAGCAATTGTTTGCGAACAAACCGTTATTTCGCGAACGAGTAGTTTTCATTAATAAATAGTGTTGTGAATTAGAGATTCTATCAACAATATTTTCAGTAAAGAACCGCCGGCACTAGATTCGGCAGCATGAGAAGTCGCAATGAATCAAATTGATACAAAAAAACAATCATTAGAATTCAATAAACTCCAAAAACGCTTAAGACGTAGTGTGGGGAATGCCATTGTTGATTACAACATGATAGAAGAGAATGACGTTGTTATGGCGTGCATCAGTGGCGGTAAAGATTCATTTGCAATGTTAGATGTATTACTAAAGCTCAAACAAGCTGCACCGATCAATTTTGATGTTATCGCCGTTAATCTAGACCAAAAACAGCCCGGATTTCCTGAGCATATACTTCCAGAGTATTTTGAAAATCTTAACATCCCATATTACATCGTTGATAAGGATACCTATTCTGTCGTCCAAGAGAAGATAGAAGAGGGGAAAACGACCTGTGGACTCTGCTCACGTTTACGCAGAGGCACCTTGTACTCGTTTGCAGAAAAAATCGGAGCAACAAAAATCGCACTTGGTCATCACCTAGATGATATTGTTGAAACGATGTTTTTGAATATGTTTCACGGTGCTCGATTAAAAGCGATGCCACCAAAGTTACGCTCCGATGATGGTCGAAACGTTGTTATTCGTCCATTAACATACTGTAGAGAGAAAGACCTAATAGAGTATGCGGATTATAAACAGTTCCCAATTATCCCTTGTAATCTATGTGGTTCACAAGAAAACCTACAACGTCAAAGTATCAAGGCGATGTTGATTGATTGGGACAAGAAGACGCCAGGACGCGTAGAGAAGGTGTTTAAGTCTATTCAAAATGTCAGTCCAAGTCAGCTAGCCGATAAAGCGTTGTTTGACTTTGTAAACCTGCCGATAGATAGAGAAGGTGAAAGAAAAGCGTATGCTTTTGACGAGGCTGAGGTTTCCTCGTCTAACATCGATGAATCAATGTTTATTGATGTTTCAAATATTTAGTTATTAACCTCAATTCAACCCTATTTAAAAACCACCTGTAAACAGGTGGTTTTTTTAACATTATGCGGGCTGATTCGGGTCGAGTGGGCTGACAAAACCTTTGGGTTTAAGTGCAAGAACATCACAGTTTATCTTGTCGATAACATGCTCTGCTGTATTACCAATAAACACAGCGGAAATACCTGTCCTACCAGTGGTACCCAGAATAACCAATCCTGCTTTTAATTCCTGAACTACCGAAGGAATAACATCCTCAGGAAGCCCTTGCTCAACTCTCGTATATTGTTCGTCCAACCCATGCTTTTGTCTCAGCGCTTTCATCGCCTTAAGGTGATGGCCTCTTACGGCGTCAGTATAGGTTGTCGGATCGAACTCGGGGAGCTCAATCGTTATATTGGCTGGGGTAACCGGGTAAGAATTTACAAGATAAGGCTGCGCGTCTAAGCGGCTACAGAGGTTCTTTAACTGCTCAACCATACAATCGTTCAACTCAATGTGCGTAGGGTTTTCGGAGCCAACATGAACCGATGCAATCACATTACCGTTCTCTGGCCATTCGTGCTCTTTAACCAGTAACACAGGGCAGGGAGCTTTGCGAAGAAGGTGCCAGTCAGTCGGTGTGAAAATGACGGACTCTAAAATATCGTGCTTTCTTGTTGCCTTAATAAGGATATCGTGGTCTCCCCCGAATACTTCGCCGACAATAGCTTCATAGGGACGATTGTGCCAGACCACTTTGACGTTAAAATTAACGCTATCATCAATATAAGGTGCTGCGACTTCATTCATCCATGTGCAACGTTGTTCGATCACCCCTTTGCGCATTGCATCACGTTCATCTATTGACAACATCGACGTCATCTCATAGGAAAAATCATAAATAGAGAGGAAAAAGGTGATGTTACTTTTCGAGACGCTCTTACGTGCTAACTGCATGGCACGAGCAAGTGCGGGTTGAGGTTCATCGTTTACATTCGCTACGACTAAAATTTTGTTATATATACTCATAACAATTCCCTTTTTATGGAATAGAACCAAAGAGTTATTAAATCTACTCTAACTGTAGACTATTTGGGAGGAATATTTTAACAAAAGAAATGATCGTACTCTAGAAATATGAAGTGGCTCATTATAGAGCCACTCGGTTTGGATTTGTTTGCCGCTTTTTTAACTACTCTTCAGTAGAGATACCAGCCAGAATTTTTAACTCTTCGTGATCAAGAATAGTAATGTACTTACCCTTAACACTTAAAATATCCGATTTCTGAAAGCGTCCCAACAATCGACTGATGGTTTCGACGGTTAAGCCAAGATAATTACCAATATCACCGCGAGTCATGGTTAAACGAAATTCTCTAGGGCTAAACCCACGCTGTGAGAATCGAGTAGAAAGGTTGAATAAAAATGCGGCTAATCTTTCCTCTGCATTCTTCTTCGAGAGTAATAGGATCATATCTTGATCACCCTTAATCTCGCTACTCATTAAACGCATAATTTGCTGGCGGAGTTTAGGCATCTTTCCTGAAAGGTCGTCTAAAATTTCATAAGGAATTTCGCAAACCATAGAGGTTTCAAGTGCTTGAGCAAATGAAGGATGAGCATTACCGTTTATCGCATCAAAACCAACTAAATCGCCTGCTAGATGAAACGCAGTAATTTGTTCGTCACCTTGTTCGGTAATAGTATAGCTTTTGATTGTTCCAGAGCGAATAGCATAAAGAGATTTTAGGTCATCGCCCGCTTTGAAAATCTCTTGGCCTTTTTGGATCGGTTTTTTGCGCTCGATAATTTGATCCAGCTGATCGAGCTCTGATTCATTCAAAGTAAATGGAATACAGAGTTGAGAAATACTACAATCTTGGCAGTGAATAGCGCATCCGCCCGACTGAATTCTTTTGGTTGCTGGTTTTTCTGAAATCATAATTTCCAAGTCACTATTTGATATACATCAATATTTTAGCATTGCTATGACGGAAAGGATAGTTAAATAATTAACAAATAAATCAATAAGTTAACTAGATTATCGCAACAAGTTGGACGTTTGCACCAGAATATAGATGCCGTATGATAAAAGTAAAACAGCACCAGTTTGACGAAAATAGACAGAATTTTTCAATTTATTCAAATAGGCCGCGCCAACGCCCATAAACAGCATTGATGGTAACGTACCTAATCCAAATGCAAGCATGATAGCGGCACCGTTTACTGCACTACCGGAAACCGCTGACCAAGTTAAAGCGGAGTATACTAAACCACAAGGTAACCAACCCCATAATAGCCCTAATGGCAGTGCATGGAATGGCGTCGGCAAGGGTAATAACTTTTTACTGAATGGAGAAAGATGTTTCCATAAATGCTGACCAAGCTTTTCCACATAAACAAGGCCATGCCACCATTTTCCGATATACAGCGCAAGAATAATCATTACAACGGCGGACAATACTCTCAGCCAATTGAGAATAGAGTAGTCAGTCACAAGAGAGGCCGCACTCGATATTGTGCCGCCTACAATTGCGCCAGCGGTCAAGTAACTGATAATTCGACCAGTATTATAGAGCAGGGTCGTTAGCAACCGATCGGATTTTGCAACGGAGTTTATACTCATTGCGGTGGCGATGCCCCCGCACATTCCGATACAATGCGCTGAACCCAAAAAACCGACCATCATTGCACCTAACCAATCACTTGTGATCATCTTTCTTCTTTTCTAATTCGTCATCGAACAAAATATTTTGACCTTGTCTTTCTAGATCCTCAAACTGCTCACTTTTTACCGCCCATAAAAAGATGCCAACCGCGATACACACGAAGATAATGGCAATAGGGATTAATATATAAAGACTATCCATCTTTTTTTAGCAACCTTAACGAGTTGGTAACGACGATGATAGAACTTGCAGACATGCCAACAACAGCAATATAAGGGGCGACATGGCCCATTACCGCAAGAGGAAGTATCAGTAAATTATACCCTAACGACCAAGCAAGGTTTTGCCTAATTATTTTGCGGGTATTTAACGCAAGTTTTCGGGCATGTAAAATATGACTTAATTTATCGCCAAGGAGCACAATATCTGCAGAGGCTTTAGCTACATCCGTTCCGCCGCCCATAGCAATAGAAAGATGAGCACCCGAAAGCGTTGGTGCGTCGTTTATTCCATCGCCAACCATTAGGATGATTTCCTCTTTACCTAACGCCTGTAGGTAAGCCAGCTTTTTCTCCGGAGACGCATCGGCAACCACCTTACCTACGTTGATTTCCTGTGCCACTCTATTTGCGTTTACTAACGAGTCGCCCGTCAGAAGGGTGGTTTTAATACCGAGTGAATGCAGTTGCTTGATGAAGGCTTTACTTTCGTTCCGTATTGGATCGCGGTAACTGAATGTTGCGATGTGTTGGTTATCTACGGAAAGGAAAATAGAGGACGGAGCAGAAAGTGCTTCGTCACCCAATACAAATTGTGCATTACCTATTCGGCACTCATGTCCTTGCCACCGACCCTGGATACCAAAACCAATGACATTTTTTACTTCTGACACTGTCGCGTCTTTTTTACTTATCTGTTTAAAGGCCTTCGCAATCGGATGATTAGCATGTTCTTCAAGCGCCACAGCAATCGCCAAACACGTTTCCTTATCTTGCACTGAATAAAGGGCGACATCATCGATGTGTATCTCACCTTTTGTTAGCGTGCCTGTTTTATCAATAACCAAGTGATTCACTTTGCAAAACGTTTCTATAACGTGCGCTTTTCGAAGCAATAAGCCTAAGTCGCCCATTCGAGATGTCGCACATGTCACTGCCGTTGGCGTGGCAAGTGATAACGCACAAGGACAAGTGGCGACAAGAACCGATAACATGATCCAGAATGCGTCGTCGGGTTGATGTTGCTGCCAATACAACCATGTTGCAAATGCTATCGTTAGGATTGCGGCAACAAAATATCGAGCGATAACATCAGCGACCTGAGCAATCTTCGGTTTCGTCATCTGGGCTTCATCTTGAAGGCGAACAATGCTCGCCAACATCGATTCCGCCTTGGTTGCGGTGACCTCCAACTCAAAGGCCTCGTCAGTATTAATGCTGCCAGCATAGACGTTGTCGTCAACGCTTTTAACCACAGGGATAGATTCACCAGTAAGCATCGATTCATCAACGTGAATGCGACCATCTTTAATTAGGCCGTCTGCGGGTATATGCTCACCTGGCAAAACGCGAACACGGTCTCCCGGCTGTAATACGCGCACTGGTACTTGAGTCCCGTCTATTTTAGTTGCCATCGCCGGGATCAGTTTTAATAAGTTAGCACTCGCGGCTGCCGCTTTCCTTCTTGCTCTCATCTCTAAGAATCGACCCAGCAGCAAGAAAAAGGTAAACATTGATACGGACTCAAAGAAGACCTCGCCTTGTTCTTGTACCGTCGCAATAACACTGGCCACGTAAGCGAATATTAAGGCAATAGACACTGGTACGTCCATGCCGAGTGTTCGGCCTCTTATGCTACGCCATGCATTCAGGTAAAAAGGTAGGGCAGAGTAGAGCAGAACGGGTGTGGCAAATAATAAACTGACGATGCGGAGGTATTGTTTGAATTCAGTATCAAGGTCACCGAAAACTTCAAAATATAGCGCGACGGCAAGCATCATGACCTGCATTGAGGCTAAGCCTGCGATACCCAAACGATACAAGTACTGCTTCATAGATTGATGATAGGTGGCTTCATGGGCATCAGCTTCGAACGGGGCCGCTTTATAGCCAAGCCTATGGATAGAAGACAGAAGGTCGCTCAATTTAGTTTGAGTATTGTCCCAGTTTACTATTGCTCTATTGGTCGTGGTGTTAACACGAATCAAGTTTACGCCCGGCTTATCATTGATCTGTTTTTCAATTAACCAAGCACAAGCCGCACAAGTGACCCCCTCTAAAGAAAGCGTTACCTCTGAAGTATTAGCACTTTTACGTACAAACTCGGATTGAACTTCCTCGTTGTCGTAATTGATTAACGCTTGCAACTGTTCAGGCACAAGTTCTGCTTTTTCTGCCTTTTCAGTGCGGTATTGATAATAGCTAACCAGCCCACTATCTATAATAGTTTGCGCGACAGCTTGGCAACCTGGGCAACACATCTCCCTTGTTTCACCAAGTATTTCGACAATAAAATCCGTGTTCTCTGGTACATCTTCACCGCAGTGATAACACGAGTGTGCCATAGTGATTCTCTGTTATTAATTAACAAGAAGGGTCGGACTAGCAGCAGGGAAGGAGACTTTTCCTTGCAACAACCATTCTTTTGTATGAGGTTGAATTTCTACAAACCATGGGCCGCTAAGATCGCGATCCAATTTGATTCGATATTGGCCCTTTGCATCTGAGCTAACTACTTTTTGGAAATCTCGATCGGCTAAGGTTCTATGGGTAAATACAATAGTCAGAGCGGGATAAAACTCAAGATCACCTTTATCAAAAGTAACAGAGACAAAATCAGCGTCGGATGAAACGCTAGCAGAAAGGCCCAAAGCGCCTGCTTGTCTAATTTTTGAAAGATCAATATTAATCCCTTTGCCTTTTTTATAATAGTCTTCGGCAACAAGAGAAACTGAATTTTGGGTAAAAATGGCAAGGGTTGTAAAACCTGATACTACGACACACAAAGGTAATGTGATCAGAAACCACGGCCAAAATTGTTTATACCAAGGTTTTATCATGGGATTCTCTATGAAAAATGTCTTTAGGACATAAAGAGGTTATTAGAAAAAAGAATAGCCCCAAAAATTGGGGCTATTCTTTCGCAGTAGATTACTTATCTTTGTTGCTTAAGCTCCAAACATAAGAGGCGACGAGTTGTACTTTCTCTTCACCAAGAATGTCTTTCCAAGCTGGCATCACGCCTTGACGACCATTGACTACGGTTGCCGTTACTTCTGCGCGCGAGTCACCAAATAACCAATCATTGTCGGTCAAATCAGGTGCACCCAATGCCGGGTTACCTTTACCATCTGTACCATGACATGCCGCACACACAACAAAGCGCTGCTTACCAGCGGCCGCTTCACGTGCATTCACTTTACGACCAGCTAGGCCTAAAGTATAGGTGACCACTTCTTTAACGCCTTGCTCACCTAGAGCATCACCCCAAGCAGGCATTGCGCCAATACGACCATTCATGATCGTCGTCAGAATGGCTTCTGGTTCTCCGCCGTACAACCAAGCTTTGTCTGTCAGGTTAGGAAAACCAATTTGTCCCCTAGCATCTGAACCGTGACACTGAGAACAGTTTTGTAGGAACAGACGTTGACCAACTTTAAGCGCTTCCGGATCAGCGGCTATCTCGGGGATAGAGCGTAAATCTCCGTTTGAACTATAAGCTAGTTTGTCGAATGCCTCACCATAGAAAGTATTTGCATCATCCAGTGCTCTCGCATACTCATCAAGTGTTTGATTCGCATGTGCTTGCACAATGTACTGTTTAGACTCTTCTAGATTCTTAACTACTTGGTTAGAACTCGTCCAGCCTAGTAAGCCCTTAAAAGACCCCAAACCTGGGAATAATGCCAAATAAATAATGGTGAAAACAAAGGTACCAATAAACAAAAAGCTCCACCATTTTGGTAGTGGGTTGTTTAGCTCTTTAATACCGTCATATTCGTGATCCATTTCGGCGCCTTCTTCGACACCGACGTTGTTTTTTAAGGCCCAAGCCAAAATCACAGCACACCCAACCAATGTGATGACTGTGAGAATGATAATCCACGCACTCCAAAATGACGTCATTATTTGCTTACTCCTTTATTTTTTTTGGTTGTCGCTTTTTGCTCATCAGCAAACACTAAGTTTGCGTCCTCTTCAAAGCGACCTTTACGGTTTTTACCGTAAGCCCACCAAACGACCCCAAAAAAGCTAACAAATAGCACAACGGTCCAGATGGAATGGAAAGTACCAATACTCATAATGATTCCTCCTTATTTCATCGCGTGGCCGAGAGATTGAAGATAAGCGATTAGTGCGTCCATCTCTGTTTTCCCAACAACATCCGCTTTAGCGGTTGCTATTTGGTCATCAGTATATGGAACGCCAAATTGATCGCGGAACAAGGTTAACTTGGCCTGCGTTAATTCGCCGTCTAACACATTTTCTGCTAACCAAGGAAAGCCTGGCATATTAGATTCAGGAACCAAAGATCTTGGATTCAACAAGTGTACACGGTGCCATTCGTCTGAATAACGTGCACCAACACGAGCGAGATCTGGGCCTGTACGCTTAGAACCCCATAAGAATGGATGTTCCCAAACGCTTTCACCCGCAACAGAATAGTGACCATAGCGCTCAGTCTCTGCGCGGAAAGGTCGAATCATCTGGCTGTGACATACGCTACAACCTTCACGGATGTAAATGTCACGACCTTCCATCTGAAGGGCAGTATAGGGCTTCAAATTATCAACAGGTTCGTTTACTTGCTTTTGGAAAAACAGTGGAACAATTTCCACCAAAGCACCTAAGCTGATAGCTAATATAATTAAAATCGCTAGCAAACCGACGTTACGTTCGACTAGATCATGGCGATTATTTGAGTTTGAACTCATTAATAAATCTCCTTATGCCGGTTGCTCGATAGCTTGTAAGCTATCTTCAGGTGCCGTTATTGTTTTATAAGCGTTATAAGCTAATAAGAACATACCTGATAGGAAAATTAAGCCACCGATGAAGCGTACTGTGTAGAACGGGTAAGACGCTTGAACTGACTCTACAAAGCTGTAGGTTAATGTACCGTCCGCGTTAACTGCACGCCACATCAGACCTTGCATTACACCTGAGATCCACATCGCGACAATATAGAGCACGGTACCGATAGTAGCTAACCAGAAGTGTACATTGATTAATCCAACAGAATACATTCTCTCTTGACCAAATAGCTTTGGAATCAAGTGATATATGGCACCGATAGAAACCATCGCGACCCAACCGAGCGCACCTGAATGCACGTGACCAATTGTCCAGTCAGTATAGTGGGAGAGCGCATTAACTGTCTTAATTGCCATCATTGGACCTTCAAACGTGGACATGCCATAGAATGAAAGGGAAACAACCATGAAACGTAAGATAGGGTCATAACGTAACTTATGCCAAGCACCAGAAAGCGTCATTATACCGTTGATCATGCCACCCCAAGATGGAGCAAATAGAACCAAAGACATCACCATACCGAGTGACTGAGCCCAGTCAGGCAGTGCAGTGTAATGAAGGTGGTGAGGACCAGCCCAAATATACAGAGAAACAAGTGCCCAGAAGTGGACTATCGATAAACGATATGAATAAACAGGTCTTCCGGCTTGCTTAGGTACAAAATAATACATCATCCCTAAGAAACCAGCAGTCAGTAGAAAGCCTACCGCATTGTGTCCGTACCACCACTGTATCATTGCATCGGTCGCGCCAGAGTATAATGAGTAAGATTTACCCATAGAAACTGGTATTGCCATGCTATTTACAATGTGTAAGACGGCTACAGTAAGTATAAATGCGCCGAAGAACCAGTTGGCTACATAGATATGCGATGTCTTTCGCTTAACCATCGTGCCGAAAAACACGATGGCGTAGGCGACCCAAACGACAGCAATCAAAATATCGATTGGCCATTCTAGTTCCGCATATTCCTTACTTGTTGTGTACCCAAGAGGGAGTGTGATAGCAGCAAGCAATATAACAAGTTGCCATCCCCAGAAAGTGAAGGGTACGAGAATTCCACCAAACAGACGCGTTTGGCATGTACGTTGAACAACATAATATGAAGTTGCAAAAAGGGCGCTGGTACCAAACGCAAAAATCACAGCGTTAGTATGTAGCGGGCGTAAACGGCTGTAGGTTAACCACGGCGTATCAAAGTTTAGCTGTGGCCAAACTAACTGAGCAGCAATCAACACACCTACAGACATACCAACGATTCCCCATAGTATGGTAACTAGGGTAAATTGACGTACGACTGTATAGTTATAGTTGTGCTCAAGTTGTTGTACTTGGCTCATTATATTTCTTCCAATTTTTAAGTGACTATTTGCTTTTTTTGACTTTGTGTCGTAATACATTCCAAAGGTGATTAAAAAAACGTCAATCTATCTTTCTGTTCTATCAAAACACGGTTTGGAGTGATTTTTCACACGACATGATAATTGAATTAACATTTTAATGACAACGATTTAACCTGCAATTTTTACATTGCAAGTTCATTTATTACTAAAAGTTTGAAGCTTGTTGCATGAGAATATAAAAAATGGCTGCAGAAAAACTGACAAAAGGGCGCTTAGCTCAAATTTTATTCATGTTATGTATACTCATTATCGCGTTTACATGGCGTAGCCTAACTCACTCAAATAATGATGTTTTATGTTATGTCGAACAGGATTGCGTTATCGAAAATGATTCAATGAATGTCAACTTAAAATGGCAAATGAAAGACAATAATTATCGTATATCGTCCGCTACGGTCGAGGAGAAACTCGTGATTGAACTCATCAATTCAGAGGCGATATTAGAGGTTAAATTGGACCATTGGTTACTAAAAATTGAGAGTCTGCCTGTACGGATAAGGTTATCAAAAACGGACCAACCATTAGAAAAAGCACGTTATATCAACTTTCGGTAGAAAAGCCCGATTTTCGTTAGTTTTATCAGGAAGAAATGTACTCAAGATTCCGTAATGATGTTGGTGATTAATTTTCGTAACCAGCTATTTTTGTTCTCTTGTTGAACGGTTTTTAGATAAACCAGTTTGATGTCAAAACTGGAGACAGGAATAGGAGGAGGAAGTGCCATCAGCGCGTGACTGTACATTTCTGTTTCGGCAAATCGCTTAGGTACAATGCACATTAATTCTCTCCCTAACAATAGGCGACGGATAGTTAAGAAGTTTCTTGAGGCAACGCTTACTTGGCGCTTTAGGCCTAACCTATTCAATTCATTATCAATTTTTGTTTGTAGGTGACCGTCTGGGCTTACTAAGGCATGTTCTATAGAGATAAACTCCTTTACGCTTAAAGTGGTACGAAATGATACTGAATCTGGATCAAATAGGCAGAGATGGTCTTCTGTATATAAATGGTCTGAAATAAACCGCTTATCCAAACTTTCTATGCTGCCAATGACAATGTCTATTGTTTCACTTTCGACCATTTGGCAGTAATTACCACGATTAACGTTATAAAATCCTATTTGAGATTTTGGCGACTGTGCTTTAATTTCGTCATAGATAGAAGGTGCAAAGAGTTGTTCGGCGTAATCAGTCAGTCCTATTTTCCATATGCCATCGAATTCATTTGCAATAAACGCAGGCTTAATGAGTAATTTCGTTTGTATAGAATGGAGAAGATCTTCGATTACCGGTGCAATTTCATGGGCTCTCTGCGTCGGTTCCATATGAATGCCCACGCGAGTGAACAATGAATCATCGAATAGCATTCTAATACGTTGAAGGGTATGGCTCATTGCGGATTGACTGATAAAGCATCGTTCAGCGGCCATACTAACGCTGTTCGTTTTGTAAAGGGCTTGAAAAGCAACCATCAAATTGAGGTCGACATCTTTCCATTTAACACCATTCATTCACTTCATCCCATTTGGTTCATATAGTCTATTAAATCTATTAATTTGATTCATTTTAGCTTACTAATTAAATTAATCATAACGAGATACAGAGTGATTTTTAAATGTGGTTAATTTTTAAACTGTTTTTTTTCCTTGGTTGGGTTAGCTTTGGCGGTCCGGCGGCACATATCGGCTATTTCCGCCAAGCATTTGTGGAAAAACATAAGTGGTTAGATGATAACGAATACGCCCAAATTGTCGCCCTAAGCCAATTTCTTCCTGGACCGGGATCGAGTCAAGTAGGGTTTGCTCTTGGGTATAAAAAGGGAGGCATACTTGGTGCATGCGCTGCGTTTGTTGGTTTCACCCTTCCTTCCATGTTGATTATGTTGGGGCTAGCAACGGTAAGTAGTCAAATAATAGGAACCAATGTTTATCAAGGCATTGTGCACGGATTGAAGTTGCTTGCCGTCGTCGTCGTTGCAGATGCCACGTGGGGTATGTATAAAAATTTCTGTAAGATCAAGCTAACCGCAGGTATTTGCGTTGCAACTACATGTTCGCTTCTTATCCTTCCGGGTATTACTACGCAGGTGGTTGCCTTGGTTATTGCTGCTCTGATAGGGGGGGTCTTTATGAGAACAGAAGCAAAGAGTGATCTTCAACCTTTCAAACCATCTATAATTCCTTTGGTATTATTTATGATGTTATTGATTGGTTTACCGCTTATCAGTCATTACTCCCCAATGATTGACCTATTTGGTCACTTTTACCAGGCAGGAAGCTTTGTCTTTGGCGGGGGTCATGTGGTTCTTCCTTTACTTCAGAGCTTAATTGGCGAACAAGTTAGTCAGGATGTGTTTATGACTGGATATGCGGCGGCTCAGGCAGTACCCGGTCCGATGTTTACTCTGGCAACGTATATTGGTTATCAGATGTCGTCGTCGCCAATATTTGGCGCTTTTGTCGCAACACTCGCTGTATTTTTACCTGGCTTCCTATTATTACTCGCGGTCTTAAAGAATTGGCAACATCTAGCGGGGAACTCAAAGATGGCTGGTGCCATTCTTGGGGTGAACGCGTCCGTTGTCGGGTTACTCCTTTCTGCCCTTTATTATCCTATTTTTAGTGGGGCAATCACCTCGTCTATTGATGTCGCAACAGTGGCCTTAGGTTTTTATCTTTATAAGAGCTTGAACCTTTCAGTGCTCTGGATGATTATGTATTTCCTCCTCGTCGGGATGTTACTTTAAACTTCTTTCGCTTATCTCTCTTTAAGTTGTTAAGATGCCGTTTTTCTCCCTTTGAGATACTTTATGTCTAAATTTTTCTATCGTGGCACCCCTGATATTATGTCGAATTACGGCAAGAATGGTTACAAAACAAACGCAGAGGTTAAGCCTGGTACATCCAATTATCCATTGTCATTAACCGTGACTAGCCAGCAACGTAAGGATGAAGTTCAGAGATTGATTGATCAGCAACAGCTTTTCGCTAATATTGAAATAAATAGCGAAGCCGTAGAAGATATCAGCGAACTCGATGCGGTATTAAATAAACCCAAGACTCAACGTTTTGAAAAAAAACCGGAACGTAATGATCCTTGTTCCTGTGGTAGTAATAAAAAATACAAGAAGTGTTGCGGCAAATAATCACATTTTTCTTGTCGTGTAATATTTGTTTACAAATCAAGGTTGTTTCTGACATCACGCTTACAATAACTCTCTAGCGTAACGTTATTATTTACCCCAATGTTATGTTGTATTGGGGAGGCGTATGTTCGAATATTTGGAGAAAAGCAAGTGTAGAGAAAATGTGAGTGACATTCTTCATTCTGTTGGTATGGATAAAACGGCGGCACAAGAGTTAACCTTCAATTATCCCGAATGTTTTGAACCAATGAGTCGGTTGACATATCAACTTCCGCGTCAAATTTTTCATCTTATAGCGACGTTGGTTTTCTTGGAACATATTCTGACCAAATCGAGAAGGCCTCACTATTCAATATATCACTATAAAAATAATATAGACGCTAAGCTTTTAAATGTAACAAGTGCCAATGTTCAGAGAGAGCGGGTTGTTCAATGCTATCGAGAGACAAGAAAGCTTATCGGCAACAGAGTCAATTAATGTCTTAAGTAAATCTGCAGCCTTTAATTTAGGGCTGCAGGCATTCTAATTACAGCCGACTCTAGGTTACCCTGTCACTTATATGGCTATTTTCTTTTAGATGATTGACGTTAAGCATTGCAAATTCGTGCAAAAAAAATAAGTTAGCGTCTCTTGAATTTCAAGCTTTTTTTGATCAACTCCGTTAAAATAAAACCAATATAAATAACCGCTCAACGGTAAGTTTTTTAACAGAGGTTACATGTACAGAAAAGAATTATTTATTTTTGATATGGACGGCGTGTTGCTTGATTCCGAACCGCATTGGCGTAAAGCTCAAATAGAGTTGTTGGAACAGCTTGGTATCAATATAACTGAAGAAGAATGCATTCTATATACAATGGGTAAGCGTATAGATGATATTGCCGCATTTTGGATCGAACGTTTTAACTTAACGGTTGATCAAAACGTATTCACCAGTTCTCTTTTGCAAAAGACGGCCGCTTTAATATGTCAACGAGCGACGGCCCGAGAAGGGATCTATACGTTAATTGACTTCCTACAGAAGAAAGGGTGCCGCATTGCATTAGCAACCTCATCCAGTTATCCGATCATATCCGCGGTTCTAGAGAAGTTGGATATAATGGATGTCTTTGAACTTACACTAAGCGCTGATGATGTTGAATACGGAAAACCTTTACCTGATGTATATTTGGAGGTATGCCGTCTGTTAGGTGTCTCCACTAACAGTGCCATTGCTTTAGAAGATAGTATCACCGGAGTAAGATCTGCTGTTTGCGCAAAAATAACCACAATAGCCATACCTGAGCAGGCATCCAAAGAGTTTGACATCGCAAATCATATCGTTGGTCACCTAGACGAGGTTGTAGGGGTCGTCGCTGAGTATCTTTAGTAGAGAGTTATAGCTATAACATTGTCACCTCTTGAGCTTGTAGATATGACCAGAATCAGTACTGAAGAAAATCTCTCCGTTAGGGGACACCTCAATGTCTCTGATTCGTTCACCAAGATTTAATAGGATTCGGTCTTCAGCGATATCGTCACCGTCCTTATTGAGTGTGACGACATTGATATGCGTCAACTTAAGCGCACCAGATAGTAATTTGCCTTTTAACTCCGGAAACGTATCACCTCGATACAAGACCAAACTACTTGGAGCGATTGAAGGAATATATACCTTAATAGGTGATTCAATATCTTCTTTTTCAGTCGCTTCACCAACATTCATTGGACCCCAATATTCCTTACCGTGTGAGGTAATTGGCCATCCATAATTGGCACCTTCTTTGATTAAGTTAATTTCATCTCCACCACGTGGCCCGTGCTCAATTGACCAGAGCTGTTCGGTCTTATGATCGAAGAATAATCCTTGTGGGTTGCGATGTCCGTAACTCCATATTTCGTCTAGTGCATTTTCGTTGCTGACAAACGGGTTATCTGGAGGCGTACTACCATCCGGATACAAACGTAAGATTGAGCCGGCATGATTTAGGGTGTTCTGACCATTTTCTCGTTCACCACGGTCACCGATTGAAAGGTAGAGACTATTATTATCAAACGTAATTCGGCTGCCGAAATGTCTATTAGTGTCAGTTTGGGATATTGAAACAAATATATCCTTCCAATCTGATAATAACCCGTTCCGGTAAGTCGCTGATGCAAGGGTTAAGATGCCTTTGTTATTGTTCTCTTTACTGTACGTAACGTATATTTTGTTGTCATCGAAGGGGGATAGTGCGATGTCTAAAAGTCCACCTTGTCCTTTCGCCCAAACATTTGGAATCTCAGCCAAAGTCTTATGTTCACCGGTTAACAGGTTGAGCCTTTTGATTGCACCATTTCTCTCAGTTATGAGCATAGTGTTGTCGTCTATATAAGCCAGTCCCCATGGTATGATTAGTCCGCTGCTCACCTTTTCTACTTCATACGCGTGTACAGTATTCGCCATTAGCACGACAAGCATTGATACCTTTATTTGATGGGTTATTTTCATCTATCAGCCTGAAATATCGAGTGGATTATTATTAAGTTTAGCGTTCAACTCTCGTTAGTACATGTAACATTTTTGGTTATTCTTTGATTTCATCGTGCGAAGAGGATAAATTCAATTAAATCTTAATAATAGTAATCGCGTAACTGCGGCACTATCAATTTCAGCGTATTTCGAGGGATTTCAAAATGGATCAACTACTTGAAAAATCTATAGTATGCCCATACTGTGCTGAATTAATTGATGTTCTAGTCGATTCCACGGACGTAAATCAACAGTATATTGAAGACTGTCAAGTATGCTGTAAGCCCATCGTTTTTTTGATATCTGAAACTGTGAATGGTGACCATGTTGTCAGTGTTTATAATGAAGATGAGGCATTTTAATAAAAAATCGGCCTTGAAATGGGTCTTTAAGACTGATTTTTATTACTTATTTAAAATGTATCGAATGGCAGCAAGTGGAGAATGGAATGGTTAGATCTATCGCTTTGTTCATCAGTTTAGGGACATCTTTGTGTGCCGGTGCCTCTTTAAACTTAACATCATTAAATGACAATGGTATTCAACAGTGGGAACACGAAGTCATTTCCGGCGAATCAACGTATAACGTACTTACCTATAAAGACCACATTGCTTTAAAAGCAATAAGTAACAATTCGGCATCGGGCCTTGTTTTGAAAAAGAAAATTGACCTACTCATAACGCCTTATATGAACTGGAGCTGGTTAACAGAAAGTAAACTGCCATTATTGAACGAGCATGACAAGGAAGGTGATGATTACGTCGCTAGGGTTTATGTGGTTATCGATGGCGGATTAATGCTCTGGACAACAAAATCGATAAGCTATGTTTGGTCAAGCAATCAAAATCAGGGGCAGGTTTGGGATAACGCGTTTACTGGATCAAGTGTCCAAATGATCGCGGTTAGAGGGCAGGGAGCTCAATTAGGACATTGGTACAATGAAAAACGAAATGTATACAATGATTTGATCGATTACTTTGGGGATAAAGGGAGCGAGAAATCGAACTTAAATGCCTATAGATATATAGACATGGTCGCCATTATGACGGATACAGATAACAGCGGGAGCAACGCAGAATCCTACTACGGCAATATAATATTCAGTTCCAATTAAACGCTACTTTCATTACGTTGTGTGACAAAAGTCGATGTTTCGTTTGCTAAAGAGTACCGTTTATACTTATTCAGAAACAATCAGGAATATAATTATGTCTAAGTGCTTTAGCCCGTCCTTTGAAAGAAACAAACAGGTCATCTTCGAACAGCTTTCCATCTATTTTAAGAACAGTCAAAACGTTTTAGAGATCGGCTCAGGAACGGGACAACACGCCGTTTTTCTTGCTCCTAAAATATCTAATCTTAATTGTTGGTACACCAGCGATATGCCCGAAAACCATCTAAGTATTAATGCATGGATCTCAGAGTCTGGTTCAGTCATTATCAGCAATCCAATTGAGCTCAAAATTGGCCAGGATAGCTGGCCTAATATAGAAGTTGATGCTGTATTCACGGCAAACACGACTCATATTATGCAACAGAAAGATGCACAATTGATGATGAGGATGATCGCAAAAAACCTCCCTAAAGGTGGTGTTTTTTGTCAATATGGTCCAATGATGGTCAATGGTGAACACACAAGCAGTAGCAATCAAGAATTTGACGAGTCATTAACAAAGAGAGGGTTTGGAGGTGTTCGAGACATTCAAGACTTGGTCTCTTGGGCTAAAGGTATGGAATTGGTTACCAAAATACCGATGCCTGCGAATAATTTCATGTTGGTTTGGGCGAAGTAAAACGAATTGACCTCAGACATTACGGATGTAATAGCAGCGTGATGCTAATGCAAAACATAAAGGTTGTATGGGGGCACGTTAACCTGGAGAGACGATATGACTCATTAACACGCAAATAATAGCCGCAAAGCTAGTCCTCACGAAAATGAGTTTTATGAAAAAAAGTGTAGTGTGATGCCTATGCTCTCTTTGTCACTGGAGATTGACTATCATGTATTTGTAATCACCGAAATTCGTATGGTAACGAACGACAATACAAAGGAAGTAAATAGATTTATGTTTGGATATGTTGCGGCATACAGTTCTACCTGTATATTAACTAACTGTAACACCGTCTCTTCTTTGGAGTAGTAAGCTTTATGCCTGAATTAACCATCGATTCAACCTATGGTGTAATCGTGCTCAAAGACCTTGAGCCAGTTTATGTTGATGACAACTATGCACGAATATTTGGGTATAATTCGGCGACGGAGTTAATGAGTAGTATTGGCTCATTTCTGGATTTTATTGACCCTGAATTTCATCAAGCCGCCCGTGACAACTACTACCTACAGATAAGTGGCAAAATGACTCCCCGCGGTAGAACATTTAAAAACATTGATCGTAATGGCCGTACCTTCACAGTATTTACTATCGATCACGTGATTGAATGGGAAGGGGAACCCGCTATCCAAGTTACCGTTATTGATATGTCAATCGTTGAGAAAGCTCACCAGCAATTGAAAGAAAATGAGCGCAAATACAAGAGGCTGATTACGACTTCAGGACAAGGTATAACGGTTCACAAGAACTTTATACCGGTGATGGTCAATCAGGCATGGGTCGACTTAATGCACGCTCCATCAATAGAATATGTACTCAACAACGTGAGTCTCATGGACTTCATCCCGGAAGATGAACATGATTTTGCACGACAGCAATACGCCGACATAATTAGTGGCAAGGCTCAGGGGGTAAATACGGTACTTGAAAATATTTGTTTCGATGGAAAAAAACGCTATTTCAGTGTTTACGATAATAGAATTGAGTGGGATGGTGAGCCTGCGATGCAGGCGGTAATTGAAGATGTAACCAAGAAAGTCGAGCTAGAAAAGAAACTTAAGCACTATTCGGTGACGGATGCGCTGACTCAAATATCTAACAGACATAGGTTAGATCAAGTATTAACTGAAGAAACTAACTGCTCCAACCGGTACCCTCATAAGTTCTCAGTTATTCTTATCGACTTGGACTATTTTAAATCAATTAATGATAGTTGGGGACACCAGGCGGGAGATGACACGCTGGTTGCGGTAGCGAAGGCGCTAAAGGAAACTGTACGCAAAGTGGATATTGTTGGACGCTGGGGCGGTGAAGAGTTTCTGGTGATTTGTCCGAATACTGAACTGGTAGGTGCTAGCAGCCTGGCAGAGAAATTGAGAATAGCGATTGAGACACTGGATTTAAGCGATCAATATTCAGTGACGGCAAGTATGGGTGTAGCGATGAATCGAAACGATGAATCTCGCAATCAACTTTTATTACGAGCAGATACTGCTCTCTATACTGCGAAAAGAGAGGGTCGAAACAGGGTAGTGGTTAATAACTAATTTAGAAAATATTCAATTATGCCAACCAAAATATGATTGTAACCTACGCAAAATACGAATAAACTTTTTGAATTATTCCTTTTTTTCATTGTTAATATTATGTTGCTCGAAGGTATTGAAACCCTTTTAGTTCTTGGTCAGGAAAAAACCATGAACCGCACGGGAAGCATTCTGTATATCAGCCAATCGGCTGTTAGCAAACGCATTACGAAACTAGAAAAACGCCTTGGAAAGAAGCTGATAGAACCGGACGGGCGCTATGTACGGCTTACCGCAGATGCTAAAGCGTTAATTGAAAGTGTTGGCCCAACGTTTAGTGAACTGTGCGGGCAGATATATGAACAACAGGTACTGGAAAACAACACACTTCTTCGTATGGATTGTTCAGAAACACTCGTTGCGGGTCATTTCAGTTCGGCTTTAACAAAATGTTTTCAAGACGACTCAAATCTCACTATTACCACAAATCATACGCCAAGAATTGTTGAAAATGTTAAATCAGGTAAAGCCATACTAGGATTATGTGCTGGTTACTTACCTCCTAGCCATGGCTTACTCACTTTTCACCTTTTTGATGAGCCGTTCTATATCGTGAGTAACTTGCCCTTGAAATCGTTACCTAACACTTTAATCACCACAGACCTAAGTAACGGCGCAAACACCTATCAGTCAGCGATTTTAGAAAAATTAAATATACAACCGGTCATGCAGCTAGACTCTTATACGGCAGCGGCTCAGTTATCATTACAGGGCACCGCACCAGCACTTGTGCCACTTTCTATTGTGAGAGCACTGCGAATAAAAGAAAAGTACATACACAAATATGATGAACTTGAACCTCTTTTCAGGCCAATAACTATTTGTGTTAGGCAAAATAACTATCGACTAGAACGAATACAAAAGGTGGTAGCCACTATCACAGATAGTGCGACAACCAAGTCATTATTATTACGTGCATATCGCGATGCAGTCCACTTCAATCTCTAAACCGAAATGAAGCCCACGCGTTGGCACTATAGTCCGCACTGGTTTATGGTTTGTAAAGTAATCGCTACAAATTGCATCAATTTCACTCCAGTAATGGACATCCGAGATATAGACGACAAGCTTCAAGGTTTGATCTAAAGTCGTTCCCGCTGTATCAAGAATCTTAATCAAGTTATCAAATATTTGGCGAGTTTGTAGTTCGATATCACCAGTTACTTTTTCACCGCTATCCGGATTAATTGGCAATTGCCCCGACACGTAGACTAACCCATTATGAACAATCGCTTGAGAGTAATGCCCAACAGGTTTTAACGCATCATTCGTTTGAATATACTTCATTGTTTGCCCCTTAATCTGTGGTTTCATTAAGTAACTGTTGGATGGCACTCGTCGTCTTAAGGCCATTACCGGTTATCACGCCTACTGTTAAGTCTTCTTTGCCAATGTCTCCACGGTCTAAAAGAACAGCAATACCAGCAAATGCTGCAGCTGATGTAGGCTCGATGAAAAAACCTTGCTTGCCCATTTCTTTTAGAGCTACTTTAATCTCGTGATCACTGACACTGATAAAACGGCCTTTAGAAGTTCGTACAAATTCAATTACTTCATTCAGGCGAGAAGAGCGCTGAATCTTGATGCCTTCAGCGATCGTACTCATAGAGATAGTTTTAATTTCCTTGCCATTGAATACTTGGACAAATGGTTGAATACCTTCGCTCTGAATCCCAAATAAACGAGGTAATTTATCTATTTCTCCACTTCTAAGTAATTCAGAGAAACCTAAATAGGCGCCCGCTAATAGGCTTCCGTTGCTAACAGGTGCCACAAAATTATCGGGGGCTTTATATCCACACTGTTCCCAAATTTCATAAGCAATGGACTTTACGCCTTCAATAAAGAGTGGATGCCAGTTATGACCAACATAGTAACTACCGTGTGTTTTAAAACTGTTTATTGCGGCTTGGGCAGCGTCTTCTCGCGTACCTTTAACTTCAATACAATTTGCACCGTACATTCTAGTTTGTGTGGTTTTGCCAAGAGATGTGCCCGCAGGTACAAATATGTTGCACTCGATTTTCCCTTTCGCAGCGTAACCAGCATAGGCGCTACCGCCATTACCACTTGAATCTTCGGCAATACTTTTTATACCCAGATTTTTGAGGTAATTGATGACAAGTGCCGCACCTCTGTCTTTAAATGATCCGGTTGGCTGTAATGAATCCATCTTGGCCAGTATTGAAACACCCGATACTTTTGCTTTCGCTAGTGGTGTAATGGCCTCATTAAACGAAACCTGAGTGTCATGTTCTCTTATCGGAAAAGAACGGGAATACCGCCATATCGTTAAATCGTGCTCAATTAAGTCGTTCTTATTGAATGACGTTTCCGGTTTAACCCATAGAGCAGAGCCGCATGTACACTTAATTAGTCGTAGGGTGGGTGTGTATTCACAAGCACAGTTCATACAGATATATTTCATCGACAGTTTCCCTTATTGATATCAATTAAGGGAAACAATACTCGTAGCGGTACGACTTGATAATGGAAACGATGACATTCAATCTATTCCCAATTGGCATTGGTTAGAATGAACCAGTTTCCCTATAAGGTTTTACGTCGCTCAGAAATATTAGGAGAGTCATCATTATGACATTCCAAAATACGAATTATCCTGAAGGTTTAGTAATAAGTTAATGGGAACAGAACAGCATCTTTATTTGAGCTTCCGACGAATGGGTTGTTGGAACACTCATGTAAACCATTGGAATAAGACGCAAGCCACACTCTAGTACCGAACATCACGCAATGTGAATAGAATACTTTACGTTTAACTTTCTGCACCTCCAGAGTAGGTTAAGCATAAAATAGAATAGAAACGACGCATTTTCATCACAGAGGGTCAAGAGCAAAAACATCCAAACCTATATCATTAATTTATATTCGGTGGGCGAATAACCATATATACCTCGTACCAGAATTCCTATTTAACATAAGATACATAATACGCACTCAGCTAGCTGAGCTTCAGCGGTCATTACACCCGTTGTTAGCACTGTCAAACTCATCGCTATCCGTTGTAGGCTTAAGTCAACGACAGTGAATGTGTTTAATTGACCTATTTCTGTCAATTCATTAGGCGGTCATTTTACGTTGCTCTGATATTTCTAATGATTTACGGAAGCAGCATCTCAAAAACTATCATTTAATACGTTGATTATATTGGATTAAATGATGAAACATTAACTTATGCTTGACTAGTAAGTGACATATTTGGTTACAAAGTCACTTAAACTTTCTCCTGTTCGAACGCTTTTAAATAACCGGCGGTGTTGAACAGACCTGCCACAATGGAGAAACAAAGATGAAAACTAAATTGTTATTAGCAATACCTATGGTCCTACTATTTTCGGCTCACAGCTGGGCGGCATCATCGGATGAAACGGTTGCGACAGTCTTTAAAAACTATATGGACATCGAAAAGTCTGAGTTTTTTAAACAAGGCTGGTTACCCAATTACCTTCCAAAGTCGGCAGTAAATATTGAAGCGTTACACAATACAGAGTCGAAAGTCGTCACGGCTACGTTCGAATTTGACGCTGATGATACAAACAGTATTAAGGACAACTGTAGCCTCGTCGCGGAAACTGAAAACTCATCTTTATATTCATGTGCAGATCTAAAAAGTGATATCTCTTTTGATCTTAGTAAAGATGGTCACGGTGTCTATGCAAGTAAGCCACTCAATAATGGCTAAAACTCATTAAAACAGTGTCTAACTAGCGTAATACTCAGGCTTGTTAGACACTGTTTTTTTTAGAATCCGTACTAATTTCAAATCCTATTACTTTCCCAAGTAGTCATTGAGCATATTATAATCTTATGTTTTTATCGAAGCTGATAATGTCCAGTTTGTACCTTCAATAGTTGGCAACATCTGTCCAACATCATCCCCCTCCTCCTGTTCAATCAACACGTTTAGTTTCGTGTTCATTGTTTCAATAAGTGCTCTGTTACTTTTTGAATCTCTAGCAAGATTGTTCATCTCACTGGGGTCATTAAGTAAATCATATAATTCTATATCGTTGAAGGACAACAGTTGTTGAATGTTCATCGGTACGTGATGCTCTAAAGGTGAGTAATATCGACTAAACTTGTATCTCCCATCAAATATGTTCCGAATTGCGCCTCTTTTACTTAAGTTTGGTTTGAAGCCTTGATCGCCCAACTTGTCTGCATTCCCTCCTTGTTCGATTTACTGTTTAACTCGACAGGATTGATTAGCGTTAAGTGCCCTATTTTACATTGATTTGGTCGTAGACGAGTTCGCCAAATATTTTGATTTTAACTATAGATAGAAAGCCTTAAATGGCTATATTTTGTCGGTTTAGTTAATGATTTTGTTTCTGCCGCTATTTTTTGCTTGATAGAGCTTCTTATCAGCTTGCTCAATCAAACCCTCTGCTGAAATGGAGGATAACTTATGCATATGAACAACACCAAAACTCATTGTTATATGTTGATTATCAAAAACTGGGGTATTGGCAAATGTTTCTCGGATACTACTGAGCCTTTCCATTACTTGAGTCGAATCCACATTAAGAAATACCAACGCAAACTCCTCACCTCCATAGCGTGCTACGATATCTCGTGATGAGCGTGTATGATTTTTAAGGTTCGTAGCGATGGATACTAAGGCTCTATCACCAGCTGTATGTCCGAATTTATCATTTATTCGTTTAAAATGGTCAACGTCACACAAAACAAAAGTAAGCGGCATGTGTTTCTGCTGGGCATATAGTAAGGTTTGTCTGAATACCTGATTAAACCCACGTCTGTTATAAAGGGTCGTTAGTTCGTCGGTTAAGGCATTTTCTAATAGATGTACATTTTCGTCTTGTAAATGGGAGGTTCTTTCCGACACTTTTTTCTCGAGATTTTGCATAATATCGACAAGATCATCTGCCATTGAGTGCAACCCCTGACTGAGAGAGTTAATCTCTCGTATTCGGCTTAGAGGTTGAGTAAGCATCTGAATGCTCTCTATGCTTTTATCATTCGCAGCTTGATTAAGAAGGTATATAGGTTTACCTATATACCAAGCTATCAGTGAGCCAATTAATGCAATACATGCAAACAAAATCAGCGTAATAATGACGGTTGATTGGGCGTATTCGGCTAAGATAGCTTTGTGATATGCACTAGGTATTAATATTCCTATCAACCATGTTTTTCCAAATTCAAGAGAAATTGGACGCACATGATATAGGTACTGTTGCCCTTTAAATTCAAGTGGATGCGTGCCCCCTTCCAAGAACTGACTCGCTAATTGAAGTAACCCTTTTGAATGATTGTGGATATTAATTCTCGTGGTTACACCATCTTTAATTCGATAAAGATCATCCTGCTCAGAAGTCGCAATCAATGCGCCATCTTCCTCGGCTAGAAATACATAAGTGTTGTCGACCAATTCCAAAGACTTGAGATAATTATCCAGTTCAATCAGTGCAACGCTGGTTGCCGTAACGCCAAGTAGTTTTCCTTCTTGATTGTATATAGGGGCAGACAACCCGACTCCGAGGGCCGGATAACCATAGTACGGATGAATGTCACTCCAAACCATCCTCTTTGCTTTTACCGCGTCTTTATAAAATGGGCGCGGTCTAGGATCATAACTAAACGTGGGTTCTGTTGTTATCTTGCTTCCAATGATGCCGGCTGGGTCATACTCAAACCCTTCCATTGTCATCGGTTTACTGACGAAATTTGCAGCTATATTATGTTGAATCTTTCCAATTGGATCCCGAGATGACGCAAGGTATCGCCCGTCTTCTGTCGCGATTGAAATAAAAGTCATATGCGCGTGAGGCACTGCTTGTTCGTAAAGTCGAGTTGCCATAGGTGTAAAGTCATTAAGTAGTTCAGGCCTGTGTGAAAAAGCCTTGCGATTAATCTCTACAATACTGCTTAACGGTGCTGTGAAATCTCGTACTCGATCATAAATGCGATTTTCTACTTCCTTGATATATTGTAATCCCACACTATTGGCAATATGCGAAATAGTGACTGTGGAAACCAGATACATGGTGACACCAGAAATCAATGCAAGCACAACGAACGGGGTAACAATTAGTCTGCGTAGCGGAATAGACTTCACTTATAATCCTTTTAATAACTAACGGGTTATTTCCACCCTAGCAATACCTAAAGATATTTATTCTTAAATCCAACCAGAGAATGAACTCTACTACAAAGAGTACTCGCTTGGGAAAATTCTAAGTACTTGATAGTTGTTTTGTGACCGCTTACGTCGTAAGTGAAAGGACATAGCTGAATTACTACGATATAGAACCCACTGCATCAATTTGGATCAAACAGTTATCGTCAACAAAATTGCTTGTGATGGTCGTTCGAGCAGGATAATTGTCTTTATTAAAAGATGCCAACCAACCATCGTGCATTCCTTTAAAGTCATCAATAGAACTCAAAATCACAGTAACCTTCACAACGTTATTTAGCGATAATCCAATTTCTTTTAATGCACCCTGCAAGTTGTCAAACGTTTGGATAGTTTGTTCTTCGATTGTTTTGAGCATATTTCCGTTACTATCTATAGAACCTCCAAAGTGCGATATTTCTATTATTTCATTGTGGATCACAAATGTAGATATAGCGTATTGATCAAATGGAGACACTGTAATTCGTTTCATAATTCAGCCCTTTAATATTTTGAATTGGTAACCTATTCGGCAAAGAATAAGATAACTGTATACCTATACAGTTATCTTATTTGATCTAGCAAATAAGTCATTTGATACAAATCAATGAATCAAATAGTTAACATGTTAACGTATGTTTTTCACTGACGATGAAGAACCGCTATGAAAGAAAATATCGTGTTACTTGACTCACTCATAATCGCTGGCTGCAAAGGAGGTTTTTGTCCGTCCAAAAATGACTTTAATGGGTTAATGCATGCTTGGCATTCTTTCTTCTCGCTTGAACAGAATGAATTGAAAGAATCATTGAAAAATGACCAGTTCTGGGGCGTTACCTACAACTTAGACCAGAGTGATTTTGCGATAATAGCAGGCTGTTTAGTCACTACAGCGAATATTGAAAGTAAGAAACTATCCGTATTCGAAACCAACACACAACCGTTCATTCAATGTGAACATCGTGGAAACCCACAGACGATGGGCGATACAATAAAAGATATGTATGAATGGATAGCAGCCAGTGAACATGAGCTTAGTGACTATTACTACCTAGAAATGTACGATACAAGGTGTAATCCTGAAGAACCTGACTCATATGTTGTTGATCTGTTTTTTCCAATAAAATGATAGCGCTTATCTCAGTTGATTGATTTGATTAATATTGAAGTCAAACCATTACCGCACATTACTAAGGATTTATGGGATTTGGTCGTTACGGCGACCATTCAAAACGATTACGTCCTTTTGCTTTTGCATTATAAAGAGCGCCATCCGCTCTTTTGATTGCCTCTCGGCTAGATTCACTGGGGGATTTCAACGTTATACCAATGCTAACGGTAAAAACCTTCTTGTGTTCAGAGCTGATCTTATCCGCTTCCCTCATGACTATATTCGCAACATCGATTGCGTTTTGTCGGTCACTACTATCGATAAATATGGCAAACTCTTCACCACCAATTCGACTCGCCGTGACATTATTAGTCATAATTCCAGATAGTGAATTGCCCAAACTTTGTAAAATCAAATCACCTTCATCATGGCCGAACAGATCATTAATCTTCTTAAAATGGTCTACATCTATGAGCAAAATCAGAAAAGGTTGATTCTCATGATTGCTTAACATCTGCTTAAAATATCTTCGATTGGGTAGCTGAGTTAATTCATCAATCATAGATAGTTTCTTTATTTGATTGTAACTCACAGAAACCGTCTTGATAGCGATCATTATTCCCATTGTATAAACCACCATGCCGATGGTTCTCAATACGTCTTCGCCCCATAATGACAGCCACAATGGTTGATAGAAAAACTCATCACCAATATCAACAACGCTGGCTAATATCCATAAAAATAGTCCTACACTTAACAGAGCATGGGCACGAAAGTTTAATAGAGGCGCAAATTGTACTATTAGGAAGATGAATAGAAGTGACAACAAGCCAATAAACTCAAAAATAAAGCTATAATACAAAGGCTTCAATCTATCTAACGATGGTAACAACTGGAAAGCTAAACTTTCAATCATGATACAAATAACCAAAGCGACAATGAACAACTTCCGAGAAACGTTTAGCTCTCTTACTTTTAATGCTCGAGTCTCTAGTTGCAATTGATCCATGTTAGCTATCATCCCTTACGTGATTTATGCACCACTGTTCTATTGGTTTTGATATAAATGAGCGAGAGTTTCGCTTTAAATCTAATCATTGTAAAGACGAGTCAGTTTATTTCGTTTAATTATTCTGCATTATTTGTATTAACAACTTAGTTATCGGGGATTAAGTCTTCAATAATAGAACAAATACTGGATTTTCAAGTCAAGCACCTAAGATGCCTAAAACCTTGACCATCGCAACAAGTTTAAATTCAGCGACAACCTCATAATGATGAAGAATTTACTCGTTCTGTGTAGGTGCAGTTTTATAGGCGGCAAGTGTACAGGCAGAGTAATTGATGAACTAGGAAAAGTGGGGTCTAAAATAATGAACGCATCGTCGTGATATCGGATCAAAGCAACCAATCGGTTGATATTACAGATGACCGCCATTTTTTACTTCCTGCAAGAAATGGCGCATTTTTCTATTAGAATTAAATATTACGCTTTCTTTTTACCATGCGACTTGAAGCCTTGATGTGGAAAAACATTACGTATTCGCTGTTGCACTTTATTTGAGATTCCTTTCGAAAAAGTCAACTTGGCGCCGGAACGTGTCATGTAAACCTTAATCGTGCCGCTGAATGGACTTTTATGTGCTATTTCTTTGCAGCTATGACCAAACCCGTGCGGTAAATCGCCTTTGTGGTTTATAAGCTCACCGTCTTTAAACTCCATTTTAAGTTTCGGCCTGTCAATTGCGACTAACCAAAAAACAAGCAAAGCTCCAACTAAAACAACATACAACATAACTATCCCCTTAGTTAATCACCAAGCAATTTGCTCAGATCTTCTTTTAAACTGCTTACTGTTCTACTCGCTTTTTCCGTTCGTGATGCTTCGCTTAACAGATATTCAATAGCGTCAGATAAGGTACATCCCAATTCATTTGCCCTGTTAGAAAGCTTTTCCCATACTCGATAGTCTAGGTCGATAGACTTCTTTTTAGTATGTATTTGCTCAGCATTAAAATGTCTTTTTCGTTTCGCCCTGATAGCTTGTTTTAATCTGTTGTCTAACTCAACCGACATGTGATTATCAATCCAATCTAAGACTAGAATAGGTTCATGTTCAATATCTCTCAACACTTGAACCGCGCGCTCGACTTCACTGCTATCTACATGCTTTGTGATTTGCGTACCATCTTTCCATTTATTACTCAAATATTGCCATTTCCAGCCGCATTCGAGATTTTCAAGTTGTTGGTATTTCATGACTATTTCCCTAACCTTTTTATGGTTACAGCGTAACTCAAAAAGGACCATTTAAACAAGCTTTGTTGTTGTTTTGATCTTAAAAACTGTTAACTCACATTATAACTATAAGGCGCCCTGCTTTTTATATATAATCAACGCCCTTTTAATCATACTAAGTCGAAATGAATCAAGAAGATTGGCGTTCCGTCACACCACAGTTTGATGAGTATGAAAATATCATCCATGAATTTTCATCTTACTCTCCTTTATCCTTTTTTGACCTTCAACCTAGGTTAAGAGCCGCAATGCTTCGATTCGAAAAGTTGCACAATTGGACCAAAGTACTGCTAATTAATTCACCTGATAATGCGATCTATCGAAATGCTATTCTAGATGCTATACACGACGAACACCTAGTTCCTGATGAACGTGTCGTTGTAAAAGCAGAGACCTTAGAGATTCGCGCTATATTAGGGGAATACAAAGCAAAAAATGGACAAGTTGATTCTCTTTCTCAAGGGCTGTTGAAGAAAGCTGATGGTGGTTATCTCGTTGTCTCAGCAAACTTGATAATGGCGAATCCATCTTCATGGATGGTTTTAAAATCGGCATTATTAGGTGAGTTTGTATCACCTGTCAGTGTCGATCCAAAACATATAGCAATGGACCCTCCTGCTCATCAGGTTAACGTAAAGTTGATTGTTATTGGCGATAGAGAACAGATGAGCGAACTCGATTACTTTGATGCAGACATACAATCTGGATTTTGTATGTTTAGCGAAGTTGAATTAGAGTTTAAACTAACAAAGGAATCACTGCCTTCCTATTTGGGTTATGTTAAGGGTCTAATTGACAACTTTGAAACACCGTTGCTCGACGACTCAGGGATACGCCGTTTATTAACAGCGGGAACTCGAGAGTGCGAAGACCAGCATGCCATTCCGCTGTGTCTTCAATGGCATAACGCGCTGTTAAGTGAGGCCGCTATCCACTCTGCAGACCGTACTATGTCAGAGTTAGATCTGGATAAAGCTATTGATGATAAATCCTATCGAGAATCCTACCTTCCTAAACGAGCGTTAGACGATATTCTTGAAGGTCAAGTGATCATCGAAACAAAAGGTGAACACGTGGGCCAAGTAAACGGACTTACCGTCGTTGATATCCCTGGTCATCCTGTCTCGTATGGTGAGCCAGCACGTATTTCATGCGTAATTCATTTTGGAGATGGAGATATCTCTGACGTGGAAAGAAAAGTAGAACTTGGTGGCAATTTACACGCTAAAGGTATGATGATAATGCAGGCTTTAGTTAATACGGCACTTGATCTGGATGAACCTCTCCCTTATTCGGCTTCTATTGTTTTTGAGCAATCGTATTGTGAAGTTGACGGTGACAGCGCATCGTTAGCAGAATTCTGTTCGTTAGTGAGTGCCTTATCCGATACCCCAATAAATCAACAACTTGCGGTTACGGGCGCTATTGATCAGTTTGGTCGAGTACAAGCTGTTGGCGGACTAAACGAGAAGATTGAAGGTTTCTATCATGTATGTGAACATCAAGGTTTTACAGGAAACCAAGGCGTTATTTTACCCAAATCTAATCTAAAGCATCTATCCTTACATAAAGACGTAGTCAATAGTATTCGAAACGGTGACTTTCATATATGGTCGGTAGAAAACGTTGATGAAGCCATTGTATTGATTACAGGTAAGTCATTTAGAGGCGACGATGAGGATGCGCTCTTAAACCAAATTTCAGACCGAATTGCCTATTTTCACCGCAGGGATGGTCACGGTTCTCTATTGCACCGTCTAAAAAATAGATGGTTAAGTCACTGATCGGACTTGATTAGCTTACACGTGTTTACTAAGATGCACGTAATATAAATTGGAGTAGATAAAAAATGCAGAACAGACGTAGCTCATATAATCGCGAAGACCTATTAGCCTCTAGCCGTGGCGAATTATTTGGCCCGGGATATCCACAACTACCAGCACCAAACATGCTAATGATGGACCGCGTTAATCTTATGACGGAAGATGGCGGCGAATTTGGTAAAGGCTACGTAGAAGCTGAATTAGATATTACTCCAGACCTTTGGTTTTTTGATTGCCACTTCCCTGGCGACCCGGTAATGCCAGGCTGTTTAGGACTCGATGCAATGTGGCAACTCGTTGGATTCTTCCTTGGTTGGGTTGGTGGCGAAGGTAAAGGTCGTGCACTTGGTGTTGGTGAAGTTAAGTTTACTGGCCAAATCTTGCCCACTGCAAAAAAAGTGACATACCAAATAAATATGAAGCGTGTTATCAATCGTAAATTGGTTATGGGTGTAGCAGATGGACGAGTGTTAGTGGATGGTAAAGAAATTTATGCCGCTAAAGACCTAAAAGTTGGTCTTTTCAAAGATACATCTACTTTTTAGTCATATTACGTTATCAGGGCAGCTTTCGAGCTGTCTTTTTAGTACCTAAACATTTAGTTATAGTGCGTTAAACTGCTAATTAGACCCCCAATTAAGGGGATCTAAAGAATAGGTAAAGAGTTATTTATAGAGACCTGAGTTTTTATCGTCTCTTGCATCACGCCATCCACCTAACCAGAAAGACTTAGCATCTGTTTGATGATGTGGACATTCTTCCATCGACTTTCCGTTTAATCCGGCTTTGTAACCTTGTGATTGTGCTCTATCTAGGCGATCACGCTTTTGTCTCTTCATATTGTCTATCCTTATACCTTTAGATGATTTCTAATGTATTAGTCATTAAGCCGAGCCTTTCAGCTCCACCAATAATATTGGTTCAATGTTGACCATTTCTCAAGTATAAAAAAACACTAGCCCAAAAATATTGGACTAGTGTCATTCGATGACAATATTTACTTTCGTCTTCTGAAACTAATTAATGCAAGAAGTGTCAAAGCATAGATTCCTAAGCCACCACCCGACCTTGAAACAGTCGTTGTTTCTAAAGGACGATTTTCGATATCCGAACTTGTCGCGCCAGAAATTGGAATAAGCTTAACTGCAACTATCTCTTCCTTCCCTGACCCACCGCCACAATAGGCATTATGAGCTGTGGAGTCGTATCCTCCAACGCTGCATTTCAGTGCAGTTGCAGAGATAACCCCCGCATCATTTATATCCGTCGCATTAACCACTCTGAAGTAGTTATTTGCAGAACTGTAACTACCACCATTGGTAAGACTATCAATCCACCATGCCTGATCACTAAATATCGACCGTCTCTCAGCTTCAGTACCCGTACCATTATAAGGATAAATGTAGGCGCGTCTGCGACGTTTCTTACCGTTGACTTCTCGGTTTGTTTCCGCATCTATTTGACCAACAACTTCATTAAAATTGTTTATCGCATTCGCCTCGCCACCTGCACCAGCAAAGAATATCCCACCAGAAAAATAGGCGGCACTTGGACTGCCGTTACTTGCATTCGCAATAAACAATCTATTATTCGCGGCCCCTGCTTCTGGAGTGTCACCATAGCGCTTGGCTTCGCCAATAACCAACAGGTTGTTATTGATATCTTTTGCGACCGAATTACTGTGGACATAATCACCGCTGACACGAACAGTTGCATCGGAAATAAATGTGGTGCTCCAGGCGTTCTCAACGACACCCGAGGAGTCAAATGTGGCATTTGGATAAAACACCGCGGCTTGCATTAGCAATCGGCTGCTGTATTCATCGGTATTGTAACCAACGAGCACAGGCTTGTCTTTATAGGTGCCATCGGAAGGTATTACAACGCTTCGAATACTACCTTGTGCGGAATAATCATTGACATTTGAAGTGCTGACGGTATCACTGGCATCATCTCTGTCGATGCTCCACAATGACGCACTCACCCCCGTCACGGACGTTCCTAAAGAGCTTCCTAAATTATCTTTTACCTGCCATATATACGGCTTCATTGCGAACGCGAAGTTCTGACAATTATTGTGAAGTGCAGCTTCGGAATACGAGACACAACTTCCTACGTCTCCAAAATAATCCTTGTCTGCATCACTATAGGCAAATGGTGCTACCGAACCAGATCCAACAACGTATGTCTTGCTATCATAGACAAATGAGTCAAACGCCATCGTCCTTCCCATCTCTTCTACGATGTCAACTGCACCATCGGCGGTCGATTTAGGAAGCAATGAAGTCGAACCGTAGAAACCTCGATCGCGGTATTTTAAAATGGCATTACCATTGATGCTAAAATACCCACTGTTACTGTTTCCTATGATAGTCGTATCAGTGCCCGTACCCTCAATCGCATTAACCACCACGTTCTTGCTATTGGATATTAACGAAGAACCTGTCGGGGCCGTTGCGGATGGAGAATCAATGTTCGTCAGTTGTAAATAGGCTGACGCATTTGATGTATAGCTGCCTAAATTCCATGCCTGACGCTCACGATAAAGACCGCCGACATTGTTTAAGCCGAACCAACGATTGTATGCCCAACTTTCACATGTTGAGTAACCGAGTTCGTTGTCACAGTAATTCTCGATATCGTCCTGGTCAAGATAGTAAAAACGGTTATCAATACTAAACGGAACTTCTTGTTTATAAGAAAAGCCAGCGAAACCTTTACGGGTATCACTAGCCAATTTATAGTCATCATTACCGCAGCTCGTTGTACCAAAACAACCAAGATCATCGCCTGACACAGCACCTGACTCTATTGCCGCTGAATAACTATCGTTACCGCTAGAATCCACTTCAACAACTCTATACAGTGCCGCATTGGCCTGCGTTGCACTAACGATCAAGATAGTTAATGTGGATAGCTTAAATGTTTTACTACTCATTTATTTCTCTAATTCCTGTTGCATAGCTTCTAATTCTTCCCATCTTTCGAATGCTATTTCAAGTTGCTTCTCTTGAGAAGCCAACTTATCCAATACGGGCTGCGTTTGCTCAACGGATTGAGCAAAAAATTCTGAAGAATTAACCTGAACTTGAAGGGCTTCAATCACTTCTTCAAACTGCTCTAGTTTCGCTGGTAATTCTTCTAATTCTCGTTGTAATTTATACGAGAATTTGCTTCGTTTACCACGTGATTGAGTATTTTTTTGCGTTTGCTCAACCACCTTATTTTGAGAGGCTATCTCGGGCGTTCTAGACTGTTGTGCTTGTATTCGTTGTTGCTGCGCATCGTGATAACCGCCAACAAACTCTTCAATCACACCGTCGCCTTCAAATATCCAACTTGTCATCACCGTGTTGTCCACGAACTGACGATCATGGCTAACAAGTAAAAGTGTCCCCTCATAGTTGGCAAGCAAATCCTCTAAAAGTTCCAAAGTTTCTATATCTAAATCATTTGTTGGTTCATCGAGAACCAACAAATTGTTCGATTTAGTAAATAATCGTGCGAGTAACAGACGATTTTTTTCGCCACCAGACAGTGCTTTAACAGGCGTTCTTGCTCTCTTAGGCGAAAACAAGAAATCCTGGAGATAACTGAGCGCATGTCTTTCTTTTCCCCCTATCGTAACTTCTTGCTTTCCATCAGCAAGGTTATCGATAACGGTTTTCTCCGGGTCGAGTGTTTCGCGATATTGGTCAAAATAGGCGACTTCAAGTTTCGTACCACAGCGCAATGAGCCAGATTGTGGACTGATTTGATCTAGCAGCAATTTTAATACCGTACTCTTACCACAGCCATTTGGGCCGATGAGTGCAATTCTATCACCGCGCATAATGTTGAAACTGAAATCAGATACAATCGGTTTCCCTTCGTAGCTGAAATTGAGGTTCTCACCTTCAAAGACGATTTTTCCAGAACGGTTAGTTGTATCAATCTGAATATTCGCTTTGCCTTGAACCTCGAGTCGATCGCTGCGTTCTTGTCTTAGCTTTTTAAGCGCTCTTACACGGCCTTCATTACGGGTCCTTCGAGCTTTAATACCCTGTCGAATCCACACTTCTTCTTGAGCTAGTTTTTTATCAAACTCAGCATTTTGCATATCTTCAACGCGAAGGGCTTCTTCCTTATCAATTAAAAACTGATCATAATTGCCAGGAAAAGAGCTTAAATTACCGCGATCAAGATCGACAATACGAGTTGCCATAGATTTGATAAACGTTCGATCATGTGAGACGAATATGATTGATCCTCTAAAGTCTTTTAGAAAACCCTCTAACCATTCAATGGTGGTTACGTCTAAGTGGTTTGTTGGTTCATCAAGCAACAACACATCTGGGTCACAAACCAATGCTTTTGCGAGCGCCGCTTTTCGCTGCCAACCACCCGATAATTCGGTTAGTTTTGTCTCACCATCCAATTTAAGGGCCGCTAACACATTCTTGATCCTGTCTTCAAAACGCCATGCATCGGCATGTTCAAGTTTTTCTTGCGTTTTGGCTAAGCGATTAATGTGTTTCTCGGTTGGTTCACTTGCGACAAGATCTAGTTGCTCATGATAGGTTTTTAGTAGCTTGCCTACTTCAGCAAGGCCGCTTGCAACATAATCAAGCACCGTACCCTCAACATTCCGTGGTGGGTCTTGCTCTAAACGTGAAACAACGACATCTTGAGTTATTTGATACTTTCCGTCGTCCATAATGACTTCACCAGAAAGTATCTTCATCAAGGTCGATTTACCGGCGCCATTTCGTCCAACCAAACAGACTCGCTCATTTTCTTGTAACGTAAAGTCTGACCCATCGAGTAGCGGTACGTCGCCAAATGCTAATTGACCATTATGTATGGTAAGTAATGCCATTTTCTTCTAACCAAATTTTAAGTTTTGTACTATCAAAGGGCCAATTTAGTTCAATTCCACTAAAATTAACGACTGGAATCGTGACCCCGTAACGCTCAAATAACGTATCATCATATGCAATATCAATAACTTGAGGTGACACCTTCAACGCATGCAACATATCTAAAGCCTGTTCGCAAAGGTGACACCCTTCTGTACTATAAAGCTTTAAATCAAGATGCTTCTGCATGCTTAATTAACCAAGAGTTGTGAATCTGTTTGTTTCTTGCGTAATCCATAGGCAATGTTTTAGGCGAAATGTTCATTGCGCTTAAACCAAGCTCTTTAAGACGATCAAGATCCATTTTAAAATGACGTTTATTGTTCGAGAATACAATCGTTCCATCGGAGCGTAATAACCTTTTCAGATCCTTAATCAATTCGACATGGTCCCTTTGTACATCAAATGTCTGGTCCATACGCTTCGAATTAGAAAATGTAGGTGGGTCAATAAAGATGAGATCATAGGTCTCTTGAGCTCTTAGCACCCATTGTAAACAGTCAGCATGTTCAAACCTATGTTCACGCCCTACTTTCCCGTTTAATTTTAGATTCTCTTTGGCCCATTCTAGATAGGTTTTCGACATATCTACCGTCGTTGTCGATTTTGCTCCCCCACAAGCAGCATGGGCGGTTGCAGAACCGGTATAAGCAAATAGATTTAGGAAATCCTTACCATTCGCCATATCACCAATCATACGACGAGTGATCTTATGATCAAGGAATAGCCCTGTATCAAGGTAGTCATGTAAATTAACCAGCAACTTAACGCCGTACTCTTGCACCTCGAACGTCCTTGAGCCTTCGCCTAGTTTTTGATATTGAGAAGACCCTTTTTTCTTTTCGCGAGTTTTGAGGACCACTTTATTTACATCAACACCAGTAACTTGAATAGCAGCACGGATAACATCGGTTAGTCGTCTTTTCGATTTCTCTTCCGGAATATCTTTCGGCGCGGCATATTCTTGAATAACAAGGTGATCCAAATAAACATCTATCGCAACATTGTACTCCGGTAAGTCGGCATCATATATACGGTAGCAATCAAGTTTCTCACGTTTTGCCCACTTGCCTATTTTAGCTATGTTTTTCTTTAAGCGATTGGAAAAGTCTGGCGCTATTAGAAGAGCACCTTCTTGTATGGGCTCGTTACCGTCAGTAACACGTCGTTCGCTGATTGAATAATTTTTTTGGTGACACGGTAACGCGCCATTTTGCAGCTTGTACTGCTTATCAGCACGCATTCTTAAACAACTTAACAAGTCATCAGAGCTAGAAAAAATGGAAGCCTGACTGCCTGCAAAGTTCTGTTTAAGCTGAGCACCAAGGGACGTGTAAAGCGCGATTAAGCCCGGTTCAGTACCCAACCTTTCACCGTAGGGTGGATTGGACAGGATAACACCCGTTTCATAACCTTCGGGACGAGTTAATGCTGCTGCGTCGCCGACACGAAATTCAATCACGTTTTCTAGACCCGCTCTTTTCGCGTTCTGTTTAGCAATATTTAGCACGCGTTTGTCGTTATCTAAGCCGTAGAACTTAGTGTCAATATTTTTGACACCTCTGCGTCCCTGGACATTTGCTTCTGCCTTTATCTCTGCCCAAAGCTCTGGCTCAAAATCGTTAAGCTCTTCGAATGACCATTTACTACGTAGAACACCGGGTGCCATATTAGCCGCGATTAAAGCCGCTTCTATTAACAAGGTGCCAGAACCACACATAGGATCTAATAGCGAAACCCCTTTCTTCCAACCACTTCTCATTACAACAGCAGCAGCCAGCGTCTCTCTAAGCGGGGCTTGACCGGCTTCGGTTCTATAGCCTCGCTGATGCAGACCTAAACCGACCAAATCGATACCTAAGATGGCTTTTTCACGATTTAAACGAACGTGGATTCGTATATCCGGCTGTTCTTTGCTGATTGAAGGTCTTTCTAAATTCTTTTTGGTAAAGCTATCAACGATAGCATCTTTAACTTTCATCGCACCATACTGGCTGTTACGAATCTCGTTATTGGTACCATTAAAGTCAACCACGAGATTCTTCGAACTTGTAAAGTGAGATGACCAGTTTATTGCAGAAGCAGATAGATAGAGGTCCATATCGTCTTGGCAATTAAATTCAGACAATACACGTACAAATCTTGAAGCAATACGGCTCCATAAACAGCAACGATACACCTGTTCGTTGGTCGCTTTAAATTTTACACCTGCTTGAACAGGTTTAAAATCAACTATTCCGAGCGCTTTTAACTCTTCAACAAGCAAGTTTTCCAGGCCATTTGAAGTAATCGCTAAATATTGGTTCATATCTATCTTAATCAGCAAAAAAATGGCCTTGATTATACCTGATTAATAAATCAATTAAGAACAAAACGCTAAAAAATCTCTCAGAGCTTGTTCAGGTGCTCAGTTTTTAGACAACTTTACCCCTTCAGTTCTCGCTAAAACTATTTTTCCGTCCAAAACGAAGTGAGTATTTACTTCCATAATAGATATTACGTTTTTATTGACCTGCAGAAGAAGTGAATACTTATTCAGGGCGGATTTGGTCTATACCAGTTGAGGTATTGAGTGGTAATTTACTTACATTACGCGTTAAAACGGGAATAAATGCGCTGAATTTGAATGATATTTAAACGAATAGAGGCAACGACTTAAGAAAAATTATTTTTCTTTGGTATCGATGTCTCATTGATGAGAGTGCAATAATCGTTAATTTGGATAATAAATAGAGGTAATTTATTGTCGAGCGAAGTTCTATTCTCAACTTTTAGGACAAAGTAAGAATTACTGAACTATTTTAAACAAAAAAAATCGACCGCGAGGGTCGATGGGAAAGTACAACAAGGGAACGAATGAGGTATTAGCTTACCAAAGCTATCGGTAACGCTTCAAATAACGAGTTTGCACACACCATGCGATTATGCATAACTTTAATTGGCTCACCAAACTTAAGGACTTTACGTCCATTCAAGGCAAATTCGTCAGTCTCAATGTACGCGCATAGGCTCGCGTTATGACAAACTTCGATAACCATGAAATACCCTTCCCCATAACTATTCTTGAGGTGAACGATATCTCCTTCATTTGGAAGGTAATCTGCAGCTTGTTCATCGAAGAACCAACTTTGAGGCTGTACGGGCTTGTGAAACCGCTTTGACGCAACACAGTTAAGGACCAACTCTGCTTGTCTCGGTTCAGTCAGGTTTAGGTTGGATGCACTCTCTTTAAATGCTTGAAAAGCAGAAGCATCATCTACCGTAAAATCGGTGTCAGTATAGGCACAATCTACGAGGTGTTTTTTAGGAAGATTGACTCTAAACAGCATGTCACTTCCAAGGTCAAGCATCAGAGCATTTTCTTGCTCATCAAAAAACCAATTCCATGTATCTCGAGGTTTAAGCATCGTTCCATCTCTTGATTATTATAAATTCCGTTTTCTAGGTAATTTAGGTGCTACCTATTCAACTAACAAAATAATTCTACAAGTACGGAGCCAAAAAAAAAGAGGAAATAAATTTCCTCTTTTTTTTATTTTTAATGATGTTACTAGATATTTTTGACGATATCTCTCACCAAACCAGGACCTTGATAAATAAAGCCAGAATAAACTTGAACTAGTTTTGCGCCTGCCATCATTTTTTCTTTCGCCGAAACAAATGAGTCAATACCACCCACACCAATAATAGGAAGCTTATCGCCAAGTTCTGCGTATAGACAACGAACTACTTCTGTACTTCGTTGTTGTACAGGACGACCACTTAACCCACCCGCTTCATCCGAATGTTTCATGCCTTTAACAATACTTCTATCTAATGTTGTATTGGTTGCAATGACACCATCAATATTATGACGAACGAGAGAATCACAAATCTGAACAATTTCTTCATCACTTAAATCTGGCGCTATCTTTAGCGCCAGAGGAACATATTTCCCATGCTTCTTTTCTAATTCGTTTTGTTTCAACTTCAAATCAGATAGAAGATGATCCAATGCCTCGCCATATTGTAACGACCTTAGGCCCGGTGTATTAGGTGAAGAAATATTAACAGCAATATATCCTGCATGCTGATAGGTTTTCTCCATACAGATTAAATAATCATCGCTGCCCTTTTCTAAGGGAGTATCTTTGTTCTTGCCAATATTGATACCAAGGATTCCGTCGTAAGATGATTTTTGAACATTGGCAACGAGATTATCAACACCGTCGTTGTTAAATCCCATCCGATTGATTAGACCTTGAGCCTGAGTCAGGCGAAACAATCTTGGTTTGTCATTTCCTGGCTGCGGTTTTGGTGTTACCGTACCAACTTCTATGAATCCAAACCCCATTGCGCCAAACGCGTCGATACATTCTCCATTTTTATCCAAGCCAGCAGCTAAGCCAACCGGATTTTTAAACTTCAGTCCCATGCATTCTACCGGTCTATCTGGTAAATGTTGACGGTAAAAAAGGTCGAATGGTGTACCTTGAAAACGTTTGAAATTTTGAATTGCGAGATCGTGTGCCTTTTCGGCATCGAGTTGAAAAAAACCAGTCCTTGCAAGACGGTAAAGCATGTATGCCTCCGATAAAAAAAAGCCCCGTATAAACGGGGCTGTATTATTTACTTATTTTTGGAACAATTCAAATTTAATAGCATCAATTCTCGCAAGGCAACTGAAAACTTAGCAAATTCATGCATGGAACCTACTTTAAATTCGTTCAGTATATTTTCCCAACGCTCTAAAGATGGCTTATTACTACTGATCCAAGAATCCAGATCAGATAAAGGATCAAATGCGGTACTACCACAATTACAACTGAGCACCAACGCCGTAAGTTGTCGCTGTTGCCAATCAAGATCCTCTCTAAATGCCGCTCTTGCCAAAGCTTGCCAATTGTTATCTACACCTTGGGTATTGATCTGTTTTAAGAACCAATGTAATGAGAGCCTATCCCCTAAATTAAAGTATAACTTAGACGCGTCTTCAACACTTTGCCCACTTTCTTTCGCAACAGAGGAAATATCCAATGCAGAATTGAGACTCGATAAACGAGCCACATGATGCGCCAATCCCTTCTCAACACCTTGTTCGATCCACGCGTTGGCGAGATCGTCATGCTCTTTGACCTCTTCTGGTACTAAACACTGATCCAGTGTTTTTCCTATGGCGATCACATCGGCCTTATAATGACTAATCAGATCATTAACACTAAAACTACCCGCATTATTTCTGATCATCCATCGCGATAATCTTCTTAACGTCCTTCTTACTTGGAAAATCAAATCATACTGCGCACTTGTGGTTGATACATTATCAAGTTTACGAATATCTTTTAATGTTTTTTCGAAGTTAAAAATATCCCGAGCCGCAGAATAAGCATTGGCAACTTTGTCAATGCTGGCGCCTGTTTCTTCTTGAAGACGGGTGACAAAATTGCATCCCATCTCGTTAACCATTTGATTTGCCAGTGCCGTTGCTATTATCTCTCGTTTAAGAGGATGATTTTCAGCATGAGCAATATAGTTACGGCGTAACTCTTCAGGGAAGTATTTCACTAACAGTTGTTTGTGATAGTTATCTGATGCTATCTCGTCACTTACTAACTGTTCTTTTAGTATCATCTTTCCATAAGCAACCAATACAGACAACTCTGGTCGAGTAAATGCCTTGCCTTGTTTTTCTCGTTCTAGCAAGGTTTCATCATCAGGAATATATTCCAATACTCTATCTAAATGACCTGCTTTTTCTAATGTATGGATGAATCGAATCTGTTCCTTAACTAATGAAGTTCCTTGTTTTTCGGTCACTGAAATAGATTCAGCCTGACAATAAGCGTCCTCCAATACTATCTCGCCGACTTCGACTTCCATTTTATCCAGGATTTCATTGCGTTGTTTCGTTGTCATATCACCGAGTGCAACTAATCCGTTAAGGAATATTTTAATGTTCACTTCGTTATCAGAACAATCAACACCACCAACGTTATCAACAAAGTCCGTGTTGACACGTCCACCAGTCAAGGCATATTCAATACGACCTTGTTGTGTCATTCCTAAGTTGCCACCTTCTCCAACCACTTTCGCTTTCAGCTCTTGGCCATCTATTCGCAATACGTCGTTTGCGCGATCGCCAACATCAGTATGAGTTTCTGTGGACGCTTTAATGTAAGTACCAATACCACCATTCCATAAAAGATCGACATCCATTTTCAGAAGCATCTTAATAAGATCACTGGGCGCTAAAGCCGCCTTACGTGTTCCGATCATCTTCTGTATTTCTGGTGTAAGTTTGATCGACTTTGATCGCCTTGAGAATATACCGCCACCTTTTGAGATCAGTTTAGGATCATAATCTTCCCAACTGGATCTTGGTAATGTAAACAGACGATCTCGCTCTTTCCAACTTATTGCAGAGTCTGGGGTTGGATCGATAAATATGTGCATATGGTTAAATGCAACTTGCAGTTTTATATGTTTGGAAAGAAGCATCCCATTTCCAAACACATCACCTGCCATATCTCCAATACCGATACAGGTAAAATCAGTGGTTTGGCAGTTAATTCCCATTTCTCTAAAGTGACGTTTGACCGACTCCCATCCACCTTTAGCCGTAATGCCCATCGCTTTATGGTCATAACCATTTGAACCACCAGAGGCAAATGCATCGCCCAGCCAAAAATTGTATTCCTCAGAGACTGAGTTCGCCAAATCAGAAAACGTTGCCGTCCCTTTATCTGCTGCGACTACTAAATAAGCATCATCTTCATCATGACGAACCACATTCGTTGGATGAACCAACTGACCTTCCACAATATTATCGGAAACATCTAACAACGCGCGAATAAATATCTTGTAGCAACGTTTGCCTTCCGCAAATATTTCATCACGCGAAGACAAACTTGGTTGTTTTTTACATACGAAACCGCCTTTCGCACCAACAGGAACAATTACGGTATTCTTTACTTGTTGTGCTTTTACTAACCCGAGTATCTCCGTACGGAAATCTTCTTGTCTGTCTGACCAACGAAGTCCACCACGAGCAACCTTTCCACCCCGTAAATGCACCCCTTCGATATCCGGTGCATACACAAATATTTCGAACTCAGGAACGGGTTTTGGAATATCTGCAATTTCACGTGGCCTAAGTTTTAACGATAACCATGGTTTGTTCTTTTTGTTTTTGTCTAGCTGATAATAATTTGTTCTTAACGTCGCTGAGATCATTTCCATATAACGTCGAATGATCCTATCGTCATCCAAACTCTCTACATGATCGAGCTGCTCAGTAATGTGCTGTATAAGATCTGTCTGTCCTTTTTGGGCACCTTTGCATTTAGGATCAAATCGTCTCTCAAATAATTCAACTAGGCTTTTTGCCATCTCGGTGTGATCGGATAGCGTGTTTTCGATATAGCTTTGGCTAAATGGGAATCCAACCTGTCTCATATATCGAGCGTAACTTCTTAGGATCGTAATTTCTCTTCCGGTTAAACCTGCACCAAGTAACAATCTATTAAAGCCGTCGCTTTCTAACTCACCAGACCAAATAGCGGCAAACGCTTGTTGAAATCTCTCTTGGGCTTCACGTAAGTCAATGTTCTCATCGCTTTTGTGGAGCATGGAAAAATCAAGTATCCAGTATATCGTTCCATTTGCCTTTCTTACTTCGTAAGGCGATTCACCAACGACTCGTAAACCGAGATTTTCCAACATCGGCATGACATCTGACAGATGAATCGGTTCATCACGGTGATATAATTTAAGATGAACAACCTTAGAATTTATCCCCTCTTCTTGAGGTCGATAAAACAGCATGCCTAATTTGTTTTCGTCATTCAAATTTTCTAACCGTTCAATATCTGAAACCGCGATGCTTGGCATGACATCCGACTTATATGAACTTGGAAATGCATTCTTATATTGTTTTGCAAAAGAAAGACCTTTGCTTTCGCCCAAGTTTGCAACAATGGCGTGTTCTAGTCTATCGACCCAAGTTGAAGAAGCTTCCATCAAGTTATGCTCTATCGCTTTTACATCTATATTGAAATTGTTGTTGTCTACTCGGACTATATAGTGCGTCCTCGCAAGTGGGCTTTCTGAGAAGAACGTCGTGAATTCAACCTCCCGATCTGAATTTAGATGCTGACGGAGTATACGTTGAGTCAATTTTCGGACTTCAGTGTTATAACGTTCTTTGGAAACATAAACCATACAACTGAAAAAACGGCCAAACGGGTCTTTACGAACAAACAAACGAACAAGATCACGATCTTGCATTTGCACGACACCAAGGCCGGTTTCTAACAACTCTTCCTCTTTTGCTTGAAGCAACTCATCTCTTGGATAGTTTTCTAAAATATTGAGAAGTGCTTTATAAGAGTAAGATCCCTTTCTATACCCGCTAGCGCTAAGAATTCGTTCTACTTTTTGTCCAATTAAGGGAATATTGAATACACTTTGGTTGTAGACAGCAGATGTGTATAACCCTGTAAATCGATGCTCACCTACAACATTACCTTGCTCGTCAAATTTCTTGATACCTATATAGTCGGTATAAGCTGGTCGATGAATCCTTGAAGAGGCATGACCTTTGGTGAGAATCAGTAGGTAAGGTTTTGTCGCTTCTGCTTGCGCTGATTCAGCAAACTTTGAAAGTTCTACGGTACGAATACGACTAGCAAGACCAAATAAACCCAAACCTTTCTCTTTCGTTGGTTCAAGCTGAAGGCCATTGTTGCTTTCAACCAGGTCATATTCTTTGTAACCCATAAAGGTAAAGTTGTGCTTACCGAGCCATCTCATGAATTGCAGGCTTTCGTCTAAGCGACTTTTCTCCAATGGAATCGATTTAAGGTTATCTTCTGTTTTTTTGATGACTTGTTGTAATTTGTCCGACATCACTTGCCAATCGCTAACCACTAATCCAGTATCAGTTAGCACGCCCACCAACTCAGTTTTGAGTGCAGTCATTTCATTTTTGCTGTTCAGCCTATCAACCTCAATATGAAAAAGAGATTGGAAATCCCCTTTACCACTATTTAACTCAGCGACTTCACCGTCACTATTTCGCTTTAGTTGTGTGGGGCCATTAAGCATAAAATGACAAGTTAATCCCAGTCTGGTCAAAGCCATTTTTGTCGAGTCTACGAGAAACGGACTGTCTGGAACGACGATTTCAATTATCGTATGCGTTGACTGCCAACCATGGCGGCTCAAGCTAGGATTAAATACCCTAACCGAAATATCTTTGAATTGTGTTTCAGAGATATGGTGCCATAAACTTATTACTGCGCCATAAAGATCTGAGTCATTCCTATTTATCAGGTCGTCCTGAGAAATGTTGCTGTAGAGATGTTTCGCTAGCTGAGTAACTAAAGGTTTTTGAGCAAGTTCAAGTTTGTCTTGAATAAGTTGATACACTTTTTCAAGTAGAACCGGCACAACAGGCTCGCGTGCGGTCATATTGCACTCCAAATTGTTTTTAGTGGGGACACGAACACAATGTTCGTTGGGTACTTAGTTATTGTAAGAGATATATTGAAAATAAGTTAATGAATTGGTTACAAATAGAGAGGTGGGTATCAAAAACTGTGAGTGGTAACTCGATTTAACTATCTGAAATTTAACATATCTAAACCGATTCTAGGTTAACAAACTTGTTCATTTTATCTGTTGTTAATCGAAACCGACCTTTTACACCGATTTGAGTTAAGAACGGTCTTAATCGCATCGCAGGAACCTGCAGTTTTAACCCTTGTTCCGTGTAAACCAGTACACTGCTTGCTGAACCGGCATAATGTTGTAGAAACACATTGTAAGGAATATCAAGACGAAATGTATATTGGTTCATATTACGTTTTACTTAAGTAAAAAGAAAGAAGATAGCCATACGACTATCTTCTTATAAGTTTTAGCTACGAATCAAGCGCTTTAGTCACCTTTTCAAACAGATCTTTTGCTAAGTTTTCAAGTTTTGACAACTTTTCTAATTCTGCTCGCATTAATAACTGCCTTGCTTCATCATAATTACGATATTTCAATAGAGGGTCAATCAGTCTAGATGCAACCTGTGGGTTGCTTTCATTCAATTCAGTTAATATTTCTCCAGCAAATTGATAGCCTGAGCCATCCTTCGCGTGGAAATTAACCGGATTCGCAGTAAGGAACGATCCGATAAGGCTGCGAATTCTGTTCGGATTTTTCATAGTGAACGCTTGATGTTGCATGGTTTTCTTCACCACATCTAGAACGTCATCCGAAGGACTGGTGCCCTGTAATGCAAACCACTTATCCATTACCAAGCCATCATTGACCCATTTTTCACTAAAATCATCCATCATCTTTTCGCGACAAGGCAGTTTTGCCTGATTCGCAGCAGATAACGCAGCCATTGTGTCAGTCATATTGTTGGCACTACTGTATTGTGCTTTGACCAACTCATTACCTTGCGGCAGATAAGCGAGATAACTTAAGGCCATGTTTCTTAGTGCCCTTTTACCAATGGCATCATGCTCTACAGTATATTTGGATTGAACTAATGACCCATAAACAGCCGCTAATTCATCTTGCAGGTTATTAGCGATAGCCATCTTTATTGATTTTAATACTGAGTAAACAGCGTCGACATCAACTGGTTTGAACCAACCGGCGACTTCATTTTGACTCGGTAACGACAACACCTCTGCAATAAATGCGGGGTCCAACTCGCGATTCAGTAATACTCCTCTGAATGCGTCTAGAACACGCTCTGATAACTCAAAGGCGCGCCCATTTTGAACATTTTCTATGTTTGCTTTAATGTATTTAGCCAATAACATTTGTCCTGCATCCCAACGAGCGAACTCGTTAGTCGCATGGACCATCAAAAACATCAGCTCTGGATCGGTATAGTCATAGACCAATTTCACTGGCGCTGAGAATTCACGTAACAAAGAAATAATGGGTAACTCATCTACATTATCAAATATAAATATTTGTTTTTCTTCGTTAATATTCAAAACATTATTGATGAATTTTCCATTACACTGTAACGGAATAACATCACCATTCGACCCATACAACTCAATATCGAGAGGAATATGTAAAGGCAACTTCTCCTTTTGTTCTTGAGTCGCGGCGGTTGATTGCTCTACAGTAACTGCATAGGTCTTTTGCTCACTGTCATAGGAGCTAGTGACATGAATAGTTGGCGTACCTGATTGGCTATACCAACGTTTAAACTGAGTTAAATCAACACCGGAGGCATCTTGCATAGCGGAAACAAAATCATCACATGTTGCTGCGGTTCCGTCATGTCGCTCAAAATAGAGCTTCATCCCTTTTTGAAAACTCACCTCACCTAGCAGCGTGTGCATCATACGTATGACCTCGCTGCCTTTTTCGTACACGGTAAGCGTGTAAAAGTTATTCATCTCTATAACTTTGTCTGGTCGGATAGAATGTGACATTGGGCTTGCATCTTCAGCAAACTGAGGCCCGCGTATAATCCTGACATTGTTAATACGGTTTACCGCGCGAGAACCTAGATCAGATGAAAACTCCTGATCTCGGAATACAGTTAAGCCTTCTTTCAGACTCAGTTGAAACCAGTCGCGACAAGTGACCCTATTTCCCGTCCAGTTATGGAAATACTCATGACCGATGACAGCTTCAATGCCCAAGTAATCCGTATCTGTGGCCGTTTTTTCGTTCGCCAATACAAACTTAGAGTTAAATACATTCAACCCTTTATTTTCCATCGCACCCATATTGAAAAAATCGACGGCAACAATCATATAAATATCCAGATCGTATTCTAGACCAAAACGTTGCTCATCCCATGCCATCGAATTTTTTAGCGATAGCATCGCGTGACTTGCTCTGTCCAGGTTTCCCTTATCTACATAAATCTCTAAGGCAACATCGCGACCAGACATCGTTGTATAGCTATCGGCTAATAGATCAAAATCACCGGCTACCAATGCAAATAAGTACGCAGGTTTAGGGTGCGGGTCTAACCATTGTACCCAATGACGGCCGTTATCAAGATCACCAGATCCAGTTTTATTCCCATTACTCAACAAAAATGGATATTGGGTTTTGTCTGCTATGACCTTTGAGGTAAAGACGGCCAACACATCGGGACGGTCCATATAATATGTAATACGACGGAACCCTTCCGCTTCGCACTGCGTACAAAATGCACCACCTGATTTATACAAACCTTCTAATGCACTATTCCCTTCTGGATCTAACTCGGTGGTAATCGCTAATTCGAATTCTTTTGGTAATCCTTCGATGGTAAGCTTCCCATCAGATTCTTGAAAATTCGTCCATTGTTCACCGTCAATGGTTACGCTCAAAAGTTTTAGTTGTTCACCCTCTAGAGTAAGAGTATTACTTTCTTGCAACTGTTTGACTTTAGAAACGGCGACGACGATGGTTTCTCTATCATAGAGGTCAAATTCCAAATCTATATGAGTAATCGAATGCGATGGCGACAGGTAATCTATACGATACTTAGCGACAGGTTTTGCTTGAGTTTGTTCAGACATAGTTCTTCCTTTACTCTTACTTAGCTAAGAGTCTTTCCAGAGAATAGAGTAGGTCATAAAGCGAATTCAGATTGAAGCAACCGAGTTCGTTTATCCTTACCCTTATATGTCGGGTTATTTTGAACAAAAACAAGGTTTAACAAACACAAAAAAGGCACCTTTATCAAAGTGCCTCCTCAATACGGTGTTATTTAGACCGTAATCAGATTAATTCACTCAACTCTATTCATTACGGTGTACATATCAAAGCCCGTTCCTTCAAGGGTCAAAGTATTATTCTCTACTTTATAGCGAGAATTATGTTCACCTTTTTCATACATTAGAACTAAATTTTCGCCTTCATAATAGTAGATACCTTGATAGGCAGCGAGATTCCCGTCTGCAGATTCTGACATAAATAAGAACATGAAATCAGGTTGCAAGGTGAGGCTGACATGACTGACATGACTTGCAAGAATGTCATCCCCTTTGATTTCTGCACTTTTCCAACGACCAATGAGTTCTGGTGAGTAACCTTTAACAAAGGGAATGCCATTGAGCATTAAATGGTTATGGTTAGCTAAGTAACGGTAGGTTTGAGGTGTTTCGGTACCTAACCCTAATATTAAGGTGTCGTTACTTAATGAGTAGCTCCCTTGCCAATAATTCATGCTTTGGTCGTTATTTTGTATCTCTATAGCAAACTGATAGTTTGATGCTATGTGCAACCTTATTGCTAAAAAATCAGCATGACCTTCTTCTGGCGCTGGATTAGTCAGAAACCAATCACCGAGCAAAAAAGGGTAATCAAACTGAGTTAAATCGATTTTATTATTTATTTCTGCGCTAGTCGCGCTAACCGAGACTGAAAACACGAGTGTGTAACAGGCTAGAATTAACATGATAATCTTCATCACTAACTCTCCTCACTTTATATAAGCGTAGAGTTAGTTTCTGAATAAAGCGAAATATTTGACGCAAATCACATTATTTTAAACAAAAAAAAGGCGAGCATAGCGCTCGCCTTTTGATTATTTTCATTATTATCAACTAGCTGACTTTGCCTTTATCATATCAACCATAATGGCAACGGACTCATCTAAATAAGCATCTGGACCTTCGTAATCTTTATCAACATCATCAAGAGAGGTAAATTCTTCTTCACCTAGCGACTTTTGACGTTCATTGATACGAGCTAATCTCTTTGCTTCTCTATCCTCTATTTTGTCTTTCCTAGTTTTCTCACTTAATGACAAAGTGTTGTCGTCTTTCTCTAGCTTATATTGAGCAATATCTTGCGCAATAAAACCGAATTCTCTATCGCTACTTATACGCTGTTCATGTTGCAAATTAAGAGCAGTTATCTGTGTTTCACGCTGTTTCAACACATCATAGGCTGCTTTATCAATGCTATCCCATGGCAACGCATTATCTTCAACACTTTCGCCCGTTTCTTCTGGATCAACGGCACTAGGATAGGATATATCAGGAACGACACCCTTATTCTGTGTACTGCCACCATCAATACGGTAGAACTTTTGAATAGTGTACTGTACGTAACCTAGCTCTTTATCAAACAAATCATATATATGATTTAATGAACGATGTTGTTGGACTGTCCCTTTACCAAAGGTTTGCTCTCCTAAAATAATTGCACGTCCATAGTCTTGCATAGCCGCGGCAAAAATCTCTGAAGCAGAGGCGCTATAACGATTGGTCAAAACAGTTAATGGTCCATCATAGCTAGAGATATCATCGGTATCACTGTTAACATTGACACGACCATAACTATCTCGAACCTGAACAACGGGACCTTTCTTAATAAACAGACCCGATAATGCGGTCGCTTCAGTTAATGCTCCACCACCGTTGTTTCTTAAGTCGACGATGATGCCATCAACAGATTGCTGTTCAAGTTCTTTAATTAGCTTGTCTGTATCTTTTGATAAGCCAACATAAAAACTAGGAACTTCAAGAACGCCAATCTTTTTACCGTCTCTCTCAATGACCTCAGACTTAACCGCTCTATCTTCTAGACGAACTTTGTCCCGCACTATTGTGACATCGTAACTTTTAGAATTTTTACCTTCAGGTAATATATTCAATGTTACTTTCGTCCCTTTCGGCCCCTTAATCAACTGAACAACGTCGTCTAGTCGCCAGCCTATTACGTCCACCATGTCAGCGCTTTCTTGACCAACACCGATAATGCGGTCACCATCAGACAGTTCTTTGCTTTTAGACGCAGGACCTCCAGCCACCAGAGAACGAATCACGGTATAGTCGTCGGTCATCTGTAAAACTGCACCAATTCCTTCTAAAGATAAGCTCATCTCTGACTGGAACTGTTCTGCATTACGTGGTGACAGATAACTCGTATGTGGGTCTACCTGACGAGCAAAGGCATTCATATAGATTTGAAATGCATCTTCACTTTTCGACTGAGTAATACGCTTTATGGCGTTATTATAACGCTTTTCTAGCATTTCCTTAATTTCAGGCCACTCTTTGTCCGTCAATTTTAGACTTAAGGCATCATACTTAACACGCTTACGCCACAGTTCATCTAACTCTTCGGTATTTTTGGCCCAACTCGCTTCAGAACGATCCAGTTCAATCGACTCTTCAACATCAAATGCGATTTCTTTATCTAAAACAGACAAAGCAAACACATAACGTTCGAATCGCTTCTCCATTGCAAGGTTATAAACATCAAATGCAATTTGATTGTCGCCAATCTTGAGTTGGTCATCTAATTGAGTCGACCACTCAGAAAAAGAATCTATATCCGCTTGGGTAAAAATATTTCGACTGAAATCAAGCAATTCTAAATAACGCTCAAACATCGCCTTAGAGAAATCATCATCGAGACTAAAATGCTTATAGTGAGATCGAGTAAAGCGAGACGTTACTCTTTTACTTGCGGTTTGGTGTTGAACTTCCGGTGCAAGTGTGGGTAATTGGTCTTTAGAAATTTTGGATTCTAAAGCTTGTGCAGAAGCCGCAATGCTAATGCATGCGGCGACTAGAGTCAGTTTTAAATGGCAATTCATGCGTAGGATAGTCTCCTCTATGCGCGTAGGTGCTCCGCTTTAACAACCATTTGAAGACCGTTGGTTAGGCGAACACGCACATCATCCTTATTAATTTCAACTATAGTTGCAGCCATATTTCCTTTACCCATATTCACATTTACTTCTTTTCCAACGATCATATCATCAGAGGTTAGTGCACGTGTTTCTGGGGCTGCAGGCTTGTTATTTTGTTTCTGTTGCGGCGCAGCTGGCTTAGCACGACGTTGCTGTGCTGGCTTTGTCGCATTTTGTTTCGCTTTGCCTTCTTCGCGAGCTTTAATTGCTTGCTCTTTCCGGCGTGCTTGAACTCGAGCTTTACTCTCAGCCAAGGCTTGTTTTGCGTGCTCTACATGTTCTTCTTCCAACTCACCACATGCATTACCATCCAAATCCACACGAGTCGCTCCTGGTTTTATACCATGAAGATAACGCCATGAAGAAGTATATTGTCTTAATGCTGCACGTAATTGAGTTTTACTCACTTTAAGATCTTCAGACAGACGCTCAGCGAGGTCTTGAAAGATACCGATCTTAAGTGGTTTAGCTTCACCATCTAAAGTAAAGCATTTAGGGAAACATTCAGCAATATGTGCGATTACTTCTTTGCTGTTTTTTAACTTTTCAGTGTTTTCCATGAGGTTTCCTGGTTGGAGCGGCCTTCCCGCGAACTAAATCTGACAAATATTTGCGCTATTATAAAGAGATGCTAATGAAAAACCACAGGCAATTGACTTTTTATGTCTCGTTCGCCTGTGAATTAAGCACCTTTTGCACTTCAGCCATCAAAACAGTCAGTCCTTGTTGATCAATTTCGCTAAAACGCGACGGAATAGGACTATCGATATCTAAAACGCCCGCAAGCTTACCAGAGATCGAAAAAGGAATAACCAACTCTGACTCACTTTCTGCGTCACAAGCAATATGACCTTCAAAATCATGAACATTTTCTATTCGTTGTACGGTATTCGTTGCCACTGCCGTTCCACACACTCCTCGACCTACTGGAATTCGGACACAGGCAGGTTTACCTTGAAATGGACCGAGCACCAATTCAGTGTCGTCCATCAAATAGAATCCAACCCAGTTTATTTCTGGCAACTCCATATTCAACAATGCACTGATGTTAGAAAGGTTAGCAATCAAGTTCTTTTCAGACTCTATTATCGCGATTGCTTGCTTTGTTAACGTTTGATAATTACTTAATTCCATACTTAGGTTTACCACTTTACAATATAATGTTTCGTTATTTTGACTATGATTACTCGTAATCTAGCAAATTACTATGTAATGTTCATACTTAACAGCCTATCAGCTTGTTTAAGCGAGAAATTATTTTTGTTACCATACATAGCAACAACTGAGCTTACAAATAACAATTAGTTATGGCTAGTAATTTAAAATGTCATTTATAACCAAAGTAATACACAGTTAACCAAAGGATTAGAGACGAACAGAAGATGGATGCGGAAGGTTTAACTAGCAACAAGCAAAGTTCTACAAAAATACGCATCTGCAAAGGCTGTGAGTTGCCTGTCGCAGTAGAAAACGTCTCCGTTGGTAAAAGCGCCTATTGTCCTCGATGTAATATGAAGCTTTATAAAGGTGGCACACAACTCTTAATTGGTAACCTTGCTATTGCTGTTACTTGTCTTTTACTATTTATTCCCTCGCATTTTTTTCCGTTTATAAGCATTCGTTTGATAGGTGTGATGATACCCGCCACCCTTCCTTCTGGAACGCTTACCCTAATGCAAGAAGGATTTGTTGGCTTGGGTTTGCTTATTCTATTTTGTAGCTCCATCGCGCCCTTATTAGTAAGCCTAAGTGTTATATTGACTCATATTGCGCTCAGATATCGATGGTTCGCCTCTTTAAAGTACGCTTTGTTGGTTATTCAATTTCTAAAGCAGTGGATGATGTTGGATGTATTTCTAGTCAGCGTCGCCATTTCATGTTTCAAGCTACAAGACTATTCAGACATCTTCGTAGGCATTGGTTTATATGGCATTATTTTGTTGCAGCTGTTTTCATTGATGTTGATCTCAAGGGTGAACGTGCGGCATTATTGGGAGGCTTGGTATAAAGAATCTGATTTCAGCTTTAAAAATAAAACCATACATTGCGGCCATTGTCATTTGTCTCAACCTTTTTCGAAGCATTGTCAGCGTTGTCACACCACCTTACATCACCGAAAACCTAACTCGATTCAGAAAACATGGGCACTTCTTATTGCCGCATCAGCGTTTATATTTCCTGCAAATATCCTTCCTATATCCATTCTTTTTAATAATGGTCAGAGAATTGAAGATACTATTTTTTCTGGTATTGCTTATCTTATCGTGACCGACAAGTATGGGATCGCACTGGTTATTTTTGTTGCGAGTATTGTCGTACCGGTGGCAAAGATCGTTGGTTTGGGTTACATACTACTCAGTATCCAGTTCAAGCAAAAAATCCTAAAAAAACAGAGAATGTTTATATATTTCGTTGTTAAGTGGATAGGAAAGTGGTCCGTAATGGACCTCTTTGTAATATCAATAATGATGACATTAGTGGATAGAGGACAAATACTTAATTTCACACCAGGGTTTGGAGCTGTCGCATTTGGTGTCGTCGTTGTATTGACGATGTTGGCCACCGATAGTTTCGACCCAAGATTGATATGGGACAAAGTCCCTACTTCGTCAGCTCGACAAGATGAAGATTTTCCGATAAAACACAACCCCGAATTGAATCCAAACGTCACTGACAGGGAAGGTTAAGTAATCAATGAGTAATTCCGAATCAACACCGACAACTTATAAACCAAACGTTAAAAGAGACTTCGGGGTTTCACCTCTTTGGATCTTGCCTTTAGTTACTTTAGCATTAGCGAGCTGGCTGGTAATAAATGCAATCAATGACGCAGGCCAACGAATCCAGATATATTTCTCTGATGCTCAAGGGTTAATTGCAGGCCGCACGACTATCCAATACCAAGGTCTCGAGGTGGGAATAGTTCGTGATATCTCTCTGTCATCAAAACTTGAAAATATTTACGTAGACGCCGATATTTATCCTCAGGCGACCAAGTTATTAGGTAAAAACACTCGATTTTGGCTCGTAAAGCCGACCGCGAGTATCTCAGGTATTTCAGGATTGGATGCCCTCGTGTCCGGCAACTATATCGCTATTCAACCTGGGGATAACATACAAAACGATGGCGACGATGACGAGTTCCCTAAAAAATATACAGCATTGACCGACCGCCCTGCAGATCTACAAGCGAAGCAAGGATTAAATATTACTCTCCGTTCTGAAAATCTAGGTTCAATCTCTATTGGCTCACAGATCGTATATCGAAAAATACCGATCGGTGAAGTGTATAGCTACAAACTAGATGACGATTCTAAAAACGTCTTAATTCGAGCGTACATAAAGAACGAGTTTTCCCATATTATTACGGATAAAAGTCGATTTTGGAATGTTAGTGGTGCAGGTGCTCAGATAGGATTCCATGGAATTGATGTTCAGTTTGAAAGCCTGAGCGCGCTTTTAACGGGTGCGATAGCGGTCGATTCTCCAGATGGTGGAGAACCGATAAAAGAGAAGTCGCAGTTTAATTTGTACCCTGACTTAAAGACGGCAGGTCGCGGCATTCCCATTAAGATAACCCTACCAGACGGGAATAAAATCAGTATTGGCGGCGCACCTATTATGTATCGCGGTTTAGAGATTGGACAGATCACCGACTTATCGCTGAGCGAAGGACGAGCAAGTATTGTGGCTTCCGCCGCCATTCAACCCGCTTTCAGCGATACGTTAAACGGGGGGACTCGTTTTATGTTAGAGGAACCTAAACTCTCTCTCACTGGCGTCGAAAACCTATCCAACTTGGTGACGGGAAATTTTCTCACTCTGATTCCTGGAACAGGTGTGCAAACGCGCAACTTTACCGCGGTACGCAAAGATGACTTACTCAAAGAGAAACAACGTTCGATCGCGATATCATTAACATCAGAAAATTCTTATGGTCTCGACGCTGGAATAGAAATCCTTTACCGCGGTTTCGCCGTCGGCTCAATAAATGAAACCAGATTAGTCGATGATCAGGTCATATTCAGCGCACTAATCGATAATAGATATGGCGATTTGATACGTTCTCAGAATCGGTTCTTTGTCTCCGGAAGTGCGACGGCTGAACTAACGGAATCCGGTTTAAGCATCACCGTACCACCTGCGAAGCAACTATTAACTGGTTCAATCAGTTTCATCAGCGAAGGGGACGAAAAAGCGAACAGTGACTATCGACTCTTTGCGAGTAAATCACTCGCCGAACTCGCGAACTACAACCGTTCTGGAACACAGAAGCTCACTCTATTTGCTAACGAACTCCCTTCTATCTCCAAAGGAAGCCCTCTGCTCTACCGAAACCTGCAGGTAGGTAAAGTAGACGACTATTCGTTAACGGATGGTGGTGTGAAGATTGCGATTCAAATAGAGAATCGTTATAAACATCTTTTGACAAAAAGTACGGTTTTTTGGAATCGATCTGGTGTTGATATTGACGCAAGTTTGACTGGGGTGAAAATTAAGGCAGCCCCATTAAAAACACTCTTACAAGGTGGTATTGCTTTTGATAACTTAGCCGGAGTAGAAAATAAACTGGGTAAATACTGGCGCCTATATGACGACTTTAATCACGCTAGACGATATGGTAAAACTATCTCACTTATAAGCTCTAGCAAGGTAACCGTTAGCAAAGGATCTGCGATTAAGTTTCAAGGTGTGCAAGTAGGACAAGTAGAATTACTGATCCCAAATTTCGACAAAAAGCAGACCGAAATACAGGCTCGAATCTATCCTGAATATGCGGATAAAATAGCCTTGGAGGGAAGTTATTTTTGGCTTGTGTCTCCAGAGATTGGGCTAAATGGCGTCCAAAATTTAGATAGTTTACTCAGTGCCTATATCGGTGTAGCGCCAGGAAAAGGTAAAAAAAGCACCCTTTTTGACTTAAACGAAACACCAGAAAACACGTTAGGAATCAACTTCACATTGCAGAGCGAACATCGAAACTCGGTAAGCATTGGTACCCCTATCCTCTACCGTGATATAGAAGTGGGAAAAGTGACGAATATTGACCTAGGCACATTTGCTGATAGAGTCGTTTCAACGATTAAAATTCAACCTAAATACGCCTACCTAATCAGGGAAAATAGCGTATTTTGGAATGTATCAGGTGTGGATATTTCTATCGGCTTGTCTGGTGCTCAAATAAAGGCAGGTACGTTTGATAACCTACTGCGAGGTGGCATCGCATTCGCTACACCAGATAAGCAAAATATCTTACCCATAGCGAAACCTGACCACACTTTTATCTTACACCCAGCGTTACAACCTGAATGGAGAGAGTGGCGCACTGCGATACCTAAACCACGACAATAACCATCGCCTAGTTAGGATAGAGAGAATTAATAGCATCGTTTTATCGATTTTTCAGTAAACGAAAAACGGTGCTAATCATTATAAATAGCTCTCTTTACCGCACTGGATGGTGTCTGACTAGAGATTACGTCGTATAGTCACCAATGACGAGGTTCCGTCGACACTAAATAAATAACATTAAGAACAAAGGACGCTTTTTGTTTTCATATGTGTAAAACATTCGTTAGAATTGCCCCCCATAATAAAATCACCGAGTATTATCTGTGCACGCTAATATCAAACTGCCGCAAGCGTTTCTAACTCAAATCGAATCAATCATGCCGTCTCGTCTTAATATGGACGATTTTGTTGCAGCGTGTAAACGTCCTTTACGCAGAAGCATTCGCGTCAATACGTTAAAGATATCCGTTGAGGCATTTCTACAACGTGCAAAGGATAAAGGATGGACACTTATTCCTGTACCGTGGTGCGATACTGGCTTTTGGATTGAAAGAGACAAATCAGACAAGAAGCCTTTAGGTAATACTGCAGAGCATATGTCTGGGCTATTTTATATTCAAGAGGCAAGCTCGATGATGCCAGTAACGGCACTATTGAACGACCAAAACAGCGCGCTTGAAACAGTTTTAGATGTCGCCGCAGCGCCAGGTTCAAAGACCACACAAATAGCAGCGGCGATGGACAATAAAGGCGCTTTGGTTGCCAATGAGTTCTCTGCAAGTCGAATAAAAGGATTGTATTCAAATATCCAGCGGTGTGGTGTAAGAAACGTTGCCTTAACCAACTTCGATGGTCGTGTGTTTGGTGGATGGTTACCTGAAAAGTTTGATGCAATACTGCTCGATGCCCCCTGTTCCGGTGAGGGTACGATTCGTAAAGACGCTGATGCGATGAATAACTGGAGTAAAGACTCGGTAAACGAAATCGCGGCTACTCAAAAAGACCTCATTGAAAGTGCTTTTCACGCCTTAAAACCGGGCGGTGTTCTGGTTTATTCTACGTGTACTCTCAATTTAGAAGAGAATCAACAAGTCTGTCATCATCTATTTAACACCTTTCCCGATAAAGTGGCTTTTGAACCGTTAAGCGATCTATTCCCTAATGCAGAACAAGCAATAACCGAAGATGGTTTCTTGCATATATTCCCTCAAATATTTGATAGTGAAGGTTTTTTTGTTGCTAAAATGCGCAAACTTGGTTCAGTAGAAGCCCCTACGGTCAAAAAACGATTGGGTAAGTTTCCCTTTATTAAAGCAGACAAAACTACAGGTGACACCGTCACACAATCATTCTTTGAAACACTTGGCATTCGTCTTCCTGACAATGGTCAAATATGGACTCGTGACAAAGAGGTCTGGTTATTCCCAATCGCGCTAGAATCGATGATCGGCCAGATTCGCTTCGATCGTATGGGGATAAAACTGGCGGAGTCTCATAAGAAAGGTTACCGTTGGCAACATGAAGCAGTCATCGCTTTAGCCACAGGCAACGAAGCTGCCACAGTTGCTCTGTCTGTCGAAGACGCTCGAGAATGGTACATGGGTAGAGATGTGCGACCGGAAGGGTTAACAGGAACCGGTGGAGTAATAATGACATTCAATAACGATGTTATTGGTCTTGGTAAATGGGTGGGTACTAGAATCAAAAATGGCTTACCTCGAGAATTGGTTCGCGATGGCAATCTGTTCTAATCGACAAAGTAACAAAAGCAAAAAGCCCAGATTCTAGTGAATCCGGGCTTTTTCAACGAATAACCAATAGCAAAAATACACTATCTGATTTGAAACTACTCGTCTACAAGACGAATGCCTTCTTGTTCGATAGTAATAATGCCTTTTTTGTATAAACCACCAATGCTCTTTTTGAAGGTTCCTTTACTGGTACGAAAAACAGAAAAAATAGCGTCAGGTGTCGACTTGTCATTCAAAGGTAAATACCCTTCTTTCTTTTTCAACAAATCGATAATTTTTTCACTCAGGTCATCCATTTTAGCGATACCAATCTTCTGAAATGACAGATCGATTTTACCATCTTCTCTGACATTCTTAATAAAGCCTTTAAGGCGCTTGCCAATAAAGACCTTTCCGAACACTTCAGAAGGAAAAATCATTCCCCAGTGGGTACCGTTGACAATGGCTTTGTAACCTAGGTCACTGCGCTCTGCGATGATGATATCTACCTGCTGATTGAGCGTGTAACTAGAGGGTGTTTGATCTAATATCTTGTTGAACTTTGTTGTACCAACAATTCGACCCGATGCTTTATCTCGATACACGTAAACGAGGATATTCTGTCCTTCGTTAAATCGAGCACGCTGTTCGCTGAAAGGAACCAGAAGATCTTTCTTCTCTATGCCCCAATCAACAAATGCCCCTGTATTGTTAACCCCCACAACAGACATCAAACCAAACTCGCCCACTTGTGCTATTGGGGTTTCGGTTGTCGCGGTTAACTGGCTCTCTGAATCGAAGAATAAAAATACTTCTACACGCTGGCCAACCTCGAGTCCCTCAGGTGCTTGACGTTTTGGCAACATCACACTGCCGTAATCATCTGCATCTAGAAATAGACCGAAACTTTCAATTTTTACTACTTCTAGCTCGTTTATTTGACCAACTTTAATCATGAATCTGTTCCCATTCTTAATGAGCTCGGGATTATACGCTATCTAACTTTCTGTTGTTATTAAAATCTAATATCGATTTTACCCATCCGTAACCAAAATAAATTCCGGTCTCAACTCTACCCCACTACTTTTATAGACAAGGTCAGACTAAAAATTGCCATCGGGTCATTACCACCAATTGATGGACACGTAGCGACAATTTTCACCGACTTATTGACTCTCTCACCAGTACTAATTGCCTCGTCTAACATGTCATCGATTAACTTTCCGTCTTCACATGTGAAAATAACATCCGCTTCTGGTCGTTTTAGAAACTGACCTTCTACCTCTTTAAAAGCCAACGAGATTTTTTTTCCACTCTCTTGTGCCTTACTCATTGCGAGAAAACCACCTGCAACATCAGCACCAACGGCTAATACGCCGAAATACATGCTATTTAGATGATTTTTTGTTTTACGTCTTAATGGGATTTTAACAATGACTTTCTCTTCATCCATTTCGAGTATCTTAGGTCTACATATCCAAATTAAAGGAACTTTGGTAAAGGCGAAGAGATTAAGGTAAAGATTTGCTTTCGCTAGAGGAGATAACATAAAGGCGCCGTATTGATTAACTGATTGGACCAGTTAATCGGGCGCCTCTATAAATGTCAAATTAATGTTAACAAAATGATAACTACATTGGGTATTAGCTTGTAACAACCACTTTCATGTTCTTAAGTTCTATTAGTGTTTCTTGCAAGATGGGGGTTGATGCTAACGCAGGACATAAAACCAAATAAGGTTTCTTGGCTTTATTTACAAGCTTAACCATCTGAACAATAAGAATAGACACCGCTTCACTTTGAATATCAAAGCTATGCTCTAACGCTTCATTTTTATTATCAATACCAAGTGTAAATTGAGCGAGATTTTCGACATTTATAACCACACCATCAAAATATTGCAGTATTTTTTCAGCAAGAAGGATAGACGATGGTACGTCACAAGAATAAAGTAGTTTGAGACCATTTAAGCCTCTAGGTAATCCTTGCTCCGCAAGTTTATCGATAATCGTTGCTGCATCGCTCAAGGTTCTAACAAATGGCACAACAACCTCGACGTTAAGTCCTTCAGCACGAAGTTGTTTCACTATTTGGCATTCTAACGCGAACGATGAACCATATAATTCCGATGCGTAACGACCTACACCACGAAGCCCCATTGCAGGGTTTACTTCGTTTGTTTCACATTGTCCACCCAACAGTGCATTAAAGGCATAACTGTCGCTGTTACTCAAGCAAACGCGGATAATTTTGTGGCTTGGTGTAATAGAATCTCTAATGGCAGAGTACAGTGTTGATACAAAATGTTCCGCAACAGTTTGACCATTAAGTATCGCTTGTAAGGTTGCCGTGTCTGCTTCAGACAACGATGCCTGATCGATAGATGGGTGATAAAAAACCTTCTCCATAATCAAATCGGCTAATGACACATATAACTGATCAGACTCAGTCTGCTCAATGTAAGAAGGAAGCGCGTTAACGACTTCAATTTCTGGAAGAATGACACCTTGAGCTGCGTTACTCATTACTACTCCGTTAGATATTCAATTACTATGCTAACGAAAATACAATCCAACTACGCTTAACTCAAGCGAAAAGTGATGATAATTCTAATTAAACTGAATATTTATGACCTTTTCACCCTCTTTTTACTTATCGACTTGTATTGGCAGTTTATTCCTATCAATATTTCCGTTATCTTTACCGCTTCGCAATTACAAAACTGCCTCGAAGATGCCACTTAAAACAGACGAACTAAGAACACAGGCCCTTGGGCCAATGCCAACACCTGCTGAACTTGTTAAATCGCACCCTCTTACCGATGATGTAGCAGAAAGAATTGCTCTCTCTCGCAGACAAATTGAAAATATTCTGACAGGTGAAGATAATCGCCTTTTAGTGATCGTAGGGCCTTGCTCAGTTCACGATACTGACGCTGCTATCGACTATGCTGAGCGACTGAGCCGTGTTCAGGAGCAATATAAAAACCAGCTATTTATTGTTATGCGTACCTATTTTGAAAAGCCACGCACCATAGTTGGCTGGAAAGGTTTGATCACGGATCCTAACCTTGATGGTTCTTATGCGCTCGAAGCTGGCTTAGAAAAGGCACGCAAACTACTTCTAGATATAAACAAGCTTGGCCTAGCAACCGCTACCGAATTTTTGGATATGATTACAGGGCAATATATCGCTGACTTGATTACTTGGGGAGCAATCGGCGCTCGCACCACTGAGTCTCAAATACATAGAGAAATGGCATCTGCACTCTCTTGTCCCGTTGGATTTAAAAACGGAACAAATGGTAATACCAAAATAGCGATCGATGCTATTAGAGCGGCGAGAGCCAGACACTATTTTTACTCTCCAGATAAAAATGGCCGAATGACGGTATATCGAACCAGCGGAAACCCATTCGGACATGTCATTCTAAGGGGGGGCGACAATGGCCCTAATTTCGACTCGACTTCGATAGAAGAAGCCTGCAGCAGACTTGGTGACGTTGAACTACCACAAAGGTTGGTTGTCGACTTTAGCCATGCGAACTGTCAAAAAATGCATAGAAAACAGTTAGACGTTGCCGAGGATGTTTGTCAACAGATCCGCTCTGGTAGTACGTTTATTGCCGGTATTATGGCAGAAAGCTTTATAGAGGAAGGTAGTCAATCGATGACCGACCTTGATAACTTAACTTATGGCAAATCTATTACCGACCCATGCTTGGGTTGGGAAGACACCGAAAAGATGTTAGATATGCTTTCTTTAGCGATTAAAGATAGAAATTTAGGAGAATAATTGATGCCTTCGTTCGACATTATTTCAGAAGTAGATTCAGTAGAACTACATAACGCTGTGGACAATTCCAATCGCGAATTAACGACGCGTTTTGACTTTCGAAACGTAGAAGCAAGCTACACCTTAAAAGATGACGTGGTAAAACTCGCGGCACAAGATGATTTTCAGCTAAGACAGATGATGGATATTCTACGCGGGAACCTAGCCAAGCGTGGCGTTGATGCCGAATCTATGGAAACCAATACAGCAGTTCATTCAGGTAAGAACTGGTCCCAAGACGTACAATTTAAGCAAGGTGTTGAGGTATTAGTTGCGAAGAAAGTCGTTAAAGCGATCAAAGATGCGAAGATAAAAGTTCAAGCCTCTATTCAAGGTGAAAAGATTCGTGTCACCGGTAAAAAACGCGATGATCTGCAAAATGCGATGGCGTTAGTGAGAGAATCCGATTTGGGACAACCTTTCCAGTTCGATAATTTTAGAGACTAAGTATTTAAAAATTTAGTTCACCGCAAAGCCCCTATTATCTGATCAATGCTAGGGGCTTTGTTATTTACAGTGCATTTCTTCAAAATTTGGTTGAATTAGAAACCCGCTTTGCTACTTAACAATTCTCAGAACCTTGTCTGATGCAATCAACTCTTTAAACAACACATTCGTATCCGAAATTCCTTTAGGCATAAATATGCACATCCGACTTGGTCGCACTCGGTTATTTTCTTTTAACAATTGAACCAAATGCGCATGGCTTCGATAACAGACTCTCTCTGCGTCCCTACGACACAAATCAACAAAAGTAAATGGACACGCTTCTGGGTAGAATACCCTTTCAGTTTCCTGCATTATTCGTAATGTTTTGATAGAGATAAGTTCAACATCTTGACCAAATTCGATCCAATAACGTGACAGCGTAACACTAGCTTCATTAAGTAGATAAGATTGATATAACAACTCAAGTTCTTCTATATTATCAATAACTTCAGTTTTTGAATCGGCGAAAAATCGTTCCCAAAACCGGCGACGTTCATCGACTGATTTATAGACATTTTTGATATCACTTCTTTTCGCTGCGGCAAACTCCGCCAATAAACCTGTATTGTGAGAAAGTACCCGTTCAATTTTCTCTCGTATGTTTCGGACCAATACAGGAGAGCCTCCTCCACTGGATATTGCTATCTGAACTTTTCCACGGTTAATCATGGACGGTGTAATGAAATCACAGTAGGGTTTATCGTCGACGACGTTGACTAAAATATTACGTTTTTTTGCATCTTTATGTACTTGATGATTCAGTTCAGTATCACTTGTCGTAGCCCACACTTGTATGTAATTCGTAATGAAACTTTCTCGATATTGAGAACAAACCCAAGTTAATCGACCTTCTTCAACACAGTTTTGCAGATAGTCAGTCAAATCAGGTGAGACAATGGTGACCTTTGCGTTCGCTCTTAGCAGGGATTCTATTTTTCGGCTAGCCACTTCGCCCCCGCCCACAACCAATACTGGCTTGTTATTCAAATCTAAAAATAGTGGAAAGTACTGCATGTTATTCCTATTTAATACATAGCACTAAAGTGGTATGCCGCCCCAACCCAGTGCTTATAGTTAACAAATTATACACAATTATAACTATTTACTGTTAAATTTACACGTCATACCAGATTATTGTTCTTAATAAATGCAATTATAAAGAACATTAACTCAGTAGCACGTCTTTTTTACTACAAATCACTCTAAATCACCAAACTTGTGCACTGTTGCACTATTTACAAACACGCAACATTTCGTCATTCTAAATAACGTGAAGTTAATTAAATTTTTATAGACTACACTTTTTAGAACATTAATTAATAGAATTAAAACTTTACGCACAAATGTAAACATTGTTCTAAACGCATTTTGCAAAAAGACAATATACAACACACAACATATAAAGACACGGCAACAGGTGTCACCTAGTTCAACATGGATTATACAGGAAGGATACAAATGGCGAATAAACTTACGATTATTGCTTCAGTGGTAGCAGCTTCTACTGCTTTGATAGCAAATTCAGCTTCAGCAGCAGAAAGTACTCTAGAAAAAGTGAAAGCTCAGGGTTTTGTTAGTTGCGGCGTTTCAACTGGATTACCAGGATTCTCTAACCCTAACTCAAAGGGCGAATGGGAAGGTATCGATGTTGAATATTGTCAAGCTATTGCAGCAGCCGTTCTAGGTGACAAAACAAAGGTTAAATATGTACCTTTAACTGCAAAAGAACGATTCACAGCACTTCAATCAGGTGAGATCGATGTCCTAAGTCGTAATACAACTTGGACACTGCATCGTGATACCGCTCTAGGCTTAAACTTTGCCGGTGTAAACTATTACGATGGTCAAGGTTTCATGGTTAAGAAAGAACTTGGTCTAACGAGTGCTGAAGAATTAGACGGCGCATCAGTTTGTGTTCAGTCTGGTACAACAACAGAACTTAACCTTGCGGATTATTTCCGTAATAAAGGTATGTCTTACAAGCCTGTAGTATTCGATACAGCGGCTCAAACATCCGCTGGTTTTGACTCTGGTCGTTGTGATGTACTGACAACTGACCAATCTGGTCTTTATGCCCTTCGCTTAAATCTTAAAGACGCAAGCAGCGCTCAAGTATTACCAGAAATTATCTCTAAAGAACCTCTAGGTCCTGTTGTTCGCCAAGGCGATGACCAATGGTTGAACATCGCTAAGTGGACACTGAATGCGATGATTAACGCCGAAGAGTACGGCATAACATCTGTAAACGCTGACGATATGCTTAAATCATCCGATCCAAACGTTAAACGTATCCTTGGCGTAGATGGTCCTAAAGGTAAAGGCCTTGGTATTCCTGATGATTGGGGTTATCAAGTCGTTAAACAAGTTGGTAACTACGGAGAAAGCTTCGAACGTACTGTTGGTAAAGGCTCACCATTACAGATTGCTCGTGGTGTAAATGCACTTTGGAACGCGGGCGGCTTTATGTATGCTCCACCAATCCGTTAATTCACTTATTTGAGTTAGTAATTGAATTAGGGCGGTTCCGGCCGCCCTTTTGTTATTTGGATTTAGAGGTTATAGCTGTATGAAGCCTACCAATACAATAGCGCAGGACTCGGACGCCCCGGCAACCAAAAGCTCAAACCTGCTGTATAATCCCACTTTTCGTTCTGTCGTTTTTCAGATTATAGCGGTCTCTGCTCTCGTATATTTCTTTTATACCATTGTAAATAATACACTCACCAACTTAGACGCTCGTGGCATTGCCACAGGTTTCGATTTCTTAAGTCAAGAAGCTGGCTTTGGCATTGGCCTAACGCTCGTTGAATACGATGAAACATTCTCTTATGGACGTACATTCATTGTTGGATTGTTAAATACCGCGTTAGTCTCGGTTCTTGGTATTGCGTTTGCGACCGTGCTCGGCTTTACCGTTGGTATAGCTCGGTTATCTTCGAATTGGTTAGTCAGTAAAATGGCTGCAGTTTACATTGAAACATTTCGAAATATCCCTCTGTTATTACAGATATTTTTCTGGTATTTCGCCGTACTCCAAGCACTACCGTCACCAAAACAAAGCCTGAGCTTAGGTGAAGCCATATTTCTCAATGTACGTGGTATTTCTTTCCCTGCTCCGGTGTTTGAAAGTGGCAGTAACTTTGTTATCGCATCGTTTATTTTTGGTATTGTCTTTACCATAATCATTAATATTTGGGGTAAAAACAGACAGGCGCTCACAGGACAACAAACGCCAATAGTACGCATTGGTATTACGCTATGTCTTGTGCTGCCAATGATTGTTTACTTCTTAGCCGGTTCTCCTATTTCTGGTGATTACCCAGTACTTAAAGGGTTTAACTTTAAGGGTGGTATCAGCATTATACCTGAACTTGGCGCTCTACTTTTCGCTCTGAGTATCTATACTGCTTCGTTTATCGCAGAGATAGTGCGTTCTGGTATTAATGCGGTAAGCCATGGTCAAACAGAAGCAGCAATGTCGCTGGGTCTACCACGCAACCGTACGCTAAAGCTTGTGGTTATTCCGCAAGCATTACGAATTATCATTCCACCTTTAACCAGTCAGTACTTAAACCTAACTAAAAACTCCTCTTTAGCGATGGCCATTGGCTATCCAGATTTGGTCTCTGTGTTCGCGGGTACAACATTAAACCAGACGGGACAGGCAATAGAGATCATTGCCATGACCATGGGGGTTTATCTAACACTAAGTTTGGTGACGTCAGCATTGATGAATATTTATAACCGCAAAGTTGCGCTGGTGGAGAGATAAAATGAAAATACATCAATTTCAAGAAAGTCTACCGCCACCCGCCAATACCGTTGGTATCGTTGGTTGGGCAAGAAAGAACCTATTTAATGGCCCTGTAAATTCAGTATTAACCTTTGTTCTTGGCTATATTGCTTTTAACCTTATTTGGGCAATTGCTCAGTGGGCGTTTATTAATGCAGATTGGGTAGGTACAACCCGTGATGCGTGCTCCCGTGAAGGTGCTTGCTGGGTATTTATTAGTGTTCGCTGGAACCAGTTCATGTTTGGTTTTTATCCTCTCGAGGAGCTCTGGCGACCACAAATCTTCTACGCAACATTGGCTATTTTCATCGCTTTATTAGTCTATGAGAAGACACCTAAACGAACGTGGATCTGGTTAGTATTCGTAAACATCTATCCTTTTTTTGTTGGCGCTCTTCTTTATGGTGGTGTCTTTGGACTTGAGGTCGTTGATACTCATAAATGGGGTGGTTTACTGGTTACGTTGATTATTGCACTCGTTGGTATCGTTGTTTCGTTACCTATCGGTGTAGCACTAGCGCTTGGGCGTCGCTCTGATATGCCAATAATACGCAGTATGTGTACGGTATATATAGAGATGTGGCGCGGAGTTCCGTTAATCACTGTTCTATTCATGGCATCAGTTATGCTGCCCTTATTCCTTGCTGAAGGTTCAGAAACAGATAAACTTATTCGAGCGCTTATCGGTGTGGTTTTGTTTAGTGCGGCTTATATGGCAGAAGTTATTCGTGGTGGCTTACAAGCGATACCAAAAGGTCAGTATGAAGCCGCCGACGCATTAGGTTTAGGTTATTGGAGAAAAGTGGGATTAATTATTCTCCCTCAAGCTCTGAAGATCACTATTCCCTCGATTGTAAACACCTTTATCGGCCTATTTAAAGACACCAGTCTGGTACTTATCATCGGTATGTTTGACGTTTTGGGTATTGGTCAGTCGGCCAACAATGACCCGGAATGGTTGGGCTTTGCAAAAGAAAGTTATGTATTTGTCGCGTTAGTGTTCTGGGTATTTTGCTTTGGTATGTCGAGATATTCGATCTATCTAGAGAACAAGCTCAATACCGGTCACAAACGATAGCTAAAGATTCAAGGACGTATTATGACGCAGCAAGAAGATTATGTAATCCAATTAAAGAAGATGAACAAGTGGTATGGGGATTTTCACGTACTTAAAGATATTAACCTGAAGGTTAAAAAAGGCGAGAAAATTGTCATCTGTGGCCCGTCTGGATCGGGTAAGTCAACGATGATTCGTTGTATCAACCGTTTGGAAGAACACCAACAAGGCAAGATTATTGTTGCCGGCAATGAACTCACAGAAGATCTAAAAAACATCGAAGCCGTGCGTAAAGAAGTTGGGATGTGTTTTCAACACTTTAACCTTTTCCCACACCTTACGGTTTTAGAAAACTGTACGCTTGCACCTATTTGGGTGAAAAAGATGTCCAAGGCTGAAGCGGAAGAGATAGCGATGAAGTATCTCGAACGCGTTAAGATTCCGGATCAAGCAGAGAAGTATCCGGGCCAGCTTTCTGGCGGACAACAGCAACGTGTAGCGATTGCACGTTCATTGTGTATGAACCCTCAAATTATGCTGTTTGATGAGCCAACATCCGCACTCGACCCAGAGATGGTACGCGAAGTACTTGATGTTATGGTTGAGCTTGCAGATGAAGGTATGACCATGCTTTGTGTCACGCACGAAATGGGGTTTGCTAAAGAAGTAGCAGACCGAGTTATCTTTATGGACGTTGGTGAGATCATCGAGGAAAACAATCCTATTGATTTCTTTGAGAATCCAGAATCCGACCGCACTCGAAACTTCTTAAGTCAGATCTTGAGTCACTAGAGAAAGTAAGCGACAATGACCCAAGAGGCGGCTGATAGCCGCCTCTTGTATATAGACCTCTAACGCGGTAATAATTTGTTACATCTGCGGTTGGTAGTATCTTTATAATTTATTGCGTTTTTTTATATACTGTCTTATAACAAGGGTTGAATTTTGAAACTTTCACCCCAAAATATAGACTAAATAATTAGTCAGTTACCTTTTGAGGAAGATTATGAACAGTCCACTGGTGTCGCGTTCTTCAACGCAACCGAGCGCGATTCAAACGAACAAAGTATTGCGTAATACTTATTTCCTACTTTCAATGACGCTATTCACAAGTGCTATTGCAGCAGTTGTTACAATGGCTATTCAAATATCTCCAATGATGGCGATTGGTATGCAAGTCGCCGCTATTGGTATTCTGTTTTTTGTTATGCCTAAAGCTATTAACTCATCAGCGGGCGTTGTGTGGACGTTTGTTTTCACTACTTTAATGGGAGCGGCATTAGGTCCAATGCTCAACTATTATGCTGCGATGCCAAACGGTGCGGGCGTTATAGCTCAAGCATTAGGTATGACTGGCTTGGTAACGATGGGACTCTCTGCTTACGCTATCACATCGAAGAAAGATTTTTCATTCATGAGAAGTTTCTTGATGGCTGGGCTGATTATTGTCATCGTCGCCTCATTACTTAACATATTCTTTGTTCAATCATCAATGATGCATATTGTTATTAGTAGTGTATCTGCCATGGTTTTCTCTGGCTTTATTCTTTATGACACAGGCCGAATTGTTCGTGGCGAAGAAACAAACTACATCAACGCAACAATTTCGATGTACTTAAATATTCTTAACCTCTTTGTTAGTTTGCTTCACATTCTTGGTTTCTTGAATGATGACTAACCGATAAGACGAAAAATAAAAGCCCAGATACTTATCTGGGCTTTTTTGTTTGTGCAAAAAGCGGTATCTTTAGCTAAAAATTGCCATCGGAAAAAACCATGTTTGAATACAGCGGAAAACAGATACAGACAGATGCGGAAGGCTATCTACTCAACTTCGACGAATGGGAAAGAGGCATGGTTACTATACTTGCAGAAACAGAAGGGATAGAAATAACCGATGCGCACCTAGAGATAATCTTTTTTGTCCGTGCTTTTTATGAAGAATTTAATACCTCCCCTGCAATTAGAATGCTGGTAAAAGCAATGGCTAAAGAACATGGACCAGAAAAAGGGAACAGTAAATACCTATTTAAACTGTTTCGCAAAGGCCCTGCAAAACAAGCAACGAAATTAGCTGGCCTACCAAAACCAGCCAAGTGTCTGTAAATCGAGAATACTTTGGCGAGTATCAATAGAGTATATTAAAACCTTTGTACGACTTAAACGCTAGTTGTTGAGACAAGAGCTGATTAACAATCGACATTCTCGGCCCTTTTTTCAACCAGTCGTGCAACGATTCTATCGAGCTTTCATCTCCACAAGCGATCACCTCCACATCCCCGTTATCCAAATTTTTAGCATAGCCAGTTAATCCTCTTTTGTTGCCTTCATGACACGTGTGGTACCGAAAACCCACACCTTGAACAACACCGGATACAATAAATTTCATACAAACTTTAGCCATCGTACACTCTCCTTGGATAACGAATACCCTATTCTAGCGTCCTAATAATAACCTGTAATTATATTCCTATGTTTCTTTGTTGATTTTCTAATTACAATTCACCACAATACCGCTCCTTATTACTATTCAGGTAACACCATGACAGCTGCAATCTATCTTGAAAAAGGTCGAGACAAATCTTTAAGACGTAAACATCCTTGGATTTTTTCCCGTGGTGTGCATAAAGTCGAAGGAGAGCCTGAGCTTGGTGAGACCGTAAACGTGTTGGCACACAATGGCGAATGGTTGGCAAAAGCGGCCTATTCTCCAATATCACAAATCCGCGCGCGCGTCTGGAGCTTTCAAAAGGAAGAGATAGACACGGCATTTTTCGTTAGACGAATTCGACAAGCGCAATTATTAAGGGAAGAAACCATCCAGCGAGATGGCCTGACAGGTTATCGCCTTATTGCGGCTGAATCCGATGGTTTACCCGGCATCACAATAGACAGATATCAAAATTTCCTTGTTTGTCAGCTTTTGAGCGCGGGCGCAGAATACAATAAGAAACATCTTGTTGCAGCCCTAGTTGAGTGTTTTCCAAACTGCAGTGTTTATGAACGCTCTGACGTTGCGGTACGTAAAAAGGAAGGCCTGTGTGAAACAATGGGTGTACTTCATGGTGAGAAGCCTCCTGAGTCGGTTGTCATCGAAGAAAACGGTATAAAGATAAACGTTGATATCGTCAACGGCCATAAAACGGGTTTTTACTTAGACCAACGTGACAGTCGCCAGCGTTCAATGAAATATATGAAAAACAAAGATGTACTAAATTGCTTCTCTTACACGGGTGGCTTTGGTCTTTATGCATTAAAAGCAGGCGCTAAGCGTGTTATTAATGCTGACGTCTCTCAACCCGCACTTGATAACGCCAAATTAAACGCAGAATTGAACCAATTCGATATATCAAAAAAACGGGCTGTATTTCTTAACGCGGATGTATTCAAATTACTTAGAGAATACCGGGATCAAGGCACCAAATTTGATGTCGTTATTATGGACCCACCTAAGTTCATAAGCAGCCGTCAAAATATAACTTCAGGCGCGAAAGGCTACAAAGACATCAACATGCTTGCGATGCAGATCTTGAATCCCGGCGGAACCTTACTCACTTATTCTTGTTCAGGATTAATGAGCGCCGATCTTTTCCAGAAAGTCATCGCAGATGCGGCCGTAGATTCTGGTCGTAGCGTTAAGTTTATTGAACGTTTTGAACAAGCCGCCGATCACGTTATCGACACTGCCTACCCCGAAGGTTTTTATTTGAAAGGTTTTGCTTGTAAGGTGCTGTAGGTTAGACAATGACCAAAAATCATACCATTTACATTTGTTAGAATTCGATTCCTCAGGCCGTTCAAGACGTCCTGATTTGAATTACCAACGTAAAGAAGGGCTCCTAAGAGCCCTTCTTTACGTTGGTATGATACTAACATCTAGCCGTCGTAGGTGAATACTTTAGCCAATAATTCCGAGGTTAAATCAATGGTCGAACCATCAGTGTAAATAGTACTATCCAATTCTAAGGCAGACACACCATGCTCTAGAACAATCGTTTGACTACTCGCCTGATCATTGAACTGAATTTTAACATTATCACCATCAACAGTAACACTCGAAAGAATATCATCGATAGTATCAGCTTGGGCGTTGGATTCTAGCAGATCAGTTAAGTCAATTTTATCTGAATTCAATTGGAAGTCAGTAATAATGTCAGTACCTGAATCTACCGTGTCCGAAGACCAAATGAAAGTATCTGCACCATCACCTCCAGTAAGAATATCGTTACCTAGTCCGCCATCTAAGAAGTCATCACCCTTCCCTCCATATAGGGTATCATTTCCTTCTTCACCATATAACTTGTCCGCGCCACCTTGACCATACAAAGTATCATCACCTTCTCCACCATAAATAGTATCGCTATCACCACGTGGATCAGAATCAACATACAACAACTCTTCATTCGCTTTAATAAAGTCGTAAACCTCAGATTCTGTAGGCGCTGTTCCGTTTTGGGCCTCAAGATACGTTTCTAACGCCTCAATACCCGAACCGTCTGCAGGTTTTTCAACACCTGTTATTCCTGACCAATCCAAGTTGTCCGTATTTAGTACATCACCAAAGATAATGTCGTTCCCTTCATGTCCGTAAAGCGTATCCGAACTAACGTCAATCTCGGTTAACTCTGTTACTCCCGTATTCAAAGCAAGCTCTAATTCGTCATTACCGCTCACAATGTCAACTAGACCTAGTCCTGCCAGAACAACTGCTAGATTCGCTAGGTTAACCTGACCGCCCCCATAATTTGAAAGCCGTAGCCTATAAGTACCGACAGGCAAATCGGAAATACTTACGGATATGTTGTTTTTCTCAACACCATTTTGCGTTATAAGAGCTTGAGAATTAACCTTATTACCATCTGAGTCTATCAGCGACCAATCAGAACTCCCATTCCCTGTAATATGGGACAAATCAAACGAAATATCAGCACTATCGGAAACAAATATCTCTTCGGAAATAGCGGACTTGTTATTCCCAGCGACTTTGAGTACACCATCTTTTATTATGCCATCGCCATAAAACTCAAGGTCTCCTAAGCCTAAAGTAACTTCCTCAGTACCTGTGTTATCAAAATGGCGAAGCGTCTCGACGGAGATATCATCACCAACACCAATTGCCTTAACATCACTGACCGTACTTAACTGATTAAATGCCGTTATGGCTTGAGATATATCCCTTGGCTCTGTTGTTCCGCCAGAATTGTCATCCGGTGTCACCATCGTTGGTTCACCATCACTCAACAAGAAGGTCAGGTTGTGTGCATCAGAAGGCGGTAAGTCGGTGAAGTAGTTAGTGGCAGCCTCGAAGGCAGATACGTAATTGGTACCACCACCTGAGATAAGAGCATCAATAGCATCGTTAAATGCAGCGAAATTGCTTGCTGTTAAATTCGTAACTTCGACAGGCGACCCTGCCTCAGAACCAAATGGGATTAGCGTGACATTAATCTCTCCTGGGTGATCTTTCATTGACTCAATCAAATCGGTCAGTTTGTCTTGTACCGCTGACAACTTAGATTGTATTGAACCCGTTTCGAAAGCTTCCCCCATGCTGCCAGATACATCCACTAGCAAAGCTATATTGTAATCGTCTGCCTCAAGCACAACGCGAGTTTCGACGCCACCTAGATCACCAATTATGACATCATTGCTAATTGAACCATCAATATTATTGGTCTCGTTATCGCCAATATAAAGCGTAGGATCCGTATTAACCACGAAGGTTACTTCAGCAGTGTTCCCAGCAAGTCCTTGCGCGTCAATCGCGTGATATTCAATAGTCTCATTTGCCTGAGCATCCAGAACCTCAACACTATTAACGAGCATATTAGAATTGATTGAGCTCTGTGTGCTGCTCGTCGTATATATCTGTAGGCTTTGGATGCTATAGCCATTGTCCGCTGTAATAATCGCTTCAAAATTGCCTGAACCGGTATACACATCTGGATTCGTGGCGTCATTATAATCTTCTACTCTCGTAACAATATTGCCATTACCATCGACCATAGTAACGATTACATTGATTTGAGCATTAGGGTCATTACTGTCTGGATTATTGATATCGCTTTCATTATAGTGGCCCCATAAACTTCCAAACTCTATGGCGACGCTATTTACTTGTGCTCCACTTTCGCTGTAATCCACCTTAATATATTCAGGTTCCTGAACGTCAAGTTCGTTACTTCCACCTTCTGCACCGCTATCAACACCAAATCCAGATTCATTATTGCCACTATCATAGGTTAGCGATGTAGACTGTTCGTCAAGTCGACCGCTCGTGATTCGTACTTTGGCTTCTGTAACTGAGTCAGCACCATCTACGTACCCACCCATCGAACCGTTGTTGTCACCTAAATAAGACAATAACCCTTCTGAAGCTGTAAAACTCAATGAATCCAGAATGTCACCTGAAGAATTCGCCACATATCTGACCTGGCTGATGTCATCTATCTGTTGATCTTTGGCAATAGGCACATCGCTGTTTGCCAAAAATAATGTGCCGTGTTGTGGAACGGAGTCGATAATGACTTGCGTATCGCCACCGGTACTATCATCTTCTTCATCTGCAACGTTATTTTGTGCGCCGTTTTGACCGCCGTCGAAGCTAAATTCGACTTCTTTGCCTGCATCCGCTACTACAGTAAAGTCTTGTGCTGTCGGGGCGTCATTGACGGGCGAAATATCTGCAAAACTCAATGTCCCTTGAGTTTGAGCTACAACCAAACCGTCACTCACGGTGTACTGCGCGTTCGGTACGGATCCGGTATAATTTAGCTCTGGCATAAACTCGAATGACCCATCGGCATCGATTGTTAACTCGCCAACACCTGCAATGCTCAGCGCCTGACCAACCGTACCTGTCTTGCCGTCAAAACTGAATTCAGTCACCTTCAAATCGCTATGTGCATTGTCCACATCGGTGTCATTTGTCAACACATTGCCTATCGCTAACGTGTCTTCTGTGACCGCGATTGTTCCATCGTCGTTTGCAATTGGCGCATCGTTGACTGGCGCGACATTAATATAGACCGTCGCCGTGTCTGTGCCGCCATTTCCATCGCTCACTTCATATTGGAAGCTAGCCGGACCGGAATAGTTATCTGACGGTGTAAAGCTAATGGATGTTACATCACCAGTAACGCTGTCTTTAACTAGCGTCACTGTGCCATTTTCTACTTCAGATACACTGATAATAGACAACGTATCACCATCGATATCGCTATCGTTTGCTAACAATTGAGACGCTGTAAAGTCAATCGCATTATCTTCGTTCGTATCGAACCCTTCACTAACACGGATATTATCAATGTACGCACCTAAACTATTTGAAGCACCAAGTCCAGTGAAGCTCAATTGGCTATTGTCAGCAGGTGTGTTGAACGTGATGCTAACTGTCGACCAACCATTATTTAAGGTCGCCGACAACGATACCTCTGCGCCATCGTCAGAAATAAAACTTAGATTACCCTGAGCGTCAGAGTGAATTTGTACTGTTTGCCCTGCAAAAGTCACCTCCATATCACTATCGGCTTCGTGTCCTGGACGAGGTTTGTAATCGAAAACAAGTTGATAGTCAGAGTCGGGTGTATCTAGACTTCTAGACATTGTAACGATGTTATGAGCGTCAAGCTCTGCATGAGCTTCGCCTTCTGAGGCGGTTGATCCACCAACGCTACCAGACTGTATCTCTACGCCGTTAACTGACGTGTCCCAACCGTTATAGTTGTCGATAACCCCCCATGTATTGCCGGTAATATTGTGGCCATCTTCAAAGGTTTCCGTGAAAATGGTGTTGTTAAAATCGTCTGTGGCAATTGGTCCAACATTAACTGGTGGTACAAATAAGTCGACAATGCTGTTGTCGCTGCCTGTTTCAGAGCGGTTACCTGCCGGGTCTATCGCGTACGCATCAACGGTGATGGTTTCGCCATCAACGATCAAGCTTGCATCGAGATCCACACTCACCACACCATCGATGATATCCGCCTCACTCAACTTGATAGTCTGGGGCGTTCCATTGATGCTCACGACTAGGTTGTCCGTTTCAACGGCCACGTCCACTGGCAAGGTAATATTTACCGACACGGTCTCTTTCGCATCTTCGGCATTGATGTAACCTTGCTCGTCTAAATCTTGCTCACCGTCTTGGATAACAACCAATGGTGCGTTGTCGCCTAAGGTATCGCCGTCGCCGTCTGGTCCACCCGGTATTGTCAGGTCAACAATCGTGTTGTCTGTCCCCGTTTCAGAGCGGTTACCTGCCGGGTCTATCGCGTACGCATCAACGGTGATGGTTTCGCCATCAACGATCAGGCTTGCATCGAGATCCACACTCACCACACCATCGATGATATCCGCCTCACTCAACTTGATAGTCTGGGGCGTTCCATTGATGCTCACGACTAGGCTGTCCGTTTCAACGGCCACGCCCACTGGCAAGGTAATATTTACCGACACAGTCTCTTTCGCGTCTTCGGCATTGATGTAACCTTGCTCGTCTAAATCTTGCTCACCGTCTTGAATAACAACCAATGGTGCGTTGTCGCCTAAGGTATCGCCGTCGCCGTCTGGTCCACCCGGTATTGTCAGGTCAACAATCGTGCTGTCTGTCCCCGTTTCAGAGCGGTTACCTGCCGGGTCTATCGCGTACGCATCAACGGTGATGGTTTCGCCATCAACGATCAGGCTTGCATCGAGATCCACACTCACCACACCATCGATGATATCCGCCTCACTCAACTTGATAGTCTGGGGCGTTCCATTGATGCTCACGACTAGGCTGTCCGTTTCAACGGCCACGTCCACTGGCAAGGTAATATTTACCGACACAGTCTCTTTCGCGTCTTCGGCATTGATGTAACCTTGCTCGTCTAAATCTTGCTCACCGTCTTGAATAACAACCAATGGTGCGTTGTCGCCTAAGGTATCGCCGTCGCCGTCTGGTCCACCCGGTATTGTCAGGTCAACAATCGTGCTGTCTGTCCCCGTTTCAGAGCGGTTACCTGCCGGGTCTATCGCGTACGCATCAACGGTGATGGTTTCGCCATCAACGATCAAGCTTGCATCGAGATCCACACTCACCACACCATCGATGATATCCGCCTCACTCAACTTGATAGTCTGGGGCGTTCCATTGATGCTCACGACTAGGCTGTCCGTTTCAACGGCCACGTCCACTGGCAAGGTAATATTTACCGACACGGTCTCTTTCGCGTCTTCCGCATTGATGTAACCTTGCTCGTCTAAATCTTGCTCACCGTCTTGGATAACAACCAATGGTGCGTTGTCGCCTAAGGTATCGCCGTCGCCGTCTGGTCCACCCGGTATTGTCAGGTCAACTATCGTGTTGTCTGTCCCCGTTTCAGAGCGGTTACCTGCCGGGTCTATCGCGTACGCATCAACGGTGATGGTTTCGCCATCAACGATCAGGCTTGCATCGAGATCCACACTCACCACACCATCGATGATATCCGCCTCACTCAACTTGATAGTCTGGGGCGTTCCATTGATGCTCACGACTAGGCTGTCCGTTTCAACGGCCACGTCCACTGGCAAGGTAATATTTACCGACACGGTCTCTTTCGCGTCTTCCGCATTGATGTAACCTTGCTCGTCTAAATCTTGCTCACCGTCTTGAATAACAACCAATGGTGCGTTGTCGCCTAAGGTATCGCCGTCGCCGTCTGGTCCACCCGGTATTGTCAGGTCAACTATCGTGTTGTCACTGCCCTTGGCCGATTCGTTGCCTGCGGTGTCAATGATCATTGCGCTGGTGGTCAAGGTGGCGTTATCCGTCACCATTTCCGCTGGAATATCAAATGACACGGGCTCTGCATTGTCGGCTACATTTCCCGCCAACACCGTATACGGTACGGTCACGTCAGCTACACCGTCTACACTGCTACTGATGGTCAAATTCACAATGTCGCCTGCTTCAACACCGTCTGGCAGTGTCACGTGTACTTTCACGCCACCGTCTACCTTTGCGTCTTCCGCATTGATATAACCTTGCTCATCTAAATCTTGCTCGCCGTCTTGGATCACCACGACTGGGGCACCCGGTGCCACTAAATCAACAGCATGCTCACTATCACGGCTAGAAACAACGCTGCTAATACCATCTATTGACGTAACATTTACGGTAAATTCTTGGTCGACGGCCAAATCTGCACCGTCTACTGCAACGGACCAGTTACCGTTTTCATCAACGGTTGTTTCATAGGCTTTACTATTAATGACCATAGAAACAGGGTCACCTGATTGGATATCACCACCACGCGCTGTACCTGAAACCATGATTGGTGTTTGTGAATCTGCCGTCGTTTCGCTTTCTGCTATATTAATTACGTCATCGTCGGTTATTGCATTCACTGTGACTCTTCCCGCATCAGCGACAGGTTCTACCCAGAGCGTAGTCGTTGCCGTATCTTCGTTACCGTTCTCGTCTCTAATGGTATATTCGAAACTGGCTTCACCATTATAGTTTCTAGACGGTGTAAACTTAACGGCGATCACTTCACCTTGGTCATTTTCTACCAGCGATACACGCCCATGTACTGCGTTAGAAACGCCTACTAGTTCTAATACTCCTGCGGAAGAGGCATCATTACCGATCAAATCAGCGACATTAATTTCATATTCGGAATTGGTGTCTTGTCTTCTGTCTGTTCTATTCGCATCTTCTTGTAATACAAATGGGTCAGCAGGGTTCACTGTTAAAGGTGACGTAACTAAATATGCATCGTCTACTGCATTAATCGATTGAACTACTGCTGGGTCGATTACAGGCGACTCACTATTACCGTCAATATAAACCGTTTCCTCTTCACTGACATTGCCTTGCGAATCTTTAGAAACATAATTAAATGAGTCTGTTATCTCGGTTGCTATAACATCAGCCCCTTGAAATACAATATTGGAGTTACCAATGCCTTCTTCACCAGTCGACGGATCAATACCAGCACTCGTTGATACTCTAATTCCGGTAATTTCTTGACCTTCGCCTGCAGTGACAATGTAACTAAACTCACCCGTACCATTATATAAACTGACTAATTGGTCATCATCAAGAATGATAGGCTCTCCATACCCTTCTCCGTCGAACTCAACCCAAACAAGGATTTGTCCTTGCGCGCGATGGCCGTCATAATCATCAGAGCCGGATACTGCATTACTTGGGTCTCCTTCATAGTTCCCCCAAATACTACCAAAAGATAGCTCTACAGATTTAACGTCAACGGCTTCATCAATATCGCTGTAATCAACGTTTATAAATTCATTGTTCTTAACGTCGATCTCTTTATTATTTACGCCAAAGCCTTTTTCGCCTTTCCTATCATCATAATAAAGGTCAGCGGCTTCTGTCGTACCGTTCTCACCAAATACACCTGCTGATATAACGACACCTGAATCAAGGGAAATAGACCCATTGTCCTCACTATTTACGGGTACATCGCCGCTAATAACGTTCGAATCTAGATTCTCGACATATTCACTTGCATCAATACTGAATTGATCATTAACTTCTGTTTGGTCAAACGCTTCGTAAGTAATCGATTGTGTGTCGCTAACAATAATATTTCCGTCTGGGCCGGCTACTAACGGGTCTCCATTGTTGTCAACCAATTGCCCATATTTAGGAAGGTTGCCTTCTTCGATGACAACCGAGGTTTCAACGCCATTAAAATCATCTTCTGCGTCGCTAGTGTGTTGGTCGAATGTAAATGACTCATCAGCACCCACCGCAAATTCTTCGGCAGTAGGTGTATCACTCGTACCAGTGACGACAACCGTGACAGATTGACTCGTGCCATCTAATGTCCTAACAGTAAATGTTTCTGTTACCTGTTGCTCTGCTTCCAAACCTTGAACATTCGCGTCCTCGTTATTTAGAACATATGTCCATTGCCCTGTCTCATTATCAAAAGTGAACAGGCCATAGTCACCTTCTATAGGCTCTTGCGCAGCAAAACCTGATTCACCAGCATCAGGGTCGGCAACAGAAAGCGTACCAACGACAGAAACACCTTGTTCTCCATCATCGTAATTATCTTCTATCACCCCGCCTGAAATTGCTCCACTTATCACCGGGGCTTCACCCAAGTCATTGATATCAAGAGTCATTGAATCTGTGTCTAGGACGTTTTGACTGAGCGTTAAGTCTTTAACATCAACACTTACGTCCATACTTGAAAGGGATTCGAAGTCTAACGTTACACCCGCTTTAAGGTGTAACTCATAAGAACCGTCTGCGAGCTCAACAATAATGAAGTTATCTGCATCCGCACCTGATAGAGATAGTTCATTAATACCTTGCTGATCATCGGTAATATCAATATCAGCAACTCGGATAGTTCCATCGGTTGGCGTATTCTCATCGAGACTGTCCACGAAATTGGACAAAGTAACCGTAGGTGCTTGATTGATAAATTGCTGAAGCAATTGAAGTGATTGGGTTCTAGAAAGGCCTTGTGATTCGATACCTGTGGTATCAAAGGACGTAGAAGCCATTATCTCTAACGCATCTCGTACGACAACCGCCATAGGTGTCGTGGAAGAGCCTTCTGACAAACCCGCCGCAGGAGCGAACTCTTCATCCAACAGAGTGGGATCTTGTCCGTCTGCTAATTGCTCAAAAATTTGATCGATTTCATCCTGAACCGCTATCGGCACCCTATTGCCATCTTCTTCAACCAATTCCGCTTGGATAGCCGTATCAGACGTAATGGGATCTTCCCCTTTCGTCAACAGAACTTCTCCAGGCTTAACATCTTGAATATCGGTAATCGTTTTAAGATTGCCGTTTTTATCAATAACAATAAAAAATTTACTACCTGCGATAGCGCCAATAAGTGCGTTCATTTTCTCGATCCCTTCTGAGCAATTTAAGCATAAACAATGCCATCACTCTTATATAAGACAACTCTAAAATTGGTATTCTTCTAACCATTAAATTTAGCAGCAAAATGGAACCGAGGCCACACATCGAATGGGGTAATGCAACATATACGGATTTTTTTATGCCTGATTATTAATTTTGAGAATAAAACGCTCCGATTCATTACAAATAAAATCCTTTTTTCATAAAATCAACCTATTAAGGTTCAGGTTAGATTAACTAAATCATCAAAAAAATATAGTCAACAACGGTTTATAGGTCTAAAATTGAACGATAATGTTAATATTTAATGAATAAATTGTATTAATTCAAATTCCTTCGGGAAATTAAGCTATTATGATGCAAGTCTCAGATTTGAGACTGCATTTTTGCATACAATACCGCTATTCAAATGTAGGAGAACAATTTTGAAAAGGATTCCTTTAGCGCCTCTTGCTTGTTGTATTGCAATGAGTTTACCTGCTTATAGTCAATCATTAGAGCAAGCGATAGCAATAACCCTTACTTCAAATCCTGAAATTAGAAGTGTCTTCAACGATTACAAAAGCTATGTAGAGCAACGCAGATCTTCTGGTGGCAATTATTTACCAACCATCGATCTGGATGCTGGGATTGGTTATGAAAAGGTTAATCCCGCCACGGGCGACACAACAGAACTAACGAGAAAAGATGCAACCTTAAGCCTTACTCAGTTACTTTGGGATGGTTCTTCCACCCTCAATGATATGGATAGAACGGCTGCGGAAGCTGAGTCCATGCGGTATCAATTAATTGCAGACTCTCAAGATAAAGCGTTAGAAGTCACAAGTGTTTACCTCGATGCAGTAAAGGCAAAAGAAGTCCTTACCCTTTCTGAAGACAATCTGAAAACCCATAAACGTATCTATAAAGATATAAAAAGACGGGTTGAATCAGGTATAGGCTCTACGGCCGATTTGTCACAGGTAGAGGCTCGTCTAGCCAATGCTCACAGCAATTTACTTGCTGCACAAAACAATATCTTTGATACACACACTCAGTTTACACGCATTGTTGGTCAGACCCCACAAGGGTTAGTATTCCCTCGAGCGGATCAAAACGCACTGCCTCTGTCCCTAGAAGAAGCGACGGTTACCGCTGAAGAAAATCACCCTGTGATTAAAATCGCGGCTTCAGATGTTGAGGCGGCAAAATATCAATATAAGCAAGCTGAAGGCACGAATTATCCTACGTTCTCTATTGAAGCAGCCCAAACTTGGTATGACGATGCGGCAGGAGAAGTCGGTAATCGTGATGAGCTATCTGCTATGTTACGTATGCGATACAACCTCTACAATGGTGGTTCAGACTCTTCAGAACAAGATCGCATGGCTTATCAACTAAACAAAGCAAAAGACTTACGAGATAACTCTCATCGTCAACTTGCAGAGAGCTTAAGGCTTTCTTGGAGTGCTTTGGATCTAACCTTACAGCAAAAAGAATTTCTTGCAGACCACGTAGATTCAGCTTCGGATACCGCTATTGCTTATGAAAAACAATATCGTATCGGTCAACGAACACTACTTGATGTACTCAATACTGAAAATGAGTTGTTTGAAGCACGCAAAGAATACTTAAACGCAAACTACGGTGAGCAGTATGCTAAATTCAGAGTACTCAATGCCTGTGGTATTTTATTGGATTCATTGATGGTGGACACACCTGATGAATGGAAACAAGAAGCGGATTATTAAGGAGGGATTAAATGAAATATTCTATGATTCTGTTGTCTCTACTCGCCGCTGGTTTCACGTTGTCAGCACAGGCGAAAGATCAATACGATTACATTGAAACGCCAACTGCCGACCAAATCGCCGATTTGCAAGATGATGATCGCGATGGTGTTATCAATGCAAGAGACAAGTGTGCAGATACTAAACGCGGATCAGAGATTGACAACGATGGCTGCGGTGCAGAGGTGAAGGCAGCCAACGAATTCGAGCTCAAGATATTATTTGAAAATGACTCGTCATTAATCAGCTCAGCATTCATCAATGAAATTGGTAGTATGGCCGAGTTTTTGAGTCAGTTCCCTGAGACTTCCATAGAATTGCAAGGATATGCAAGTAAAGTTGGAGATCCTGAATACAATCTTGCACTGTCGAAAGAAAGAGCCAACCAAGCAAAACAAAGTCTAGTCGATGCAGGTATTAGCCCTGATCGCGTGAAAATAGTTGGGTACGGCGCTTCTGGTTTAGTTGATGATGGCGAGTCTGAACTGTCTCACGCACTTAACCGACGAGTAGTGGCAACTGTGGTTGGTTATAACAGCAAAATCCTAGAAGAATGGACTATCTTTTCTCGCAAGAGACGGTAGAAGTTCAATTATCTAGATAATCAAGATTAATGGTCCTACTGTATAGCACAGCAGGACCTTTTTTTGTGGTTCATAGTAATATGCGGACCATCTTGCACACGTTAAGGTTTGGGCTATTCATATTAACCGTTAAAAAAGTGTACGGTTGATCATCGCTGTTACAGAAAGCACAAATATCGCTGTTAAACTTGAATATCCAGAGTCGATGAGAGAATATTTGTCCGTCATAATTCGCTTTCTTGTCGACTCAATCACCTTCTTCGTTGAATATTGGTTAGTTGGTCTAATTATTGTGCTTCTAAATCCTTGAGATCCCAGCAACCAAATAGGAGGGTCTATGCTCTATATTCAATCAACTATCACTATAATCGTGTTTGGTTTTTTACTAACGGCCTGCGCGAGTAAAAATCAGAGCACTAAACTTTCTAATTCAGCTCAATCTGTCTTTATAGAAGAAAGCAATGTCATATATAAACAGTCTTACAACACGTGGCAAGGTACGCCATATAAATATGGCGGCACAAATAAAAATGGCATTGATTGCTCAGCATTCGTTCAAGCAATTTATTTAGAATCAGAAAATCAGTATTTACCAAGAACAACATATGAGCAAAGTAAATTGGGCGTAGAAATAAAACTGGGCCAAGCACAAAGCGGCGATTTAGTGTTTTTTAAAACGGGCAGAAAAGAGAGACATGTTGGAATCTATTTGGGCGACAACAAATTTATGCATGCTTCTACTTCAAAAGGAGTGATTATTTCAAGATTAAACAATCCCTACTGGGCCTCCGTTTTTTGGCAAGTGAGAAGAATCTAACTAATCGTATTTTGCGATAGCACTATCAAACAGGTTTTTCATTAATGCAATATATTCGTCAAGAAATATAATCTGATCATTTGTCGATTTTCTAGTCCAAGCACCCGCCAGTACTTCGGCCAAGTCAGCTAGTACAAGATCAGCTTCTTTCAATAGCTTAAATCTCACACTTGAGTGGAGTTCAGGGTTTTGTTCGAATATCGCCATGATATTGGATGCCATCATATCCGTAACAACATCTTCAACCGTTTCTTCTCCCGTGTCCCCTCCCTTCGAAGTAAACACATTCAAATTAAAAGTTAAGTGTTCTATTAGTGCTATATATCCGTCAGTATCTACTACCACTTCTTAACTCCAAAATATTGATCACAAATATTAATTGAAATAACGACTAAACTTAGTTTAATTCATACAAATCGATGTTACCACCCATTCAGTAAAACTAAATATCACTATCTTTAGCTTATACAAGCTTATGTGTGTGAACAATATAGAGTATGTGACTGAGGTAACGTTAACAAAGCACGACTTTCACTCATTAAGTAACACCTTTTGAGTTTGGTTAGCAAGTAACCTCTTAAACACTAGAGATTTGGTTCTCTTTTGTAAAATTGTTCTAGACTATTCATATTAGCACTCATCATAACGAGGTCATCTATGTGGCAGGCAATTGCGCAACAACTTTCGGATACCCTTCTATTTGATTTTAAGATAGTTGAGAAATCAAAACTAAGTGGCGGTGATATCAGCGAATGTTATATGGTGAGTGATGGAGAACAACGTTACTTTGTTAAGAGCAATTCACGCGAATTTTTCAATCGATTTGAAGTCGAGGCAGAAAACCTCCAAAAATTAAGACAAACTGGCACAGTTTATGTACCTGAATTGGTTCATATTGGTAAGAGTAAGCATAATGCATTTATCATTTTGAATTACGTCCCAACGAAACCAATCGATGACGGCAAATCGAGTTATAAATTTGGCGTCGAACTCGCCAAACTCCATTTATGGGGCGAGCAAAAAGAATATGGATTCGATACGGAAAATTTTATAGGTGCTACCCTCCAGCCCAATGCTTGGAACAAGAAATGGTCCCGTTTTTTCTCTGAGCAACGAATTGGCTGGCAGTTGCAATTGCTGGCTGAAAAAAGGATAAGCTTCGGTGACATCAATGATATTGTTTCTCGAGTAAACCGTCTGCTCTCTAGTCACAATCCTAAGCCTTCTTTATTACACGGTGACTTATGGTCTGGGAATGTAGCAAACACACCATTTGGGCCGATATGCTATGACCCAGCCTGTTATTGGGGTGATAGTGAATGCGACATCGCGATGACTGAGCTCTTTGAAGGGTTCAAGACAGAATTCTATCAAGGGTACCAGAGTATATTGCCTATTGAGGCAGGTTACAGTAAGAGAAAAAACATCTACAATCTCTACCATATCCTGAATCACTGCAACTTATTTGGTGGTCACTATTTGGAAGAAGCCGAACGAATTATATCTGAAATAGTTCAAGACGACTGATTTGCCAGAACACGTTCTACCGTATCTACGATGGCTTGAGTTTGCGGGTCAAACTCAATATTGACGTTGTCTGCTATCTGCCTTTCACCAAACAGCGTTCTTTGCATTGTTTCTGGTATTAGGTGCACGCAGAATTCATTCTTATTTACGTCGCCAATAGTAAGTGAACAGCCATCTATGCCAATATATCCTTTGGGTAGGACATATTTCATCTTGTCTTCAGGAATGCGGAACCAAATTGTCCTATTATTTTCGCTTGTCTTTATATCGCTAATCATCGCGGTAAGAGCAATATGACCTGACATGTTGTGTCCACCAATCTCGTCTCCAAATTTGACTGCTCGTTCTATGTTAACTCGGTCGCCTTCATTTAAGAGTCCGAGGTTTGTCTGTTTTAATGTTTCCTGCATCAAGTCAAATGAGACTAAGTTACCTTGAACTTGAGTAACCGTTAGACAACAACCATTATGAGCAATAGACGCACCAGTTTTTAGTTCAGCAAGCATGACCTCATCCAATGCAACAACATGGGTTTGAAATGATTCTTTCTTCTTTATCGATACCACTGGGGCGGTACCTAACACTATTCCTGTAAACATCGTAAATCCTAATAAAAATATTTGCTTTTTTTTGCATTAAAGGTGATTTCCCATGGCTAGCATGATGACATTTCTTTATCATGCTAGCCAGTCACTTAAAGAACCGATATTCATCTGGAGAAGTACTTGCAACGTTATAAGAGTGAAGCAAAAAAATTGATCTCATTGGCAACACCTGTTTTGCTCGCGTCGGTCGCACAATCAGGCATGGGCTTTGTCGATACTGTAATGGCTGGTGGTGTAAGTGCAACAGACATGGCCGCCGTTGCCGTGGCTTCCAGTATATGGTTTCCCACTATCTTGTTTGGCGCAGGTTTGTTAATGGCACTTGTTCCTGTCGTCGCTCAACTAAACGGTGCAGGAAAAGTCAAAAAAGTTCCGTTTGAGATTTATCAAGGGTTTTGGTTGTCACTTTTCCTGACGATGCCTATCGTCGCCGTCTTATTGCAGGCGCAATTTATCCTTTCACTAATGGACATTGACCCACTAATGGCCGAAAAAACGATCGGCTATCTACACGCGATTATTTGGTCGGTGCCCGCTTTCTTGCTTTATCAAACCCTGAGAAGCTTTACTGACGGAATGGCCGCAACGAAACCAGCAATGATTATCGGTTTTATTGGGCTTGGCGCAAACATTCCGCTTAACTGGGCCTTTGTGTATGGTAAGTTTGGTCTACCTGCACTTGGTGGTGTGGGTTGTGGTGTCGCAACGGCTATCGTATTTTGGCTGATGTTTATATCCATGCTAGTTTATATTCTCGTCTCTTCTAAACTAAAACAGGTTCAGCTGTTTTCTCATCCATATAAAGCAGTATGGGCTTCTCAAGTCCGGTTGTTTAAACTGGGGCTTCCCGTTGCGCTTGCCTTGTTTTTCGAGGTCTCATTATTCGCAATAGTCGCTTTGCTTGTCGCACCTTTAGGTGCAACGGTAGTAGCGGCTCATCAAGTTGCTATTAACTTTTCATCCTTAGTCTTTATGTTACCATTAAGTATCGGAATCGCGGCGAGTATTCAGGTTGGTCATCGATTAGGGCAAGAGAACATAGATGGCGCTAAAGTTACTTCACATGTCGCTCTTTTTATGGGGTTTGCCTGCGCTGTTTTCACTGGTATCTTCACCATTTTATTTAGAGAACAAATAACTGAACTATATACCTCAGACAGCAGTGTTGCCGTTATTTCAACCCAACTGCTCATTATCGCCGCTATCTATCAAATTACCGACTCAGTTCAGGTGATAGGTGGAGGAATATTACGGGGCTATAAGGACATGAAAGCCATCTTTACCTGTACTTTTATTGCCTATTGGATGCTCGGACTACCAACCGGTTATGTGTTGGCGGCCACCGATATTGTCGTTGAACGAATGGGCGTATATGGTTACTGGATTGGGTTTATCATTGGCTTAACCAGTGCGGCTATTATGTTAAGCGTACGATTACGTTGGATGCATAAACAAGATGTCGAGATACAACTTGAATTTGCATCTCGTTGACACAGCACAAATGTAATCTAGCGCGAAAACAAGGCGTTGAATTATCTATACGCCTTGTTTTCTGCGAGTCAAAAATGGAAAATAATGTAAAGGAAATGTTTATTATTTTGTATGATTAACTTGAAAAACTAGGCATGTGTTCTCATTTTTACAATCTTCTTACCTAAACATTAATATGCTTGATAGTCGCCGCCTTCCGATTCTTCTAGTATTCTCTCTCCGACATAAAAAAGAGCTATGCTAATGCCAGACAATGTTGCCGTTACCGTGTCCGGAATTAAAGGTACCAGCCACTATAGATTGACTCGAAAATCGGTATTACGAATAAAACTGCTGATACTTTCTTTTTTTATCGCATTATTTTTTCTTTGCAGTTCTGTTGTTAGCCTAGTTGAAAAAATCAAGCTCTCGCGCCACCAGCAGGTATTGTTAGAACTTCAATCTCTAGATTTGAATAGCCAGTTAAACAACTACTTATCACTTAGGATTAGACTAGAAAATGACATATCCGTCAAAGAAGAACAACTATCGTTAGTCGAGAGTCGACTAAATGAAATTGAAACCTATTTAGGTAGTAATAATACCGAACTTGATATCGAAACAAGATTAGATATTGCTGCAATTAACACCGCAGTTCGCGTGGCAATATTGAAATTAATACCAAATGGCGCACCAGTCAAAGGACCTACATCATCAGCATATGGTATGAGAATTCACCCCATTACAAAAAAAAGAACATTGCATAAAGGGTTAGATTTTGCTGTAAATACTGGCACTGAGATAATAGCGCCAGCTGATGGCGTCATTGAGTGGACACGGAAAAGCAACAAAGGGTCAGGGAATTTTATACGTATAATACATTCATTCGGTATTACCTCTTCATACTCTCATATGAAATCGTTCAAGGTGAAATCAGGACAGTTTGTAAAGAAAGGTGACCTTATTGGTTACACTGGAAATACAGGAATTACCTCAGGACCTCACCTACATTATGAAATCCGTTTTGTTGGACGAGCTCTCGACCCAATGCCGTTTATAAACTGGAACATCGATAATTTTGAAACCGTATTCAATAATCAGAAGGGAATACCATGGGATTTTTTGATAAAAGCAGTAGAACAACAAGTAAGCTTGGCACTACAACTCTAATTGCCGAAGGAGCCGTCCTTATCGGTGAAATAGCACTAACGAGCAATATACAAATTGATGGTAAAATTACCGGAACGTTGCGTACTGATGCGCATGTAACCATCAGTCCAACTGGACACGTAAATGGTTCAATATTCGCTGATAAAGCTTTCATTAATGGGAGCTTTGAAGGCGAAATCTTCGCCAGTAGCGTAGAAATATTGAAGAGCGGCTATCTAAAAGGCGATGTTACTTGCACAGATCTGACCATACAAAAAGGTGGTTTATTTCTCGGTACATCTAAAACTGTCTCGTCTGAGGACGTTGTCACGTTGTCTTCAAATAAAGGCAAGAGTAATGGCTCAACTACAATGGTAAAAGATAAAGCAGCAGTATAGAGACTATTTTGCTTCTATCATTCAGGTTTTCTCACTCTCAAAAAGCGTGCGAACCTTGGTAGATCATTGCTTGTGTAACCGTTGTAACGAAATGTGACTCGTTCACCCAACGCTGGTGGATTAGCCCGTATTTTATCTGACAAGCCAGAACCTACTGAAAGTATTTTTCCATTATCCAACTTCAGAACAAGCGCACCAACTAACCCATCATATTTACCGTTGCCATTCTTATACGCGATGATTGTACCTTCACTATCCATATGTCTTTTTATTTTCACAGGTTTTGTCACTCTGATCTGGTCAGTATCTACTTTTCTCAGCATCAAGCCTTCCCCCCCTAACTGTTCCGTTTGATCTAATAACTCGACGAGCTCTGAATGAGAAGAAACAGCCCTCTGTTTTATAACGCGAATATGTTGGCTTTGTAAACGGTCAACTAGCTTCAAAAGTTGAAGGTACTGTTGCTTATACTCTCGATAGTCATTAGGTAGGCCAAACAACATAAACTGTATTTCTGACCAATCATGAAGTTGGGGTTCAATGTCCAAAACGGTTTTTTGAACAAAGTTAAATCGCCCTCTTCCCGCCCACAATTCCCCCTCGATACTAAAATTGGGTAACTCACGAGTAAACCATTCTGGCGCCGAGATTTTATTCCCCTTTCTCGTGAGTAATTCTTTTCCCGTCCAAAGTGCGCGGATACCATCTAGCTTTTCACTTACCCAATAGTATCCTGACGCGAACACCTCATCTTGCAACGATAATTTGTTTGACGAGATCTCGTCTTGATTCGCCAATGACTTAGTTGGTAATAATGTTGCGCAGATGCAACAAGAAAGGAATGAAACAGTGCAGACTTTTGACATCACGGTTAACTCATTAAATAAAATTCGATATTTAGAGCGTAAACCGTTAGGTGTTTTATTTCAGACAGGCAAAACTTAATTGCGAAGAAGACCTAAATTGATAACACCAATTTTAGTCTTTTAGATTAGTGCATTAGCGGTCAAATGTAAGAAAGTGAATGTTTTACACCCATTCTGGTTATATTAACGCCACTCAGTTCATATATAGAAAAAATCTTCTTGAACTCGTCCGAATGAATGGTTAGTATTCTTGTCGTTCCAAGGCAAACATGAATTGGACAATTTGCTCGCTTAGCTCAGTTGGTTAGAGTACTTGCATGACATGCAAGGTGTCACTGGTTCGAGTCCAGTAGCGAGCACCAAATCTATATAAAAAAGCCCATATTTATTATGGGCTTTTTTATTGCCTATTATCCCGTCCTTTTCCGTCTTGAAGTACACAGATTAGATAACTAATAAATAAGTAAAACCAGATAACAAAGTACTTCAGATATCTGCTGAACAGCACCGAGTGCATCGCCAGTATAACCGCCGACTTGTTTTGTCATCCAACGACCCAACCAGATTCGAGCAATAATCAACGATAATATGACGACTATCGCCTCTTTAAACGTAGGAATAAGTAAACAGGCCAACGCCCCAATAGAAAGCAACGTGATAAAGTCTGCGGTACTGCTTGGACTGCGAGCAATTTTTAGCTTCGAATGTTCAACCTGCCTCACGTAACCATGCGTATAGATGAAACTCACCGCTACCGTTCGACTCAGAACATGGGCAATAATAAGTGCTAGAGCCACATTTTGTTGCGATATAAGTGTGGTGTATTTAAGCAATAATATAAGTACCACACCTAATAATGCATAGGCACCGACTCGGGAGTCTTTCATTATTTCCAGTTTTTTCTCTGCAGAGAATGCCCCGCCAAAACCGTCACACGTATCCGCGAAACCATCTTCATGAAAAGCACCAGTAAGATACACACTGAACGCCATGGATAACGCCACAGAGACTTCAATAGGCCAGAGAAGACTTGCGCCACTAAATAACAACGCATTTAAGCAGCCCACAACGAGGCCAACTAAACCACAATACTTATAAGACTCATTTTTACGTGTTTCACTGTAAGGCACTTTGTCAGATATCGGTATCCTTGTGAAAATTGACATCGCCAACAAAAATATCTGCCATTCTCTAATAATCTTTACTTTCATATTATTTACTTATTAAGTGCTAGGGTCGGTTGACCTCACGTGGTTGAAATTTATTCGAGATAAAAAAAGAGCATTAGTCAGCACGTAATGGGGGGGTTGGCCAGTGAACCGTTGGCCACAACGTATCATCGTCGTCATGAAAAACGCTTATTGTCACTCTCGCCGCATACGGGATTTCTATTCGTTGAAGGTAGTGACTTGTCTTTGGCATTTCCAATACTTGCCTTAATATTTGCTTAATTACACCGCCATGTGTCACCAATAACACTTTTTTACCTTTGCATTCATTTAACAAATTAGTCCATGCTATTTGAATACGTTGATCATACTGCGCAATTGCTTCACCATTCGGCGGAGTAAACGTCCATGGTTGGGTCCAAAACTGAGAAAGTTGCTGTTGATGAGCCTCCCAAATGGCTTGCTTAGGTTGGCCATCCCAATCACCGAAATCTAATTCCATGAACTCAGGTTGCTTTATTAATTTAAGTTCATTTTTATTGGCATAATACGCGGCGAAATGATCACAACGCTCTAGTGGTGAAGTCACCACTAAATCGACGAAAGGCATTCCTTTTACCGCCTCTTTCATCTGTTCGAAGCCCACAGAAGTTAATAGAAAGTCAGTATGGCCTCTAAAACACTCATCCCCTTCCGGTAATCCATGCCTCAGCAATTCTATATGGGTTGTTGTCATGTTATTTCCCTACTCAAAGGTAACGTAATCGGTCGCCATTCTAAGACGACAATTGCCACTAGGTTCGATATTCCACCCGATGTGCCAATAGTCTCGCATCGCTCTCTTTTGATCAACAACCGTGCCTCGCAAGACACCTAAAAGTGTTAATAAATAACAGGTTTGACGACAAACAATGTGGCTAGCCAAATTTCTATACTTCACGCGTCTTCAGAATCATCTTGTCACTTAACTTTTTTCACCCAATAAATGGAGAATTCTCTATTTTCTTCATACACTAAATAGGAATTTAACTTATTCATTTAATTTGATTTATTTATAAGGCTAGGCAATGAAAAAAACAATACCTAACATGTTTGCAATGTTGGTCGCCGTCACTTTTCTACTATTATCTATTGCCACACAAGCAAATGATTTAATCGACCGACAACAGAGCTTGCAATCCGACCTTACAAAATTAGTTTCTGCACATGACAGCGACAAACCTTTCCTTGAAGATATCCTCAAGCGGAAAAACACCCATTTTCGGGAAGATCTTCTGCTTAATATTCAAACCGCCTCTGACAAAGAAGAGGTTGCTGCTGTCATATTGGGTCAGATAGAGTTACTTAGAGATCTAATAAAATATAGTGACGAAGATGTCGCTAACCTTGCTAAAGAGGTAAGAGCGAGCTCTTTCGAGGAAAACATTAAGTTGCGCCTTCGAGTACAGCGTCGAATCGCCACTATGGACACCTATTATCAGCAGTTAGATTCATCATTGCGTACGGCAGAACAATACAACCTCGATATAGAAGAATCCAAATCAGAATTCAAAGCATCTCTTATAAGCCGCGCCGAATTTTTATCTAACGCAATTCTGTACCTGGATACACAAAAACAAGAAGCAGAAACTCGTCTAGCCTACGTGAGTTTGGCAGAAAAAGAGCCTCTACTGCAGCAAATCGTTAGATACAACGAACAGATTTCAGTATCTGTAATCAGCTTGGAAGTCGCTATATCTATCATGGAGTCAATGGCGATAGATGTGACACAGAACAAACAGCTGCTGTTGACGATTACTGGCGACATCAACGTGGATGTTCTGGACATCGACGTTGCATATGGTCTATTTGAGGAGTGGTTAGCGTCGTTAAAAGAGTGGGCCTTTGAAAACACACCGTCACTCATTGTAAAAGCGTTATTGTTCCTATTCATACTCTATGTAACACGGAGTATCTCTCGTGTAGTCAGTAAGGGCGTACGGAAAAGTGCGAAGCACTCTAAAATGGATTTTAGTGTTTTGATGCAAGACTTCTTTGTTTCTATTGCATCTAAAACAGTTATCTTTATCGGGATATTATTTGCAGCATCTCAGATCGGCATCGAGCTTGCGCCCTTATTAACCGGTTTTGGTGTTGCGGGTGTCATCATCGGTTTTGCTCTCCAAGATACGCTTTCTAACTTTGCTTCTGGTCTAATGATACTCATCTATCGACCTTATGATGTCGGTGATATGGTAAAAGTTGCCGGTATTCAAGGAACAGTGAAAAACATGAGTCTCGTGTCAACAAGTATACAAACAATCGACAACCAACGATTGGTCATTCCAAACAACAAAATATGGGGTGATGTGATCAATAACATTACGGCCGAAACAATACGACGTGTCGATATGGTTTTTGGTATTGGTTATGCAGACGATATTGACGCCGCTAGAGCGGTTTTTTCAGATATTCTTTTAAGCGACCCACGCGTACTGAAAACGCCAGAATTCATGGTAAAACTTCACACTCTTAACGAGTCATCTGTCGATTTTATTGTCCGTCCATGGGTTAAAACTGAAGACTATTGGGATGTTTACTGGGATGTGACTGAGCAAGTTAAAAAGCAATTAGATAATGCGAAAATCACGATTCCTTTCCCTCAGCGAGATGTCCATATATACAACCATAAAAGCGAGGATTAACGTTTCTCCGATCATGGAGTGAAACTGACAAACACCAATGGGAGGTCTCTTTTTATCTGATATCTCTCATTTAGTTAGCGCTAGTATTTAATCCCAACTGATCTGGTTTTTACCATTCGATTTCGCTAGATACATATTCCTGTCAGCATCTTTTACTAAGCCATCAATACCTTTTTGACTCGCGCATTTACAGCCAGAGATAGCGATACCAATACTCACACTAGACACGAGTTGGCCTTTTGATAAATCAAACACAGTGTTATTGAATGTTTGGCGGAGGTTTTCAGCAACGCGCTTAGCTTGTTCAAAGTTTGAGCTTTGTAAAAAAACAATAAACTCTTCCCCGCCCCATCGTCCAATAATACCGAGCTCTCCTACTTTTTCTTTTAAAATAGACGCCAATGTTCGAATTACTTCATCGCCATCATGATGCCCGTGGGTATCATTAATTGATTTAAAGTTGTCGATATCAATAAGCAGACAAACTAATGACTCTGCGTTGGAACAGGACGCTTTCAACTTGTCATAAATAGCAGAACGATTATATAAGTCGGTCAATGAATCATGTGATGCTCTGTATTCTAACTTCTTTCGCAACTCAACATGCTCAGTAACATCTTCCAATATTACTTGCAGCGCAGGCTCCCCATCCCACTCGATTAAATTATCATAAACATTGAAATAGCGTTTTGTACCGTCATAACAAACATTTTGATAAACATTGTTGTCATACTCCACGCGCCTGCCGCCAAGTTGAGCATTATTGCGGTTAATAGCCGTTTGACGATTTTCAGGTAACACCCGATCGAGAACATCACCTCTTGCTAATACAAATTCTATCGATTCCGCTCGCATGAGTTTAACCCAAGCTCTATTAACAAATAGAGGCTTGAAGTTCTTATGCACCAAGATACCTTGCCGAGAGTCGGTGATCATGCGTTTGAATTGAAGGTTCAGCTCTTTGATCTGTTCATTGGCGTGCTCGACCATGGACAAGTCTATGACCGTAACCTGTAGCGCTGGCGCACCCTGCCATTCAATGAGATGGTCGATAGCAAAAATAATAAAACTTCTACCGTATCTATCTACATTTCTAAACGTGTGGCCTCGCGGAACCACCCTACCGGAAATAATATCTTTGTAATTGTCCATTGCCGCTTCATGCATAGATGGCTCAATTAAGTCCAAGAAAGAGTCTATCGAGTCCATCAACTCTTGTGGAGAGTTATACCCAAATATCCGTGCATAATTCTTATCCACAGATACGGCTTTATAGTTTTGGATAACCACTACGCCATATGTCGAGTCGATATTTAGCTTATTCATAGTGAACCATTTAACAAAATTAAATCGATTTCAAAAAACACAGCACGGATAGAACCTGATATAGAAATCAATTTTGTAAAAAACCGCGCATTATTCAAATCATATTTAAACAATAACCAAAAAAAACCAATAAAGACATACGATAACAAGAAAAGTCGGTCATAAGGTCTAAATTATGACGACTAGAGGCAATTGATATTACAGAACCAAGACAATTTATTGTGTTGGTTCATAGAAAGGAGAGCTAATAGATAAGTTTTAAAGTTCGCACGTGGTTAAAAACCTCGTCGCCTCCAAAACTGACCTTCGCCTTTTTCGTAAACATCAAACGTTTTTTCAGCAATAATGTTTCCATCCAATTCGATAGTCATTCGCCATGGTCCAAGTTTATTGTTAATTGGCAACCAAATCGTATCTCCAAGATAAAAATTCCAATCATTGCTATTGATATGTTCCTCTCCATCAAACGGAGCGAGGACATCACCACCCTCTGTAGCAATACCTGGGTGATCGATACAAAAACGAATTATTTTTCCTTTTGCTTTCTTAATATTAATAGAAAACCCAAATTCAATATCTAACTCTGCTGGTATCTGGGTCGTGAATTCCAAAATCTTCGGCAGTTGCTTAGATTTCGAATCCCATGTCGAATATATCCCATATGAGACCATGTCAATAATCGCGGAACGCTTTGCCATTTGAATTCATAAATTTAACGAAAAATCAGCCGAGCATTATAACACTATTCGTTTAAAAAGCTCTTATCTGCTTGAGTTTCCATCGGTTTGTCGCTCTCTATAATACGTCTGGTGTACTTAATGAAATACCAAATCAAATCATTGTCGCGCCATATTTAGTACATAAATCATTCATCAAAGTTAAATTTGAGCGAAACATAACTGTAATGATTTAACTCGATTATGGACACCACGCGAAATACAACACATTCATACAAAAGTAGTTTCTGTTTTATTGACCTAATTATAGAAACCAGCTTTTGTATACCTCAGCTTTATTAACGCGGTTCTTATTTAAATAATGATGACGAATATTTTTCATACATAAAGGAAATAACGATGAAAAAACTATGGCTAGCCGGACTATTGTCTGCAACCGTATCTGGTAATGTCTTTGCTGAAACTGAAGTTACTTGGTGGCACGCAATGGGGGGGCAACTTGGCGACACCGTAAATAAGATTGCGACTGATTTCAATGCATCACAATCTGAATATAAGATAACGCCCGTTTACAAAGGGTCTTACACCGAAGCATTGACTGCGGGTATTGCTGCCTTTCGTGCAAACGAATCGCCCAATATTCTTCAGGTGTTTGATGCTGGTGCAGCAACCATTATGAATGCACCAGGCGTCGCTAAACCCGTTCAAGATATTATGATAGATTCTGGTTACAGCTTCGATTCTTCCGCCTATCTGTCTGGCGCTCGAAATTTCTACGCGGACAGCAATGGTAAAATGATTGGTATGCCATTCAATAGCTCAACCCCTGTTCTTTACTACAACAAAGACATGTTAAATGAGGCTGGTGTCACGCCACCAAAGACCTATGAAGAAATGGAAATGGTCGCGATGAAGCTAAAAGAAAAAGGCCATGCTGCATTTTCTCAATCTCATACTCCTTGGATCTTCTTCGAAAACTTCAAGTCTCGTCATAATCAACAACTCGCGAACAAAAACAACGGTTTTGATGGCCCCGCGACTGAAATCATGTACAACACAAAAAACCTTCAAATGCACTTCACCAAAATGAAAGAGTGGTCAGATAAGGGCTACTACAAGTATTATGGTAAAGACTGGGCCGCAAACCAAACGCCATTTGAACGCAAAGATGTCGCGATGTGGATTGGTTCGTCAGGTTCATTTGGTGGCCTAAAAGAACGTGTCGATTTCAAAATGGGCACCACTTTCTTACCTTATTGGAAATCGATCAATGACAACCCGGGCGTCACCTTTATCGGTGGAGCCGCCCTGTTTGCTCTTTCTGGTCATGATAAAGAACAAGACAAAGGTGTTGCCGCTTTCTTTCATTACTTAACCAGCTCCGAAGTACAAATGTACTGGCACAAAACAACGGGGTATGTACCTGTAACAAATGCCGCATATGACATGACAAAAACATCTGGTTACTACAATGAGAACCCCGACGCAGAAGTCGGTGTTCAACAACTTAGCTTGCCTGGTGGCGAATGGACCAAAGGTTATCGTTTAGGGTTTTACCCTCAAATCCGTGAGGTTATGTACCGCGAAACGGACAACATGTTCTCTGGTGAATCGACCGTCAAAAACAGCCTAGAAAAAATTGATGCGGAAGCACAGCAATTGCTTAAACGTTTTGCTCGTACGATTAAGTAGCCCGATTGTGCCTCAACCTAGGTTGAGGCATTTTTATTTTTTCGCTTCGCATATCTTAACTAACAGCAGGTACTCTAGTGGAACGTCGACAAAATTTCCGACACTCTCCTCTGCCATATCTTTTTTTGGCACCGCAGATAATCATTATCGCCATCTTTTTTATCTACCCAGCGGCGAAAGCCGTTTATCTCTCTTTTATGCTTGAAGACCCTTGGGGTCTGTCATCCACTTTTGTTTGGTTTGAAAATTATCAGATGATATTGGAATCTGGCGAGTATATAAAATCCGTCGGATTCACCCTGTTTTTTTCAATTATAGTCTCATTTCTATCACTGGCTCTCGCCCTCCTGCTCGCAGTTAAAGCCGACAAGGTAATCCACGGTCAAAGTGTTTATCGAGTCACGCTGACTTGGGTATATGCGGTTGCGCCCGCCGTCGCGGGCATTATGGGCTATTTTATCTTTAATCCACATATCGGGTTATTCGCAGACTTCTTTAAGAGCATTGGCTATAACTTTCATTACCAAACTCACTCAACCCAAGCCATTAGCGTACTAATCCTTGTCTCAGTCTGGAAGCAAATATCCGTAAACTTTGTTTATTTTTTAGCCGGGCTACAATCTATTTCTTATGCGGTAAGGGAAGCCGCGACTTTAGATTGTGAAAGCGACATTCGACGATTTTGGACCATCACTTTCCCTTTACTCGCGCCAACGGGGTTTTTCTTGCTCGTCATTAATATGACCTATGCCTTTTTCGATACCTTCGGCGTTATTGACACTATGACGGCAGGTGGACCTGGTGGTTCAACTACCTCACTTGTTTATAAAGTGTTTTCTGACGGGTTTGTTGGGGCCGATTTAGGTGGCAGCTCGGCTCAGTCTGTCGTTCTGTTAATTCTGGTCCTCTTTATTACTTATCTTCAATTCAGATTCGTTGAAAAACGAGTGCACTACTAAAGGAGCCCATTATGAAGTCTAGTCACTGGAGTGATCACCTCGTTCTTATTCTCGGCGCGCTTATTATGCTTTTTCCAATATGGTTAATTTTTGCAAGCTCTACTCACGATTCAGCAACAATATTAAAAGAAGGATTACAGTTACTACCTGGCGAAAAAATGTTCGAGATATATGAGAAAGCATGGACTCAAAGTCAGGGATTTGCCAACAATGTTACGGCTAAGACTATGATAATTAATTCAATGATTATGGGACTAGGATTTGCAGCAGGTAAGATTGTCATCTCTATGTGCGCCGCTTATGCATTGGTGTATTTTAGACTCCCATACGCCTCGGCATGGTTTTGGCTTATTTTTATTACGCTGCTTTTACCACTAGAAGTACGTATTATCCCGTCTTACGAAGTGGTCTCAAGCCTTGGTATGCTGAACAGCTTTTCGGGTTTGATCCTACCACTCATTGCTTCAGCAACGGCAACTTTTTTCTTTCGTCAGTTTTTTAAAACGATACCGGATGAACTACTTGAGGCCGCCCAGCTAGACAATGCTGGACCTATTCGATTCTTTATCGACATTTTATTACCTCTATCAAAAACCATGATGGCCGCCATTTTTATCATTATGTTTGTGGTTGGTTGGAATCAATATCTATGGCCAATAATGATGACAACAGATGAAAACTACAACACCATGGTAATGGGCATTAAACAAATCCTCAGCAATATTAATGAAACGCCAAAACCCCAGTACAACTACGCGTTCGCCATGGTAATACTGGCCATGTTGCCTCCTGTACTTGTCGTCATTATTTTCCAACGCTGGTTTGTCAAAGGCTTGGTAGAAAGCGAAAAATAACCCCATATTTAGGTTCGTCGAATGTAGAACAAAGGAATGAAAAATGTTAGAAATGCAGCAACTTGTAAAAACGTATGAAAATGGGCACCAGGCTGTCAAAGGAATTGACCTCAATATCTCTCAGGGAGAATTCATCGTGTTGGTCGGTCCGTCAGGGTGCGGAAAATCGTCAATCCTACGTTCTATCGCCGGGTTGGAAAGCATCACAGCAGGCGAGATACATCTAAACGGACGTCGAGTCGATACGGTAAAACCTGCCGAACGAGATATCGCGATGGTATTCCAAAACTACGCTCTTTATCCTCATATGACCGTGTACAATAACCTCGCTTACGGCTTGAAAAATCGAGGTGTCGACAAAACTGAGATCGAAAACAAAATTCAAGATGTCGCAAAGACCCTGAAAATTGAAGATTATTTAGACAGGAAACCCTCAAAACTTTCTGGAGGACAGCGTCAACGCGTTGCGATGGGACGCGCGATAGTACGTGACCCTCAGCTATTTCTGTTCGATGAACCGTTGTCAAATTTAGATGCGGCGCTACGTGCTCATATGCGACTACAAATCAAGAAGCTACAGAGAAAACTTGCCGTCACCAGTGTCTATGTTACGCATGATCAGGTTGAAGCGATGACATTGGCGGACAGAATCGTGGTATTGAACCTAGGGGAGATAGAGCAAATTGGAACGCCATCCGAGGTTTATCATCAACCAGCAAGTAAATTTGTCGCCAGCTTTATGGGTAGTCCAGCCATGAACTTCTTGTCTTCTAGGATGATAAAAGGGCAACTGATTGTTGGTGACCAAACCTTGTTTATTCCTGAATACGCCCATTTATTGGATCAGGAAATAACATTAGGTGTTAGACCGGAGCATGCCGAAACGACGTTGTTTCATAATGGACTCAACCTAAATATGAAAATAAGCGTGATTGAACCGCTAGGCCCCAATCAACTTGTCCATGGTAAGTTTCAATCTCAAAGCATCATCGCTGTGACCCCCGAATATCCTTTTGATATCAATCAGAATCTACAACTCTGTGTTGAGCAGAAGAACCTCCACTTGTTTGATACACAGGGCAAACGGATCCAAGCGCTGTCATCTAAAAAATCTCAGCAGTAATGTTAACCCCTAATTCCAGCCGTCTTCGACAGCATGCTTTTATAACTATCAGAAAAGATTAAAAGGTGAAACCGATCGAATTTGGGTATAGAGTCAGTTCTCGCATCTATGCCCATTAACAAACCAACTATTTATCCTTCGCATTTGTCATAGCAACTCGGTTTTCTTGGGCACACGCCACCGCGAGAACAGATCAATCTCGCTTGCGATTCAATACCTCTTTCAACCCAGTTGATATTCAGAATTCGAGAAATTGTCGAGAGCTTCTTCTTAATGTGTTTCGGAATAACGGCGGCTCCCCCACTTTCAACGCATAACGCTTTAAGTTCACTTGCAATTTCAATGGCATCACCACCCTGCGCTTCTATCGCTGGATTGAGGTCTAACCCAGCGCATAAAACCCGATTGTTCATCGCTGGGTCTTTCACATTCACCGATTCGCAACAGTAGAGCCTCGGTTCATTATTCACATCCAGAATAGAGATCTGTGCCGTGGTACCGGATTTCGGCTCTGACAGCATCCTAAAAACTGACCAATGTTGACAAGGATCATTCACCATACGCATATTGCCCCATGGCAATGGAATACCATTACCACGGTATACCGCTTTTAGTTTACCGGGCGCATAGGCGTCGAAGTAATGCCAGTGCGGATACGGCGAGACGACCGTCATTCTTCGCATCGCAACCGATGGGGACACTTCTATTGCTTTGTGCACATCGACTTCGTAACCATATCGATCAAGTAGCTGTCGATATGGCACTTTTGGGCAGAGCAAGGCTCCAGCAAAAAAACTGGATTCGAAATCACGCCATGCATGCAATATATCCTGAGGATTAATAGGTGAACCATTAGTGACACTATCGTCAACGGTCCAAGAGTGATTGCCGACCGTAAGCACACTCTTTAGCCCTTCCTTATTATGAAGAATACAATTGCCAATATACACGGCCAAATCGTATTTCAAGCGAGTGGGATGCTTCTTTAAAAGCTTATTAATGTAAATATTACCTGGTGGTTCAAAATAAGACGTCACCATTTGTTTGCTCATAACACCGAGTTCGTCCATAACTTCAGTTGGTGTTGAATCTACCCAGTGGACTATAAGCCCCTGAGCTTTTACTAATTCCAACATATCATCAACCGTCAGCCCTAAACGTTTTAGACCCACCTCCTCTGCTGCTCGTTCTAGGTCAGGGAAGTGATTTTGATGATGCTCTTGATAGGCACGTATAAGTAACTGAGCGAACTGGCGACCGTTCACGCCGGTTTGAGACAGCAGTTCAGGAATAGCAATCTGCAGCATATCATTAGAGAATAGGAAGCTCGGCTCCAAGGGCATGCCATTAATTCCCCCTTTGCGACCTTTGTTCGGTGTAATGGCTTCTGATTCAGGTTCATCATCCAAAAACCACTTTGGTTCTTTTTGAAAAACCTTCGCAATAACTTCCAACATATCCGCACTGGGTACCCTTTTTCCGCGTTCAATCATTGACAGGTACGAGACAGACGGTGAGTGTTCCGCATCAATTCTTACACAACGGGCCGACAGGTCTTCCATGGTTAAGTGATTGCGTTTTCTTAGGTTTCTTATCTTTGTCCCTAAAAAATGTGACTTACGAATCAAGCTTTGTGACTGTCTCATTTCACACTATCCTTTTGTAAAATTCACACTGTAAAATTTTTGTTGTGAAATTGTATATAAAAATAGAGTAGTCTACAAATTAAGCAAGGAAGTAATTAGACCAGTTGGTCGCAAGCGAATAAAACCAACAGAACCTTGTAGGCAAGTTAAAGAATAAACTAAGAGGGCGAGACTATGAACATACCAGCATACAACAGCACTAAGACTGATCACCACGACAGAACATTTATTGCTGAAGCGGTCTTCGCCGTGGAAACGATAAAGAGTCAACAATCAAAAGAAAAACAGGCAAAAACCAAACTGCTACTCGACGCGATATTTCCACTAGATCAACGCGCTCACGAAGAAGCAACAAGCTATATGCTGGATGGACGTCATCTAATAATCTATTTCACCGACGGACAGCACACAGGCCTAAAAAATGCAGGAAGCTTTGTTGCATTTACCGGGCATAGAAGCCACCCAGATTCAATACTATTACGCGATAAAGAAGGCTGTTACGTAGAGGTAAGTTTCAAACGTGGGTCTAATGAGGGGATGACAACCTTAGTTGAAATATCCGATATTCAATTAGAAACCTGCGCGACATTTAGCCACAACTACGACGATCAAGGTTTGCGAGGAATTCGTCATTGGGTCAGCTTGTTAAAATCTGACGATCAGGGGCAGCCTAGAGCGAGCCTAGATGATAAAGACTTTACGGCCAAAAATGGGGACGACTACGTACTGACGTGTTGCTTCAAAAAGTAATCAAAGTGAGCTGTTGCAAGTTTCTGTAATCCCCATCCATCTATTTTTTGTGGTTGGGGACTTTCTTTCTCTTAACCACTTTTTTGTTCACCTCTTTGTACTCTTTATAGATAAACCAGATAAATAATACTATCCCTACAACAAAACCCACAGTGAAAAGCAATAATAACCCATCACAAACAATATCGGGTCGACAAGGCAGATAGATTTCAATTTCCATAAAGATAAAAACTCAAAACGACGACAGTAAATAAGACCGTGACGAAAGAGATTAACTTTCACCACACACCGTTAATTCAGACAACCTTTTAGATGACTTTATATCTCTTTAAAAATCATAAACAATCGAGCATCAAATTCTAACTGGTGGTAATTAGGATCCATATGGCAACATAAAGCATAAAACGCCTTATTGTGTTCTTTCTCTTTTAAATGAGCCAACTCATGGACCACCAACATTCTTAACAACGGCTCTGGCGCGTCTTTAAAGACACTTGCAATTCGGATCTCATTCTTTGATTTTAACTTGCCACCGTGTGCTCTAGAAATAAACGTATGCAGCCCCAATGCGTTGTTAATAAGATGAATCTTACCGTCATAAACTACTTTACTGATCGGTGAGCTCTTCTTCAAATATTGGTTCTTAATTGCAATAGCATAATCAAACAGTGCTTTCTCACTCTTTATTTGGTGGTTCTCAGGATAGCGTTGGGTAAACCACGCGGAAAATTGACCACTGGAGACAAGCTGTTCGATCTGCCCAACAATATGTTCTGGGTAACCTCGAATGTAGCGAAGAGAAGGATTCATGATAGAAATTCAGATAATAAAAGCGTTATTATACGTCACTCCCAAGAAACATACTCTATCCACCTACTATTTACAGCAGGAATCATCATGAAAAGAGTCGTCTTATACGTAAACGACAAATGTCCTCACTGCAAGGACGCACAAAAACACCTTGATTCAAAAGGAATTAAGTACCGATTAACCAACGCCAAAATGCAGCGAGGTCGCAAAGAACTTGAGGCCATGGGCGCGCGTTCTGTACCAGTACTCAAAATTGGTGATCAGGTTATGATTGGTTGGAATGCTAAAAACTTTGATAGTATTTATAGCTCCAAGAATTAAATTCTCGTTCCAACAACTGAATTATCCCAACAGAAATTGCGCTATAACGCATCGAGTTCAGCCTGTCGTTTTTGAGTTAATGACGATTTCACAAGTAAATAGGAATCGTCGATTAACCCTTTCAGCATCCCTTCATTTTCACTGTGGCCTAACTCTACCGACACCCAATGTTTTTTATTCATATGGTAGCCAAGAGTAATAGATTCGTTCTGTTCTGAAAGAAATAAGACATTATCCGGTATCGCCTTCAAGTTGACAAAATATTTGCCATTTCGATAACCAATCAAAGCAAACATTTTTTCCTTTACTTTAAACACGAGGGTTTCAGGCCCGAAAGGATAACTCTGTTCGGAACCAGATAACGATAATAAATAAGCAGTCCATCGTTCAACATGATCCATATTGGTATCTCACTCTTATATTGGGCGCTTTTAGAATAGACGTAATAATAACCTACCCCATAACAGGTTCAAGTATAGTTAATTAATCGTATTGAAAATGCCATCTGGTCACCGTCTAAGAAATAAAATAAAATGTGTTATTATCCGCTCAACTTATCTTACATGGACGCGAAAAATGCAACTAACTAAATTAACTCAGCCTATCTACGATCATATCTACCGTGACATTAACGAGTTTCGCGCGACATTCGATCTTCCTGTTAATGACAGAGCATCCATGAACGATACACTGGACACTTTACACTCCTCATTAATTATTGAAGAGTTAACGGAATTAGCCGAAGCAGACAGCAAAATTGAACAAGCTGATGCTATTGTCGACAGTGTCTACGTTTTAATGGGCCGTTTGGTGCACCTTGGGGACACTCAAGTTGGAGATAACCTAGCAATAAGCTATTTCATTGACGTACTTCTTAACGCTGCAGCTAACCTCAAAATAGATTTTATACCGTGTTGGAATGAAGTCCATTCAAGCAACATGAGCAAGGTTTGCAAAGACCACGCAGAATACTTAGAAACAGAAACGTTTTATGCTAATCAAGGTATTGCATTGATGCCAGTAGAGAAAGGACATTACGTTATTGCTAAATGTGCCGAAGATTTTGTTTCAGATGCAAAAACCATCAGAAAAGGGAAGGTATTAAAATCGGTTAACTATCGTCCAGCGGATCTTGCTCCATTACTTTAAGCCTAATCGTTCTATTTCAGGTTAAAAAATGCGCCTTCTGCAATACCCGCAGAAGGCGCTAATGCCTAACAAAAGTAGAACGAGAATGTATCAATATTAATAATGCTAATAGCATGCCAACAAACTGGCCATCTTAACTGATTGTTTTTATTAGAATTTATTTTAACCGTTTATTTTTTTACGTAGACATTCGCACTATAACGGTGCTGACTGCCTTAAAATCGATCGTAGTTTCTATGTTAGGTAGAATAATTATTTATACAAATCAACCAACTAGGTTAGAATTTAGCAATAGTTTAAAGATAGCAAACAAAAACGCCGACATTCATCGTCGGCGTTGTTAATTCAATTTAAAAAATATCTAATCATAAACTAACTGATCGTCTTGAAACCATGTTTCTACCGGGCTCACCATCAAAGCGGCTCTTTGACCGAGCGCGACATGTTTGTTTGGAAACACGATGGCCTCTTGATCTACTTTTGCAAACAACAGCTTTTCGCCGTCATGACCAAGCACCTGACCATGCTCAAACTGAGTAAAGTTTTCTACGTCGTCACTGAAGTTGAAATCAAAGTCTTCAGTCAATCGCTTTATCGTCTGAGTCACTCTATACGTCACTACTGGTGTGGCTTCTATCTCGTCCATCTGGTCAGATAAAAGCCCTCGTAAGGCCTTATCAAAGCTAGAAATTGAACTAAGGTCATTTTGACCCAATGGAGCAACCTTACCCAACTCTAAAGTCAAAGCTTGAGCTGAAAACTGCTCTGCACTGAACCAACTAAAGGTGGTAGCGGGTGCATTAGAGAGCAAAATTGACTCAATTTTAGCCTTTTCAATAAACTGAATGAGTTCACGGCTACGACTTTTTGCTTTCGCAACTTTAGGGCTTACGGCAAATGTGTAGTGCTTAGACCCACGTATCGCACAGTGTAAATCTAGATGCCAACGTTGATGCTCTTCAGTGCCATTAAAAAATTGCGTTAGCGTCTTTTTTAACTCTTCAGCTATCTTGGTCTCGACCGTTTCAGGACGTTCCTTTCCATCAAAAAGTCTATTTAAGTTTTCATCTATATAACGACAATGTTGATTGGTCGCTTCTGGGTGACCATATAAGAACAAGCACCTGTGCCTAACCGTCACTTTTTGCTCGATGATATCGTTAACCAATGCATCAAGTAACTCCATCGGTGCTGTCTCATCTCCATGAATACCAGCCGAGAGCACAATCGCTTTTGTATCGTTTGTCGCTTGATAAGGAATAACTTCGACAACACCACGTTTTAGCAGACGTATTGTTGTGCCAGCAGGGAGTTGAACCTGTTGTTCTAACACTTCGTTATCTAGATTTAAGCTGTCATATAAAAATGATTGACGAAACAGCGTTTGTGCCATGAGTAACTCCTTCAATACATCAGGTCTTGTTCTATCTGGTTCTATTAATATTAATCGCTAAAGTCTACTTAGTTACTTTCAAGTCATTTACTTGTGAGTACTGACCATTCTCATTAACTCTAGCTATTGGATCATCAAGCCTATCAGAGTAACTTTCTCGACTTTATGAATCAATCTCTAATAATTAAATTTCATATTTTCGAGACATACCTCAATGACTTAAGCAATTTAAACCGTAACACCAGCGCTTTCAAAGCTCGCCATATTATTATAAAACTCAGCAGCTGCGAGCAAAATAGGAAGCGCTAGTGCCGCCCCTGTTCCCTCACCTAATCTGAGCCTCAAATCCAGTAGCGGTTGTACATTCAATTCTGACAGTACGATTTGATGCCCTTGCTCTTCAGATTTGTGAGCAAAGATCATCCACTCTTTACATTCAGGATTAAGTTGAATGGCGGCATAAGCTGCAATACTCACTATAAAGCCGTCGACTAGCACTGGAACATTCTGCTTCGCCGCTTCTAGAAAGCCACCGACCATCTGTACAATCTCGTATCCACCAACCTCAGATAGTATCTCTTTCGTCGAGTGGCCATTGCAGCGCACAACCCCTTTTTTTACTAACGCTATTTTGGCCTTAAGTTGATCTTCATTAATGCCCGTTCCTGTCCCCACACATGTGTGAACATCTTTACCTGAAATAGCACTTAATATAGCGGAAGCGCTGCTGGTGTTTCCAATGCCCATCTCGCCAAACATGAGCAAATTAGACCCCTTTGCAATAACGTTGTTCACTATACTGGCGCCAAAATCTAGGCCCTTATTCACGGTATCAAGTTCCATCGCCTTTTGGTTTGAAAAGTTCTTCGTACGCTGACCCAACCTTTGTAATATCAGTTGATCCGATTCCGAATCAATTGGGCATAGTATGCCGCAATCGACCACTTGAAACGCTATATTGTTAACACGGCAGAAGCAGTTAATCGCCGCTCCACCACTCAAAAAATTCATAACCATCTGCGCCGTTACTTCACTGGGAGCAATGCTCACGTTTTCATCGGCAATACCATGGTCCCCTGCAAAAACAAGCATAGTTGGTTTGTTTATTCTTATGTCGGTTACTGCTTCTTCTCTGCCTTGGCTTTGAATTAGAGCGAGCTGCAAAGCGACATCTTCGACCAACCCTAATGAACCTAACGGTTTGGTCTTTTGATCGATACGGTTTTGGATAACAGTAGCAAATTTTTTGTTAAGCATAATCTCTTCTTTTTCTTAGCTTGGGTAAGTGTTAGCTCGGTCTGACAACGGAAATTATTTTATCCAACGAAACAAATTCACTTCCACCGAGTCGAGACAGTGGGTCAATTTTTAATGCGTCTATTTTGAGGCGTTCGTCAACCTGACTAATCACTGAGTCATCGATATATATTTTTTCAACTTCAGCGAACAATAACGACTGAGGAGTATCTCCGATATCCTGAACCTGATACAAGGAACAGCCAAAAGCAATAGGGCAAGACATCACTCTCGGCAAACTGAATCCCGAGAATTCCGTAAGCTCGATCTGGTTTAGGTCAACCTCCGAGTCCCCGTACTCTAGACTCGCAGACGTTTGTGTTATGGCTTCTTGCGAACCTACGCTTGAGATATGAATAACAAGCTTACCCGTTTCGAGAACATTGCGCGTAGTGTCTTTAATTTCACCTGTCGGCTTTTTACCAATAGAGATCATGAGTAAAGGTGGTTGACTGGAAACAGCCGTAAAAAAAGAGAATGGGGCAAGATTGAACGATCTATTTTCTGATTCTGTCAACACCCATGCAATCGGTCTAGGCACGACAGTTTGAGTCATTAAATGGTAAATTTGAGTGGGAGAGATGGTACTCAAATCAATATTCATAGCAGCTCCTTGTTAGTACTAACTGGGGTAGACAGCGCAACAGGCAAATCGAATTCTAAAAAAAGAGTGTAGCTTCTGGCACACTCTCATGCACTAAACATTACTTATTTTTCTCTCATCGAGTTGATAACGCCTCATCGCTATCAAATTGACTAATAGTTTAAATAAGTTATTGTTAGTTCAGGCAGAAATACTATCCATGAGCACAAAATATTACAGAGGTTATTGATGGACAGTTTTGGCGACGGAGCACATGCCATTATCGCAGGGGCATCAGGATTAATTGGTTCGCAGTTATTAGAGCAATTGTTAACCCTACCTTCAATACCAAAAGTCACCGCTTTGGTTAGAAAACCGCTATCGATACAACATGACAAACTCACTCAAGTTCAACATCCAAATTTAGCGATGACGCAATGGAATGAGCAGTCTCCCTCGCCCGATTTTGGTTTTATATGTCTTGGCACTACGATAAAACAAGCAGGGAGTAAACATGCCCTTGCTCAGATAGACGTTGAATTGGTTACTCAGGTTGCACAAACCATGAAACTGCTGGGTGTAAAAAGAATCGCAGTTGTCTCAAGTTATGGCGCTAACGCTCAATCACTTTCTAACTACCTAAAATGCAAAGGCAGAATGGAACAAAACCTCCTGAAGCTTGACTTCGAACGCTTGGTGTTTGTTCGTCCAGGTCCGTTAAAGGGAACCCGAGACAATCCAAGGGCGGATGAGCAAGTCTTACAGAAAGTACTGTGGGCTCTTCGCCCGTTCCTTCTCGGTCCATTAGTAAACTTTAAGCCTATACGAGCCAGCACGGTTGCCAAAGCAATGATATTTTCATTGGTTAAACCAACACATCACCCATCGGACAATTACTGCACACTAAATTCAAAAGAAATTCATACGATGTTGATGGAATACCAAGTACCAAGTTGACCGTTTGATAGAAAAGAGCAAATAAACCAAAAATTACTGTTCAAAATGAAATATAATCGCCGCCAGTAAAGGATATAAGCGGTTAATTAGAGTCTATGACAAATTATAAAAACAACGAACAGCCTACATTTTTCTGGTTCGACTATGAAACCTGGGGGATAAGCCCGTCAAAAGATAGGCCTAGTCAGTTTGCTGGCGTTCGTACCGACATGGATTTCAATATTATTGGCGAACCTCTTGTTATCTATTGTCAACCACCTGTTGATTATCTACCTTCACCAGAAGCCGCACTTATCACTCGCATCACACCACAGAAAGCCGTCCAACAAGGTTTGCCTGAACCAGAATTTATTCGACGTATCCACGACGCTCTCTCAACCCCAAACACCACCAATTTGGGTTATAATAGTATTCGATTCGATGATGAGGTCACACGTTACACACTATACCGTAATTTTTTTGACCCATACGCATGGAGTTGGAAGAATGGCAATTCCCGTTGGGACCTTCTAGATGTAATGAGAACTTGTTACGCACTTCGCCCCGAAGGAATAAGTTGGCCTGTCGATAGTGAAGGTTTGCCAAGTTTCAAGTTAGAAAAGCTGTCTATCGAAAACGGCATCGAGCACGAGAATGCTCACGATGCGATGGCAGATGTCATCGCTACAATAGAACTTGCCAAAAAGCTAAAAGCAGCCCAGCCAAAATTATTTGATTACCTTTTTGACATGCGCCACAAACGAAAGCTAAATGAATTAGTTGATATCATCAACTTGACTCCTCTAGTCCATGTATCCGGGATGTTCGGTGTTGGTTGCTCAAATACCAGTTGGGTTGTACCAATGGCATGGCATCCAAAAAATCAGAATGCTGTCATTATGGTTAACCTTGCCATGGATCCAACGCCACTTTTGGAGTTGAGTTCAGATCAAATACGTGAACGTATGTACACTAAACGATCAGACCTTGAAGTCGGGCAACAGCCTATCCCTTTAAAGTTGGTGCACTTAAACAAATGTCCAATTTTGGCCCCTGCCAAAACGCTCACAGTTGAGAACGCAGAACGAATCGGTATAAACAGAGAAGAGTGCCTCCAAAACCTTGCTAGACTAAAGCAGCATCCAGAAATTCGCGAAAAACTGATAGATTTATACTCGATAGATAGAGAGTATGCGGACAACGACAATGTAGACAACCAGCTTTATGACGGTTTCTTCACGCCTTCAGATAGAGCAACAATGGATATTATCCGGGAAGCCAAACCAGAAAATTTGGCCGTGCTAGATATACAATTTGGCGATAAACGTATTGCACCGCTTCTGTTTAAATACAGAGCACGCAATTATGTAGAGACGTTGAGTGATGAAGAACAACAGCGATGGACTCGCCACTGTCGAGACTATTTTGAATCATCACTTCCGGATTACATGCTCAATTTGGAAAACCTCGCTCACGAACATGAAAGCGATGAGAATAAACTCGCTATCTTAAAGTCCGTGTATAAATATGTTGAACAACTCGTCTCATAAAAATGATACTAACAATACTTAAATACATTGTTTCACTTGCGTTAATCTTATTGGCGCTAGCCATAGGCACTGCGATTCAGCATTGGCTAGCGATCTCTATACCCGGAAGCATTATTGGCATGCTATTGCTCTTTACCGGAATGGTTTCAGGGCTGATCCCTGCGGAATGGGTAAAACCGAGCGCTAATGTTTTTATCCGATATATGATTTTGCTCTTCATTCCTATCAGCGCTGGGTTAATCGATCACTATCAACTATTAATGGATAACGCATTTCCGATAATCGCCAGCGCGGTAGGTGGCACTGCTATAATGACCGTTTTTCTTGCGCTGATGCTTGAAAAAATCTTGGTGGTTAAGAAATGATCTGGATTGCACTCACTTTCGCCGTATTCTTAGTCGCTCGATTTATTAGTAAGAAGCTTAACCATCCCTTAGCGAACCCCTTATTAATAAGCTTACTGATCATTATTCCCGTTTTGGTTATGTTAGGGATGCCATATGAGGAATATAAACAGCACAACATAATAGTCACCTACCTACTGCAACCCGCCGTAGTTGCCCTCGCCTACCCGTTATATGAACAATTTCCAGAAATCAGAAGAAATTGGAAAATCATATTTCTCGCTTGTGGAATTGGTAGTGCCTTATCGATGATAACCTCGGCAACCATCGCGGTTTTACTTGGTACTAATATGACTTTGGTCGCAAGTATAATGGGTAAATCTGTTACGACACCCATCGCGATGGAAGTCTCCAGTCACCTAGGTGGGGAGCCCGCAATCGCGGCAATATTGGTATTAATAGTTGGCGTATTTGGTTCGATATTTGCGTACCCGATTTACAGCGTATTGGGGGTTAGTCACCCTATTGCAAAAGGACTAACCATGGGGACAGTTTCCCATGCGTTAGGAACCGCAACTTGCATTGAAAAAGATCAACGAGATGCTGCTTTCAGTTCACTCGCACTGGTACTTTGTGGTGTGATTACTTCTATTCTCGCTCCCATTGTCTACATTTATATAGAATGGCTAAATATTTTAATCAATAAATAGATGAGAGCGTGACGGTTCATTTATACTCGCTAGACTTAATGCATAGCAAACACCGCTTGTGTTCAGATAGTAAATAGATGAGAGCTCGTGACGGTTCATTTATACTCGCTAGACTTAATGCATAGCAAACACCGCTTGTGTTCAGATAGTAAATAGATGAGAGCTCGTGACGGTTCATTTATACTCGCTAGACTTAATGCATAGCAAACACCGCTTGTGTTCAGATAGTAAATAGATGAGAGCTCGTGACGGTTCATTTATACTCGCTAGACTTAATGCATAGCAAACACCGCTTGTGTTCAGATAGTAAATAGATGAGAGCTCGTGACGGTTCATTTATACTCGCTAGACTTAATGCATAGCAAACACCGCTTGTGTTCAGATAGTAAATAGATGAGAGCTCGTGACGGTTCATTTATACTCGCTAGACTTAATGCATAGCAAACACCGCTTGTGTTCAGATAGTAAATAGATGAGAGCTCGTGACGGTTCATTTATACTCGCTAGACTTAATGCATAGCAAACACCGCTTGTGTTCAGATAGTAAATAGATGAGAGCTCGTGACGGTTCATTTATACTCGCTAGACTTAATGCATAGCAAACACCGCTTGTGTTCAGATAGTAAATAGATGAGAGCTCGTGACGGTTCATTTATACTCGCTAGACTTAATGCATAGCAAACACCGCTTGTGTTCAGATAGTAAATAGATGAGAATGCGCGGTTCATTTTGCCATTGTTTTAGCGTGCATCTTTTTTCATGCTTTCTCCGCTATCTGATTTCCGATTAATTACTGAGAACCGACATATTATGAGTTTTACCTCTTTAGGCTTATCTGCACCTATTCTTAAAGCAATTGAAGAACAAGGTTACGACACTCCTTCCCCAATTCAAGAGCAGGCGATTCCTGCAGTATTAGCGGGAAAAGATGTGATGGCTGCGGCTCAAACAGGTACTGGTAAAACCGCAGGATTTACCCTACCTATTTTAGAAAGGTTAAGTGGAGGCCCACGAGTAAAAGGCAACCACGTCAGAACATTGATTCTTACGCCAACGCGAGAATTAGCGGCACAGGTTAACGAAAGTGTCGTCAAATACAGTAAACATCTCCCGCTTAGCTCAATGGTCGTATTTGGTGGCGTAAAAATAAATCCACAAATGCAGTCTCTTAGAAAAGGCAGCGACGTGCTCGTTGCCACACCCGGTCGTTTACTCGATTTATATAATCAAAACGCAGTCAAGTTTACTCAAATTGAAGTGCTGGTTCTCGATGAAGCAGACCGAATGTTGGACATGGGTTTTTTCAGAGATATCAAAAAAATCCTAGATTTGCTGCCTAAAAAGCGTCAAAACCTTCTTTTTTCCGCCACATTTTCTACCGAAATAAGGGCGTTAGCCAAAGGCTTAGTGAATAACCCAGTAGAGGTATCAGTCAGTCCTGAAAACTCAGCAGCACCATCCGTCGAGCAGTTTGTCTACCCCGTGGACAAATCTAAAAAGTCGGCGCTACTAGTAAAGTTAATCAAAGAAAATGATTGGCAGCAGGTGCTTATTTTTAGTCGCACTAAACACGGTGCCAACCGACTTTCTATGTACCTAGAGAAGCAAGGGATTAAATCAGCACCAATTCATGGCAATAAGAGTCAGGGAGCCAGAACCAAGGCGTTAGCAGGATTTAAATCTGGTCAAGTTAGAGCGTTAGTCGCCACTGACATCGCCGCCCGTGGTATTGATATTCCCCAGCTTCCTCAAGTCGTCAATTTTGATTTACCGAATGTTTCTGAAGATTATGTCCATCGGATTGGTCGTACAGGTCGAGCTGGCGAGGTTGGTAAAGCCATTTCACTGGTAACCGCAGAAGAAGCAATCGACCTTTTTGGTATTGAAAAATTAATTAAAAGTATTATTCCACGTATTGATGTTGAAGGCTTCATACCCGTCGATGCTCTTCCAGAATCGAATCTAAATAAAAAACACATTAAACCTAAAAAACCACGAACTCCGAAGCAAAACCACGCAGATGGACAACGTTCAGGCGACAACGCTCGTGGTAACAAACCTGCGAGTAAAAATAAGCGTCATTTTGGAGCTAAAAGTTCAGACGGTAGTGGCAGCAACTCTACTTCAAATACGGCAAATAAAGCCCCTTCAAAACGTAGAAGACCAGTGAAGCCAGTATAGAGTCAATAGAGGCAAAAAAAGGATGGGTAACTCCATCCTTTTTCAATTCATATAAGCTAATTTTAGACCCGACTTTATATTCGCACGGCGACTCAATAAAGCATTTAGACAACAAACTACCCTCACCTGGTCATCTAATATAATCCCAATAATTTTGGAATAAACATCCGCTTTTCTTTCAAACATTGCTTTGGTAAAGCCTCACTGCTCACTCATCGCTTCTCGTCCCATTTGAATGGATTTTCTAACAAATTGATTACCCATTGCCTGCTTAAACTATGTGACCTCACTCTATTTATGAAACATCCGAACACATTGCAGTTAAAAACGTGATCCGCGCCACTGCAATAAGGTTAATGTTGGTTAAAATATTCCACATCAACAAATTAAGGATTAACTATGAACTCTCGATTAGACGCAGCGCTAAACGATACACCTAAGTCAATAGCTGATTATTTAAGAAGTCTATTTAACTCAGAAAAATTCGATGCCACCATTTCTGCGCAACAATTTGAAGAACTCTTGGTACTTTCTGGATTAAGTGACGACGAGCTTCGAATTTGCTTACTTCCATTTGCAGCCGCTTACTCATACGCTCCTATTTCAGAGTTTTATGTTGGTTCTATCGTTCGTGGATTATCAGGAAGACTCTACTTCGGCGCAAACATGGAATTTATCGGTGCGCAGATGAGTCAAACCGTACACGCTGAACAGTGTGGTATAAGCCATGCTTGGATGAAAGGCGAAACTGGAATCATAGATATTACCGTTAACTATAGTCCATGTGGTCACTGCCGACAGTTCATGAACGAGTTAACTACAGCGAACGAACTAAAAGTACAACTACCTGAACGTGACGAAATGTCGCTTCAGCAGTATCTACCGGATTCATTTGGGCCTGCTGATCTAGATATAGAGGCTCGTTTAATGGACGGTAAAATAAAATCTTATCAGACCCATGAAAGCGATCCTTTAGTGTTAAAGGCTGTTGAGGCACTCAATTACAGTCATGCACCATATTCAGAGAATCATAGTGGCGTTGCTCTAAAGTTAGCTGACGGTTCTGTTTATTTAGGTTCCTATGCAGAGAATGCAGCGTTCAACCCTAGTCTTCCTCCTCTCCAAGTTGCGCTCGCTCAAATTCTTATGGCAGATAAGTCATTCGAACAAATTGATACTGCGGCTCTGGCGGAGTTGTCAGCAGGTAAAATAAGTAACCTTGACGGGACTCAGTCAACCTTAGATGCCCTAAACCCCGACATTACGTTCACTTATATCTCACTATAGACCTTATTAATGCCCTAACATATTTAGGGCATTTTTTTACTTATTTTTCCAAAGCAAACGATTGCGGTTTTTTGAAGATCCAGTATGATTCGCTCAATTTAATTGATAATGAAGGATATACGAATGCTGGGTACTGCTACTCGCGCTGGTGCGACTCGAGTTTTATTATTAGGTTCAGGTGAATTAGGCAAAGAAGTGGCGATAGAATGCCACCGACTTGGCTTAGAAGTTATCGCTTGTGACAGATATAAAGACGCCCCGGCTATGCAAGTAGCACATCGTAGTCATGTGTTCGATATGCTCGATGGTAACGCGCTAAGCGCCGTCATCGCGTTAGAAAAACCAGATTATGTTGTACCAGAGATAGAAGCCATCGCAACAGATACTCTGGTTGAACTCGAAACAAAGGGGCTTAACGTTGTCCCTACAGCAAATGCAACCAAACTAACGATGAACCGTGAAGGTATTCGTCGCTTAGCCTCTGAAGATTTATCCATTCTAACCTCGCCGTACAAATTCGCCGATTCACTAGATGGTTTTAAGCTCGCAGTAGAGGAAGTTGGCCTACCCTGCGTAGTGAAGCCAGTAATGAGCTCTTCTGGTAAAGGTCAAAGCGTTATTAAAAGTGAAGACGATGTTCTACAGGCATGGGCATATGCGCAAGACGGTGGCAGAACTGGCGCTGGGCGCGTTATCGTCGAAGGCTTCGTTGACTTCGATTATGAAATCACGCTCCTTACCATAAGAGCCGTTGATGGAGTACATTTTTGTCAGCCAGTTGGCCATCGACAGGAAGATGGCGATTACAGAGAGTCATGGCAACCACAAGCAATGTCAGAGGTCGCGTTAAAAGCGGCTGAATACATCTCAGAGCAGGTTGTCGATGCACTAGGTGGATATGGTCTATTTGGTGTCGAACTGTTTGTAAAGGGGGATAAGGTTATTTTTAATGAAGTATCCCCTCGCCCGCATGATACCGGTATGGTCACCATGATTTCACAAGAACTCTCAGAATTTGCGCTACATGTTCGGGCTTTCATTGGAATGCCCATTAATAAGATCATTCAACATGGTCCATCCGCTTCTGCTGTTATTCTGGGAGAAGGGACTTCCGATAACATTCGATATGAAGGGCTATGCGATGCGTTAGCGACACCAAAGACGCAGGTAAGGCTATTTGGTAAACCGAATATTAATGGCCGACGTAGACTTGGTGTCGCCTTAACTCAACGTGAGACATTAGAACAAGCCATTGATGACGCTAAAGAGGCGGCGGCAAAAGTGAAAGTAATCTATTAACGCGCGGGCATAACGATATTCAATAAGGGCTTTAACACCCCTTATTGAAACCTATTTCTTTATCCATCATCTTCAATCAGCCAAACCAACTCTGCAAATCGACTCAAGCCCTTTTTCGATATCTTAGGGTGGCTATCATCTGCGTCATCTCTATTGAGAATAGTTAGTTTGTATTCGCTAAACAGCCGTCTTATTTCCGCCTCATCGACACTAAATGGTGGCCCTGACATCTCAGATTGAACATAATCGAGTGTCACTAATAATAGCCGCCCGCCGTTATTGAGCAGTGATTTTAGCCTGTTTACGTACTCTTCTCTCATGTCTTCAGGAAGCGCAACTAATGCAGCTCGATCATATATAATATCGACATTACTTACCGACGCCGTAAAAACATCGCCGACATAAATTGATAGCTCGTCAAATTGATAGAGCTCATGTGCGGAGTCGAGCCTTACAACGGTTGGCGTATAAAAATGTTCAGCAAAAAATGAACGTACTGCAATATCACTAATTTCAATACCTTGCACTGCATCATGTTTAGCGGCAAGCCAGATAAGGTCTTCACTCTTACCACATAATGGAACCAACACGTTATCCGAAGCGCGAGGATTGGTTCTATCCCAATATTGAATGAGTAAAGGGTTTACATCTTCCAAATGAAAACCAATTTGATTTGATACCCATTTCTTGTGCCAAAATTCACTATCTTTCATGATGTCTAAATATAAATAAGAATAAGTCGCAGTAATGTCGCTAAATCACTATCAAATTGCAAGAAAAAGAAGGCGGCTAATTAGGTGACACCTTTCACACCAATTGTAAATTTATGCAAAGATTACTTGGTTTTAAAAAAAATGCCCTAAGATACTACCTGTAGCTGATCTCTTTACCAGTAACAATTAGATTATCGGCTTCAATAGTAAATCCCTTGGACACGATACGACTTAGACTTTTAGTACACCGTTTTACTAAGTGTTTATCGACTCAAGGAGCGTTAATGAACGTTATGCTGCGTACCATCCTCACCCTATTAGTGTTTAGCCGGGCATCTGCATTCGCCTCTGTTGAACCTGTATCTCAAAGCCAGCAAGAAAAAGAACAAACACAAAGCCAAATTAACCCAAAATTGTTTAAACACAGTTTAAGCGGACTTTATGGTATATCTTCTATCAAACATGATGTTAGTCAGCCCTACTCTGATTTCGATGCTCTATATAATCAGGCTTTAAAAGCACAGCTTGAATTAGAGACCATATGTAAAAGCACAGCTTTATTGACCAATTCTCACGCGATCTCCGTTGGGGTGAAATCAAGACAACGAGCTGAAACAAAGATAAAAACAGATTTAGCGAACAATGTGAATCAAATTACCGATTTGGCAAGAGCGACCATCGTGTCTGACGATATTGAAAGCCTAGTATCCACTTTCGAGTTACTCGAAAAACAAGCAAATATCATTAGTGTTAAAAACCGCTTTAAGAAACCAGCACCCTCTGGATATCGTGACTTAAATATTCTTGTTGAACTACCAGAGACGAAGATCATAGCAGAAGTGCAGTTGCATCTTGCTGAAATTGCAAAAGTAAAAAGTGGTCCTGAACACGATTTATACAAACAGATTCAGGATATTGAACGCAGTGCATTGTCATCAAACCGTGCTATAAGTGAGATTGAAAACGCCAAAATTGAAGGCTTAAGAAGACAATCTTTAGACCTATATCATTATGCTTGGCAACCCTATATCACAACGAACATAAAGGCGGCATAAAACAGAAGCTAAATTTGGATTCTCGAACCTAAGAGAGTTCATTCGTTTTCACTCATGTACTCATCTCCTCGGACAGAGTCCGAACGAAGTACCAATACTTTTTAGAAGGTGATTTTGCAAAGGAAAATAAAAAGACCACGCGGTGCGTGGTCTTTTTTATTGGTTATTTCTCGATTTTGATATTTTCAACTCGAGCTTTCAATTTTTGCCCAGGACGGAAGGTAACAACCCGCCGAGCGGAAATTGGTATGTCTTCGCCTGTTTTTGGATTTCGACCAGGTCGTTCACTTTTTTCTCTTAAGTCGAAATTCCCAAATCCGGATAGCTTGACCTGTTCGCCATTTTCGAGAGCTTTACGAATTTCTTCGAAAAACACTTCTACTGTTTCCTTGGCATCACGCTTGCTGTATCCAAGTTTCTCAAACAGGTTCTCAGCCAAATCGGCCTTTGTGAGCGCCATAAAAACTTCCCTCAAAGCTGTATTAAACATTGCTACAATTGTGTAGCGCCAAATTGGATTGTGCTATACCGACATAATAATCGGCGACATCAACAGAAGTGTAAGCCAACCTTATGATTTTCGCCAATTTTTTTCTTTTATTTATTCACTAATAACTCAAATATCAGTAGTAAATGGGAGGTTTCAATAGGTTCCGAAAAGAATATAGCCTCAACAAATGATACGTAAGCAGTTTAATTCTCTTCTATTCTTTATTTTGCAGAATAATACTCCAATTAGTTTCGCACCTTTAAAATTTTAATTTTTTTCAATCAATTCATGATCTTGCATAGGTGTTTTAATACATTTATTGTTAATTTTGGCGTCAGCTACTACTATTTTAACCAAATTACTCATAACGTTAACAATACATGTCCGACTTAAGAAACAAAGGGTCTGTACAATATGTTCGTGTAATTTAGTGACGGATCTCAAAAGATTGCAAACTCGATTACCCTCTTAGCAAATCGGTGACCTATGCAACAATGACCCATCGAGAATAATAGTAGTTTAGTAAGTGTTGATGTTGGCCCCCTCTATTAATTACACAACATCATCATTTTTATACACATTACCTATAAGGCTTTAATTATATGTCAAGTAACAACTATTCACATGCTGATACCAACAAACTTGTTCGTGAAACAAGTGCGCTTATTTTAGCAGGAGGAAAGGGAACACGACTAAAACAATTGACTAACAATAATGCCAAGCCTGCCGTTTCATTCGGTGGCAAGTTTCGAATTATCGATTTTACTCTTTCAAACTGTATAAATTCTGGCGTTAGAAAGGTTGGTGTACTCACTCAGTACATGGCACAAGATCTGATCGACCACCTTCAAGATGGCTGGCAGATCCTCTCACCAGCAATGGGTGAAGGTGTTCGTATTATTCCTGCACAACAGAGAACTGGTAACGACTGGTACCGTGGTACAGCCGATGCTGTTTACCAGAATTTGGATCTTATTAAACGCCAAAACGCAAAACGCGTATTGATACTTGGTGGCGACCATATTTATAAAATGGACTACTCTCGCATGCTTAATTTCCATGTGGAAAATAATGCTGCGGTCACCGTTGCATGTATTCATAAACCAATCGAAGAAGCCTCTTCTTTCGGTGTTATGGGACTTGATGCGACAGGTCAAATTAATACCTTCGTTGAAAAGCCAGCCAACCCACCAGCCGACCCTAGTGACCCAACACAATCACTCGTTTCAATGGGGATCTATATCTTTGATGCAGACCTACTTGAAGACGAATTGGTCAAGGCGTTAGAAGACCCTGAATACAACCATGACTTCGGTCACAACATCATTCCAGGGCTACTTGGCCGTGCTAAGGTATTCGGCTATATCTTTACCGAAGATGGTCATCCAGGTGACACAGCATACTGGCGCGATGTAGGTAACCTTGATGAGTATTTTGCTGCGACTATGGATCTACTTTCCCCAGATCCTGAGTTGGACCTTTACTCGCCTAACTGGCCTATCATGACCAACCAATCACAACGTCCAGGTGCTAAGTTTGTGTTCAATGATGAGAATCGTCGTGGGCATGCTGTCGATTCTGTTCTTTCTGCCGGGACTATTATTTCTGGTGCCGAGTTAGAACATTGCATGGTTTCAGCTAACGTTCGTGTTCACAGTTACTCACAATTGAAAGACTGTATCCTATTACCAAACTCTGATATCGGCAGACATTGTCGACTAACGAAAGTAATCGTCGGCGAAGATTGTGTCATCCCAGACAACACCGTAATCGGTGAAAACCCAACAGAGGATGCCAAAAAGTACACGGTATCTGAAACGGGCGTGATCTTAGTTACTTCCGAAATGTTCGGATAACGTTAACACTCAATCTAATAAAGGGCTCTTCGGAGTCCTTTTTTTATGTGGAAATATGTGCCTCACCAAATTATACAAACACCGCTAAATAACGGTTCCGCATTATGGATAGTTATGTTTGAGCAAAAAAAATAGGCCTTATTCAAGGCCTATTTTGATACAGTTAAAACCGGTTAATTAGTCGCGAAGAGCAGCACCAAATTTTTCTGATACATTGGCAACAATTGCTTCTACTGCGCCTGCAATATCTGCGTCTTCTAATGTACGTTCAACAGACTGAAGTGTTAGGGCGATAGCGAGACTTTTCTTGCCCTCTTCCACCCCTTTGCCTACATACACATCAAATAGACTAACATCTGTTAGGAAGCGTCCTCCAGCGTTTAAACACGCCTCGACGATATCACCGGAAGCAATATCTTCAGCAACAACTAATGCTATATCACGACGGTTTGAAGGGAACTTAGATACTGCCACCGCTTCTGGAAGCACCCGAGTGTTAATTGCCGACCATTCAATTTCAAATACAATAGTACGACCATTAAGACCAAACGCACGCTCTAGTTCAGGGTGCACTGTACCAATAACGCCCACTTCTTTACCATCAACGACAATTGCAGCAGCTTGTCCAGGATGAAGAGCTGGATGTTTTGTCGAAGTAAAACTGTAAGCCGTTTCATTCGAAGTCAGTTCTAAAACAGCTTCTAAATCACCTTTTAGATCGTAAAAATCAACCGTATTGCTTTCAATGTCCCAGTGTTCTTCGCCACGACTTCCTGCAATAACACCGGCAAGCATCTGCTCTTGGCGCATACCGTTTTCTACCGCTTCATCTGGGATAAAACGAAGCCCAGACTCAAACAATCTCACGCGAGGTTGTTGACGTTTTTGGTTGTGAACAACCGTATTCAATAACCCTTGGATCAAACCAAGGCGCATTGCAGACATATCTGCCGATATTGGGAAAGGTAGAATAAGTGGCTCTACACCTGGAACCACGAGTTTCTGTTGCTCTGGTTCAACAAAGCTATAAGTAATCGCCTCGTGGTAACCACGGTCAACAAGTAAGTCACGTACACGTTTAAGCGTTTGGTTCGCTTCCTTGTGAAGGTTCATGCTTAAACTAGCAACAGGAACTTGATTTGGAATATTATCGTAACCGTAAATTCGGCCTACTTCTTCAATCAAATCTTGTTCAATTGCGATATCAAAACGCCATGATGGAGATTCAGCTGTCCAACCATTGTCAGTTTCAGAAACATCACAACCTAGTCGAGTAAGAATTTCAACTACATCAATTGATGGGATTTCATGGCCTAAAAGCGAATCAAGCTTTGTGCGACGAAGTAACACTGTGTTTGATTTCGGTAATGCCGATTCAGATTCAAAACCAGCAATAGGACCCACATCACCACCACAGATATCAATAAGTAGTTGTGTAGCACGTTCCATGCAGTCCGCTTGGCGAGCATAATCAACACCACGCTCATAACGCATAGAGGCGTCAGTATGAAGACCATAGCTACGAGCACGACCGCGAATCGCATCTGGCGAAAAGAAAGCACACTCAAGAAGTACATCTTTAGTTTCGCTTGTTACGCCTGAACCTTCACCACCAAAAATACCACCAATTGCGAGTGGTTTTTTATGGTCACAGATAATCAACGTATCACTGTTTAACTCAGCTTCGTTGCCATCCAATAGTGTCAGTTTTTCACCCTGCTCTGCTAAACGAACCACAATACCCCCTTCGATTTGATCCAAATCGAAAGCATGCATTGGTTGACCTTGTTCTAACAACACATAGTTAGTGATATCAACAATAGGATCGATAGAGCGAATACCACATCTGCGCAATTTCTCTTGCATCCAGATTGGCGTTTCAGCTTGAACATTTACATTCTTAATGATACGACCTAGATAACGAGGACAAGCATCAGCCGCTTTCACCTCTATTGAAATCGTATCGTCAATGTTGGCGGCAACAACATCGAAAGATGGTGACTGCACTTCAGCTCTATTTAACACGCCAACTTCTCTTGCTAAACCGCGAATACTAAAGCAGTCCGCGCGATTAGATGTGAGGTCAACATCAATAGTTACATCTTCGAGATCTAAGAACTCACGGAAGTCTTTACCAATAGTGGCATCTTCAGTCAGTTCCATGATGCCATCGGATTCAACATCAATTCCAAGCTCCGAAAATGAACAAAGCATGCCATTTGAAGGTTGACCACGTAGCTTTGCCTTCTTGATTTTAAAGTCACCAGGGAGAACGGCACCAACCGTAGCAACAGCGACCTTAATACCTTCGCGGCAATTTGGAGCACCACATATAATGTCTAATAATTCTTCGGCACCGATATCCACTTGGGTAACGCGAAGTTTATCTGCGTCTGGATGTTGGCCGCACTCTACAACTTTACCCACTTTTACGCCGGTAAAAATGCCCGCGACTGGTAGAACGTCATCAACTTCTAGGCCAGCCATAGTGATTTGATGTGTTAGCTCGTCGGTCGTAACAGCGGGATTAACCCACTCACGTAGCCAAGATTCACTGAATTTCATTGTTCGACTGCCTCTGAATTACTTGAACTGTTTAAGGAAACGAAGATCGTTCTCAAAGAACGCTCGTAGATCATTGACACCATAGCGAAGCATAGTCAGACGCTCTACGCCCATACCAAATGCAAAGCCTGAATATTTCTCAGGGTCAATACCTACGCTGCGAAGTACATTGGGATGTACCATGCCGCAACCTAAAATCTCTAACCATTTACCATTTTTCCCCTTTACGTCAACTTCCGCAGAAGGCTCGGTAAATGGGAAATAAGATGGACGGAATCGAACCTCTAAATCTTCTTCAAAGAAATTACAAAGAAAATCATTAAGAATGCCTTTGAGCTGCGCAAAGTTAACGTTCTCGTCAACTAACATACCTTCAACTTGGTGGAACATTGGTGTATGTGTCTGATCATAATCGTTTCTATATACTCGACCAGGCGCGATAAAACGCAACGGTGGTTGACGTTCTTCCATGGTACGGATCTGCACACCTGATGTATGAGTGCGAAGCATCAACTTAGGATTAAAGAAGAAAGTATCGTGGTCAGTACGAGCAGGATGATCGTCGGCAATATTTAGTGCATCAAAGTTATGGAAATCATCTTCAACTTCAGGACCAGATTCGACGGTAAAACCTAACTCACCAAAAAAGCTTTCAATTCTCTCTATTGTTCGAGTTACTGGGTGTAAGCCACCATTCTCAATACGACGACCAAGCAGTGTCACATCGATTGTTTCAGCCGCGAGTTTTGTCTCTAATTCTGCACGTTGCAGTGAGTTTTTACGCTCTGCAATGGCTTGCTGTACGGCACCTTTCGCTTTGTTGATCTCTTGACCAGCAGTCCGACGTTCTTCAGGTGGTAGTTTACCTAGGCTTTGAAGTTGAGCCGTTAACTCACCTTTTTTTCCTAAAAATTGAACACGCACTTCGTCAAGTGCAACTAACGAGTCAGCACTATCAATGGCTGACGTTGCGTTAGCAATGATCTCTTGTAGATGTTGCATCTTTTCCTCATCCACCTTGCGGTAGTGTCCATAATAAGGGCGTTTTGGTCTTTCAAAGTAGGTCGACTACTTTGAAAGATCAACACGCCCACATATTAAACTTAATAGCTGTACATATTAATCAAACCGAAGCTCAAAGCCAAATTGAATCTACAATAATCGACTCTTATCATTCAATTAGTTGCCAATTATTTTGTAATTAACGATTTACCCTCGCCTATTATGTAACTGATACCCTATATAGACACCTTTTACACACTATAAATCACTGTACTGACCGCACACAGTTCTTGCCTGCGCTTTTTGCCATATATACTGAATCGTCGGCCAACTTAATTAGGTCACTGACATCTCTAGTCGATTCGCATAACGCCGCTACCCCGACACTGATACTCCCTTCCCAACAATATCCGTCATAAGGTAGGCGGATTTTATTCACTTGTTCGTGAACGGTTTGTGCCAAAGATAACCCTTGTCGTAGATCTATTTCCGGGCAGATAACAATAAACTCATCACCACCCAATCGACAGACTGAATCTTGGGGTCTAAAACTCCGCTTCAGAACAGTCGAAAGCTCGACGAGCACTGCGTCCCCAGCATCATGACCACAGGTGTCGTTAACTTGCTTAAATTTGTCCACATCGACAAGCATGCAAACTAAGGGTAATTGTTCAACTCGTGCTTTATCCCATTGCATACCGATCTCTCTCATTGCGAATCGGCGGTTAGGCAGTTTGGTTAACGTGTCGGAGTACGATAACTCTTGAAGCTTTTTATTCGCTAATGATAATTCCTTAGTACGCTGATCGACTTTATCTTCCAGAGACAGATTCAAGAGTATTAGCTCCTTATTGCGAGCCGAAACTTGCTCAAATAAGGTTTTCAATGCAGTCAATAGAGGACCAATCGCCTCATCATGTTCACGCTCTTCATTTTCAAAAGCTTGTGCAGGGCTCAAACCACTTTCAATGGCAATCAATTGCCTCGCCATATTTTGGTCACTACCTAAAATATGGTAAACCAGCCATTGAACGAGAAAATCTAAAAGCTGTTTAGACAGGTCGTCATTTTCCAGTCGCAAAGATTCTGAAAACTCTTTTACATCGTCAATGAATTTTTGATGAGATTGGCAATGGCCCTCAAAATGCCCTTGAGAAATACCCACTCGTTTCATTAAGTTTTCCTCTTCATGAAAATGATAAGAGGTATAATCAGATAACTCTTTCAGTGCCCGCTTTGCTTCCAGAATTGAGAAATCGTTTTGTGTCGTTAATTCCCCATATTTATTGACAAGTTTTACAAGATACAGATGCTGCTCATCGACTTCCTTGATACCCGTTTCAAAATTCTTATCCCATTGAAATGACTGCATCTGGTGCTCCTCGCTTATGACTTCTGTTTCTTATAGTACGGAATAAAAAAAGGAGAAGATATTAACAAGATATAATTTTTCACTTTATCTTCAATAATAATTAGATTTTTATTACTTCGAAAAGGAATATTTCGCAATGAACACGGTGGTTGGGTAAGATACTGTTGCATGGTGCTTAGACCTCAGCACTTGAGGCTACGATCTGAAAAATTTGTTTCCTATTTTAACTATAATGACCCGGCTGACCAAATGATGAAAAAAATATTCTGTGGCGCGTTGACTAAAGACAACGAAAAACAGATTCAACTTATAAGAAATACTGTCTTCACCTCCGAACAAAATGTGGATCCTAGTATTGATTTTGATGGTCAAGATATCGTCGCCATCCATGCCCTTATCTTCGTAGAAGATACCCCTGTTGCGACAGGCCGAATGCTTGGGGATGGACATATTGGAAGAGTTGCCGTACTTAGGACGCACAGAGGATTAGGATTAGGTTCGCAGGTAATCGCAGCACTACAGCAATACGCCATTGAGAATCGATATTCGCGAATTTATTTAGGCTCCCAACTCCATGCTGAATCGTTCTACACCAGATTAGGCTTTAAACCGTTTGGCACGCAATATGTCGAGGCGAATATTGAACATATCTCTATGGAGAAAATAATACGCCCGCAAACCGTTGGTCAAAAACGAAGTACAAACTAAGTAGACTTGTTCCGATATGATGTTTCAATCCGCTTGAAACATCCGTGTGCGAACCTTTCCGTCTAACCCATTATTGAGTGGCATTGCTACTAAGCCTTTTATCGTGATTTATAGACAAAAAAAAGAGACCCGAAGGTCTCTTTTTTAAAGTCTGTATAACTGTCTAATTAAAGAGCAGCTTTCGCTTTTTCTACTAAAACTGCAAATGCAGTTTTGTCGAATACAGCGATATCAGCAAGGATCTTACGATCGATCTCGATAGATGCTTTCTTAAGACCGTTAATTAAACGACTGTAAGATAGACCATTTTGACGAGAAGCAGCGTTGATACGAGCGATCCATAGTTGACGGAACTGACGCTTTTTATTGCGACGGTCACGATATGCATATTGACCAGCTTTTGTAACTGCTTGGAAAGCTACACGATAAACACGTGAACGTGCTCCGTAGTAACCTTTAGCTTGCTTTAGAACTTTCTTGTGGGATGCACGTGCTTGTACACCACGTTTTACGCGAGGCATTATGTCTCTCCTAAACTATTAATAAAACTAAAAAGAATTAAGCGTATGGCAACATACGTTTAACAGCAGCAACTTCACATCTAGGAAGTATTGCGTTAGGACGTAGTTGACGCTTGTTCTTAGTAGTACGCTTAGTCAGGATGTGACGTTTTGTAGCGTGCTTGAACTTTATACCACCAGCAGTTTTCTTAAAACGCTTAGCAGCACCTCTGTTGGTTTTCATCTTCGGCATGATGAATAACTCCGCATTGTTAGTTGTTAATAAACATAGTAATTAGGGCGAATAAAATCCCGCAACATAAGCTGCGAGACTATACTACTTGCAGGCCTTTAATTACTTCTTTTTAGGGGCCAACACCATGATCATCTGACGGCCTTCTATTCTCGTTGGGAAAGATTCGACAACAGCTAATTCCTCTGTATCTACTTTCAAACGATTAAGAACGTCGACACCGATCTCTGGGTGTGCCATTTCTCGGCCACGATAGCGAATTGTTACCTTCACTTTGTTGCCTTCTTCTAGGAAACCGGTCAGGTTGCGTAGTTTTACCTGATAGTCTCCAATATCAGTCCCAGGTCGGAATTTTATTTCCTTAATCTGGATCTGCTTTTGCTTCTTCTTCTGCTCTTTTGCAGCTTTGCTCTTCTCGAAGAGGAACTTGCCATAATCCATAACACGACAGACTGGTGGCTCGGCGTTTGGACTGATCTCTACGAGATCCATACCAGATTCTTCTGCTGTAGCTAATGCGTCAGCAAGACCTACGATACCTACTGGCTCACCATCTGCGCCAGTTAGACGTACTTCACGTACGCCACGAATTTCACCGTTTAAACGGTGTAGGTTTGGTTTGGCCACTTGCTGGCCGCGTCTTCCGCCTTTAATAGTTTATTCCTCCAGATTAAGCTTACGGGTAGAAACCTCAACTTGAAGATAGCTTATAAAGTCTTCAACTTTAATCTTACCAAGGTCTTTACCTTTACGAGTTCGTACTGCAATTTCTCCGGCTTCCATTTCTTGGTCACCACAAACAAGCAGATACGGTACACGCTTTAAAGTGTGTTCGCGGATTTTAAAGCCTATCTTCTCATTTCTCAAGTCCGCTTTTGCTCTAATTCCCGATTTTTGCAATTTATTTACAACTTCTTTAACGTAATCGGCCTGTTTGTCCGTAATATTCATGATAACGGCTTGTTCAGGTGCTAACCACGTCGGGAAAAATCCTGCGTACTCTTCAATAAGAATTCCGATAAAACGCTCTAATGAACCCAAAATCGCACGGTGAATCATTACAGGAATCAACCTTTCGTTGTTTTCGCCAACGTAAGTTGCCCCTAAACGACCAGGAAGGTTGAAATCGAGTTGTACTGTACCACATTGCCATGCACGATCTAAACAGTCATGTAATGTGAATTCGATTTTAGGCCCATAAAATGCGCCCTCACCTTCTTGGATTTCATATTTAATATCAAGGTTTTCTAAAGATTCTTTGAGCGCTTCTTCTGAGCGGTCCCAAATCTCATCGCTACCTACACGTTTTTCAGGACGTGTCGAAAGCTTGACCTCAATTTCTTCAAAGCCAAATGTCTTGTATACATCATACACCATCTTGATGCATTCAGTGACTTCTTCTTGAATCTGTTCTTCTGTGCAGAATACGTGGGCATCATCTTGTGTAAAGCCACGTACTCGCATTAAGCCGTGTAGCGCACCTGATGGTTCATTTCGGTGACAAGAGCCAAACTCAGCCATACGTAACGGCAGATCACGATAAGACTTCAAACCTTGGTTGAATATTTGAACGTGCCCAGGGCAGTTCATTGGCTTAATAGCATATTCACGGTTTTCAGAACTAGTTGTAAACATAGCATCCGCATATTTGTCCCAGTGACCAGAACGTTCCCAAAGAATACGATCCATCATCAATGGACCTTTTACTTCTTGGTAACCGTACTCATCAAGCTTAGTCCGAACAAATACTTCTAAATCTCGGAAAATTGACCAGCCATTATGATGCCAGAAGACCATTCCTGGTGCTTCTTGTTGCATGTGGAATAAGTCTAAATGCTTACCAATTTTACGATGGTCACGCTTGGCGGCTTCTTCTAAACGAGTTAAGTGCGCTTTTAGCGCTTTCTTATCATGAAAAGCCGTACCATAAATACGCTGCAACATTTTATTGTCGCTATTACCTCTCCAATAAGCGCCAGCCACGTTTAAAAGCGTAAAGTGCTGACAAAAGCCCATATGCGGTACATGAGGACCACGGCACATGTCTACGTATTCTTCATGGTGGTAAAGACCTGGACGATCATCTTTAGCTACATTTTCGTCTAAGATCGCAATCTTATAACTTTCATCACGAGATTCGAAAGTATCACGAGCTTCTTGCCAGCTAACGTTCTTCTTAACAACCTGATATTTGGTTTTAGCAAGCTCTTTCATGCGCTTTTCTAACGCTTTAAGATCTTCCTCAGTAAGAGAATGCTCTAAATCGATATCATAATAAAAGCCACTGTCAATCGTTGGGCCAATTGCCATTTTAGCGGCTGGAAACAGCTGCTTAATCGCGTGCCCAAGTAAGTGTGCACATGAATGGCGTACGATTTCTAAACCATCTTTCTCATCTTTTGTCGTGATAATTTCTAAACTTGCATCATTTTCGATAAGGTCACAAGCGTCGACACGAATGCCATCTAATCGGCCAGCGATGGTCGCTTTAGCAAGACCGGGACCAATTGAAGCGGCGATGTCCATTGTTGAAATAGGGTTGTCAAATTGACGCTGACTACCGTCAGGAAGAGTAATTACTGGCATGATATATCCTTCACAGTGGTGTTGCGTACCAAGCAACACATGCTAATTTATAATAAAGTTTGGTTTGGTGAATATCTATCAGTAATACGTATACCGGATATTCATCAAGGGAGGGATTTTACTCGCTAAATTTAGATTTGCATAGTGTGAATATGCCGTTAATTCAACTTTTTAGCCGAATAAGCAATCGGATTGTTCTCACAGTGGATATTCTGATCAATACAGGGAGACTACTCTTAAAAAGACTGGGCATAGTTTGTCCCTATGCCCGGTTTAGAATATTGGTGCTACTTGGCTTTAATGTAAAGGTCTTTGGAATAGATTCGACCTTCTGCGTTATGCATTGGGAAGCCACCAATCGTGGATTTTACTAACCTAGCTTGCATATAAAAATAGATAGGTGCTATTGGCATATCCTTAGCGAGGATAGATTCCGCTTGATCGTAATACAGATTCCTTTCTTTTTCATTGGTCGCCATCTGAGCTTTAGAAATCGCTAAATCGTACTCGCTATTTTTGTAAAAAGCGTAGTTTCGTTCATTATCAGACGTAAACAAGCTTAGGAAAGTAGAGGCTTCGTTGTAGTCACCACACCACGATGCTCTTAAGATATCAAAATCACCCGATTTCCTAGCACTCAGGTATGACTTCCATTCTTGGTTTTCGGGCATTATTTGTGCCCCTAGATTTTTATCGAGCATAGACGCAATGGCAATAGCTATGGTTTTGTGACTTTCGCTAGTGTTATATAAAAGCTTAGCTTTAATTGGGTTATGTTCGTCAAAACCGGCTTCTTTAGCCAATAATGCACCTTGCTTTTCTCGTTCCGTCTGGCTCAATTTGGCATAATCCGGTAAAGTCGCTTTGAAGCCCGCAACATCTTTATGCGCGAAGGTAAATGCCGGTGCATTTCCGACATTCGTAATTCCATTCGTTATCACATCACGCTTGATTGAATACGCCGCAGCCTTACGTACTTTTGGGTCATCAAATGGTTTGTGTTGCGTGTTAAAGGCATAGTAGTAGGTACATAGCAAAGGTGTCACACGGTAGTCATCTGGGTAGGTTTCTTTAATCTTTATCGCCATCTGTGCTGGTACATCTGACGTCATATCAACTTCGCCAGTTTTATATCGATTAAGTGCAGAATTTTGGTTTTCAAACGGGATATAAGTTACGTGGTTTAAAACCGTATTGCTGTTATCCCAATAGTTTTCATTTCTTTCCAACTCGATACGTTCGTTAATCACCCATTCAGTAAGCTTAAACGCACCGTTAGAAACCATGGTTTCAGGCCTAGCCCATTTATCACCGTTAGATAATACTGTTTTAGCATGGAGTGGCATCATCGCAGTATGTGCGGTCATGGCGATAAAGTACGGAACCGGTTTGTCCAATTCAAATTCCAAGGTATAGGCATCTAACGCTTTTACACCCAATGATTCTACTGGCATTTTTCCTTCAATTATCGCTTTGGCATTTTTTATTTCTGTCAGCTTCAAATACCACGCGTTGGGAGAGGCAAAATTTGGATCAACGACTCGTAGTAAACTAAACAGGAAATCCTCCGCAGTGACAGGGTCACCATTAGACCAACGCGCATCTTGACGAAGATGAAATGTATAGACTTGGTTTCCTTTATTTTCCCATTTATCGGCGACACCGGGGATTACTTTGCCATTTTCATCCTGAATAACTAGCCCTTCAAACAAGTCTCGTAGGATATGCATTTCTGGCATCCCTTCTGCTTGTAAAGGGTCTAACGTCGCAGCTTCTGCATCATTGCCTCTTACCAAAACCTGTCTTTCTGCGAGTGACACACCTTCTGGCACATTGGCTGCTTTTGCTTGTACAGAAAAGGCGATCGACAAAATTACACTCGTTAGTATTGAGAGAGGGGTTTTACACTTGTTTTCCATTGGTCATCCTTGAATGTTGATGCACATATTAAATAACGCATTGACTAATTGATATATATAGACAAACCATAATGATATTGTTTATATCTCTATGACATATTACGAGATGTAAATATATCAGTTTGTGTGGGGCGTCGTTTAGGGTAAAGCTCACATATTAAAAAATGGAAAGGCTAATGATACAATTAAGACAGCGTTCTGATAGAGCAACATTCACCGTTGAACCGATTTTATATGGTCACTCTGTTCATGGTGCCCCATTGTTATATTTCCCTGCTCAAGTTGATGTCGATCAGGCGGGCCTAATTTTTGCCGGAACTCATGGTGATGAAACGGCCTCAATTTCAGCGTTATCATGTGCACTACGCACACTTGTTGAAAACCAACAAAAACACCATGTCATCTTATCTGTTAATCCCGATGGCAATCAGTTAGGAACACGCTCGAATGCTAACTACGTTGATCTAAACCGAAACTTCCCAACACGGAATCAATTAATTGAAGATACTGTCTACCGCTGGAACGGCAGAGCAAATACAAGAGATGTGACGATTAAAACCCGTAACGGTACGAGCCCAGAACCGGAAACCGAGGGGTTAATTAGTTTGATTACTAAACTAAAACCTTTATTTTCTATAAGCTTTCACGAGCCTCTTGCTTGTATCGATGATCCAAATATGTCCCACCTTGCCCATTGGTTATCAAATAGATTCAATCTTCCAGTGGTTCCAAATGTTGGTTATGAAACACCGGGCTCATTCGGAACATGGTGCAAAGAGAATAACTTACCTTGTGTAACCGTCGAGTTACCCGCCGTGTCTCCCGACGATTCAAGCGAAACTTATCTTGCTGCATTAACCCAATTATTGAGTTCTAGCACAATAGAATTACTCGGTTGACTCTAGCTAAGTTCTTAAACTCGTGATCTCATTGACCATTAACATTTATTGAATGACAGTTGTTGGTCAAAACTCACTGATTAGACCATTGTCACAAAAAAAATTGTATATAATTAATCTGTTTTTAGCGACTAGCAGAGAATTATGTTTTTAACTCCTTATTTTTCAGTACTTAACCAGAAATTTCAATTTACTCGACGTCAAGCGAGCCACTTTGCAAAAAAAGTAGCCGGCGATTTTAACCCGCTTCACGACGAAGATAACAAACGTTTTTGCGTACCTGGCGATCTTCTTTTTGCTGTCTTACTTAAAAAAGAAGGGATCAGCCAAAAGATGCGTTTCGATTTTTCTGGCATGGTCAATGATGGCGTTGCGCTTCAAGTAGAGAACAAGTGCGAAAATGAAAGTGCGGTTGTAGATGAAAATGGTAAAGAATATCTGCATATGAACCGAGAAGGTGAAGTGAGTCACGATGCAGAGTTAATTGAACATGTCGTTAAAAATTACGTACAGTTTTCTGGAATGAACTTCCCTCACATCATGGTTCCTTTGATGGAACAACAAAAAATGATGATCAACTGCCAACGTCCATTGGTTATCTATGAAAGTATGGAGATAGAGTTTTCTCGTTTAGATCTCCATCATCCAGCGGTTGAGTTTTCAGGTGCGACGTTTGATGTTGCAGGAAAACGCGGTATCGTCACTCTCAACTTTGATTTTAAAGAAGATGGTCAATTAGTAGGTAAAGGGGTCAAGCGAATGGTCGCAAGTGGATTACGTCCATATGACCATACTGCAGTGGATGATCTGGTCTCTCGATTTATTGAATGTAAAGACGCATTTTTATCCAAGTTTGTTATCACAGCTTAATTCTCAGTATCGTATTAAATAAAAACCCCCTTCACTATGTGACGGGGGTTTTTATTTGGCTAAATCCAACGCCTAACCTTGTTTTGGTAATCCGTATAACCCTTGCCAAACTTACTTGTTAAGTGCCTCTCTTCAGGGCCAATTTGAAACCGGTTCATGTACATTACAAATAGAACGCACACTGCCAAACTGGAGAGATCCTGTAACCAGTAGCCAAAACCAAACAAAAGTAGCAGTAAACCAAAGTACATAGGGTTTCGGGTTAGTTTATAGACGCCTGTATCTACTACCGATGTCGTCTTATTGATATCGACCGGATGTACCGATGTTTTTGCTTTCTTAAATTCATAGATTCCACTAAGACCAAAATAGCCAGCCCCAACAAAACAGATAGCAAGGACAACGTTTGAAATCGGAACGCCGATAGTAAATAACGCACTTAACGAGTGAAACCAATACATAAGGCAAAGGCACACTAGGAACACAAATACTGGTGGTACTTTCAGTTCTAACACTTTCATATCTTGGTTCCCAGTTTCTTACACATTAACAAATACCATTGTCAACCTGTTTAGTTGAACGACTATTATTGAGTACAATTTTCAGCTAAATCATTAGCAGTAGAGCCTGCACCGGATGCTTCATCTTCTCATGCTCCAATCGCTTGACCTGACTACGGCAAGAATATCCTGTGACCAAGCAACGTTTTTTGTCTAAGTGCTGCATCTGAACTCCCCAGCTCAAATTGTAGATATCTTTCGACATCTGGTACTTGTCTTGTTCGTGTCCGAATGTTCCCGCCATCCCGCAACAACCTACAGACACGCTCTCTAGCACGCCGCCAAAAAATTTAAAAATTGTTTGCCACTCTTTTTCGGCGTTTGGCAATCGTGTTTTCTCAGTACAGTGTGCAAAAAGATGCCACGGTGCTTCATTTGATGGTTCACCAACCTTTAGACTATCAAGTTGGTCAATCAGGTACTCATGGGAATTCAGCACTTGAAACTCCCCTCTTTGTTCTCCCAAAATATCAACGTACTCATCGCGGTAACAAAGCACAAGAGCTGGGTCAACACCAACCATTGGAATATTCAAGTCAGAGACCATATTTAAGAAACTTGCCGCTGTTTGTGCGGTGCCCGTAAACTGTTTTAAGAACCCCTTTATGTGCTGTGCTTTCCCATTTGGTTTGAACGGTAACAGAATCGGTTGTTTTCCAAGTTTTTCAAGCAAAACAACAAAGTCGGCGACCACTTCTGCATCGTAAAAAGAGGTGAATGGGTCTTGTACGATAAGCACATGATTATCTCTGTCTTCTTTAGAAAGTTGCGCTAGTTTTTGAATATCAAATTTAACGTTATTATTATCGGCAAGTTGTTGCTTCAATGTCGGTTTTGATAACAAAGGCGCATCAATGTACCCCACTGTTTTTGCCGTTAAACCTTGTACCCATTTCTGGGCTAGAACCGCATTTACTACCATGGGTGCTTTTGCCATTAGCGGCAACATCGTTTCAATATTTGCGACGAGGTAATCTTTCGCTGGGCGCTGATAACGAGAGTAGTAGATATTTAAGAAACGAGATCTAAAACTCGGCACATCAACTTTAATTGGGCACTGAGTGCCACAAGCCTTACACGCTAGACAGCCGTTCATTGCCTCATACACTTCATGTGAAAAATCATATTCGTGCCGTTTGTTTAGGCTATTTCTTACTCGATCAACCATTACGCTAATTGTTGGGTTCTTACTCAACGTCTCATTTTCTAGGTCGAGGATATCAATACCTTGCTCCGTCAGTTGACGAAGCCACTCACGAACAAGTCCTGCACGACCTTTAGGCGATTGCCTTCTATCTGCTGTCACTTTCATAGAAGGACACATTGGTGAACTGGTATCGTAGTTAAAGCAGAGCCCGTTGCCATTACACTCCATTGCTTGCTTGAAGCTATCTCTTACTGTAACGCTAATTTGACGGTCGTAAAACGCCCGTTTTGTATCACTCACTTTTACCAGTTCAGCACTACTATCCAATGGTGTGCATATCTTTCCTGGATTCATTTTGTTCATTGGGTCAAACGCCGCTTTTATACGACGGAGTTCAATAAACAACTCCTCGCCAAAGAATTCCGGCCCATATTCTGAGCGATAACCTTTTCCATGTTCTCCCCACATCAAGCCACCATACTTGGCAACTAAAGCAACAACACGATCAGATAACTCCTGCATCAAAGCCTCTTGTAAAGGGTCACAAAGGTCAAGCGCTGGACGAACATGAAGTACGCCAGTATCGACATGGCCAAACATTCCGTAATATAGTCCTTTGCTATCTAATAGCTCACGAAACTCCGCAATAAAATCGGCAAGATGTTCTGGTGGTACACACGTGTCTTCAGTGAAAGGAACGGGTTTCGCTCTCCCCTTTATTGCCCCTAGCAGACCAACGGCTTTTTTCCGCATGCCGTATATACGACCGATACTCGCTAAGTCCTCACAGACTTGATAGCCTATCAGTCCTCTCTCGTCATTTGTGAGCATCAGGTCGAGTTGCGCCGTTAAGGCAGCAACTTGTTCAACGATGACTCCTGTATCATTTCCTGCAAACTCTACAATGTTGATACCAAGCATTTCTTTGTCTGGTACATCAAGAAGCAGATCACTAACAGAGTGCCAAACAATATCCTCTTTCGCTAAATTGAGCACTTTTGAATCAATGGTTTCCACAGACAAGGCGTTAGCTTCTACAAGAAACGGCGCCATTCTAAGTGCAGAATCAAAGCTATTATATTTTACGTTGACTAGGGTTCTTGTCTTAGGGATTGGGGTAAGATTTAATTTGGCCTCGGTTATAAAAGCCAATGATCCTTCCGAACCACACAGCACACGAGTCAAATCAAACTCGCCTTGTTCACTCAACGCATTTTTTAAATCATAGCCAGTTAAGAATCGATTTAATGGTGGGAACTTATCAACTATTTGTGTTCTTTTCTCTCGACATACTTGTTCCGTTACTTGATAGGCGTTGTAAGCATACTCACCTATTTCATTCCCCCCATGAGACTTATCTGTCTCATAGACTGATCCGTCTGCAAACACGGCTTGCAATGAAAGAACGTGATCAGAGGTTTTACCATACCGAAGAGAGCCTTGGCCTGAAGCGTCGGTATTAATCATACCGCCAAGTGTCGCTCTGTTGCTGGTTGACAGTTCAGGAGAGAAAAAGTAGCCATATGGACGGACAACATCATTAAGTTGATCCTTTATGATGCCAGTTTGTACTCTAACCCATCCTTCTTTTTCGTTAACCTCTAACACTTTATTCATATGTCTAGACAAGTCGACAACAATGCCTTTGGTTAACGACTGACCATTAGTCCCTGTTCCTCCACCTCGAGGTGAAAAAGTAATGCGCTCGTAATCTGGATGCTGACTTAACCTACCGATAAGGATAACGTCGGCAGTCGTTTTTGGATGCACAACCGCTTGTGGCAATTGTTGATAAACGCTGTTATCCGTTGCAACCGCGAGACGGCTCGAGTATTGAGATTCCATATCACCAGTAAAACCTTGGGTAGCTAACTGGTCCAAGTATTTTAATACAACCGGGTCAACACTATTTTGGTTCTCTAACCGGGGTAGTGTCATTCTGGTCACTGATTTTACGTTTTTAGACATATCTGCATTGCTAGACATTGTGCTTCCTGCCCTCTACCTACACTGTATCCTACAGTTAAGGGGATGCTTAAGTGTTAAAATTATGATTTGGGTCACTTTACCTCATCTGACATTTGAACAAAACACTATTCCTAATGACCTAGTCGATATTTTTGTTCATAATCAATAACAACTAATGTGAAATCAATATAAGAATAGACACAATGAAAAAAAATAAAGTCATCACTACCGAAGATATCTTGCTTATGCTCTGCCAATCTGTTTCAGGCGTTTTGAGCACGGCGACCAATACCGACATAAAATACTCAGCTATGGTACAAAAAATAAATAAGACCTGCTTACGACCGGATTTTGGTTGTTTTGTCTTATTCGATGGTGGTTTTTCTGGTTTGGTTGTCACTAACTTTACCTCACAGTCCGCATTAGAAATTTACACCAATTACATGCGCAACATGGGTATGCCAGAAGAAGAGCTCGCGATACTTCACACCTCAGATGAAGTGGGTGACGTATTAGGTGAATTGATGAACCAACTGGTTGGTGACTTTACGCATAAAATCCGTAAAGAACTAAAAACTAACATTACTCAAAACCAACCTAAAATGCTCGCAATCAATAAGCAGGTTCTTATTTCTATCGATACTAACTTAGATAGACCCCAAGCTAGACGCGTAACGTTCTCAACAGAAGGCAATAACATTTTCTACTTAGAACTAGCGATGGATAAAACCGAGTTTATTCAAATGGAAGAGTTTGAGTTAGAAGAAAGTTCTGACCCTGATCTTATTCTAGAACAAGAGCAAAATAAAAAAGCCAAGACGAAATCTGAAGAGGTGGAATCAAACCATTCTGCAAACGATTTATTAGATGAACTAGGGATATAGTTAGACATTATTTGTCTTCCTACTCGTAGCAAACCGTCGAAAGACGGTTTTTTATTACTCTTCTATATCAAAGCTCTCCTTTATCTCCGAGTCAAAAGTAGGTAAAATAGTCGACTTTTCGAAGTTAAGCACTCTATTTTAAGTAGGTTCATGGATAAGCAGAAAGCGCTAAAGAAAATTGCAAAATGCCTAGAGTTAGGTAACTCAGCCAATGTAAACGAGGCTGCACAAGCAATTAAAATGGCCCATCGCCTAATGATCAAATATGGTCTGGATAAAGACGATATTGAATTCATTAAGATGGGCAAAACCCAATCTACCCATCTGCTACCAACCAGTATTAGTTCCACTATATTAAGAGTAATTCGTGGTATCAACACTAAGTTTGGTGTTGAAGCTGTTCTCTTAAACCATAAAGGACTTAAACGCGTAGAATTTATAGGAGAAGCTGATCGCGCCATTTTTGCCGCATTTGCTTTCGACATTATCTATCGAGAAATGAACGAACACACTGGCCAGTTTAGAAATAGCTTTTCTGGTACCGGGACCAGCAACACGGAAGTCACACGCAGAGTAAACTCATTTGTGTCTGGTTGGGTAGAAGGCGCTCTAGAGAAATTACCTGAAATTGCACCCGACGACGATTCAAACAACAAAATCAACAACTATATTGACCGTGAATTCAAAAACATCGATCGTGAAACTTTTAAGCAACAACTAAGAGACGCGATGAAGAACATCACAAAAGACTACGAAGTAGGATTAAAAAAAGGTCGCAAACTATCGGTCAATCGGCCTGTCGATGGTGCCAAAGCACCAAAAATGCTTGAGTAACCATATACATTGGAATACGTGGGATAGCAACATGATATTTTTTAGGTCTGTTTGGTTAGTTTGTTGTCTCCTCATGAGCACACTCTCATATTCCGTCACCGCAGCGATCGACGAAAATCTTATTACTACTGCAGAGTCTGGGGACAGCCAAGCACAATTAGAGCTTTCGATTGCATATAAAGAAGAGAAAAAATTCAAAGAAAGTCATTATTGGCTAATTAGAGCGGCAACGCTGGGAAATGGAGAAGCTACTGTTCTTCTCGGTAATCTTTTCGAATCTATCGATAGCGAAAGCTTCCAATCGCTACCTATCGCTGAAAACTGGTATTTAGTAGGCAGCAACAACGATGTTACTGAGGCGGAGTTGGGCTATGCTCGGGTATTAGAAGCTCAGTTTAATAATCGAAAATCCAAACAACTCTCCTCAATAACAATACTTGATGATCAGATAGACCAAGATATTCAACAGTCCATAACGAGCGCCGCTGAATCCACTAATCATAATAAGAACAGAATCAACAGTGATATCATCGTTACGTTTTTTATTCTGATCAGCGTGGTTACGTATGGGTATATAAGGCGTCGAATTACGCGTAGACAAGGCGAGAAGAAGACTCAGTTAGACAATCAGCTACATCATCAAAGCAAAAAGATTAAAACGCTTCAAAGGCATTTAACCGCAGCGCATTCACAGCTAAAACAAAATCAAATCGAAATAAAAAAAACCAATGTAGACCAAAGCACTATGCTTGCGTGTGCTGTGCTTGGTTACCACCCAAACCACTTACCTAGTGAAAAAGAAATAAAATTAAGATACAAGAAATTAAGCCGTATTTATCACCCTGACGCTAACGGCAGCGACGAAGAAATGAAGCGATTAAATAGCGCAATAAAAGTCATTAGTACTTATCTTAAACAACGATAACGCCAGTGGGTAACAAATATTTAACATTTAAGTTCCAGATATGTCATAATACTGCCCAAAAATAGCATTGTACTAAATTGTCCATTCATTTGGTCGATTGGATATAATTGCATAAAGCCATTGGAGAGAATGTAATGATTAACACTGAAGGAAACTGCGATTGGTGCAACAGATATAGTATGTTGATCCGCCATGACTATGTTGATGGTAAATATCACCACTCCTGTGAAAGCTGTAATGACATGGCAAAAATCGATGTCAATTTATTCAACATTGACGAAATTGCATTAAGAAATAAAGCAGCCGTGAGCATACGAGCATAAAAAACCAGTCGTTATCCTCCAATTAAAAACCGCAAATGCGGTTTTTTTTATATCTATAATTCAGCTAAAGCCCTTATTTTTCATGTCCTTTGTCTAAAAATTGTCTGATTCGCCTATAAAATCAGCGAAAAAATACTTGCATGCCGATCAAATACGGACTACTGTGTATCTATACAGTATGTACAGAGAGACAGTATTATGCTTCAACTAAACATTGATAACACAACCGACACAGTAGCGGCATTGAACCCGACAACAGAGCTCAACCAGCGCTCTTATTTTTCGGATGGCATATATCTTAAATTGGCAAAGCTGTCTCGAAAAAAACAGTGGATCTTATATACGGCAAACTGCCCTCGCCCAATGCAATCTGAATTGATTCAACACAAAATCAATTGCACCAACGTGATTCATTTGAAGCCTTCTAATCAATATTCTGAAGAAGAGATTGTTATTAAAGCTTTTGAAGCGGGAACAGCAAGTGCTGTAGTCGCAAGCTCAAATTTAGATCTACATGCACGAGCAAGGATTCTCACGGTTGCCAAGTTAAGAAACTGCGCTGTGTTTTTCTTAAATGAGCAATCAGAGCCAAGTTATTTATGTCATTAATCGTCATGCTTTAGCCTTCCCGCTATTCGCGTGTGTCGTTAACAGTTGATTTGGAACTGCAAAATCAATACGACTCACGACTTGATTTTAATATAAATTTTTAGTGCTATTTTTAGCACGTAGTGTTTGCTCCATATTTTAGCTAGTAATAGTAATAACACCTTATGAAATAGATCTATTGACACCATTCGTATTGGTATTAATACATCTATTTTGCGCAATCGTTTGCTTTTTCAGTGGCAGTCCATTCTAGTTCTGGTATTATGCGCCCATAATTTGAAGCCTCTACCAAGGAATGTCTCGATGAGTCTCTCTGATCAAGTTCTCGCTGTTAATGATGATCTTCCAATCCGTACCAACAAACCTGTTCATAGCGGAAAAGTACGTTCCGTCTACTGGTTAACTGAAGAAGATAGCCAGCGATTAATCAAAGAAAAAAACTACAATGTCGCATCTGACGCGCCACTTGCCATCATGGTAATCAGTGACAGAATCTCAGCTTTCGATTGCATTTGGGAAGCGGAAGGTGGATTGAAAGGCGTTCCCGGCAAAGGAGCAGCACTCAACGCTATCTCAAATCACTGGTTTAAACTCTTTAAAGAGAATGGCCTGGCTGAAAGTCATATATTGGATATCCCTCACCCGTTTGTTTGGATAGTCCAAAAAGCAAAACCAGTAATGATTGAAGCAATTTGTCGCCAATATATTACCGGTTCTATGTGGCGAGCTTATGACAAAGGCGAAAATGAATTCTGTGGTATTCAACTTCCTAAAGGCCTAGAAAAAGATAAATCACTGCCTGAGCTTCTCATTACGCCGTCAACCAAAGGTGTTCTTAAAGGAATACCCAATGTTCCTGAAGCTGACGACGTGAATATCTCTCGCCAAGACATAGAAGACAGTTTTGCCGCCTTCAACTTCTCTCAATCTAGTGATATCAAAACCTACGAGAAACTGCTTAAAGAAGGGTTCAATGTCATTAGCTCTGCGCTGAGTGATGTGGGTCAAATATTTGTCGATACAAAATTTGAATTTGGTTATGTCATTGACCGTCAAGGTGATGAGAAACTCATCTACATGGATGAGGTCGGTACGCCTGATTCGTCCAGAATTTGGGATAAAGCAGAGTATCAAAAAGGAAATATCGTCGAGAACTCTAAAGAAGGTTTTAGACAATTCTTGCTGAATTATTTTCCTGACCCCGATATATTATTAAATAAAGCGCGTATGGATGAACGATTTGCACTCGCAAAGAACAATAAACTGCCAGTCGAGGCGATAACTAAAGTGTCAGAAGTCTATATCGGTATCGCTGAAAAAATAACGGGGCAAAAAATTCACATGAGTGATAACCCGAAGAAAGAAATTATTGATGTGTTACGAGCAGATTATGATCTGATAACCGATTAAAACATAATGTGACGTTAACAACTGAGATGCAAAAGGGACACAAATGTGTCCCTTTTATTATATTTGGACGAATAACTCATCTTGAGTTATATGCTTAACTTGTGCATTGGTGTGTTTGATGATTTTTTCTATTTGGATCTCATCAAGCTCATAAGGCATCATTAGTCGGAGTTCTTTTATACCTTCATGCTTTGCTAGGTTAACCAGACTAATTAGGTTTGATTCATCACTACTCTGCGCTGAGAGATTATTAAAGGCTTGGTCCCATAATCTATCTTCAGGTTTTCGAGCTTCATCGATGTTGCTTTTCCAAACAGTACCAAAGATAGGCGAAAAAAATCCAATCGCCTCGATAAAGGTCCACTTTTTTTTACAACTAGCACCTAAAAATGATGTGTAATCAAATACAGCTGATATCGTTTCTTGCTTTTCCATTATGCCCCCCAAGCGATAGCGGTAAAACAACGGTACTACTATTCAACACCTTCGCTCAGTTAGCAATAGAATATAGTACATTGTTCTGTTCTCATGAGCTGAATCTCAGTTAAAGCATACTAAAACCAAGGTTTTAACAAAAAACCTACAGTAATGAGACCTATAACATTACGCCTTGTAATATTTATCCACTAAACACAGTTCTAATAATAATAGGACAGCAGACTGGCAGACTACTATTCAAATTTAGATTATTTAAACTGATAGTTTACTGTTTAAATAATTATTTAAACTGATAGTTTACTGTTTAAATAATTATTTAAACGAATAATTTGAGGCTAATAAATTATTATTTAACAAGTCACTTTGTGGTTAATTACTCTTATTTGATGTCTACTATTCGACTCGATTTTTTATACTGAATACGCCATCCAGACCAGATTGGTAACTCCCACCGTTTTGGTTCGCTTTTACGCAAACCACTCTCATACAAAATATATACCCGCTTTTTGCTCGGCACATATTCTACTTTTAGATGTAGGTCTCCAAGATTGAGACGAAATGGGTACTTCTGCGAAAAATCATCATATTCCCAATAAGGAATCCCCGCAAAAAGAAGGTCATCTTCGCTAAAAAGTAATAATTCATCTAGCTTATCGACACCGAGATCCTTTAGCTGACGAATAAACCAACCTTCAAAAGTTAGTGATTGCGGGCCAGAATATCTCTCATCCAAGCCTAGTTCTGTAAAAAGACACCAATGATCAATCTCTTGCCTGCGTTTGTTCGCAAAACCTGGAAGCACTTTTTGTCTTAAAACTGCGTCTAGTAATGGTTTTAACAGTTGGTCTCCCTCGGGCTCAACAAGCCGATTCATGATTTCTCGCCCTGCGAATATCAACGACAACTGACTGTATAATTGACCATCTATGATCGTCGTCTTACCCTGTATCCACTCGCCTAACCCTAATCGGGCGATAAGATTTAAAGGGATAGGTAACATCACGGTTGCCAGATTGAGTGTCTGTTTGCTCCCTTTCCCGGGCAGGCTGTGTTGATCCAAGACTATCGCAGCCTCATCACCATCAGAAAATCGACTGCTTCGTGCAGGAACCATCTCTATAAGACCATTGCCGAGTGCCTGTCGCCTTTTCTTCCGTCTAACAAACACCAATTCAGGATGGTTCCCTGCTATCGCTGAAACAAATTCAACCCGCTTAAAACGAGACGCTACTTCAAGCTCTGGCAAATGAAAGACGCGGCGCATTTGCTGAGCGAGCCTCCTTGCTTCTCTAACTGCATCAATCTCTAATTGAATATTATCTTGGACATCTCCCCGCACAATCTTTATCAAGATCTCAGCATCGCAACTATTGGGTTCCCATTGCGCAATTTTGTTTAGACCGTGTTCATCACTCGGCAATTGGTAAAGCGCAGCAGGCACCGAAAGCGCCGCCGCTAAATCGATCATAGCTTCTTTCGTTGCATTACAAGGCATTCGAGTTAACAGGTCGGCATATAGCGTATCGATGGGTAGCGGGTAAAGCCGTTTTCCATGTTCAGTAACCACTCCGTTGTTATCAATCGCGGCCATTTTTAACAATACTAATTTTGCTTGCGTAAGCGATTTTTCGGGGAGAGCATCTAAGAACGTGAGTTCACCTAACTCAAATCCACAACAGGCGGACGCTAACATGGCCTCAGACAACTCTTCGCGCAGTAATTCTGGTGGTGTTACCATTTCTAATGGTGCATGTTCTCCATAGAGACGAATACATTCACCATCCATCACACGCCCTGCTCTACCTGACCTCTGTTTTGCACTCGCTTTTGAGATGCTTCTTAAGCTCAATACAGTACGACCATTACGTTGCAATGTTCTTCGTTCTAAACCGGAGTCAATGACCAAGGTAATATTAGGTATCGTCAACGACGTTTCTGCAACATTTGTGGCCACCACAATTTTCTTCTTACCCAATTGTGTTAACGCTCGCTGCCGTTCACTGTCAGAAACCGATGCGTGTAGCATCACCACTTCGACATTTTCTAACTTAGACAGAGATTGGACACATTGAGTAATTTCGTTTCTGCCAGGCATAAAGACAAGTATGTCGCCAGGGGTGTCTTGGTAAACCGATTTCACGCAATCTGCCGCATTCTGCACACTATTTTTGTTGTCTGGTAAATAGTGCGAATCTAAACTCTTATTAATTAACCTCACATTATATTGACGGCCTTGTGCAATTAACCTCTTCGCGCCGATATATCGTGCAAGTTTATCTCCTTCTATGGTTGCGGAGGTAATAATCAGTCGGTGTCCTTGTGTTTTTTGTAATAAAGCGACGAGTAGATCAGTATCCCATCGTCTTTCATGAAATTCATCAACTAACACGATATCAAACTCTGCTAATCTATCGTCATAAAACCACCTTAGTGCAACTCCGGGGGTAACAAAAACGATGTTGGTCTCTATGCTAAAGCAAGATTCAAGCTTTATTGCATAGCCAATATTGTCCCCCAACTCAGAACCATTTTGTTTGGCTAGATAAGTCGCTAGGGACGTACACGCTATTCGCCTCGGTTCTATGACCAGTACGCGGCCATGTTCTGATGCCCATAAAGGAAGTTTGGTTGATTTTCCAGAGCCCGTTTCTGCTTCAACGACGATATGATGCTTTGGTAGAATCTGTAGAAATTTACTTTTAATGTTGTCGATTGGGAGCGATAGCATGGTCTAACTCAAAGAGGTGAGGATGCATGAAGGGCTACTATACCGATTTTATACAATGAGAAAAATCAATTCAACACAAGACAATAGATTGATATTTGATAGAATCCTCTTATTAAGAATACGTTAGGTTAAAAGTTAAGCCATGTTTGACATTCTTGCTCCAGTTGGAAGGCACATTGTCCCTTATATCTCTGAGATTTCTATCGCCTTTATTGCATGTATGCTGGTTATTTTAGGCGGAGACATTAATCGCCTGCTAAGAAAAGTGATGGTCCGACAGCATTTTATTGTGCGAACTTTCGCATTTGTACTGCTGAATGCATTTGGTTATGGCTTGTTAATAGTTAAGGCTTCACCTTACCTATCTTTGTGGCTAAAGACTTTAAATACTGGGCTATTATTAGTATCCATCGTTTCTTGCTTTATTGTCATTGGTATCTGGGCACAAAGGCAGCGCCATGTATGATTTACGAATTAGGAAAGATTTAATGTGTTTGGGCATTTTCCGACAGCGACTAAAAAGATGGTGAGTAAACCAAGTTTTTTACGTGGCAGAGCATCCGCAAGGGTCATTATATTGGGCGTAACAGCGCTCTGTATTGCTTTTGTCCTGGCTTTGGTATTTGTTGATCGTGTCTTTAGTTGGTCAACAAAAAACGACATCTATACTGAACCCTCTCACTTACCGAATTATGATGTCGCATTGGTCTTAGGCACAAGTAAGTACTTGGGAAAAGTACTTAACGACTACTATGCAAATCGAATTAACGCCGCCATTACTTTATTCAAAAATGATAAGGTCGACGCCTTTCTACTTAGTGGCGATAATGCCCATCGTTCATACAACGAACCATGGACAATGAAAAGAGATCTACTGAAAGCAGGCGTACCCGAAGAAGCTATCTACCTCGATTATGCAGGGTTTAGAACGTTGGATTCTATCGTTCGCGCAAAAAAAATCTTCGAAGCCGATGAGTTTATTATTGTCACTCAAAAGTTCCACTGCGAACGAGCACTATTCATAGCGGAATATTACGATATTGAGGCAGTGTGCCTTGCCGTTCCAGGCCCAAAACAGCACTCTGGCTTAACGATACGTTTTAGAGAAGTTTTTGCCCGAGTAAAAGCGCTACTAGACCTTTATATATTTGAAACTCAACCGAAGTTTTTGGGCCCCAAAGAACCTATCAAGCATAGTGTCACGAGCACCAAGGTCGATAAAACACTGACGATCAAAGCAGGAACTTAAGACAGATCATTAAATTGTTCGTTAGATATCCAACCCTTCACTTTTTCCCCTTACCCAATAACTTAGCGTCCTATACTAAATAGTGAACGACTGAGCGAAAGGGGCGAACTATGAAGAATCTTACGTCTGATAAAATAAACAGTTATATAAACAAAAATACCGTTATTATTCTGGCCGACATTTGTCTGTTTATCTTTATGCTCAACTCTCTATCATTTGAAACAAGCGTTGTGCATGGATTAAGTATTCTTATGTTTATCGCCATTCTTTGGTTAACCGAAGCACTACACGTCAGTATCACCGCCCTTCTCGTACCCGTATTAGCCGTAGTATTCAATATATTCGACACATCAAAAGCCCTAAGTTATTTCTCTAGCTCTATTATTTTTATTTTTCTAGGCGGTTTTGCCTTAGCGGCCGCTCTGCATAAGCAAAAAATTGATAAAGCAATTGCGGATCAAGTATTGATTGCGGCAAAAGGCAAAATGTCCGTCGCCGTATTGATGTTGTTTACCGTTAGCGCAGGGCTCTCAATGTGGATATCAAACACGGCAACCATTGCCATGATGCTTCCGCTTGTTTTAGGTGTAATGAGCAATGTCGATGAGAAAAAATACAAGAGCACCTATGTCTTTGTTTTATTGGGCATCGCTTACTGCGCATCTATAGGCGGTATTGCAACACTTGTGGGCTCTCCTCCCAACGCAATTGCTGCCGCAGAACTCGGTTTAAACTTTACCCAATGGGTCGCTTTAGGGTTACCCGTGTCTTTGACTTTGCTCCCGATTGCCGTACTCGCTTTATACCTACTCACCAAACCAAATCTTTCCCAATCATTTGAGATACACCACACCACATTGGAATGGACGCCAAAGAGAAAACTCACTTTAGTTATCTTCGCATTAACCGTAAGCTTCTGGATATTCAGTCGGCCTATTAACGCCTTTTTAGGGGGATACAGTAAATTCGATACCCTCGTCGCTATTGGCGCCATCTTACTATTAGGAGGCACGCGTGTGGTCGAATGGAAAGATATTGAAAAAACGGTTGATTGGGGAGTATTGCTTCTCTTTGGTGGAGGAATTTGCCTAAGTAATGTACTCAAAGAGACAGGCACGAGCGTATTTCTTGCTAATGAACTCAGCGATGTACTTAGTCAAATGGGATTATTCATTACCCTCCTTTCCATTATAACTTTCGTGGTATTTCTAACCGAATTCGCCAGTAATACCGCAAGTGCAGCACTTCTCATTCCAATATTCGCTAGTATTGCCGAAGTTCTTGGCGTCTCTCCCATTATCCTGTCACTCATTATTGCTATGTCTGCATCCTGTGCCTTCATGCTCCCTGTCGCGACACCACCAAACGCCATAGTATTTGCCTCTGGTCACATAGAACAAAAGGATATGATGCGCGTCGGTTTCGTATTGAATATCGTTTGTATCACCGTTTTAACCATAATTGCACACTTTTTCTGGTGACTTAGAGACCACTAACCTTTGCTCATTTTGTCTATCGTCACTTTTCTCTTATAAAATATAACTATTAATTGCCTGTAATTGCTTTCAACACCCTAATTTATTCCCTACAATCACAATCAAAATTGATAACTATTTCGGAGTCAGCTCTATGAGCGAAGTTAAGCATAGCAAACTACTAATATTGGGCAGTGGTCCAGCAGGTTACACCGCGGCAGTATATGCTGCGAGAGCAAACCTAAAACCTGTTCTTATTACTGGTATACAGCAAGGTGGTCAACTTACCGAAACGACGGAAGTGGAAAACTGGCCTGGAGATGCTGAAGGCTTAACGGGTCCATCCCTGATGGAACGCATGAAAGAACATGCCGAAAAGTTTGATACCGAAATACTATTTGACCATATCCATACCGTGGATTTAGAGAACCGGCCATTCCGTTTAACTGGAGACAGTGCGGTCTACAGTTGCGACTCCTTGATTATTTCAACAGGCTCTACCGCAAAATATCTTGGACTGGAGTCTGAAGAAGCTTTCAAAGGCCGCGGTGTATCCGCATGTGCAACCTGCGATGGCTTTTTTTATAAGAATCAAAAAGTAGCGGTTATTGGAGGAGGTAACACAGCGGTTGAAGAAGCCCTATATTTAGCAAATATTGCGGCTGAGGTTCATCTAATACATCGCCGCGAAGGGTTCCGAGCTGAAAAAATATTGATGAAGCGCCTCCAAGATAAGGTGGACAATGGCAATATCGTCCTGCACACCAACCGTACTTTAGATGAAGTACTTGGTGATGATATGGGGGTTACCGGGGTTCGTTTACAAGATACCTTGTCCGATACAAAAGAGGAACTTCAGGTAATGGGGCTTTTTGTCGCAATAGGTCATCATCCAAATACAGGCATTTTTGAGGGACAGCTCGATATGAACAATGGCTATGTGGTCGTGAATTCAGGATTGAATGGCAATGCGACGCAAACCAGTATTGAAGGCGTATTTGCTGCTGGTGATGTTATGGACCAAAACTATCGCCAAGCTATCACATCGGCTGGCACCGGATGCATGGCGGCACTCGATGCCGAGCGATACTTAGACGCACTAGCCGATAGCAATAAGTAGCCAATTATCTCTATTTATTGCATTAATTAACCGCTTTCTATCATAACCTTATAAACCAGCGGTATTCCCGCTGGTTTTCTTTTTGTATACTCTCCCTCTTATTCTAAATAACGAATGAATCTACAGATTTTTTTCTCATAAAATCTACAGGTCCAAATAAAGAAGCCTTAAACGTAAATGGATAAAACAAAACAAAAAAACCTCAATAAGTGGCTGAAGCTTCAAGGTAAACTGGCTAAGCGATGGCTGCTTATTAGCGTCTCTCTAGGGGTGTTCTCTAGTATTGTCTTACTTGCTCAGGCAGGATTACTCGCATCGATATTGCATCAGCTTATTATAGAAAATGTAGATAAGCGTCAACTTGTTCCCTACTTCCTAGGCCTCGCGCTAACGGTTGTGGCTCGTTCAGCCTGCACATGGGGAAGAGAGATCGCTGGTTTTCGCGCTGGCGAGCAAATTAGAATTTACATCCGCCAACTTATCTTGGATAAGTTGCGCGCTGTTGGACCGGCTTATATCAAAGGAAAACCCGCCGGAACGTGGGCAACATTGTTATTAGAACAGGTAGAGGATATGCAGGATTTCTTTTCTCGCTATCTTCCACAGATGTCTCTTTCTGTGTTAATTCCTTTGGTTATTCTCGTTGTAGTATTCCCGACTAACTGGGCGGCAGGGTTGATTTTCCTTATCACTGCACCGTTGGTGCCATTTTTCATGGCATTGGTTGGCATGAAAGCCGCTGAAGCCAACAGAAAGAATTTTAAAGCTTTGCAACGTCTGTCTGGCCATTTTTATGACCGTTTGCAATCTATGACTACTATCCGTCTATTCAATAGAACGAAAGCCGAAGAAGAGACACTTCATGGCGCTTCAGAGGTGTTTAGAACCCGAACTATGGACGTCCTAAAAGTCGCTTTTCTGTCGTCGGCTGTTTTGGAATTTTTCACTTCTATATCCATCGCGATTACGGCTGTTTACTTCGGTTTCAGTTATATTGGCGAGCTCGATTTTGGGTATTACGGAACCGGCATTACACTATTTTCTGGTCTTTTTATTCTTATTCTGGCACCTGAATTTTATCAGCCTTTACGAGATCTCGGCACCTTTTACCACGCAAAGGCTCAAGCGGTCGGCGCTGCGGAAAGTATTGTTGATTTCTTAAATACCGAGGTGTCACATCAATCGTCTGGACACGAACCTATTTGCGATGTTAACTCCATCAAAATAGAAGCCTATGACTTGGTCGTCAAAAGCCCAGAAGGGTCAACATTGGTAGGACCTTTATCATTTAGCATAAAACCTAATCAAATGACGGCACTTATCGGACCAAGTGGTGCAGGTAAAACCAGCCTTATCAACGCTATCCTTGGTTTTTTACCTTACGAAGGAAGTTTGAAGATCAATAATGTTGAGATTAAGGATGCGGATCTTGTTCAATGGCGTGACCAGATCAGTTGGGTTGGGCAAAACCCGCTGCTTCTGCACGGCACTATTAAAGATAACATTACGTTAGGCAACAACGATGTTTCTGTTGCGCAACTTGATTCTGTTCTCAAAGAGTCCTATTCCGCTGAGTTTGTCTCTCAACATGGGTTGGATTATCAGGTCAGTGACCGATCTGGTGGTTTATCAGTCGGTCAGGCTCAACGATTAGCCCTAGCTCGTGCCATGTTACAAAAAGGCAATTTTTGGCTATTGGATGAACCAACTGCAAGCCTTGACGCACGCAGCGAAAAGCTCGTTATGAAAGGGTTACAAAACAAGATCAACCAAAGCACAACTCTCATCGTTACACATCAACTTTCACAACTCAAAAACGTTGAACAGATTTTTGTAATGCAGGAGGGGTGCATTGTCGAATCAGGGTCCTATAAGGAACTTAAACAAAGCCATGGACTCTTCGCTAGCATGTTAGATGCGAAAAACAGTGCACAAGAAGAAGGAAAAGGAGATCTCGATGCGTGAGTTATTGCCTTATATAACGCTTTATAAAAAACATTGGTTCGGCCTTTCAGCAGGTATGCTGCTTGCGTTTGCGACCCTTTTCGCCTCTGTTGGTTTGTTGACTCTTTCTGGTTGGTTTATTTCAGCCTCTGCCGTTGCGGGTCTTAGCGTGGCCAGAAAAACCTTTAACTACATGTTACCCGGCGGTGCAGTACGCGGCTTAGCAATGGGCCGAACTGCAGGTCGTTGGGGGGAACGTGTAGTAAGCCACAACGCAACATTTAAATTGTTAACAGAACTCAGGGTTTTCTTTTTCAAGAAATTGGCCCCGCTCGTCCCCGGCCGTATCGCCAATCTACGTGATGGTGACTTATTAAATCGATTAGTCGCCGATGTCGATGCGATGGACCATGTGTATCTTCGACTGCTTAGTCCGGTAGTTGTGAGTGCGTTGGGTATTGCGACGCTTACTCTATTTCTAAGTTGGTTCGACCTTACTTTAGGTTTAATCCTTGGTGCCATATTAATGTCACTATTGATTATCTGGCCAGTCGTATTTTACAAACTCGGTAAACACAATGGTCAGCAACTCACCACCCAAAAATCCGATCTCCGCGTCGCCTCACTCGATTGGTTGCAAGGACACAGTGAACTGGTTTTATTTGGTGCAGAAGAACGCTATCGGAATGCGATTCTTAATTCACAAACTAAGTTGCTAAATAATCAGTTCGTAAATGCAAATTTAACGGGCATGGCAAGCGGGTTGCTCATGCTAGCAAATGGGCTGACATTGACACTGATCTTGTGGCTCGCAGCAGATGGCGTTGGCGGTAATCCACCAGGCCCGATGATCGCGTTATTTGCTTTTGCCACTATGGCTAGTTTTGAAATGTTAATGCCGATAGCAGGTGCATTCCAGTACCTAGGACAAACGCTCACCTCCGCTAGACGACTGAATGAAATAATCCTTGCTGAACCGGAAGTAAAATTTCCTGAGCAGGGAGAGCTTAATTCAACAAAGTATGACATTCAATTTAATGATGTCAGTTTTCGTTATGATGATTCGGAACAAACCATTATCAATAGCCTTAACCTGCACATAGCCAGTAATACACGTGTCGCTATCCTTGGTCAAACAGGGTCAGGTAAATCCACTCTCATACAGCTACTTTGTCGCTATTGGGATACAACAGATGGCTCGATCTCTGTCGCCTCCACACCATTAAAGGAAGTGAGTGAGAACACGCTAAGAAATACTATCTCGGTCGTCAGCCAACGCGTCGATATTCTTAATGGCACGCTACAAGATAACCTTGCTATCGCGAAACCCGATGCCTCTGATGAAGAGCTGAAATCAGTACTGCACAAAGTGGGGTTACAAGCACTATTAGAAGGTAAGAGTCTCGATACATGGTTGGGTGACGGTGGCCGTCAACTTTCCGGTGGAGAGAAACGTCGTATCGGTATTGCAAGAGCCATTTTGCATAACGCACCAATCATATTACTTGATGAGCCAACAGAAGGCTTGGACAAAAAAACGGAACGCCAGATTATCACTTTATTTGACCAACATTTCAAAGGAAAGACCGTGATTTTTATCACCCATCGTTTAGTGGGTTTAGAGGCGATGAATCAAATATGTCTGATTGAAGACGGCGCTATTGTTGAGCAAGGCACACATGATGAACTGATTGGTTTACAAGGACGCTACCACCGTTTGCATCAAACTTTGTAACGATAGTAAACGTGTAACCACGACCGGTTTTAATAGGCTTGTTAGAAACCCACCTGAATAGCCGGTGGGTTTTTATTATTTCAGCAAACGACTAGGCATAGTCAGCTTCAAATTTCTTCATAAACTCAACCAAGGCTTGAACGCCTTCTAATGACATCGCATTGTAGATCGAAGCACGCATACCACCCACCGCTCTATGCCCTTTCAGCGCCTTTAAACCTGCCGCATCTGCAAGATCGAGAAACGTATTGTCTAATTCTGGTTTCGCGAGTTGAAAAGGCACATTCATCAACGAACGGTTGTTCGTGTGAACGGCGTTATTATAGAACGCCGATTCATCAATAGCGGCATACAACAACGCCGCTTTTTCACGGTTAATTTTTTCGATAGCTTCTACACCACCGGCCTCTTTGAGCCACTTGAAAACCAACCCAGACAGATACCATGCATAAGTCGGAGGGGTATTAAACATAGAATCCTTAGCCGCGAGCACTTTATAGTTAAGCACACTTGGTAAGGTTTCCGTGGCGAGTTCTAGAAGGTCATCACGAACAATAGCAATGCATATACCTGCTGGTCCGACGTTCTTCTGAGCGCCAGCGTAGATAACACCATATTTAGAGACATCGATTTGACGAGACAATATAGTGGACGACATATCCGCGACGATAGGTTTGTCGGTTACTGGCAAGTCATTGATTTCAACTCCGTCAATGGTTTCATTTGGACAAAAGTGAACATAGGCTGCCTCTTTTGAAATCTTCCATTCTCTGGCTGGTAATATCGCCGCCTTTCCATCAATCTCTGTCTTTGCGTTAAATGCATCTGGTTGGCAGTATTTAGTCGCTTCAGTAATTGCACTTTCAGCCCAATATCCACCATCAATATACGTGGCGACTTTCGCTGTTCCGAGCAGGTTCATCGGTACGGCAGCAAACTGAGCGCGTGCTCCGCCATGACAAAAAAGCACCTTATAATTATTAGGAATACTCAGCAAATCTCGAAGATCTTGTTCTGCTTCGTTCGCTACTTTGATAAATTCTTTGCTACGGTGACTAATTTCCATCACCGATGTGCCCTGTCCATTCCAGTCAACTAATTCGGATTGCGCTTTTTGCATTACTGCTTTTGGCAAAGCCGCTGGTCCTGCACTGAAATTGTAGATCGTTCCCATGATGATATATGCTCCTGCTTAATCTGATTTTTGTGAACTGGAACCAGTAATAGCACGTTTTGCGCAACAGAAAAAGCACAAAAAAGAGGTCGAATGACCTCTTTTAAATGAATGCGGGTTTTTTCTAAAATATCACCACGATCATCGCATCATTACTGACATAAACATGGCTAGTAGCGGGATTTTTTGCCCGCTGGTAAATTCTAGATTTCCTTCTGAAACAGCAGCGTCTATTGTGTAACCATCATCCGTGGGTAGCATGATTTCCATAATAACCATCTCATCAATCCCCTCTTGCATATAAGGGTACGCTTTTACTAAATCATTCGATACGAAGGTATTGAGCTTACCGGTCAACGCTGGAATAACCTTGCTAAAGTCTTGGCTCACGTCATCCGTGCCCTTTGGTACTTCCAATAACCAACTTGACTTAAACAAGCCTTCACCAAGGGTCAATTCTAGATCATTAAGTGCAACCTGAAATCCTTGGCTAAATAACGCATCTATCAAAGGAGTAGATTGACCTATTACGGTTTCATCAACTATGGGGCTAGACTGATATAAACCAACCAAACCTTCAAAGGCATTTTTGTCTAGATTGCCAATCGTAAAATCAAGATTCAGATTACTCAACGCACCTTCACTGGTGACAATATCGCCTGCTTTAACAATATGGTTTGTGTTTAACCTTTCACCTGTTTCATCGGTAGAAGAACTAAAATTGTAGCTAAAATCCTTCGCACTGGTATACACAGTACCGTCTGGCATCAACATGGCTGAATTGGCCACATTCACTTGCTGTTCTCCGTGCCAAAAACCGTTTACTTTTTTACCTGTCGCAAATCCAGTAATAGACGAAATATTGATACTCTCGCCAGTGCCAAAATGCACCTGTAATGATGGGAACTTAAAGGTTAAATCGACTTCGCCTAATACGGTTGCATTTCCCGTCATTTGAGACGCGGCTAGATAGATAGAAGTGCCAGAGGAGTCTGGTGCTTCATAATTTACATTATCCATATCTAATGAAAATTCAGTGTTGCCATTTAACTGAGTAATGGTCGATAACGTTGCAGGTAGAGAATCGAAGTCAACCAAATTGGTTTCGGTTGCAACACGAATAAGTCCATGTTTGATATCATGCTTAAGAATGAATTCAGTCGGTAAACCATCAATAACAAACTGTTCTTTGAGAGCCGGATCTTCAATAATGTATTTTGTAGTAGCGACGGCAGATAGGTAACCTCTTTCATAACTGACGATTTCAGCTGAAATTTCACTCGAGTCTAAGGACCTTATTCCATCTTTCAATACATTTTGAGCGATCTGCCCGACGGCTAAAGGCCAACAAGCCACCAATACCAACGCACCACCTATCGCTCCATATTTTTTCAACTGTTGCATGTGTTCACTTTTAATGGTTTTAAAACATTGAGTCTAGCTCAGTTAACAATAAGTTAAAACCTTGAGTTAAATCAGAGTTTTCAAATGTGGTGAGTGAAGAGTTTTACTCACCTCTCATATCGAAAGGTAGAAAATTGTTACATTGGAAAATAAAACGTCTACGAGGTGACTGTGACTCCATATGTATTGCTCTATCTAGATAATGACCCGATATCGGTAGAAATGTTGAGAACGGAGTTTGCTTCTCTCTCAACGCATTTCGACATCTGTTGCGTTGATTCACCAGAAGAAGCTCAACAGACATTAGAATTTGTCCAAGAACGTGGCCAATCCGTCGCCATGGCGATCGCGGCTTCAAGTCAGTCATTTGATGCCGCTGAGTTTTTGATTCAGTTGGATCGACAAGATCATACGAAAGACGCTCGCAAAATATTAGTCAGTGATGGTGAAGACATCAATACCATTCTCTCTGCCGTCAACGAAGGACGTTTGGATCATTGCCTTACTAAGCCATTGAAGAAAGATGCGATTTTAGAAACCGCAAAAAAAGAACTGACAACATTTATTCTCGGAACCCCAGCTGCAGACTGGCTTCACTACAGCGCTATATTGGATCAATCTCGAATATTAAGTGCGCATATAGAGAACAAACTTGACTCATTTCGCTCCGGCTTCATCCATGACTTCCATCGATTAAGTGACTCCTATCTTACCGATCAGTTTATTGGATCGTTGCTGAAATTTTTTGCAGAGAAAGACGATTCTAGAGCATGTAGAACCTACTCTTCTGACCATTTATTGACTGTAGAAGGCGACCCTAATGAATTTCTATGGTTCATCGTTGAAGGTGAAGTCGCGCTATATAAGGCCGATGATCTCTCTATTCAACGAGAGGTTGTCAGGCATTCAAAAGGTAGCTTGGTTGGCGGTATGTCATTTGTTACTGGTGAAATCTCTTTCTCAACAGCGATTACATTGACGGAAACAAAAGTAATTAAACTGGACAAAGATATCTTCTCTGAAGTCCTGAACTCAAACAGTGAATTGCTGCCTCTATTTACGAACATATTGCTGCGGCATTTCAATCGAAGGTTGCAAAGGAGCATAAACACAAAGCTTGAATTGCAAAGGACCTATGAGTCGCTTGAAACTGCACATCAACAACTAATAGAAAGAGAAAAAATGGCCATGCTAGGCCAGTTAGTTGCCGGCGTAGCACACGAACTAAACAACCCTATTGCTGCAATTCTGCGAGGCGCAGATACCTTAACATCTAAGATTGATGAACTTATACACTCTCCACTACCGACATCGCATCAGGAACTAGGTGCCAATATATTAAGAGAATCAATGCATTCTCGACCAATGTCGACATCGGATGTTAGGCAACAAACCAAAAATATATTGTCTGATATTAACGATAAAAAACTCGCCAAGAAAGTCGTACAGCTCAACTTACATCGAGACCTATCTGAGATTTTACAACTCGGTAAAGAGAGCAAGGATCTCGCTGGCACCATCGCTGGTTTAGAGAAGTACTATGTCACTGGTTCCACTCTTCGTTCCATACAGGTGTGTGCCAAGCGTATTGCGGATATGGTTAAGAGTTTAAAGGGCTACGCACGCCAAGATAACGAGATCATGCACGTTATCGATATTCATGAAGGTATCGAGGATACACTGGTCATTTTTGAAAATAAGCTTAAGCGACATACCGTGATTAAAGAGTATCAAGACCTGCCGGATATTCTCTGTTTGACCAATGCGATGCAACAAGTTTGGACCAACCTTGTATCCAATGCTGTTGACGCATTCCCAGAAAATGGTTGTCTTAAGATTTCTTCAGAACAAGTAATTAAGGATGATTTACTCTATGCCAAGGTTACCTTTGAAGACAATGGTCACGGTATTCCTCAAGAACAACAAGATAAGATATTTGAATTAAACTATACAACAAAAAAAGAGGGCAACTTTGGCTTAGGTATTGGGCTTTCCGTTTGTCACCAAATTTTAGCCCAACATGGCGGTTGGATAGAGGTTGAATCTAACCCAGATGAATACACCAAAATGATTGTATGGCTGCCGTTTCAACCTGCAAACACTGTGGTAAATACTGATAAGGAAATACGATGAATAAATATCTCATTCTCTGTGTAGATGATGAACGCGAAGTATTGGACAGCGTAGTACAAGACCTTTCCCGGTTTGAAGATAACTTTATAATTGAGGGAGCAGAATCAGTGGCAGAAGCCAAAGAGGTTATTCAAGAAAACGCTGATGATGATATTAAATTGGCCTTGATTCTATGTGACCACATAATGCCCGAACAAACTGGAATTAGCTTTCTGATTGAACTGAACGAAGCAAAAGAAACCAAATCAGCAAGAAAACTGCTCCTTACAGGACAAGCCGACTTAGAAGCGACAATAAATGCGGTAAACAGCGCAAGCTTAGACTTCTACATTGCCAAACCATGGCATGGTGACGAATTGCTCAAGACTCTGACCCAGCAGTTAACGCAATATATGATTGAAAATGAACCGGATCTTATGCCTTGGGGCCGAATACTTGATACAGAAAAAATATTCAACGCAATTTCAGATAAACGCAGTCAATTTGGTGAATAAAAATCACACTTTAATTCATTTTCTGACTGTTACATCATGATGCAAGGTAAAATGGCGTAATAATTGATTGCTTTTCAAACAAGTATAGTCGAAACGCCATTTATTTAATGACGGGAAGTGTTTAAAATTATATGGTTAGAAAAATAGTAATGTGATTTTGCTACTACCGAATTAACTTGAAGGACATAGGTTTACTTTAATTATGCGAAAAATACTTTTTATTGCCGCTCTTGCACTTACCTCTAGCTCTGCATTTGCCGCTTCAGATCCAAACAGCCCATCCGTTATGAGCAATTTTAACTATGACTATGTTGAAGCTCGCATTGGCATTGACCCTGTTACTTTCGGTGGCGCTTACAGTACGTCTATTCACCCGAATGCGCATGCTGTCGTAAGAGTTGATTCAGAATTCGAGAGCGACTATAACCTTGCCGCTGGTTTTGGTTTCCACGCACCAATTAATAACTGGGCAGACTTGACCGGTGAGATGCTTTTACGTGGTGTTGACAAGAAAAATGCCAGTAGCGATCTTGGAATGGAAATTAACCTTGGTATTCGCCAATGGATAGGGCCTCAGTTAGAGCTTGGTGGTAAAGTCGGCTATGTAGATATTGACGACGACGACGATATCATCGGTTCCGTCTATGCTCGTTTCCATTCAACAGAATTATTTAGCATTGGTATTGAAGGTAAAATCAATGACTTTTATGGCGACCAGTTAATGCTTACAACACGATTTAAAATGTAAACCCAATAAATCGTTCGCTATTAAACACAAAAAACCGAGATACGAATACACGTAACTCGGTTTTTTTTACATCTGATTTCTGATATTCACCACCGCTTGAAGACAGCCTTAACGGCCTTTTTAAACTCTATATGCTATCAATGCTATTTATACCAATCCTATTCAATAGGTAATTTAAACGGCTTATATTCATTTTTGTGACTTGCGTTTTCTCTGGTTTGGGTGAGAGACAGGAATAGCCGCAAGCAATGTCTTTGTGTAATCGTCTTTAGGTGACTCAAAGATCTCAGATACAGTCCCATGTTCAACCACTTTGCCGAAATACATCACAGCAACTCGGTCAGAAACATGCCTGACGACCGATAAATCGTGCGAGATAAATATCATCGCAAGGTCCATTTCTTGCTGAAGGTGTAGCAATAAGTTTAATATCTGAGCTTGAACCGAAACATCGAGAGCCGATACAGACTCATCACAAATTAGCAGCTTAGGCTTGAGGGCAATCGCTCTTGCAATACCAATTCTTTGTCTCTGACCACCCGAAAACTCGTGGGGATAACGATTTTTCGCTTCTTTCGACAACCCCACTTTAACAAGTAATTCTTCAACCCATTTCTTCCGCTCTTCCTTCGTACCAATTCCATGGATAATAAATGGTTCTTCAATAATCATGCTAATGGTATGTCGCTGATTAAGTGATTCGAGCGGGTCCTGAAACACTATCTGCATGTCTTTTCTTAAAGGGCGCATCTGCTTAGTGGTATATCCCGTGATGTCCTGTCCTTCAAAGAATATCTTCCCCCCATTTGGCTCGTAGAGTTTTAGTATTGAACGCCCCAAGGTACTTTTACCGCAACCTGACTCACCGACGAGTCCTAATGTCTCGCCTCTAGAGACATGAAGTGACACGCCATCGACCGCTTTCACTGTGTATCCTTTACGAAACACACCGCTTCCAGATGTAAAGTATTGTTTTAGGTTTTCAATTCGAATCACTTCTTGCATGCGTATCGCTCTTAACTGTCATGTGGAAAATCAATGATAATCATCTGCTTAGGAGGGTTATCTAGATTCGGCATTAACCTAAGTAACTTTTGCGTATAAGGGTTTTTTGGCGAATCAAACAATTCAAACACATCGGCTTGTTCAACAATTTTCCCCTCATACATTACAGCAACGTCGTCACACATTTCGGCAACAACACCGAGATCATGAGTAATGAAAATTATCGCCATTCCTGTTTCTTCTTGCAATTCAGTCATCAACGTTAATATGGATGCTTGTACAGTAACGTCCAAAGCAGTCGTTGGCTCATCACAGATTAATATGTCGGGTTTACAGGCCAATGCCATCGCTATCATTACGCGTTGTCGCATTCCGCCAGAAAGATTGTGCGGATATTCAGTCAACCTTTTTTCAGGCTCTGGAATACGCACTTTCTCGAGCATCTCAATTGAAAACTGCAATCTCTGCTTCTTATTTAACTCTTTGCGATGCAATACCAAAACTTCGTCGATCTGCGCCTTGATCGTCTGTACTGGATTTAACGCCGTCATCGGATCTTGGAAAATAATAGAGATGTTATTCCCTCGCATCGCATACATTTGTTCAGGAGGAAGTTTGAGTAAGTCAGTGCCCTTATATAAGATTTTGCCGCGTGTTACGTTCCCATAAGGCTTCGGTAGCAAGCCTAGGATAGACATAGATGTGACGCTTTTTCCACAACCAGACTCACCAACCAACCCGAGTGTCCGGCCTTGTTGTACGTCGAAATTCACGCCATGAAGTACCTTAACCGTACCATCATCAGTAATAAACTCCGTTTCTAAATCACGCACTTGCAAAATTATCTCGGCTTCTACCATCCTCTTCTCCCTTTGACCTATATTCGTTTAGAAACCTAGAAGCTTGGACAGATTCATCAAAACTTATATGTATCATTGATTGTCGTTACCGGTTCATACGACGTGCCTTTTTTCATCGCGGCTAACGTTTCCTTTTTAGCCTCCAGATCAATCCAATAGGTACCAAGGTCTGATGGTGCGCCAGTACTAAATAAACTCTCTGTTTTTCTGGTCATTGGTTGCGCCGGAAACTTCATCCAACGCCAATGTGCACTGCGTGTATAAGGAACCATGTAGCCCGGAATAATGATGCTCGCATCATCCACTATTTTCTGAATGGTTCGAGATAAATCTTCGCGCTTTTCTCTGCTGAATTCAGAACGGAACTCCGTGATGAGTTTATCCAACTCTGGTGTACTGTAATTTGTGAAGTTATTGGTTTGTGGCTTATTTGCGTTTACGGAATGCAAATACTCCCAATAATGAGGTTGTGAACCTGACCCCATACCGTGGAACGAAATCTCATGCTTCTTTTCGCTCACGTATTTGAACGCTGACGACCCATCGATAAGGTTTAGCGTAAACTCCATTCCCGCAAGCTTCGCCTGCTCTTTTAAGTAAGCCAATCTTGGGGTATGGAACCTTGCTGAATAGGTGATGGCAAATGTCAATTTCTCACCTTTCGCATTCTCTCGAATACCATCAGAACCGACAGTGGCAAAACCTGCCTTATCAAAATATTGAGCCGCTAAAGCCGGATCAAAAACAGGTGCGGTTATCAACTCATTAGTAAACTTATCTTGACCCACGCCCATTCCGTTCGGTTGCCTTGAGTAGTCGCCTCGTAATACATTTTTTATCATGCCATCAAAGTCTGTCGCATGCGCAACCCCTTTACGTACGTTGATGTCACTCAATTTAAGTTTGGCGGTATTCAACCACATCCCACCTGCCCCCTGAGATACCTGATTGAATCCCCAAAATTTTTGAACGTACCCTTTTTGGTATATTTCTCCGCTTGATTTCTCATGCCACAAAGTAGGACGAACTAAGTGATAAGAATCCAAGTCACCCTTTTCAAAATGCTTTCTCGCGATATCATCATCACGAATAACCTGAATTCTAATTTTTTCTACGTTGTAACGATTTTTATAATAAGGGTTGCTATACCCCCACCAATCTTCACCTACATGTTTAAAGGTGATCGAACGACCTTTCTTTACCTTATCTATGGCATAGGCCCATGTGGTCGGCTCTACTTTAAAATTGTATTTTCTTACAAAATTGTCGTCGACGCCGTCCCCGTTCTTGTCGATATCTGGCTTATAAAAATGTTTTGGTCTTGGCGCCATACTCGTGCTTTCCAACAGGTCTTTATTGTCTTTCGCTTCAGACAATGTGACGGAAATAGTATGATCATCGTACTTCACTACATCTTTCAATACGGTGTTGTAATAGGTGTTGTACCACGGCGCCACAATATCCTTCGAACGCATTAAGGTGAGTACATAAGTGAAGTCATCAGCGGTTACAGCCTCGCCATCTGACCATTTCGCCTCAGGATTCAACCTATAAAACACCGTTTTATGGTCTTCGCTAAATGCCCATTCAGTTGCAATATCTGGGATCCATTCACCCGTATCAGGATGTTTACTAACCAAAGACGGATGCGCGTCGAGCAACCAAGCGCGAAAGGAGCCATTTGCATCAGGTCCTACGGTTCTGAATGTTTGCGGAAAGCTTGCAATAGAAGTGCGAAAAGTGCCGCCAAATTGCGCATCTGCAGAGGCAAAAAGCGGATCGCTCAAATTGGTTTCCCAGACTAGATTCGAGGGTAAGGGTTGGTCTGCCCAACCGAAAAAAGAACAACCGGAGAACATAATTGTCGCTAAAATTTTATTCATTTTCATATCTACATCCTTGTGTGCGCTAGACCTAGGGACTGGTGGTCATACGCTGAAAAATAATATCGAAAGGCCAACAGACCTTAGCTATACCGTGTGAATTTCTTAGGATCAAACGCCGCACGAACAGCCTCTCCGATAAATGTCACCATAACGAGTACCAAAACAATTGATGTAACAACCGACATAACTATCCAGGGGGAGTCTAGGTTAGACTTTCCTTGTTGTAATAATTCTCCCCATGAAGGCGTAGGCGGCATTAATCCCAGACCTAAGTAATCCAACGCGGTCAATGCGGTTATGTTACCTGCAATAGTGAATGGCGCTAACGTTACAATCATGACCATAGTATTTGGTAGGATATGTTTAAATAGAATACGAGCAGTAGAAGCCCCTAAGGCCCTAGCTGCCAGTACATATTCCCTTGCTGACTCTTTGTAGGTCATCGTTCGCATGTACCAAGTGATCCCCATCCAACCAAACAGCACATTAATAAAAACAAAAAGCGTGAACGTTGGCTGAATAATTGAAACCAAAATCATAATGACATACAGAAATGGCACCATTGACCATACCTCTATCACCCTCTGGAATATGAGATCAAATTTTCCGCCCCAAAAGCCCATTGCACAGCCAACTGCTGTACCTATCACATAAGAAATAACCATAGTGATCAATGCGAACCCCATCGCGATGCGAAACCCATATACCAATCGAGCCAAAATATCTCGACCGATAATGTCCGTCCCTAAATAATGTTTACTTTTCACATCTGGTGCTGTCGGCGGATAATCGCCACTATAGTCTTGTTCATATGGATTCCAGGGAATAATAGGTAACACAACAAAATCACCTTGATCTTCTTCGACAAATTTTTGCTTCAGTTCTCTATAATTTGCCTCCGAAAGGTAATCAAGACCGTATTCCGTCCCCGGAATGACATCAGAAAGAACAGGAAAGTGATACGTGCCTTGATAGCTCACTACTAAGGCCTTGCTGTTAACAAGCATCTCCGCAAAAATAGACAGCACCAAAAGCGTTGATAGAACCAAGAATGACCAGTATCCCCGTTTTATCTCTTTAAAACGTCTAAATTTCCTTTGAGTTAAGGGGTCCATTTTTAGTATCATTTTACTCCCCAAACTTCACACGTGGGTCGACAAGAGCGACACACATATCAGAAAGAATATTGCCAACCAATAACATCGATGCATTTACCGCAACAATTCCCATCACGACTGGATAATCTCTTTCAACAATAGACTCATACCCAAGAAGACCAATACCGTTGATGTCAAAGATTACCTCGATAAGGAATGAACCCGTCATGAAAAAGAGCAACGAATTTCCAAAATGACTCGCAATTGGGATAAGACTGTTTCTGAGCGCATGTTTCCGTACGGCCTGTTGAAATGGTAATCCTTTCGCGATTGCTGTGCGAATGTAGTCGGCCGACAGGTTTTCCATTAAGTTATTTTTCATTGTCATTGTCAGAGTGGCAAAATCACCAATCAGATAACAGATAAGTGGCAATACGGCATGCCATAACACATCGCTAGCTTGCTCATAAAAGGACTCATAGTCGTCAAAATCATCGCCGACAAAGCCACCCATTGGAAACCACTCCAAATTGTAAGCAAACCAAGTAATCAACAAAACACCAACCACATAACCGGGTAAGGCGTAGCCAATAAAAATCGCAATAGAAGAAAGTGAATCAAACACCGAACCATGTTTGAGTGCTTTAAAATATCCCAATGGAATTGATATGAAATAAGCGATAAAAAATGTCATACCGCCATAAAACAGTGAGACTGGCAAACGTTCTGCAATCATATCGGTCACAGGTTCGTAGTAGCGTGTTGATTCGCCAAAATCTAGAGACATGATTTTGGTCAACCATTCCCAGTACGCCTCCACTACGGGCTTATCTAATCCATAAAACTCATTGAGTTGTGCAATTTGATCCTTTGAAAGTGCCGAGCTTGCGCCTACATCATTACTGACTGCCGTTTCACTGCTATTAAATTGAATACTAGAAAGGATGCGTTCAACCGGTCCACCCGGGACAAGGCGAGTGATGGCGAATATCAGAATAGTAATCCCTATAAAAGTGGGGATAACTAACATCATTCTACGTAGAAAATAATCAAGCACTAAATATTGCGCTCCCAATCCATGGTTACAGGCAAACTAAAACGTATTTCAAGATATCATGCATATTCTCAGTAATCATATAGTTAATATTAGCTTTAGTTCCAGTAAAAGTAGATATTGTTGCGTTTGAAATGAAAAAAACCTAGCGAGGGCTAGGTTTTTAGTATTAATTTCTACTGGGCATCGCGTTAAGAGAGATCACAAGTACGTTTCAATTCCTTTTTCGTTTTATTACTCAATAAGCTCCAGTGAGTACCTTCAACCGCGCCAGCAAACTTCCACAACAGATTAATATCTGTATTTTCACCATATTGATGTCGCACTTTTTTATACACTTCAGCAGCACCAAACTCCATAAATGAACTGACATCTGAGATACCCGCTTTCTTAACCATCCTCTCTAAGGTTAATCGCATATTGGGTAAGTCCCTTAGCCGTTTACTCTCGACGGAGCGTCGATATGCCTTATTGGCAATCGACAATCGAATTGAACGTTCAATAAGACCATCAAGCCTTAAATACCTTCTGCTATAAAGTGTTGATATATCGTAATAGTTGACCGTAACAACAGCTTGTTTTTTAACATGTCGATACCGATTACAGCCCAAGGCACGTAGGTCCGCGTCTAGACGCCCTCCTCCCCTCAAATACAAAGCATCACCAAAAATCAAAACAAACATAGCACCTTGAATAAATAGCCCTATCCCACCAAACATAGAGTGTTTCTGAAAAACACCAAATTTTCCTGCGTAAACATAAAAGTCTGAATTATTCATTAATTTCACCTCTGAAATAACATATTAATTTCTACAAACTTCAATGCCTTCAACGACGAATTAAACTTAAATTATTGTAATTGATATAATTATTAGAATAGTAACGCTATCATGGTACTACTGGACATGCTTGGTTGGCGGAATAACTAGACGTTAAGCGGTATGAAATGGTTTATTTTTCGACTAACTTCACGTGAATACTCAACAAAATTAAAGAAATCACTCAAGAAGACATCTTTTGTTACGTTTTCTGCTGTAGTCGCAGCCTACGTAGACAACGCCTTACCAAATAGTGGCGCAATTAATTGAATATGTGGTTGGCAGAGAGCAACAACCGCATGTAAGATTGATGCCAAGTAATTAGGACGAACTTCATGAATCATTTATCTTTTTTTTGGCTGCCTGAAAACAAAACAGCCCTTTTAGACGGATTAGAATCTGAATTTGCTCAATTAGTAGAGCAATCAATTCAAACCGGGCGCATAACATTGCCACCAATACCCGAAGTGGTGCTTAAAATTCAGCAATTGAGCATCGGAGAAGAAACAAGTGTGTTCGATATTGCGGAGTGTCTTATTGATGACCCGAGCTTGGCAGCCGTTGTCATTCGTGTTGCTAATTCTATCTTCTTTAACAGACGGAATATTACCTGCACAGATATACAAACGGCGGTATGTAGATTAGGTATCTATAGAGTCCGCGATATTGTAACTGCGCAGTCTATTGAGCAACTTAAGCACAGTTCTCATCTATCAAAGCAATGTCGTAAAATATTGGTCAACAGTGCTGCAACGTCACGAGAGTTAGCGGCAACAATGCTATTAGTGACTCAAGAAATACAGAACTATCAACCTGAAGAGTATGATTACTTAGAAGCTGAAAAAGCGTTACTTGTAGGGTTATTAGCCGATATTGGGCTTTTTTGTTTGGTAAGCGAATACCATTATTATCTGGACAATGGCAATTATATAGATGAGCAATTAGCTATGCACATCTTTGAATCAAGTTGCGCCGTGACGAGTGAACTGGTCCTAAAACATTGGTTATTTGATAGCGATTTTCTCGAGGTAGCGACGAACGAAAAACACCAAAAACGCACTGATGAACAGGAAAAACATGAAGAAATAAGCTATTTGGATATTGCTCGCATCGCTCACCATCTTCTGATGTTTAGAAAACAAGATGAAGCTATTGACGACCACCATGTCGAGATTAATCTTGCAGGTGCACAAGCCATGTATGAGCTAAGTAACCTACCAATGAATGAATTTAACACCCGCATTGCGGATGTTATGACGGCAACCGGGCTATAGCCTCAAATCACACAGGTTCTACCATGTTTTCAGGGATGATTTTTATTTTTACCCCACTGGTTGTGGGGTATCTATTTTCTATATCAAATGCAAAGTTACTCGACCAAATCAACAGTAATACGTCTAGATTGGTCTATGTGATACTTTTCTTAATGGGGCTTAGTTTAGCTGCATTGGATAACTTAAGTGCCAATTTACAAACTATTCTAAAATTCACCTCAACATTTTTCCTTCTAATGGGAATGTGTAATTTGTTAGTGCTACCCTTTATTGACAAGCTATTTCCACTCAAAACTGAACAATCCAACAAAAAACTCCCACTCTCTTCGATGGCGTTAGAGTCAGGGAAACTCATTTTGGTCGTGGGCTCTGGTTTAGCTGTTGGATTGTTACTTAACTTTGATCTCCATTGGGTTGAAAGCGCGAGTGAGTGGATACTGTTTTTCCTATTATTTCTTATTGGTATTCAACTTAGAAACAGTGGTCTTACACTTAGGCAGATATTGCTGAATAAACATGGCATGATCATCGCAGTCGTTATCGTGCTCACATCTTGGATTGGTGGCCTACTTGCTGCTCTATGGTTAGATATTCCCCTCACTCGTGGTTTAGCGATGGCTTCTGGGTTTGGATGGTATTCGCTTTCTGGCATCCTAATGGGAGATGCGTTTGGTCCTGTGTATGGTGGCGCTTCTTTTATGATAGAACTTTTAAGAGAGCTTGTTGCTTTGGTCATGATACCGATGTTAATTCAACGTCTACCCTGTACTGCTATCGGTTATGCTGGTGCAACAGCGATGGACTTTACCCTGCCCGTCATTCAAACCTCTGGTGGGGTACGCTGTGTACCAATTGCAATAGTTAGTGGCTTCATTCTAAGTTTGCTTGTCCCTCTATTTATGCTTTTTTTCGTTTCGTTAAGTAGCTGAGTAAAAAATGTGATAACCAACTCTTTTCAAAGCCGTTAATGAGATGTTACTTATTGCTACATTAGTGTAAACTTGATTACTTATATTAAAACCTGTTTATTGCCGCTTTTTTTGCGAGCAAGTTATTCGCCTAAGAACATGCCCAAGGAACGTAAATGAAACGCTTTCTCATTGCAGCTCTATTGTGTAGCGCCTCAACACTGTCTCAAGCAGCTGATACACAATGCCTGTCAAATAAATATGACGCCTACATCGATGCGTCTTTAACCTGGTATCAAGATCTCATCGAATTGACAACTCAACAATATCCGGATTTAGAAGAGGTCGGCGCATGGTTCTATAATGGTCGAAAAAACCATTTCGAACTAAATCGCGGTGCCGTACACTATTATCTGAATGAAGACATGAGCAAAGTGTCAACAGAAAAGCCTGTCGAAGCATGGTTACAACTAGAACAAATCGATATAAAAAACCTTGTTAGTCGTGACGATGAATTAGGCAAACTGGCTTCAGATAGCTTCAATGATAGACAGTCGAAACCTCATGCGAAGAACTACGAATTACGTTCTGCATTCGCAGATTTACTTAGTCATCCAAATAAAATTGATGATGTATTAAGCAAGTACAATCAAGCCATAACTGAAGCAGAAGAAGTTAATTGCCTGTAACTAAACAGGTTTTCACATACTGCATCATCTTTAAGAATTGAGTTTTCACAATTAAAACGGGACATTGCTCCCGTTTTCGTTTAGATTGAGCGGCTCAAAATAGTTGATAATATTAAATACGTCTTTTGTATGGTAACGAAAAACAAAACAGCAGATGTAAGTCTTGAAAGCTTGCTTCGAATCTTCACTATCCCAGAAGCCGCAGATTCTGCACTCACTCAAATTGAAGCGAAACTGTCGCAAAATTTAAATGAATTTTTGCGCGAACATATCGTCGCCGAAGAAAAACCGCTGCGCGAAATTGAAAAAGATTTCTCTGAAGCGGCTATTCCTGAGGTGCCTGTATTTGTTTCCGATCATACTCAGCACTTATTGGACACCCTCGTTTCTCATTCAGTACATACATCTGCACCAAGTTTTATTGGTCATATGACGTCGGCATTGCCCTATTTCTTGATGCCTTTGTCAAAGATAATGATCGCTTTAAATCAAAACTTAGTGAAGATAGAAACCTCCAAAGCGTTCACACCTCTTGAGAGACAAGTATTGGGTATGTTACATCGCCTTATATACCAGCAAGATGACGCATTTTATGAGCAATGGATGCATAGCGCCAAACACTCATTAGGCTCGTTCTGTTCCGGTGGGACCATTGCCAACATTACGGCACTCTGGGTAGCACGAAATAATGCTCTCAAGGCTGATAACGAATTTAATGGTGTTGAAAATGAAGGGCTTTTCAATGCAATGAAACATTATGGTTATGAAGGCTTAGCTATATTGGTTTCAGATAGAGGCCATTACTCACTTAAGAAAGCCGCGAATATACTGGGTATTGGGCAGGATTCACTGATCCCAATTAAAACCGATGATAATAATCGACTATGTACCCGAGCGCTCCAAGAAAAAATTGCTGAGTTGAAGCACAAAAACATCAAACCATTCGCGATAATTGGTGTTGCAGGCACAACGGAAACAGGCAACATTGATCCCATTCGCGAGATAGCAGAAATTAGTCAACGCGAAGGGTGTCATTTCCATGTGGATGCGGCTTGGGGTGGCGCGACATTAATGTCAAACAACCACCGTCACCTCCTGGATGGTATTGAGTTAGCCGACTCAGTAACTATAGATGCACACAAGCAACTCTACATTCCAATGGGCGCGGGAATGGTCTTGTTCAAAAACCCGGATGACATGGCGGCAATTGAGCACCATGCCGAATACATATTAAGAAAAGGGTCAAAAGATTTAGGTAGCCATACATTAGAGGGGTCACGCTCTGGTATGGCCATGCTTGTTTATTCCAGCATGCATATAATCAGTCGGCCTGGTTATGAATTGCTTATCGACCAAAGCATCGAGAAAGCGAAGTATTTTGCTGGCCTAATTAAACAACAACCCGATTTTGAACTTATCTCAGAGCCTGAACTTTGCCTATTAACTTATCGATATGTTCCATCATTAACAGCTAAAGCTTTACTCGTTGCCGATAAAGATCAGAGAAAAAAGCTACATCGGCTATTAAATGGGCTAACCAAATATGTACAGAAACGACAACGAGAAGAAGGAAAAACTTTCGTGTCGCGGACCAAACTCAACCCACATAACTGGGACAAAATGAATACGATTGTATTTCGAGTTGTATTGGCCAATCCGCTTACCACCAAAGAGATTTTACAGTCAGTACTTGATGAGCAACGAGAAATCTCAGAGAACAGCGGTTCGTTAATGAAAGAAATAACCAAATTAACACATTCAATTCTTAAGTGATTTTCAGAACTGTAATTTTTTTTCGGTGTCCTGTAACTATCAAATCAATATGTAGCAAAAACCGCATGGTTTTTGCGCATATATCAATCATCCGCTTCCAAAACTGAAATTTTGTTTGAACTTTGTCATAGATTCGCCAATTAGTCGTCATTTTCACTCGCTTTTGTTTCAAGCACAGCGGTAGATAGGTTTATACTAAATACAGCCGTAAATTATCGAATAATAAGCATATTTTCTATAACTTAGACGGCTTTTAGTTCTCTTACTTATTGATGAACTCACTTTTTTAAATGTTTGGTTTTCTGACCTTGAGTTGAATAGGGCCACACACTTACTCGCTGCATTAACTATTAGATAATATTATGAATACACTGGAAAAAATTCAAAAAAGCCTAGAGAATTTCAGCAAATCTGAACGTAAAGTGGCTGAAGTTATTATGGCGGCGCCACAAACCGCGATTCATTCTAGCATCGCCACGCTGGCAAAGATGGCCGACGTAAGTGAACCAACTGTAAATCGCTTTTGTAGAAGGCTCGATACTAAAGGCTTCCCAGACTTTAAACTTCATCTTGCGCAAAGCCTAGCAAACGGCACGCCCTACGTTAATAGAAACGTAGAAGAAGACGATGGACCTGACGCCTATACTCACAAAATATTTGAGTCAACCATGGCCTGTTTGGACGTTGCAAAAAACAGCCTAGACGCCTCTCAAATAAACCGAGCGGTTGATCTTCTTACCCAGGCAAAACGCATTTCATTCTTTGGCCTAGGCGCATCTTCAGCCGTCGCGAAAGATGCCCAAAATAAATTTATTCGTTTCAATATTCCAATTGCTTCCTTTGAAGATATTGTTATGCAGCGTATGAGCTGTATCAACTGTACCGACAATGACGTGATTGTTTTAATCTCGCATACTGGTAGAACCAAAAGCATGGTTGAGGTGGCAAACCTAGGACGTGAAAATGGCGCGACCGTCATTGCGATCACGTCGAAGGACTCGCCACTTGATAAAGCCGCATCACTATCTATTACTTTAGATGTACCCGAAGACACTGATGTGTATATGCCAATGGCAAGCCGCGTAGTACAAATGACCGTGATTGATGTACTTGCCACCGGATTTACACTTCGTCGTGGTTCTGGTTTTAGAGAAAATTTACGACGGGTAAAAGATGCATTGAAAGATTCTCGATACGATAAGATAACCCAGTTGTAAAACTGGCTATCAATCAAACGATCAATGTAGAGCGATTGAAACACTTCATCCCCACGAAAGTTGGGGATCGAATATCAAAAAGATTCCCGTTCTCACGGGAATAACAATATCCTCATCAATACTTTATTTTTACCGATCAATATTCAGTGCCGATACTTCGTTTTTATTCTGCGCTATTTGTGGGTAATAACTACACCTCTTCTCTAGATTGAAAATCTACCTCTTCAATTTTGACGCTGCCTGACACCACAACACCATCATCGAGGCCAGTAGGCTCTTCACATGAGCAGACTTGCTGAAGAATGAAAACCAAACGGTCCTCATTTAACGGTAGCGGATTGCCTTTTATTGACGACGATTGCATTGCATCCCTTGCCACTCGATGGAATGATGTCTTACAGATGCCAAACTCACTTAGATTCGGCAACTCAAGCCGTTCTAACATCATTTTGATCCACGCTACGCTGTCCAAATAATTTGCCTCAGGATTTCCGGTGACGATTTTGGCTATCTCCCGGTAGCGATTAAGAATATCACCTCGTCCCATATCCTCTGCCGATTTGATGTTTTCATCCATGACAAAAGGGGCCAGTCTTGCGGTAATAATACTGTGAGGAGCCTCTATTTTTCCCCCTAGAGATGAGGCTAAACCATGAGCAGCGCCCAGCTTAGCGTTGCTAATGGCCATTCCACCTAGCATTGCCGCAAAGGCTAGGTCTGATCTCGCTTTATAATCATTATTTTTACAGCCTGGAATGGCCGCTTCCGTCAATCGCCTTAACCCTTCTTCACAAATTGTATCTGTCAACGGGTTTGGGTCGCCGCACACATAAGATTCCATCAGATGAGTAAAGGTTTCGAGCGCACCTCTGCTAGATATATTCAGGTTGGTGTCATAGGTTAACTTTGGGTCAATAATCGCCACGTCTGGCAAGATATCGGGTGAACGAAGGCTCACCTTAACCCTGTCTTGACCAGACCTCAACACGGCTTTGTTAGTGACTTCTGAACCCGTGCTTGCCGTGGTTGGGATAGCGATAAATGGAAGCGGTTTGGTTTTTAAAGGGACACTTCGACCAACAACTTCAACGTAGTCATAAAGATCCCCTTGATTTGGGATAATCGCTGATAATGCTTTTCCCATGTCAATAACGCTCCCACCCCCTATCGCTACGACCATATCTGGCTTAAATCGACGCCCCACTACAGCCGTTTCTTCTACCATGGAGATATTGGGTTCACCCGATATCGATACATGTTGGTATCGCATATTTTGGCTTTTCAAATAACCTACTACAGGCACGGCGCGAGCCATGTTTTTTCCAGTCACAAGTAAAACACTATACCCATATTGGTTGAATACAGATAAGGACGAATTAAGTGCTCCTTCACCAAATATAACCTTTGCCGATGTCATAAACTGAAACATGCAGACCTCCATTAAAATTTCTAAAACTAGGTTGCTTGAGTTTGAGTTCTTGTTTATTGATTTAGTACAATGTGCGTGCACTCTCTCGAGTGTAATTGTAAAACTATGTATTTGTTCACATTGTGCATGTATATGGAATGACAAGCTCGACGCCTGTCTCGACCAACAATTCGACGTATATTCTTTCACCTATATTTAATGATAGATTATACCTATCAGATTCAAAGGATATTCCATCTTTATTTTCTTCAAATATTAGGGCATAGTGAGCGCATAAAAACATCGTTAGTCCATAAAAAATGGTTAATCCATAGCGAATTAGTTAGCTTAAACAGATTTAGGAGAGAAGTTATGTTTGTTGTTATTTTTGGTCGCCCTGCATGCCCGTTTTGTGTCCGTGCGAAAGAAATCGCGGAATCGTTGAAAGAAGGTCGTGATGATTTTAACTATCGTTATGTAGATATTCACGCTGAAGGTATTAGCAAAGCGGATCTAGAGAAAACAGTGGGTAAACCTGTAGAAACAGTGCCTCAGATCTTTATCGATCAAGACCATGTTGGTGGTTGCACAGAATTTGAAACTTACGCTAGAGCGAACTTAGGCTTGTAGTATAAAGTGTCCAACACGAGTTATCTGATATTAAAGCCCTTTCTAGGGCTTAAAAATAGAAATGATGTCAAATGAAGTAGCATGAAAGCCTTGTTTATCAAGGCTTTTTTATTGAGTTCGATATGGTAAAAAGTGACTAAACATGATGTTTGTGGTCAATTAGTGGACATTAATTATCGAGTGGGTTTAGTCTTACAGCATCTTGTAAGTGGTCAGGGGCTAGGTGTGCATAAGTCATAGTCTGCGTTATAGAAGAGTGACCAAGAATTTCTTTAAGTGTCAAAATACTACCACCATTAATCATGAAATGACTCGCGAAAGTATGCCTTAAAACATGGTTCTTTTGTCCCTTCGGTAGATCGAACAATTTACCAATCCTTTGTCTAAGATTGTGGTGTGGATTTGTAAGAAATAATGCGCCGCCGTCTTCTGGATATACTTCCTCATAAAGAGCTTTGCTTATCGGTACAGTACGGTGTTTACCTGTCTTAGTATCTGTAAAACGAATTCGATACGGAGTGAGATTCGTAGCCTTAAGAGAAATAGTTTCCGTCCATCGGGAACCCGTCGCCAAACTGATTTTTACGGCACTGACCATTTCTTTGTCGTGTGAGATATCATTCAATAGTATTTTTACTTGTTCATACGTCAAGAAAGTCATTTCTCTAACAGGCTCTTTGGGGCGAGAAATCCCCTTAATTGGGTGTTGCGCTGTAAAGTCACCGCTATCAATCAGGACAGTGAAAACATTGCTTAATGGGGATAGCATGCGCCGGATAGTGGCAGGTGATTGACCTTTTTCTAAACGGTATGTTTTCCAATCAGAAATTAATGAATTATTAATTTTATTTGCTTGAGGATTATTTAGCTCATTGCAGATGATATTTAATTTATTGCGATAGTCTTCTGCTGATCGTTTAAATTGACCTGACTTTTTCCACCATATCTCAATAAGCTCAGAAAGCTGCCGCCTATCTTCTGGTAGTCCTAACCATTCTTTATTGTGGTGAGTCGCTAGAATGTGTTTTTCATACGCTAGAGCTTCATTTTTTTTATCAAATAACTTTCTGAATCGTTTACCGTTCCTCCCCGAAGGGCGTAAATCGACGCGCCATTTATCACCCTCTTTTTTGATGCTCATAATATAGGTTTCATAACTATCGTTACGGCTTTGCCAATAATTTTAAAGTTGCGGCCATTATTGTGGTTAATCTGAAAGGCGGAATATTTAAGATTATCTGAAATGACGTTATATAGCCCATTAGCTATGTCCCAACTAAGACGTTTAACATATACAGCATCATCTATACGAATCACGTAAACACCATTTGAAACGGGATGTTGAGTTTCTCTTATATCTACTAATAGCCGATCTTTGTGGCTTAACGTTGGTTCCATTGAATCGCCATCTACAAAAATGATTGAACTATTTTTGTCATCTAGTCCGAATTCATTAAGCAGTTCGGTTGGGATGTGAAATGTCCCTATTTGATATTCGGTTTGAACCAAAGAACCTGCCCCAGCGGCAGCGTAAACATCGTATACAGGAAGTTTGCTCCATTTTTCAAAATGAGATAGAGGAATCATCTCTGACGCGTTGCTTTCATATGTTTTAGCACGTTCATTAAGTTGCCTGATAATAGACTCGTATGCTTTGTCTTTGTCTATCTCGCCATAATCTGAACTTTTTAAGTCATCAGGTGTTGTGATGTACTTCTCAATTATTTGTTTTTGCACATCAGCATGAAAATTAGAGAAATGGTATTCAAAGGCTTTACCTCTTCCTACCGCCTTTCTTTTTAACCAATTGTTTCTATTTGCTTTTTGGGCAATTCCTGTAGTGCTAGAGGGTACGCCATCTAGTTCGAGCAGTTCCGTACTAAGAAACCATTCACGCATAATTTTTTCCTTTTTTCATTGACATGGCATGACCAAACACTTTTAATAAGTACCAGTAAATAACAAAACATGAAATGGCATTGCATAACCCGCCAAAACATATAGAGGTAAGTAGCATGATAGACCATGAACAAACAAAAATAAATATTGAAGCCGCCAATTATGCGCCATTCGTCACGCCTGAAAAATTTGCCGAACTGTCGGGCATGACGGTTAATGCTGTAAATAGTGCGGGTGATGAAGGTCGTTTACCAATGATTCGTCGCACTGGTAAAAGACGCGGCAAGCGCTTTGTCAACATGTTGGCCCTTGCTCAATATGCGAAAGAGCAGGCACAAGAAAATCAAGATTGGAAGTCAACGATATGAGTACGCCACTACACAGCATCAATATAGATTTTTCACATTCGAGTGAAGCAAAAGTCCTTTTAAAGTGCGTGACCGCCGGAAAAATCATTGCCGCGCATCGAGACTATCTCGACACCATTCAAACACAACTCATTGATGCAATCCAACTGTTAGAAAGCTTGGAAGAATAACGATAAGAATTCAAACAAACGGACGACTACAAGGAAATCACTAATGGTCACTATCTCAATTGATATCAACACCTTTGAAGAAGCGTTGAACCTGCAAAATGTTTCCGCTATCAGGCACAACGCTCTATTAGAAGGGGATGCAAGTCGCCTCACCACGAGCCAAACGTTAATTAGCATGATGTGGAAACAAATCCACCTTGAAGCCGGAAACGCCATGGAAAAGCTACAAGCCAATAGTGACGATGAGTCTGATTATCAGGATGAGGGCTAAGGCATGGCAAATATCACTATTAAGGTTCACTCCTTAGAAGAGCTAGAAAGTTTGTATACCTTAGCCGCCGATAGTATTAGCGAAATTATACACCTCCCGACAGAGCAGGAGCGCGCCACATTGACTATGTGGAAACGCATTCAAGCTGAGGCACATTCAGCCATCAATGAGGTGTGCAATGTCAATGCATCCCCTCGCCTGAACGCGCAATAAGGCAAGCCCATGTCACGCAATAAAAAGTATGAATTAGCCCAACATGAAAAAGGACTAAAAAAGGTCACGGTATGGGTTCCGGTTGAGCGTGAGCCGGAATTTAAAATACTTGCGTCGGCTTGTTGTGACCATCGGAATTTAACCTTTAACACCTTGCGCGATGTACAGTCAGGAAAGTTTGTTTCCCTAGAGCGTATATAGCTTTTATAGCGTCCGTCACTGGTGACAGCATGAAGAAGAGGAACAAACAAAGCCATGATAGTATCTAGCTTTCAAACACACTTTTACCCAACACTGCCTAAGTTTGTGGTGAGTGATATAAACAAAAAAGTTTATGCCCGTTCAAAGCGTGAAAACGCATCCCGTAGCAGTCTTGAATCCTTCGCAAGGGAAGTGACAAAGAAAAGCTTTCTGTCTGCTGAGCACATCGAACACCGCTACCCCTTCGCCAGTCGTCGCATTGACCGCAATGAATACCGCAAAATCACCCGTTACACTGAACGTAAAAAAAGACGCATCGGCAAGATTCAAACCAGTATCAAATCCGACATGAACGCCTTGACGCATGACATTCTAATGCTTGATGAGAAGCGTAAAGAATTTGGTTTAACGCTCGTCACGCACCTACAAAAACTAATTCTTGAGTTTGATGGTGACGGCGATGAACATCACCTTCGTTTACTGTGCCGAAAGCTGTCTAAATTAATAAGGCATTATCACATCACGCCGCCTCGACTACCCAAGCGCCCTACTTTCGAGCAGTACTTTACCGCTATCACTAAGATGACCACAGACGATTGGATAAACGACCGATTAGAGCGTTTAAAGTTTGAGTACATTGAGTACTCACAAATCGCGCTTAGTCGTGTAGGCAGCAATGCCAATCAATCAAAATACGTCAGCGCCATGACGCTCAATAACTTTCTAGAAGCGCAAGATAAACAAGCTAAGTTCCTAGCCGATTATTGTATCTACAATGCGGATGAAGATATCAGCGTTGATTTAGAAAATGTCTTCATGGCGAGCACATCGAACCCTGAGAACCGCCGTATTGAAATGATGGTAAGAAGTCGAGGCTTTGAAGAGCTGGCCAACACTAAAGGATACACCGCCGCGTTTATTACGTGGACACTGGCGAGTAAGTACCACCGAAACAGTAAGAATTGGAATGGTGCAAACCCGAAAGAGGGACACCAAAACCTCATGAAACAGTGGTCACGAGCAAGGGCAATACTTGCTAAGCAAGGGATAGATTATTTCGGTTTTAGAGTAGCCGAGCCACACAAAGACGGAACCGCGCACGCGCACTATTTCCTATTTTGTAAAGAAGATGAAAAAGAGCTCATTGTTTCTACATTGCGAGACATTGCCATTGAAGAAGATAAACAAGAGCTTTACTACAAGACGGTTAACGGCAAGTTGAAGAAGCGAAATAAGCCGGTACTAAGGGCGCGTTTCGACTGCAAATTTTGCGACCCTTCCAAGGGTGGCGCAACGGCCTACATTGCTAAGTACATAGCAAAAAACCTTAACGGCTCGCACATGTCCGAGGCCGACAAAAAAGCCGCGCAATCGGTGCGCGCTTGGGCTTCCCTTTGGCGCATTCGCCAGTTTCAGCAATTCGGTGGCGCACCTGTCTCGATTTGGCGCGCACTGCGCAAAACCTCGACCGAGGAAATTAAAGCACTCAAATGTGATGAACTCACCGACCTACACGGCCATGCCGACAAATCAAGATGGAAAGACTTTGTTCAAGGCATCGGAGACGCGCAAATTACCTATGAAGAGAAAGAGAACCGCTATTTTGAAACGGTAAAGAAAATCGTTGGGTTCTCCTTCATGCACCATTGCGTTAACACCATCAAAGCGCAGTGGGAAATCATTAGAAAATCCGATTTAAAAGCGACTCCAAAAAGGGACGGAGTCCCGTCTCGGAGCACTGAAAATAACTGTAACCCTGCTCCTGAAAAGCCACTTTCGCCGTTAGAAAAAGCCCTCATGGTGGTCACAGGATGGAATGCCAAACGAGTTAAGACCCTACTCACTCCGCTAGAACGGGGCGAGAAAGTCCCAATCGATGAGCACATGACAGTGAGTATTCGAAATGGACGGTTAGCCGTGACGTAAACGCGGCTAAAAACGATTTTCAGATGCAATCCCCAAACGGCCATCGAGTAAAACAAGCCTGATTTGCTCGATGGGTGTTTCAACAAGCGAAGCGCGTTAGTGTATTAAGAGAGGAACGATGTTAATTACCTGCCCAAAATGTGAAAGCAAAGCCCGAATAGCCACTTCGCGAGCCATGAGCAAAGAGACACGCGAGGCATATTGTCAGTGCATGAACTTAAATTGCGGGGTTATCTTCGTGACCTACACATCAGTGCATCGGATTATTAAACCAGTTGGGGGAAAGCCTAATCCGAACCTCCAACCTGAGTTGTGCAGGCCGGAGGATTTGGATCAGATTGATTTGTTTGTGGAGACTTAATTGTTCAGCGTACTAATCAAGGATTAGTTCTGAGTTTATCTTATAGTTAATAGGGTCTAAGGTTGCCTTTTTTAACTTCACATGCAGATAGCATTCATCACTTAGAATATCAATTACTTCGTCTTCTAGTTCAGGTGAGCACCTACAACCCAAAATCACCTCTTGGATAGAATTAGGATCGAATTCTCTGAGAAATATAGTCCCATAATCGGTATCAAAAGCTTTGCTATCGGCTAAGCTGAATACTGCTCTAACCTCTTCTTCATAAGCCCAACATGAAAATTTTTTTCTTAGAACTTCTATGCCAAATTCAGCAATATTCTTACTTCCATCCAACCATGATAAATCTAACTCTGGTCGTTCGTTTGTATATTCAACTCTATGTACACCATCCGAATTGTCGAGAAATTGGCTACCTTCCTCTATTCCAATAACGATACCTGTATGACTAGAAGCATAGTGGGACCACATCAAAATATTCGAGGGACATTTAGTGAGACAAAACACCCCTACTATCTGACTTATTATTTCTAAAAAGTCCTGCGCACTTTGCCATTGAGTGTCCTTATCCATAGTGTTGTCAACTATCGTGGACACAAACCTATCAGCAGAATTTACGATATCATCCTTGAACTCTTCATATGTGCCCTTAAATAACTCCTGTTCAATTACTTCCTCATAGAACTCGACTAAGTTTTCTTCATCTAGTAAGTACTTTTTCATCTCTTCATGATCTGTGCCATTAGAAATTCGAGGGATGAACTCATAAGGATCATTGAACTGGTTAGGAGGCGTAATTTTAAAACTCTTGTTTTTTAAGCTAATAATGCCGTCAGGTGCAGTATATTTATAGAGCATGTTTTTTCCTTAGTTAGATATCTTATTCCTGAGAGTGACGGGTTTACAATTGAAATTAGCTTTATTCATCACTGCAAACCCAAAATCTCGTGTGTCACTATTCATTGTTAAATCACCGCTTGCGCTACCTTGTGTACTAGATAACGTTTTACCGCACCTTTTGCAGACATCACGCGTTTGACCTCTAGTTTTATTTTGCCTCCATCTCCATTTTGAGCATGGTGCATTGACCATGTTAGGAGCTGCTTCTGGTTGGAGCTTACACTTTCTTGTAGCTTGAAAGACACCGTTCTCTCTAACTCATCATCGTAGAATCGACCAAACCCAGAAAGAATATTGTACCGAGTTATATTGCCTATAATCTCCGTTATTAGATTGTTTTCTGTGTATAACGAGACACTTTTCAAAGTATTGTTATCAAGCGTAACAACATCACCAACTTTTGTGCGTACTATTGAAATAGTCATGTCATCATTTTGTTTTATTGGACGATGAGCTTGTTCTAGTGGGATTTCTAAAGCTTCTTCCATTTCACCAATAAAATGCTCCACACGATTATGAAGTTTTTTTACATGAGGTGTAGCTGGCTCATATGTTTTGTCTAACGTTTGGTTCCATGTCCACTTGATTAAGTCATAGAAAACATTAGCTATTACACTCGCTCCTATTGATAGAGCTACTTTCTCTTCTACGGCTAAAGTAATAAGCTCTTCAAAAGAACCTTTTCTTGATGGATGAATATATATTTTTGCTCCTTCAATTCTATTACCCTTTTTCTTGATCTCACCATCGTTTAATAAGGCATGTGTAGTAATGGAAAGTGCTTTTGCAAAACCTTGTAATGATGTAGACGCATCATACATATCAAGACGTCCCTCATGCGCTTCACCTTTTCGATAAGAGATTTTAAATTTTATTTCTTTCATTATTTTTTCCAACTGAAGTTTAAGTTCACAACCTGAGAGCCAACTCCTATTAGGACACATGGCTGTTTGACTTCCATACGTCATTTATAATTAATCGAGTTCGGGCAAACGGAAGTGTAAAAGACAAGTCCATTTAGATTTTAGAGAATATTTGGATGCAACAAGTTGTGTGGTCTTTTGAATTGACTCTTTACTCAACAAGTTTCACTCCCCCTTAGTGAACGATACCTTCTTTTTTCTGTATAAAAACAGCCTGAATGCGCATTTTTTAATTAAAACGCAAAAAAACGCACGTTTGCGATCCTGCTATTTTTTAGGAATCGCTCTCAAGCCCTTATCCAACAAGCTTTCAAGCCATATACACCATGCGCCCTATTTTGCGCGAATTTAACGTGCGGAATTTCGGTGCGGAGGGGTGGGTGAGTCCGAACGGGGCCTGCGCGCGCTATCTGCGCGCAAAAATACGCACAGTTGCGCATCAGCCATTTTCTAGAATTGGATTTTAGAAAGTCATTGAATATTCAGAAGATCACCGAGTTGATACCGTCATTCTAAAGGCATCATTTAGAATTGAGGGAAAACGTATGTATGTAACGTGTCCGATTTGCTATTCCAAAGCGCACGTCATTAGCAAACAGAGACAAACAGCCAAGCAGAGTGAACACTCATGTCAGTGCTCTAACTTGAATTGCTCTTCTTCTTTCAAGGTATCTCTAAGCCTGATTGGAGGTATTAATCTTCCAAAGAAACCGGAGGCCACATGTTAGATTGCCCTAACTGCGGTGCGAAATATCGAATCGTAACTTCGCGGATAATTTCCAATGAAGTAAGGGAATTTTGCTGTCATTGCACAACGTGCCAGGCACGATTTCGCCAGTACGCTGTATTTGAAGAATTTATTGTGGAGAATTCCAATAGCCAACCCCCTGATGAGCAGGCACAACCCGAAGTAGCAAAGAGACGAGAGAAGATTATTAGCATGCTGACCCCATCACAACGACCGCCAAGTGATGAGCCTGTAGGGCCAGCGATGGTATTCAAGCAAACCGTTTAATAAATAACAGACACAAAAAAGCCGCTCAGAGAGAGCGGCTTTAGAGTTTTCCAACAGATGATTGTGAGATAAGAAACTGAAGAGGAAACCAAACTCACCTCTTCATAATACCCAACCCGCCGCCGCAATCTTGCTTATCACCTTCTAGAACCGCTATCTAGAATTCTATCCAGTGCAGTTACGTCTTTTAAATCGGTTAAATAGAACCTCACGAAATAGATCCATTTAATAACCAACAGGACAACCCATGGACACAAACACAGATATTAAATTCCGCGCATACAAAGACGATAAGCAAAAACAATATGACACCCTTAACCAAGACGGGGGGTTTTATGTCGAGAGTTCACAGGCCAGAGGCGAACTCATCCGAATGAGAAAAACGGATGAATTTCTCAATCGCATCAACCTCGTTCTAGTGGTGCGAGATATGGACAATTCGATAGGCTTAGGCAGTGGCAAGCTCATTGCAGCACGTACCGATACTGCCAAGGGCGGAACACGCATACCGCGCAAAATAAACCCGAGCACTGGAATGCCTTATGAATGTAAACAAGTTAACTTTGATTCTGCTATCTCCTACGAAACGATGGATGCTTGGGCGCACCATGACGACTTTAATGACTGTTTTGAGCGTGAAATGCAAAAGCATGCGAACTTAGATTTAATACGCGTCGGCTTTTTTGGTAAAGAGACCGCCGATGATTCCGACGAAGCACTTAACCCCAACGGCGAAGATGTAACAGAAGGTTGGATTCAAGCGTTAAGAGACCACAGAGAAGCGTCTATATTAAGCCCTGAGAGCGAAGAGATACGTATTGGTGAAGATGGTCACTACGCTAGCGTTAATGAAGCCGTGTCCGCTGTGAAGGCGAAAATAGCGCCCCGTCATCGTGATGTTAACGACCTCGTTGTATTACTTGGCAGTGATTTAGTGGCTCATGATGCGGCCAGCTTCTATCAAAAACGTGTTGATCCTAAGCAACCCGTTCACCAAATAGAGATGCGACAGATTAAAGAATCCTATGGCGCCATGCCTGCCTTTATGCCGTCTTGTTTTCCTGCACGGGGTATCATGGTCACCAGTTTCGACAACCTATCCATTTACTTCTTAGCTCGCGCCTTTAGGCGTTCATTTGGAAGACGCAACGATAGATTCAACCGTCTAGAGAGCTTCGAATCAATGTCGCTGTGTTACATCATTGAGCAATTAGACAAAGCCGCTGCCATTGATTTCGATGCAGTCAAACTTAACAAAAATGGTGCTTGGAAATAGCCCCAAGATTTTAGTGAAAGGAGCTCGCCTATCACTTGGTCGGGCTCGTTCGTTCAATACGAAGAAGAGGACAACATATGTTTATATCTGATCCAATCTGTATTTTAACCGCAGGTGTGTCTGTTGGTGGTAGAGAAATCAGCCAGCAAATTATCGACGAAATGGCAGAGAGTTATAACCCAAGTGTTTATACCGCTCGCATAAATAAAGACCAAGAACGAAGAGGTGAAAAGCTTGGCTCTGTTGCTTCACTAAAAAAGCATAGTAACAAGCTCTATGCGGTGCTAAAGCCTAATTCAAGGCTATTGCATACCGTTGAGCAAGGACAACTGTTACACGCGGCTTGTGAGTACATAGAAGAGTTTGCAGGCACAGGCAAAGCTTACTTAACTGGCCTTGCGTTAACGGATAACCCATCCTCTCTAGGTACCACTCAAATTCATCTTTCAGCTACTTCTACGAATAACGTTGTGAAGAAGAGTTCGTTCTATAAGAAAGAAGATCAAATCAGTGTCTTGAAAAACAGAGTCACCGAGTTATCTGCTCAAGTAGAGAACCTAACCATACAGGCCATTGCACTTACAGGTGAGTCTGATAGAGAGGAAGAGGAAGACATGTACCTTTGACCTCTCACGACGTCAAAATACAAAAAGGCTACTATTTCTAGTGGCCTTTCTATTACTCATTCATTTTTATGAAGTCAGAAATCTCTACTTACTTTCAGACATAAATGAGTTTGAACTTGTGCTCGTACACAAGCTCCAGAGATTAGTTCAAGTAACTTTAAACCTTAAACGTTTACTAGCTTTTTTTATTCAGAACACTAAGTTTTCCAACTAAAACTGAAATAAACATAACCATATGCAATGTACCTACTAAAGACATTCCAATAGCTAAGATTCGTTCAGCAGTACTTACAGGAGATAAATCGCCATAACCTACTGACGTCAAAGAAATCATGCAATAGTAAAAAATATCGAACGATGATATGTACTTCCCTGTATTTAGAAAAGCATTAGTCATAATAAATGGGAATGAAAACAAAGCAGCGACTATGATTAGTACCAGTACATATACTACAGGAATCATCGCCATATCATAACGATGAGTTTTACTTAACGTTGACTCTAAACGAAAGAATGTAAACACATAGTAGATAAATATCATACATGCTGATGTTAATGCGTATACGGTGGAATTCTCTACGAACACGTGTAAATACATTATCAACGGCGTTATCACCAAAATAGGAAATACCCAGTTAATCAGCCCTAACCAAATCGTTTTCCAACTCATAGCTTCCCTCTAAATTAACGACAAAAGTTTACGCTCATTATATGACACATTGCCACATAACCTCTGATGCAACTACAAAGATCGCCTTTTTATTCTATATAAAACAATACACTAACAGCATAGCGGCCTTCATACCAATAACAGTATGCGCTTGTAATCCGTATATCTCCAATATGACAGCACATCTGCTTTACATCAAACACATTGACAAAACTATCTAAAAGACTGTGGAGATAATAGTTTGCTAGGAACAACGAAATATAGAATCTGAAATGACAAAAAGGCCACTCCGAAGAGTGGCCTTTTCTTTTTGCATAGATATGCAAAAAGAAAAGGCAGGGGTGGAGAGATTCGAACTCCCAACACGCGGATTTGGAATCCGCAAAATTTTGTCCTATTTTTGGTCCCACCCAATGACAAGACCGTTTTCTATTGTAATTTTTAGTCCATATCTATTCTTGCCCGACTTGTTGTACTTCCAAATCTCTTTTGTTTTTGTTTTGAGAACTTTTTGAGAGATGTCTTGTGGTTTTCCTAAAGAGTCAATTAGTTCGTCTTTTGTTTGTCCTTGCCAAAAAGTTTTTTTCATAAGACGGTTAACTATATGTTCGTTTCTATATTTCGCCATGAGGCGTTTTCTTCGTTGTCTGGTTGAAATGACATTAAAGAAGATTGCAAATACAACTACGATTACTAAAAATTCCCAAAAGCTCATAGGTTACCTCGGTTACCAACGTTTAATGTGCGGTTATTTTAATTTATTGTGTGGTACTTAAAACCGTACAGTGATTAGGTGCTTCTAATCTTGGCTATTATCGTAAATATTTTATAGATTGAAAAGCAACACATTTTATATGATTAGCATGGTTAATTTTATTCCTTTGGGATAATTAATATCATTACCCTATAAATCAATAGGATAGAATCATAAAAAGACCAAGACAGGGCTTGCCACTCGGCATGGATACTATGACAGACAATAGGGTTCCTCAAGTAAGCAAAAAAGTGTTAAAAAATAAGTAGTGGTCACTTAGTGGCGCTAATAAAATATAATTACTTATAAATCATATAGATATGTTCATAATTAAAGCCCTTTCTAGGGCTTTTTTTGTACTCAAATTTTATCTAAGTACATATACCTCATCGGTTTACAGTAATCTGAACAATTGACTGAACCAGCAATGCAGATGCATTAAGCAGACTTCAATGGCGTCTCTTGAACCGCCTGAGAAATGACATTTACATTGTTCAGCTTGGTATTCTTCCAATAATCAAAGAAAAGCTTAAATTACGCTTATCTTTTATAAATATTCAGATACAATTCATTCATACGCCTTCTATTTCAAACTATAAATTTTTGAGTTAAATCTGTGAATATTGATGTCGCTTTAATCCTTGAACAGAATCAAATATTACTCGTTTTTGTCGTCCTCGCCATTGGCTTAGCAATAGGTAAAATACGCTTTGGTGGTTTTCAATTAGGAAACTCAATTGGCGTGCTTATTACCGCTCTCGTCATGGGTAACCTTGGGTTTTCAATTGGCCACGAAGCATTAACCATTGGTTTCATGCTATTTATCTATTGCGTCGGCATTGAAGCTGGACCCAACTTTTTCGGCATCTTTTTTAGAGATGGTAAGCATTATTTGATGCTGAGCTTAATTGTGCTTATTTCTGCTATTTCTCTAACCTATTTCGCTAGCCGCTTGGTTGGATTAGATTACGGTCTCTCGGCTGGACTAATGGCTGGAGCATTAACTGCAACGCCGGTTTTGGTTGGTGCACAAGATGCTCTGAATTCGGGTTTAGCCACACTTCCGCATAATGCAGACATGGAACTGGTGTTACAGAACCTATCTGTTGGCTATGCGCTGGCTTATCTGGTTGGTTTGATAAGTATGATACTGTTTGCGAAACTACTACCCAAGCTGCAGAAGCAAGATTTACACGATAGTGCAGAACAAATAGCACAGGAACGTGGTATTGGTAGTGCCGCCCATAGAAAGGTTTATTTGCCGATTATTCGAGCGTATCGTGTCGGCAAGGAGCTCATTAATTGGATCGATGGTAAAAACCTTCGAGAGCTGGGTATCTATCGTCAAACTGGTTGTTACATCGAAAGAATCAGGCGCAACGGCATACTCGCCCATCCTGATGGAGATGCCATCTTACAAGAGGGCGACGAAATCGCATTGGTTGGTTATCCCGATAGCCATGCCCGCTTAGACCCGAGTTTTAGAAATGGTAAAGAGGTATTCGACCGCAATTTACTTGACCTTCGAATTGTTGAAGAAGAGATAGTCGTAAAAAGTGACAGCATATCTGGTAAAAAACTGTCAGATCTTAACCTTTCGGAATATGGCTGTTTCTTAAACCGAGTAGTCAGAGCTCAGATTGAAATGCCAATGGACCTCAACATTGTTCTAGCTAAGGGTGACATTCTGCAGGTTAGTGGTGAAAAGAGCCGCGTGTTAGGGCTAGCCGAACGTATTGGTTTTATATCTATACACAGCCAAATGGCGGATCTATTGGCTTTTTGCAGTTTTTTTATCCTTGGTATTCTCTTTGGGTTAGTTACCATGACTTTCGGTCAAGTCACCTTTGGCTTAGGTAATGCAGTTGGACTTTTACTCGCAGGTATTACCCTTGGGTTCTTAAGAGCAAATCACCCAACCTTTGGCTACGTTCCTCAGGGCGCACTGAATATGGTGAAGGATCTTGGCTTAATGTTTTTTATGGCAGGAATAGGTCTTAGTGCGGGTGGAAATCTATTCACCTTTATGAATCAAACCGGATTACAGATCATACTAATAAGCTTGATTGTAAGCGTGGTTCCAGTAGTCCTCGCTTACCTTGTTGGTGCTTACGTCTTTAAAATGAATAGAGCCCTACTCTTTGGAGCAATCATTGGTGCGAGAACCTGTGCACCAGCAATGGACATTGTTAACGAATATGCAAGGTCCACGATCCCAGCACTAGGTTATGCAGGTACTTACGCTATCGCGAATATTTTGATGACACTTGCAGGCACCCTACTCATCATTTTGAGCTGAGTCAATTTAAGCCCACGCTATCGTCTTGTCCTTATGATCAAAAAAGCGCTCAAATGAGCGCTTTTTTATTACCACGTAAACTTAGATATCGATGATATCAAAGTCGACAGCAGGATTAACATCCGCCTCGTAGTCGACGCCATCAACGCCAAAACCAAATAGCTTCAAGAATTCTTCTTTATACTCAACGTAATCGGTCAATTCTTTCAGATTTTCAGTCGTAATTTGAGGCCACAACTCGCTACAGTACTCTTGAATGTCATCGCGCAATTCCCAGTCATCAAGACGTAAACGATTACTTTCATCCACCTCTGAAACTGAACCATCCGCTTTATACAGACGCTGGCTAAACATGCGTTGGATCTGTTCGATACAACCTTCATGTACGCCTTCTTCACGCATCTTCTTAAACACCATCGCGATATAAAGAGGCATAACCGGTATAGCAGAACTTGCTTGTGTAACAACAGACTTTAGTACCGCGACATTGGCACTGCCATTAAGCGCCACCAATTTCTCATTGAGTGCATGGGCTGCACGATCTAGATCCATCTTCGCTTTACCGAGCGCGCCGTCCCAGTAGATAGGCCACGTCAATTCCGTGCCAATGTAGCTATAGGCAACGGTTTTGCATCCCTCAGCTAACACACCGGCTTCAGATAAAGCATTGATCCATAGCTCCCAATCTTCCCCACCCATAACGGTAATCGTATCATTGATTTCTTGCTCGTTAGCTGGTTCAACACTCGCTTCGATGATCACATCTTTATTTGTATCAACGGCAGTGGAACTATAAGCGCTTCCGATCGGTTTTAATGTTGAACGTATCAACTCACCTGTGTCAGGCAGTTTACGTACAGGTGAAGCCAGCGAATAGACGACCATGTCGATCTGACCCAAATCTTCTTTAATGAGATCAATCGTTTTCTGTTTTGCTTCATTAGAAAACGCATCACCATTTAAGCTTCTCGCGTATAGCCCTTCTTCATGTGCTAGCTTTTCGAAGGCAGCCGAGTTGTAATAACCTGCTGTTCCTGTTTTCTTTTCGGTACCCGCTTTTTCAAAGAAAACACCAATGGTTGAAGCCCCACCACCAAATGCAGCGGTAATTCGAGAAGATAAACCGTAACCACTAGAAGAACCAACCACCAAAACACGTTTTGGTGCATTAACAATAGGACCTTGAGCTTTGGTGTAAGCAATCTGTTCTTTGATGTTTGCTTCACAACCTACTGGGTGTGTAGTGGTGCAAATAAAACCACGAATTCTAGGTTTGATGATCATTTTCAGCGTCCTTTAATATAAAGCTTGGGCAATAGTAACAACTTTGCCTTTAATATTCTGGCTAGAATAAAAGGTTAATCAAGAAATCGCATCAATTTTCTTATAAATTACTGTTGATTTATAAGTGGTTGGAGTAGTTGTCGCATAAAATGGCGCACGTATAACCGAAATCAGCGTCAAACAAGACCATTATCACTTTTTATAAATACAGTTTGGGATTAGACAATAGAAAGGCATCTCAGATGAGATGCCTTTGGTGTCCAATTTTTATTGGGTTTATTTAACCAAACGAACGCTAAGCGACACTGTTGAGCTTTGGTTCTGATTGCTTATAAGTTTTCACTTCAGAGAAATCATGACTAAAGTGGTCAACTTGAATGGCTTTACTTCGTAGCGCTTCAGCATCATTAATCTGCTCCACTTCTTTTTGGGTAAGAACACCCGCTTCCAAAGCTTGTTGTAGACGTTCGACTAACGGACCTTTTCTCACGACCTTACCATCCTTAACGCCCTGAATGAGTTTTCTTTCAAGCCCGCGAACACTATACAACTTGATAAACGCGCGTTCCATCAACCCAACCGCATCATCGTCTTTCACGCCTACGTAACATAGGTGAGTTAAGCGGTCACGATGCGCGCCCGGCGTCATCAAAGATTCTGCAATCTTAACAGACAACTGATCCGCTGGTTTCTTAAAGTGATTACCTAATGGGAATACAAGCACACTTAACATGTGTCCAGCGATACGATTAGGGAAATTGGTATACGTTTCTTGTAGCGCTTGGGAAGCGCGATACAAGCAATGTTGGATAGAATAATCCACATATACCAAGTCACTTTGCTGACGTCCTTCATCTTCGTACTTCTTCAGTACCGCTGACGCCATATAAAGAAAACTCAATCCATCGCCTAATCTTGCCGATATCATCTCTTTACGTTTTAGATCACCACCCAACGTCGCCATCGCCACATCAGAGCTAAGTGCCAAAGCTCGACTGATACGAGTTAGGTCTTTGTAATAACGTTTTGTTGGACCACTCATATGCGCTTTGATAAACGCTGAGCCAGTGATGCCAGCAGTAAAAGCACCAAAGGTGTTCTTGAGACCATGGCCGATGTGTTTGAATAGCAATTCATCGAACTCTTTAGCGCCTTGGTCTTGGTCTGGGTTTGCGGCTGCTGCCATCTCTTTTAACACATATGGGTGACAACGTGTTGCACCTTGACCAAAGATCATAAGGTTACGAGTTAATATGTTCGCCCCCTCCACCGTGATCGCAACAGGCGCTCCAATATATTGGTTCGCGAGATAGTTCATCGGACCTTGTTGAATGCCTCGACCAGCATGAATATCCATTGAGTCATCAAGCAACGTACGCGCCATTTCCGTCATATGGTATTTGGCAATAGCAGTGACAATTCCCGGCTTCTCTTTCAGATCGAGTGAGGTCGTCGTTAATGTACGTGTGGCTTCCAACATATAAGTCAGACCACCGATACGGCCCATCGCTTCAGCGACACCTTCAAACTTACCAATGGATAAACCAAACTGTTTACGTACATAAGCATAAGCACCTGTCGTACGTGAAGTAAGGTGTCCGGTTGCCGCACCCATTGCTGGCAAAGAGATACCACGACCTGCAGACAAACACTCAACCAACATGCGCCAGCCTTTTCCTACATAATCTTGACCACCGATTACCCAGTCCATCGGAATAAACACATCTTCACCACGAGTAGGGCCGTTCATAAATGCAAGGCCAAGTGGGTCATGACGGTCGCCAATCTCTACGCCTTGATGATCCGTCGGTATCAGGGCACAGGTGATGCCTAAATCGACCTCACCACCAAGTAGGCCGTCAGGATCTTGAAGCTTGTATGCCAAGCCCAATACAGTAGCAACTGGCGCTAAAGTAATGTAACGCTTGTTCCAGCTAATTCGCATGCCAAGGACTTCTTCGCCTTCGTGCATTCCCATACAAACCGTACCCATATCTGGAATACCACCCGCATCTGAACCCGCTTCGGGACCCGTTAAAGCAAAACATGGTATTTCGCGCCCATCAGCAAGCCTTGGTAGCCAATAGTCTTTCTGTTCTTGAGTACCATAGTGAGAAAGCAACTCACCAGGGCCTAAAGAGTTGGGTACCATTACCGTAACGCCAGCACTGCCATTACGAGAGGCAATCTTTGTCACGATGGTTGAGTTAGCATGAGAAGAAAACGCTCTTCCTCCATACTCTTTAGAAATAATTAGTGAGAAAAAACGCTCTTTAAGAATATAGTCCCAGACATTTTTTGGAAGATCTCTGTCTTTCTTAACAATCTGATGGTCATCCAGCATTTCCAACAAAGTTTCAACCTCATTGTCGATGAACGATTGCTCTTCCGTTGTCAACGAAGGCTTTGGATAATGGTGCAGCTTTTGCCAGTCTGGTGACCCAGAAAATAGGTCGCCATCCCACCACACACTACCCGCTTCCATTGCCTCTTTTTCTGTGTCTGACAATGGTGGTAATACTTTCTTAAACATTTTAAATGCTGGGTCGCTTACCCATTTTCTACGTAGAGAGCACATAGTCCGATCCTTTTGTTCTATAAGTACTTTTATTATAAAAATAAGTAGTTAGTTATTGGTAACGTTTCACTTTGCTTAAACAGTTATTTTTCTTGTTCAGCCCTTAATCCGCGCTAACCCCTGCCGCTAGATAAGGGATAAGTTGATTAATTACTACCGATGAATCAACCGCTTGACCATAATCGTTAATTGCAATTTCACTTAATGCCTGACTTGAGGCCATAGTGAATACGCACGTCCCCAACGTAAAATGCAATCGCCAAAAAAGCGTTTCCGGTGACAAATTTGGGTTAGCTTTAACAATCAAATTAGTAAATTGAGAGAGCACTTCATTATATCGGGTGGTGATAAACCATCTCAAGTGGCCTTGAACATCGGTATAGCCTCTTCCAATCAATGACATAAAACGAGATGCGCCATGAGGTCTTAATTCATTGAGTTGCAACAATGGCTTCTTCAAACAAGAAAATACGTCTTCCATTGAGAAATTATCTGTTTGGCTTAAAATACGCAGTTCTTCACCGACGGCAGGCATAAAAGCTTCTAAGTATCGATTAAGTACAGCCCTTACTAAGGTTTTTTTATCTCCAAAGTGATAATTGACCGACGCCAAATTCACATTAGCTTTACTGGTTATCGCTCGTAATGAAGTATCGTTAAAACCTTGCTCTGCGAATAGGCTCTCCGCTACATCTAATATCTTATCTTTCGTTTTGTTTTTCTGAGCCATTTCAATCAACCGTATTAAACAACTGTTTGAAATATACATACACCGAACATAATTAACAAGTATTTAACATCACATTTATGAGAATTAGTCATAAAAAATTTAGCAATAAATGAAATGAAATTAAATTGAACTGTCTTGAATAAGGGGGGTCATATAAGTGTAGTAAGCAGAGCATTGCTAAGTTTAAGAAGGTTTAGACTTGTTTTCTCACTGTTTTACTCCACATACTGCTTTTTCTTATTAACTCCTATGTTTGTATCGCCCAACCCACTTTGGATTGGGCATTTTTTTGTCCATAGATAAGCTCAGTCGCTCAACCTATAAGAAAATAAAGATTTGAGTCTGTCATGTGCATGATATATGCATCATTCATCGCTACAAAAAAAGACAATAAAAACCCCCTGAGCCACGTGGATCAAGGGGTTACTTATTCTTAAATGACTTATCTATCGTGCTCTTTTCTAAATCAATTTACGCTTTTCTTTGGTAGTGAGATACTCAATAGAACATACCCTAAAATCGCGGCGGTCGTTGAGCCAAGTAGTATGCCTAAACGTGCATAGGTATCAAACTCTGCACTCACCCCTGTAAACGCGAGTGATGAAATAAAAATAGACATGGTAAAACCAATACCACATAAGACCGACACTGCAAATATATGTTTCATATTCACACCTTCAGGTAACTTAGCCACACCGCTTTTAACCGCTAACCAGCTAAAACTAAAAATACCTAATGGTTTACCAACCAGAAGCCCCAACGAAATACCCAATGGCAACATCGAGGTCAATCCTGTTAATGACACACCAGCTAACGAGATGCCTGCATTAGCAAAAGCAAATATTGGTAAAATCAGGAACGCAACATAAGGGTGTAGTGCATGCTCTAAATGCTTAAGTGGAGACTCTTCACCTTCTTTACCTTTCAGAGGTATAGCGAAACCAATAACGACACCGGCCAATGTGGCATGTACACCCGATTTCAATACGGCTATCCATAGGATTAACCCAGCGATAACGTAGTAAGGCAGTTTTGTCACGTTCTTAGAATTCATCATAAACAGGACACCTGTCATAATGAAACCGATAGTCAGTGCAAGCGTAGACAGATCACCACTATAAAATAGAGCAATGATAACAACGACACCCAAGTCATCGATGATAGCCAAAGCCAGTAAAAATACCTTTAACGAAATAGGCACTCGTTTACCAAGCAACGCCATAATACCAAGTGCGAATGCAATATCTGTCGCTGCCGGTATAGCCCAACCTTGCATTGCTTGTGGGTCACCATAATTGAATAGTATATAAATTAATGCGGGAGCTAACATACCTCCAACAGCAGCAATTGCTGGGAAAATAGCGGTTTCTTTGGACTTTAATGCGCCTTCTAATAGTTCTCTTTTTACTTCAAGACCGATTAAAAGGAAAAATATGGCCATTAATCCATCGTTAATCCAGTGCGACACCGACATGCCAAACACATATGAGTGCAGCACATTGTTGTAAGATTCACCAAACCCTGTGTTCGCTACAACCATAGCGACAGCCGCTGCTATAACGAGCAGTATGCCACCAGCCGATTCCATTTTAAAAAAGTCGCGAATTCCTTCACTCATTGATCTACCTCTAACTCACTTTACCGCTGCGCTTATCGAACTAACAACAATGCATTTGGTTAAGCAACATTAAGTCTGTGATTATTATTACATAAGAATAGGCGCAGTTTATACGATAGGCCAACTTAGGAATAATCGATTGTTTAGATGAATATATTCGGTTTTTCCGAGCATTGAGTAAGCATTGAACGTTATTTGTATATTTACGAAACAGATCTTGATCTTAGAATCCCGTAAGCTGAAGCATTCCGTAAGCATCTTGCGTTCCCATTGCGGACACCGACCCTTGCCAATATGGATTATAAAACGCATGCCAGAGGTCATCACGAAGAGGGGTAATAATTAGATCTATATCCAATTCTTCTATACTAATTTGCCACGTTAATGGGACTGATTTTCCGTTTTCCATTGGCGTGAATTCTAATGCAGACATCACTATATCGGTGTCCGCTAAAGGAAGAATGGAACCATCTCGTTTCACTAACATACCATAGTTATAGACAGGATAATTAGGAATACGAGTTTGATTAAGCTGCAGGTGCCCTCCGTCGGCCAGATGAAGATTAACAGTCACCGCCTTCTGTCCTTCGATAACGGCTAGGTCGCTGCCCCACTCCTTGCTTAGCCATGCTTGTCCATTCACAGTAACAACCTTACTATCGAGTACAAGTTGACCCGACGAACGAACAGACGGAGCACCGAAGCCATAAGCTGCGATAGGCAGTAGATCATGCTGTTCTTGGTAGCCTTTGTCACCGTTAAGAATAAAACCCTGAAGAGAGGATGAACTCAATTTGAGCGAAAAATCATCGGTTTCCACCTGTAAAATCCCAGGTAACGGCGATGAACTTATCGAGCGCCAGCTCCAGTTATCTATCCACAGCCGAAATGGACGAACTCGAAATCCAGCTTGTCCAATACCACCTCTAGCAATACGTTGCTGTTTCCATACTTTATCTTTTGAGGTGACAACCGAGTTAGACAGATAGAGCTGAGTGCTGTTCCACCCACTAGCTTCGCTCTCGTTCCTAGCAATGCGGTAATAGTTCCATTGAACTGAGTAGAGTTCACCATCGTCACCCACTAGGTTAGCGAAATACTGCCATCCCTCTCGTTTGAATTCATGGTGAAATGAAAAGCTGTCAGGAAACGAAACCGAAACACCCGGTAAAACGGGTTCAAAGACCGATTTTTGATTGTTAGAAAATGCGTAGGTAATGGTCTCTTTCTCAGAAGAACGACCAAACGAGAAATAGTAAATAAGCCCAGCAACCAGGATAACGAGAATAGCGGCCAACATAATGACTATATTGCGTTTTTTTTCAAGCATCTTCATAGTTACAATGCGTCTCTAAGTGATTTCATTGGTGTTCGTTTGATCATACCTATAATGGGTAAAATCCCTGCTAGTATGAGCGCGATCATGGCCGACGCAAAGGTATTTAGATATTCCCACGGAATAACATACAGGGGCATCGTCCAACCAAAGGATTCTTTTAATACTACTTCTACCATCACTTTCGCAAGTGCTAAACCTAGCGGCATTGCGACCAAAGCAGAGATCAATCCAAACATAAATAGCTGTAAACCACTTAACGCGATGAGTTCAAATGTCGATATACCAAAACACCTCAACAGGGCAGTATTCCGTTGTTTAGACACTTCTCCTGCTAACGTCGCAAAGAAAATGCCGCATATCGCGATAAATAACGTCAAGTTTCCTAATGTATCCGCAATTACAAAGGTGCGGTCAAAAATACGCATCGCCTGGCCGTGTATATTGCTGTTATCAAATAGCCTATCTTCTGATAAGGCATACCTAGATTGTAATTGAGCCAGCAAATTATCGATATTTGCCTCATCAGTGGCAATAACACCAAGCCCGATATTGCCTAAGCCGCCAAATCGGCTTTTCCAATTTCGATGAGACATTAGTACTTGGTTGTATGGGTTGCCATAATCATAATAGACGCCAACTACCTGCCATGATTCTTCAACCACGCCACCCAATTGGATCTCATCACCAGGGCGTATATCCTTTTTAAGGGCCATCGCCTCACTTATCATGACACCTTTCGATGTATTAAGTTGATACCAATAGTTAGGTATCGCTATTTTTACTGGTACAGAATCTCTCTCGCCATTACTCAGGCCGGTGCTGACAACTTCTAACACACCAGTTTTTGTTGGTAATTCTAATTCCCAACGCGACCATACTTCTTTTACTTCTGGGCGCGTACTCAACCAACTGCTCATTCGACCTGCCGAACTATTGGTAGGAAATATATAGATATCCGCCGCCAATCGTTGTGTCAACCAGCTCTCAGTTGTGGCTCTGAAACTGCCTACTAATGTCTCTACGGTTATGTTTGCTGACATCGCCAAAACGAACGCCATCACAGCAACACCACGAAAGCTCATACTCGATGCCGCATCAGAGAAAAACCAACGTGCTTTAACCCAACGTAAGGAGAACGATAAAGCAGAAAATAATTCAAAGATAACGTATGGCATAAACAACGCCACACTCAATAGCAATAGCGCGACAATAATAAAACCGTGTTGAGGCGTGGCTGGAAGTTGATAAAAGCCAATCGCCATTACGCAAAATATACCAGCTGCTAACGCTTGCCATGCAAACTCCCTACCCGCAAAACGGACCAGAGAAAGCTTTGCAGAAAGCCTTATGGGCGGCGTCTTTATCAACCGAACTAGCGGCCAACTACAGGAAAGCAGTGCACCAAAAATAGCCATCAACAGACTGTTTTTACTCCAATGCCAACTCCAGTCAACCGTCAGAGATACGTTCGCGGTGTACAGATCGGCCAAGGTAGTCGATACCGAAGGCATAAGCTGATTGGCCAACATAAGACCAAATACATTGCCAAAAAACCAACCTATAAATATGAATAATGTCAGTTCTAGCGCTAATGCTTTCGCCAAGTGCCATCCCGAGACCCCAGCCTGACGCATCACGCCTACTAGTGTTTGTCTTTGAATAAAAGAAAGCGACATCGCTTGGTAAAAAATAAATATGCCCACGACAAGTGCAAGCATACCCATCGCAGATAGATTTAGATGAAACGCCTTTGTAAGAGACTCTAATTCGGCTCTAGAGCTTCTCGATAATTCTATGCCGTTAGGCAATATACTTTTAAGCCTTTCCAGTTTTTCTTCTGGCATGCTTTCGCAGGCAAGACGCGAGAACCCACCCGACCCATTGATTTCTCTTACCTTTGATATATCAGCGAGGATTCGAGTACCTGAAAGAAGCGCATTATGGTCAAGAAAAAGTGGGCCTAGTTTCGAGCCATCTTTTAGCTCTATAAAGTCGCCGCTACTTTTACCAAGATATGATGCAAGCTCAGCCCCCATAATGAGAGGTTTCGACGGTTGCATCATGCGTAAAATTGAGAGATCATTTTTACGATGTAGTGTTTCTAACCCCAAAATAGAAACGGGGTCGACGCCAACAATTGAGAGATCGCGGCCACTCTTCGTTTCAATTCTTAAGTTATCAAACGGAATACATTGATTGAAACCCTCACGACGAAGCTGAATGTAAAAGCCTTGTGGGATCTTATTTGCGCTAAATTTAGGTGTAATAGTATAGGGAAGAGGGTTTGCGAAAAGTGTCTCACTGTGCAAATAACTCTGTTTTGCATGTTGATTGATCGCGGCAACCCCAACATACACAGACACACCAAGAGTGAGCCCGAACAAGACGAGTAATAGTTGAAGTGGATGACGACGATAATGCCCTAGTAGTGCTTTAACTACCGGCCATAACATGCAATTGCCCTCCTTGAAGACGGACACAACCGCTCATGTGTTCTGCTACTTTTTTACTGTGTGTAACAAGTAAAAGAGTGCAATTAAGCTGCTTAGCCAATGAGGTTAATAGCCGCATTACCGCTTCCGCATTTCTTTCATCTAAGCTACCGGTTGGTTCATCTGCCAACAGCAACTTGGGCTCCATATACAATGCACGAGCAATCGCCGTTCGCTGTTGTTGACCACCAGACACTTCTTCAGGATAACGGCCTAATAACGGCATAAGGTCAAGGGCCGATAATATCTGACGCCACAAACCTTTATCTTCTGGTAACCCTTTCAACTGTCGACAGAAACGAATATTATCTGCGATATTCAATGTTGGTAGAAGGTTGTATTGTTGGAATATATGGCCAATATTATGTCGACGATAGGCGGTTTTCTGAACCTCGTTACTGGCATGCATAGCAAAACTTGAAAACCAAATTTCACCCGAATCAGTCGAGTCGAGCCCAGCGATCAGGTTGAGTAGCGTACTTTTACCAGAGCCACTTTCTCCCATTAACGCGAGTTGTTCACCTTGATTTAATTTTAGAGCTGCCCCTTGTAGCACTGGATGAAATTCTCCACCATCTACATAGCCTTTATTTAGGTCGGACAATTCTAGCATTAACAATTACACTCGCATTAAAGAATTCAGGGTATGTGAAGTTACACTAATTACTCACTTTTCGGAAGTATTTTACCTACCTGATCACATTATTTTAAGCAAACTGTCACACTAGGATGATATAGCTTCAAAAAAATTCAATTAAAATTGCATTCTCTCAAAAATAACCGTACGAGTGTCGATTATTTAGCCAATTGTCAACAAGCTTACCTTTCGATCAAGTTTCGAATCCATTTTCTGCTTTTTAATCGATGGATAGCACTAAAGCACTTAATACACTCTTCAACCAAGAACAACGCATAGACATATTCCGGTTTTAACCCAAGATATACTGCGGCAAATGCAGCAATTGGGATCCCGATAAACCATTGGGAGACGACATCTTGAAACAAACAATATTTAACATCACCACCAGCCCTTAAGACACCCACCACCAAGGTAAGCGGTATAGACCGAATCACCATACCAAAACAGAGTATCAGCATAAACTTGTCTGCAAGTGCTCGTGTCTCTTCAGTTAACGCGCTAAAGGAGTCAAGGATAGGTATTTGGATAGTATAAAGGACTACCGCCGTACATAAGCCGAGCAGAACACTGAGAAAAAGTAATCCTATCGATTGGTAATAAACCGCATCATATTTCTTTGCACCAATCTGATTACCCGTAAGAACGGCCGCAGCCGTGGACGTCCCGATCAACAAACTTATCCCAATGGAGTCTACTGGCGTCATCACCGATAACGCGGCCAAGCCTTGTACTCCGGTCTGACCCATAATAGCGTGGTAGGAAAAAATACCGGCGGCCCAAGTAAAGAAGTTTAATGTAGTCGGTAACGATAATCGAAGAAAACGCGATACCTTCTCTGAAGAAAAAGCGACCTTCACATCAATCAACGTAAACGCAAGCAAGCTCTTTGATTTATACAAAAAGGCGTACAAAAAGGCCACTTCTATCGCGCCACTAAGCACCGTCGCAATAGCCGCGCCTTTGATTCCCATTGCGGGCATTCCAAAATGCCCAAAGATCAAAACCCAATTGAGAAACACGTTAGAAACAATACCAATACCACTAAAAAAGGTACTCACTCCGGGGCGGTGCATCGCTCGAAGGCCCACAGCCATACTACTGACACACGCCACCGCAAACATACTAAGGGATGTAATGACGATATAATCACTACCCAAAGCGATAACCTGCGCGGAATCGGTTGCCAGCCCCATAACCTGTTCTGGATAGAGTATAAACAAGACCACGGTCAATAAGGCAAACGCATTCGCAATGATCCACGTTAAGGCGGTACTCTCTCTTACCCCGTCCTTATTGCCTGCCCCCCAAAACTGCGCCGTCAATAACGCCCCTCCCGTATTGACACCGACCAACATAAGCGTAGTAACAAACATCGCACGACTCGCTACACCGACGGCGGCGATATCCGCTTCACCAAGTTGACCAAGCATAAGAACATCGACTAATCCTCTGCTAGAAAACATAATGTTTTGCAGTGCGATAGGGAGTGCGATGGCAAATAAACGGCGTAAAAAATCACCTTTTGTATACTTGTAAACTAATGATAAGGTGTTGGTCATAAAGCCTCATAAAAATGAAAGGGATGCGCGCCTAAAGACGTAGAAGAATGGGCAGAGCATTAACACGAAGAATAGCAAGAGTATTCTACTCCCATTGATTTGGGATCACCATGAAAAGGAATGAAGTTATTGGCTATGGAAAAGAAAAAAATATTGGTTCTTGGCGCTTCTGGTTACGTTGGCTCGCAACTTATTCCATTGCTTCTCGAGCAGGGCCATTTCGTAACTGCCGCTTCCAGACAGATCGACTACCTGAAAGCACGAGTCCACCCGCACGCCAACCTAACAACTGTCTATCTTGATCTAGCCGAAAAAGAAGCCACATTAGACGCCGTTAGCGGCCATGAGCTTGTTTATTTTCTTGTCCATGGAATGGCTCATGGTCACGATTTCCTCGAATATGAACTTTCCTTGGCGATCAATTTTAAGGACGCGTTAATTGATAGCAGCGTTAAACATGTTATCTATCTTAGTGCTATTCAACCGCAGACAGGAAACTCAGAGCACCTTCTTGCTCGTAAAAAAACCGGAGAAATCCTAAAGCAAGCTAACGTCCCCGTTACCGAATTAAGAGCCGGTGTCATCATTGGGCCCGGGTCTGCCGCGTTCGAAATCATGAAAGATTTCACCTATAACATGCCGATTATCATTGCACCTAAGTGGGTTGACTCCAAAGCAAACCCGATTGCACTAAACAACCTTAACCACTACCTTCTTGCCCAACTTCATGAATCACCTACTCAAAGTCATTTTTACGAAGTCGGCGGACCAGACATTCTGAGTTATAGAGAACAGTTTGGCGTGATATGTACCGCTATCGGTCATCCTCTCCGGCTCTGGTCTACCTCACTGCTCACCCCTAAAATGGCCTCGTATTGGTTGGGACTGGTCACCTCTGTTCCTGCCAATATTGGTCGAGCTTTACTGGCCGGACTTGAACACGATTACGTTGCCGATTCTCAAGAGATCCGCAAAAAGTACCCGCAACCATTAATCTCGTATAAAGACGCCGTTACTCAGTCTGTCAGCAATGAAGGCGAGTTTATACGAAGTGAGGTTTGGGGGTTTGACCCTGCCGCGCTTAACCGATGGCAATCTGGTTATGGGTACTATCCGAAAGATGCAGGAGCAAGCATAAAGACCGATAAATCAGTCGAAGAGCTATGGCAAGTTATTAAGAAAATAGGTAGCCCTGAAGAAGGTTATTTCTTCGCTAATATTTTGTGGCGTACACGAGAATGGCTTGATCTGTTCGTCGGTGGCGGCATTCCAAAAAGACGAAGCCCCTCAGGCCCTGAACTCAAGATCGGGGATCATATTGACTCATGGAAGGTAATACGCTGTGAGAAAAATCAGTTTATATCACTGCTTTTCGGTATGACGGCTCCAGGATTAGGTCGCCTTGAATGTACCATTAAAGATCATGGGGATTACCGCGAGTTAGATGTCAGAGCTTGGTGGCATCCGCAAGGCTTTAGAGGATTACTCTATTGGTTTGCAATGATGCCTGCGCACCTGTTTATTTTTAAAGGCATGGTTAAAGCAATAGTAAATAAAGCGTAGAGTTACCAAGTTACAGGTTCAATGTTAATTAACTTTGAACCTGTAACTTATCTATATTTAGTCTTAAAAACCGATTGGGATCTCCGCCAATTGGCTCCCTTGGTTTTTTGGGTAAATTAGGTATTCACCGTGATACTTCACTGCTGACTTATAATCGGTACGCTTATGCAACATAAAACCAAATTCACTTGCCATCCTGACAAACTCCGCATGGTGACCTCGAACATAAAAACTCATTGGTTTTACAAGTTCAGAGCCCCCTTCAAAACAATCATCGCATTGCTTCGCACAAAGAAGGAAAGAGTTGTCCCCTTCCGTAAATACCTGCATTTTGCCTGTAATTTCAAACTCAGTACTTACCCCCCAATTGGCCTTTTCCATCACCTCAAGAAACGCTTCAATATCTGAATCAGAGATAACCTTAGGTTCTTCGTCTACTGGCGACAACTGACCATAAAACTTAGAGATATTTTTGAAGGAAAACATCAATTCAGATTTAGTCCCTTTGCTTCTTCCCATTTTTTGCCAGCGTACAAGATTATCGCGAACACAACGATCGAATCTCTGAGTTTTCAGGCTCAATGTTACCCAGCGAACCAAAAAATGTGTATTACTGACAGGTGTATTGGCCACCTTTCCTCTTTTATGTAACTCTTCTAATTCATCAAGCGCTGAATTAACTACGTTTTGCATTTCAACTGTATAGATAGCCATTAAGCTTTACGTCCTAAAAACCAATAAAAAACCGCAGACATTACGGCACAAAGTGTCATTAATAAAATCATCGGCCATGCTGTGTCACCAGGCAACATTGCAACGATAACACCAATAATGGATCCCACACCAAATCTCAACGTACCCGCTAACGAAGAAGCGGTACCCGCCATACCTGGGTAAGCCGATAACAAGATAGCCATCGAGTTGCTGCCCACTGTAGACATCATACTAATATAGAGCATGACAAAAGGGACAATACCCCACAATCCAATATCCGCTAACCAACCAAAAAAGAGCCCGACACCAGCGATAAGTTGAATCAGAATGGCAAAAGAGAGCATCCATTTGGAGCTCACTCTTCTTACAATCCGGCCATTCACGGTCGTCATAATGAATAAACCGACAACGTTTAAACCAAACAGATAACCAAACTGCGATGTACCCACTCCGTAGACATCAATATAAACAAACGAACCCGCGGTTAGAAATGCAAACATACCAGCAAATGAGAACGCACCAGCGAACATCAAACCCAAGGCCACTGGATTCATAAACAGGCGGATATAGTTTTGAATCGTGGTTCTAAAATGCAGTTTCTGTCTGTTTTCTGGCGCGAGTGTCTCTGGTATCTTCCAGACGACGGCAGCGATAACCAAACCAGATACAACCGCGAGTACCCAAAATATTGAGCGCCAACCAAACCAAACGGCTAAGTAGCCACCCAACATGGGGGCGATAAGTGGAGCAACCATCACCACCAAAGTTATAAAAGACATAGTACGAGCAAAATCTTCTTTCTCGTACATATCTCTAACCAAGGCTTGAATAACAACCGCGGCTGACGCCCCAGCAAAACCTTGCGCCGCCCGTACGTATTTTAACGACTCAATATCGGATGTCGTCGCACACACAATAGAACCAATCGCAAACAGCAAAATACCGATAATTAATATCGGTTTTCGACCATAGCTGTCAGAGAGTGGTCCATGCAATAATTGACCAATAGCAAACCCGGCGGTATAGGTTGTTAACGTTATCTGAACCGCGCCAGGATCTACCCCTAACTCTTTCGCGATAGTTGGCATTGCAGGCAAATACATATCAATGGCTAATGGAGTCAGTGCACCAATAGCACCTAAAATGATAAACATTAAAAGGCCAAGCTGATTTGTGTTGCTACTTGTCATACTGCTCCGACATCAATTTTGATTAATATTTATAGTAGATAACGATTCTCTACTACCGAGCCGACCTACCCCTTTGCCAACCTATTACTTGCTCCAGACAGAACCCACTTCTTCTTCTGTCAAATAACGATATTCGCCGGGCTCTAAATCAGCATCCAATTCAATTGCACCTATGCGTTCTCGATGAAGCGCTTCAACTTTATTTCCAAGCGCGGCAAACATCCGTTTAACTTGATGATACTTACCTTCTACAATCGTCAACAAGACCTCATTGGTATCGATAACCTCTAAGGTCGCTGGTAGTGTCGGTTCAGGTTCACTTCTTAACTCGATACCTTCTGCAAATGCCGACACGTAATCATCTAAAACTGGATCAGCTAACCAAACTCTGTACGTTTTTTCGCACTTATGTTTAGGGGAAGTAATCCGATGTGACCATTTTCCGTCATCGGTAATAAGCACTAAGCCCGTGGTGTCGACATCTAGTCGACCAGCAAAGTGCAGGTTCTCCATCTTGACTTCATCTAATAAAACAAACGCCGTAGGGTTGAAACCATCTTCATGAGAGCATACATAACCCTCAGGCTTAAATAGCATGATATATCTAGGCCCATGAACAGTGATTACCCTGTTTTGCCATTCGACAACACAGGTCTCTTTTAGTTTATGTGCGCCACTTTTTATCACGATGTCATTAACCGTTACACTGCCGCTTTTAATGATTTTTGTCGCTTCTTTACGTGTCGCACCTAATGCATCACACAAAAATTTATCTAACCGCATGATTACCTCTTCTTTCTCTAGTGGGGTATTATAGGGATCTTTCTTAAATTAGTTGAGCTATTTCACACTTTTCCTATATGTATAAACTTCGGCCCTACCAAACGGATTCAGTCAAAGCCGTTATTCACTATTTTAGAAAGCACACGAGCCCTGCCGTCATCGTCCTACCGACAGGCGCGGGTAAGAGCCTTGTCATTGCGGAATTAGCTCGTATCGCTAAAGGACGAGTACTTGTGCTCGCCCATGTAAAAGAGCTGGTTGAGCAAAACCATGCTAAATACGAAAGCTATGGCGAAAAAGGCGCTGTTTTTTCTGCCGGATTAGGCAGAAAAGAGACCAACCAACCGGTTGTCTTCGCCTCTGTTCAATCGGTAGTGCGCAATCTTGATGCATTTGCGAACCAGTTTTCATTATTGGTTATCGATGAGTGCCACCGCGTACCAGATGAAAAAAGTAGCAGCTACCAAAAAGTCATCAGCCATGTAACCGAACTAAACCCTGGTATTAAAGTGTTGGGCTTAACGGCTACGCCGTATCGCTTAGGCATGGGTTGGATATATCAATACCATACCAGAGGGCAAGTTCGCAGCGAAGAACCGCGCTTCTTTAGAGACTGTATTTTCGAACTTCCCATTCGATACCTGTTAGATGAACAGTTTCTTACACCCGCAAGGATGATCGATGCCCCTGTGCTCAGCTATGATTTTTCGGCGCTAAAACCCACCAGCCTCGGAAGGTATAAAGAGTCTGAATTAGATATGGTAATAGAAAGCGCCAAAAGAGCGACGCCGCAGATTGTTAACCAAATCATCCAAATGAGCGCGGATCGTCAAGGAATGATGATATTTGCGGCAACGGTTCGTCACGCTCAAGAGATCCTCTCTCTGTTGCCACCAGACCAATCAGACATAGTGATCGGTGATACTCCAACACTCGATCGTGACCGCATTATCCAAAGCTTTAAAAATAGAGAGATCCAATTCTTAGTCAATGTATCGGTGCTAACCACCGGTTTTGATGCCCCCCATGTGGACCTAATCGCTATCCTTCGGCCAACAGAATCTGTGAGCTTATATCAACAAATTATTGGGCGAGGATTAAGATTATCGGAAGGCAAAACAGACTGCCTTGTTTTGGATTATGCAGGTAATAACTACGATCTCTATCAACCAGAGGTCGGTAACCCACAACCCGACCCTAATAGTGACATTGTCACTATTCCCTGCCCTGCTTGCGGCTTTAATAACAACTTTTGGGGCAAATTGGACAGCAACGGGTTCTTGCTTGAGCATTATGGTCGACGCTGCCAAGGTTACCTTGAAGAAGAGGACGGAAGCCGAGAACATTGTGGTTATCGGTTTAGAGCCAAATATTGCCACGAATGCGGTGCCGATAACGACATCGCTGCACGCATTTGCCACGAATGTGATGCGACCCTTGTTGACCCAGACAAAAAACTAAAAGAAGCCCTCAATCTAAAGGATGCTTTGGTGTTTGAATGTAGGGATATGCAATTAAACGTATTAAAAGACAGCAGCGGTAAGAATCAATTAAAGGTGACATACGTTGGCGACAACAACGCGCAAGTACATGAATTTTGGTCGCTAAGCACCAAAAAGAGAAAAGAAGCGTTTTACAAGCAATTTGTCAGACCTCATTTAGCTGACCGTCATCGACCTTTTAATGAGAACTCTCCAACGCGAGTGGTCGCCAATCAACATCGCTTTCGTTTGCCTCTTTTTGTCATCGCTAGAAAGTCTGGTCGTTTCTGGAAAATGCGAGATAAAATATTTGAAGACGAGATGAGAGAAAAATAGCAAAATCCAATCGGATTCTGTTGCTCGGAAATAGCAAGAATGGTAGTATCCGCGCTCGCAAACAGCTAACAAATCGTTTCCTGATTGCGGCATACATTATCGGCTAGGTCGCTATGCTGATAAACAATCCTAATTTTTTACTAATTTGAGAGTAAATACTATGAAATTTGAAACAGTAGTACGTACTGAACTAGGTAAGAGTGCGAGCCGCCGCCTACGTTTAACTGGCCAATTCCCAGCTATCGTTTATGGTGGTGAAGCAGCTCCAGTTTCTATCGCACTTCTACATTCTGATGTGATTCATCAAATGGACAAGCCTGAGTTCTACGAAGCCATCACTCTAGTGATCGACGGCGCAGAAGTTAAGGTTAAACCGCAAGACGTTCAACGTCACGCGTTTAAGCCAAAAGTTGAGCACATGGACTTTATCCGTATCTAATTCTGCTACCACAGAATAGAAAAGGATATGTCCAGCTTTTCGCATAGAGATTATCGGCCTTTACCATCCGAGACATCAAAAATTAGAAACCCCAGATGCTACCAACATCTGGGGTTTCGCCATTTCTGGCGTTTTTTTTAGTACGTTTTCCTGCAACCTTTTAAAATCAATAATAAAAAATAAAAGTCATCATAACCTTACTTATTAGGTTCATTCCTTTTTAATATAGGAGCAGGCTTTCTAAGCAGTGCTCCTGAATACCGTAAAATTCTTTAATAGACTTTACTTGCTCAAGTATGATGGTGTTATCGATTGGTTTTTTGCGTTTTTGCGCCAATATCATTTTATTTTTGCTCGTGTGCTCGAGTGAAATAAACTCAAATACTTTTGTATCGTATCCGTTGGCTTCCAACAACAACGCACGCAATCCATCTGTAACCATTTCTGCTTCTTGACCAAGGTGAATACCATGCTGTAAAAGTGGCGCTAATAATTTTGGAGATTTCATTTGTGGACGTATTTGTTTATGGCAACAAGGTGAACACATAATAATTTCTGCATTGGTTCGAATACCCATGTGGATAGCGTAATCGGTGGCAATATCGCAAGCATGCAGCGCTATCATGATATTAATACCTTGTGCTTTAAAGTGTTGCACATCACCCTGCTCAAATTTAATGCCCTCTAACGCTAACTTCTGTGCCGTCGTGTTACATAAATCAACCAGATTTTGACGTAGTTCTACACCCGTCACTTCTGTTTTTACTTGTAGCTTATCAATAAAATAATCATGCACAGCGAAGGTCAAGTAAGCTTTACCTGATCCAAAGTCGGCAATATGTACTTTGTCATGTTTATCAAGTCCGGTGCTATCAATAGCGTGTGACAATACTTCAATAAATTTATTGATCTGTTTCCATTTGCGCGACATCGCAGGAATAATATTTCCTTTGATATCAGTTACACCAAGCTCATGTAGATAAGGTCGGTTTTGTTCTACGAAGCGATTTTTCGTGCGATCGTGAGGTGCCATTTTTATTTTTTGAAGTGTTTTATTTTTGTTCGGGTACTTTTTCATTAACACTTTTCCTTTTTTACTCACACTTAATTGTACTTCCCATTCATCCGTTACTAAGTGCGCGTTAAAAAAGTGGTGACCTAACTCGGATTGCCAAAAGGCCAGTGATTCTTCAATGGTTAAGTTTTTGGTGATGTGATGGGTTTTATATTCGTGTAAAAAAGAAAGTAATGGTTGCTCTTTTAATGAGAGTGGTCGAATGGTTATGCGTTTTAGATCTGCTTTATCACCATTGTATTTTGACAGTACTAACCGTTGCAGTTGTTGCTCATTGAATGCGTCATTGCAGGTTTGTAAAAACAGGTCAAATTCAGCGGAATTGTAGATTGGCATAACAGTCTCTTTTAATATTTTTAAATCCATTGTTAGTCTGCCATTCTACAGGTTAATGTTGTTCAAATCTTTAATCTTATTTGATTGTTCATCAGGGATTGTTGCGTAATCCGGATAGAAAGCAAAATCGAATTCTTCAATAGGTGATAGACCACTATGGTTACCAGAAAAGATAGTCATCGATAACAATCGATGCCAACGCGTTGGCGTTAGAGGCGGCTTTATTTCCTAACTGGAACTCAGATAGACACTGCCGATATAGTTGATTACTTGGCTATTTCTATCATTTTAGGTATACATGGCCAAGAGATTCTGTAGGTCGAACTATATAGCCGTATTTTTTAATAAAAGCTTTCCTTAGCCATTGCAATCCGTTTTTTCTGAGTGCAATAAATTCCTCTGCTTGAGGTGACTAAATTCACTATGCCACTACGCCGTTCCGTGCCGGAGCCATCAGTTAGAGGGTGGCCAAAAGAACACCCTCACCTTTTGTCTGAGTGATTTTGACGAAGAAAAACCGTCAACGAACATATTTCTCCACTCAGTAAAGGTGACCGTCCATGGGTTAAAACTCTTGATGGGTTTGGATATCCCATAACGAACCGGCTCGTGTTCTGGTTCAAAAGAACCAAATAATTTGTCCCACACAATGAGCACGCCTGCGTAGTTTTTATCGATATATTGAGCGTTAACACCGTGGTGAACACGGTGATGAGAAGGTGTATTAAACACATGCTCCAAAGGACCTAAAGTACGTACCCACTGCGTATGGACAAAGAACTGCAAACTAAGGTTAAGCAGTACCGCAAAGATAACCCAACTGGGCTCGAAACCGATCAGCACTAATGGTACCCAAAACAACCACATGCCTGCGAAAGGGTACATTAAGCTCTGGCGAAACGCAGTGCTAAAGTTCATCCGTTCAGAGCTATGATGAACAACATGCGCCGCCCACATCCAGCGAATACGGTGGCTCCCCCTATGAAACCAGTAATAGAAGAAATCTTGCAGCACCATAAGTAAACCGAAACTGGCCAGGTTCATGTCAATATCAAACATCCTCCAGCCAAAAAGCCAAATATAGAGATTAACGATTAAGAGACCAGTCACTAAATCACTCAGTTGGTGCATCCCTGCTAATATAAAATTGCATAGCACTTCATTGAGATGATAGTTAGCGTTCTCGGGTAAGCGACCCGATTTTTGACCTAAATAGTACTCGGCCAACATGCACAATAGAAATACCGGTGCTAAGACAAGAAGAAGCCATTCAGGGTGATCAATTAAAAATGAGATGTCCATATTCATCCTTACCAGCGTGCAAAATGGTCTTCAGTTAAACCTAGACAATTAACGAGTTCATACGTATTACCCGACGAATCTATTATCGTCCCATTGAAATAACCGATAAACTGACGAAAATTGCTCTTTAGTAGCCATAGATTGAGCTTTTCACTGCGTTTATTGAGCACATTGAACGTTAAGTTAACTTGCCCATCACGTGAGTAGATTCGCCAAGGCTTCTCTTGGTTGCTGCGGTCGAATTCAAAGTGAACAGGCCCAAGAAAATGACGTGAGCCGTCAATCCATACCGCATTTTCACCATCACCTGTTTCATTCACGCCCGCGGCTAAATTAAGCCCCAACTTAACTTGGTCCAACGTTGTATTGATGCTCGCCCAGCGCCAACTGGTTTCTCTTCTCATGTAACCTGCCGAAAAATCGTAGCTAGCGAGCGCGTGTTCCAAACTGATCGTTTTACCATCAATACTAAGCTGCCCAGTCACAGATAGTGCATTGTGTTTTTGAGTGTAAGTCCAACCGGAATAACCCGTTGGTGTACACATCGACAAAGGTAAGCTCTCTAAAAGGGGAATAAGAGATAGGTTTGCGTGAATAGCGTTACAGTTGATCATCACCCGCCACTGTTGTTGTTGAATGTCGAACTTTATCGGTTCACCATCAAGTGTTGTGATGCCATTGCTAGGTGATGTTGTAATCGTAGAAGCCATACCAAGTGGGTTAGTCCAGGTTATCTCTGATAATTTATCCTCTTTAATATCGTAAAGATAACAGAAGGCGGTTGTCGCATAGCGAATATCCGCGATAGCCAAACCAATGACATAATTTTCCGTCATAATACTGGTAAATTGAAACTGCTTATAATGAAAGTATTTGGCCCATTTTCTCGACCTTTTATCCATTTCCGTGGTGTAGTGGAAGTGCTCTACTCCAAGTATTAAAGGGGCACCATCAAACTGACCAAATATCGGCTGTCCATCTTGTTTGATAAGCGATGGCGGAGCAGGAATAGTAGTAAACATAAACTCACAATTAACAATTTATTAACACCACTCTATTTTGCAACGTTATTGCTCTATTTAGGAGCATTATTAATCGACTTTTTAATAGTTAGCTCACAATTAGAGTAAAATAATTAAATCGATGACATACCAGTATAGGTACGATAAAAGCTCTCAGATACAAAAAATTACACCATAGATACCACAATGGAACCGAACTGAGTTTCTTATCACGCTTTGATACCCCCGTCATTATCTGACCACAGTAACACCTTGTTCGGCTGTCTTAATTGTGAAATACTCTGTTCACATTTTAGTCACATTTTGATGGCAGAGTTTTAAATACACAAGAAAGTACAATCAAAACAACGCAGTTCAGTTAGGGATAACACTATGACATTTAAACTACGCACACTTGCTACCGTTGCATTGACCAGCGCAATGATTCCTGCTTTAGCACAAGCGGACACTCTACGACTACTAACTTGGGGAGGTTATGCCCCCGATGAAGTGATCGATATGTTTGAAAAAGAGACAGGTATAGACGTCAAGGTTACGACCTCTAATAATGAAGACATGATTTCCAAACTTCGTGCCACCGGTGGTTCTGGTTTCGATCTGGCTCAGCCATCTCAAGACCGAATTGCAGGTGCGCAAGCTGAATTCAATATCTACAAACCGATCGATTTATCCAAAATCGATGCCAAGCAGTTCATTCCTTCAATGCTGGAATCGACTCAAGCAATCACCAGTGTAGACAACAGTGTATACGGTGTTCCTCACATTTGGGGCACCAGTGGACTTGTAGTCAACACAAAAAAAGCATCCGACATCTCTGACTACACCGACCTATGTAATGCCGATTACCAAGGTAAGGTCAGCTACCGTCTTAAACGTCCTACCCTGATTGGTTTCGCTTTTGCTATGGGTGAAGACCCGTTTGCAGCCTATGCCGATCAAGCTCAATATCAGAAAATATTGGATAAAGTCGAAGCCAAACTTGTTGAGTGTAAAGGCAATGTCAAAACCTACTGGAGTGGTTCTGACGCACTCATGAACCTGCTGCGAACCGAAGAGATTGTGGCCAGTATGGCGTGGGATGCCGGCGGTTGGAAACTCAATCAAGAAAATACAGATATCGAGTATATCGCGCCTTCATCAGGAGCATTGGGGTGGGTTGATACCTTCACACTGCCACGTAAAACGAAAAACGAAGCGGCGGCTTATCAATGGATTAATTTTGTAATGCGTCCGGAAATTGCTGCTAAAATCACAGAATCTGCGGGTAACTTTACGGCATCTCAAGGTAGTGATGAGTTTGTAAATGAAGACGCAAAAGCGCGATTCCAAAAGAGCTTCCCTAAAGCGGCCATTGACAACATTAAGTGGTACCCAGCCGTACCAGCCGGACTTGAAGAAATGGAAGGCATGACCCTAGATCGAATCAAAGCCTCAAATTAATCTGGCATTACTGCTGCCATACTCGTTTAGGTAGTTACCTCCCCCTGCTGAGGATTATCTCAGCAGGGACTGTGTTTATTCAAGGAACATCGACGACATATTTATGCCCCAGCCCGATTACATTCTACAATGCCATGAGTTAGGAAAGCAGTTTGAGCAATTCACAGCTGTGCACAACCTAGAACTGAACATTCACGCCGGTGAGTTTTTTTCAATACTTGGTCCGTCAGGATGCGGTAAAACAACGCTACTGCGTATGTTAGCGGGGTTTGAGTCCCCAAGCCACGGCCGCATTGTACTCAATTCACACGATGTAACAGACACACCGCCAAACAAACGACCACTTAACATGGTGTTTCAACATCTTGCGCTGTTTCCCAACATGAGCGTTGCCGATAACGTTGCGTTTGGATTAAAACAACGTGGTGAGAACAGCAACCAAATTAAGGTCAAGGTAAAAGACATTCTTCAACGAGTGGATCTTCAAGGAAGCGGAACTAAGCAAACTCATCAATTGTCCGGTGGACAGAAACAACGCGTAGCATTAGCACGTTCATTGGTGTTAGAACCAAAAGTCCTACTATTGGACGAGCCGTTAGGCGCATTAGATCTAAAACTTCGCGAGCAGATGAAAATTGAGCTCAAACACCTGCAAAAAGCGTTTGGCACGACGTTTATTTACATCACTCACGATCAGAGTGAAGCTTTGATGATGTCGGATCGGATTGCGGTTATGAACGCAGGCCGCTTTGAGCAAATCGGAACGCCGAGTGAGTTGTACATGCGACCATCTACACCTTTCGTCGCAGAGTTTGTAGGCGAAAACAATACCGTTGTTACCAAAGTCGTAGACATGACATCATCCACCTTGTCCGTTGTCAGTCAGAACAATGTGACGCTTTCATTACCACGCTCTTGCTGTCAAACCGCACTCAAAACCAACCAAACCGTTAAGATATATCTCCGACCTGAAGCACTCACTATAAGCGACAATCCCAACGATGGTGAACCCTTGTCAGGCAAGCTCAAAGAATTATTGTTTGATGGTGCAGCCAGTGGCGCGATTGTTTCCACCAATCTTGGCGATCTTAGGTTGTCTATTACCCCAAATCAACTGAACGACCTGCAGTTAAAACAACGCACAGAACGATCTGAAGATATCGCTGTGGAACTGAGGTGGGCCCCTAGCCAGGCCATAGCGTTAGGAATATCCGAATGAGTAAAAAATGGACACTCGCTTTGTTCCTTACTCCCGCTATCGTATGGCTATTAATGCTGATCGTGATTCCACATCTTCAGTTAGTCGAATTAGCGTTCTCCAATAGAGGCGATGGATGGACTGTTAAGCACTTTAACAACTTTTTTCAACACAGCATCTATTGGAACACCTTTGTTCGAACCGCTTGGATGTCAATCTTGGCAACGGTGTTTACTTTACTACTTGCCTTTCCAGTGGCTTATTACATTGCGAAAGTGGCGACCGGAGCCAATAAACTCATTTTATTAATGGTGTGTATCTTGCCATTTTGGCTCAGCGAATTGATTCGTGCCTATGGTTGGATGATTATTCTACGTGAATCAGGATTGTTGAGTAATGCCCTGATGTGGATGGGTTTAACCGAACAACGCATTGAATTTTTGTACAATGACTACACCATCATCATGGGGCTCGTCTACAACGGGCTGTTATTTATGGTGGTACCTCTAGTCAGTGCGCTAGACAGTTTAGACGATAGTCACATTGAAGCGGCTTTCGATCTTGGGGCCAGTCGTTGGATAGCTTTAAAAGATATCGTAATTCCTCATGCTCTTCCCGGCATTGTTTCAGGATGTATTATTGTCTTTATGCTCAGCTTAGGAAACTACCTTATACCCAATCTCATGGGGGGCAAAGACAGTCTATGGTTCACCGAGCAAATTTTTACTCAGTTCATTACGCGTTTTAATTGGGAACAAGGTTCAGCATTGGGGTTACTGTTACTGCTGTTGTCATCGGTCATGGTGTGGATAGGATTGAAGATAAGTGGTCAGTCTTTACAGTCCACTGTAGGACGCTAGGAGAATATATGATCCCTTCAGTACCATTTAACACTTCAAGAAAGAAAATTTATCAGTGTTTTATCGCAATATTTTTTGTCTTTTTGCTGCTGCCTTTGGTGGTGGTGGTGGTGTTTTCCTTTCACGATGCCACTTACCCATCACTGCCATGGAAGGGCGCGAGTACCGTTTGGTATGTGGGTGATAGCTCACCCTATGTAGGACTTTTTAACGACAAAAACTTGTTGTCTAGCGTACTCACAAGTGTTCAGGTCGCTTTGGGGGTGACCCTAGTGTCAACACTTTTAGGGCTCAGCAATGCACACTTACTGGTTCGATTTCAATTCCGCTACAAAGAGCTTCTGTCCGTATTGATGTTGGTCCCCTTAGTGATCCCCGGTGTCATTTTGGGCGTCTCTATTTTGGTGACGTCCAGTACGATGGCGAATTGGGTTGATGACGTTTGGGCATGGGAGTGGGAATGGGCGAGGCCCGGATTAGTTTTGGTTGTATTAGGTCAGGCCGCGTTCATCACTTCAATCACTACGCTCGTTTTATTGGCTCGTTATCGACGATTTGACCCAAGTTTAGAAGAAGCAGCGCTCAATTTGGGTGCGACACCATTAAGAGCATTTAAGGCGGTCACTTTACCGTTTTTACGCCCAACATTGGTGAGTACGGCTATCGTCGGATTTTTAATGTCCTTCGAAAATTTTAATACCACCTTGATGCTAGTGGGTTCCGATTCACCATTAACGGTCGAAATGTTCCAACGAGTACGAGAAGGCACGACCCCGGTGGTCAATGCAGTCTCAGTGGCTTTAATGCTTGGATCTACCGTGCTTGCTGGTTTGTATACGTGGTTTCAATACAAAGCCCAGCAAACGAAGTTCTGACGCATTATGACCAACAATCTCCTCGTTATCGCATCTAACCGCAATAACGAGGAAATACACCTTAAAATAATCCACAAGTAAATCATCATCCACCTTCTCTCGTTCCTCTCGTCCCCAGATTTCTGCGTTGAAATGCTTACATCTCGACGATATCGCGTTCTCTGGCTTTGTTCAGTTAGTGGCCGTTTAAACCTTGCTACCTCAACAGCAAGTATTTTTCTCATTGAGTTATACTGGTCTCTTTCGTTACTGCCTTCGCTAGCCCTAGGGTTGAGATTCATGTTGAGAGAATAGCCTTGCGGTGGCCAATACCTACACTTCAGAAATGGCATAAAGGAAAGTAACCGTTTTATCTCGACCGGATTCAATTGATAATTCAACAACCATCTAATCATAAAACTAAAAAGCCAGCGATAGTATACCGCTGGCTCAGAAATTACTGTTAACTAATTGATAAAATTAGATAAATGCAAGTATTGGTGAAACACACAATAAAATACCAGTAATAATTATAAGGTTAGTGGCCCAACCTTTGTATTTTGCAAGGTGTGGCACTTTATAAACCAAGTATGCAGGAATAAGACAACCAACCAAACCAAACACGGGACTGCAGATTGATGTAAATGATAAGATAGGCGCATTAATTGCGATTGCGCTCCACGCCAATAGAATAATGAAAACGACAACTAATTTGCTGATTAAGTCTTTGTTGATGCTAGATTCATCGCGGTTACGCAATAACATATTCATAGCTAAACCAGTACACGCTTCTTTAAAGGCTAAAAACACACCAAAAAACGAAGTTACGACGGCGAAAATGTTAATAATTATTCCTGCAACTGTTGCCCAGCTGCCTGGGAAATATTGAGCAATAATAGCCAATGCAGAGATATTTTGATGCATCGCTTGAGCCGCTTGCTCTTGACTGATTGCTAGAGTAAAAGAAACGGCAAAGAAGAAAACAACCACGAACAAAATTGTGAACGCAATTTTCATCGCTCTAGATGCTTTATAGCGCGCAACTTCAATTGATTTTTCATGAGAACGGTAAGAAATTACCATTGGGCTAAGAGACTGAATAAATAGAATTGAAGTTAGAGTGAATGGTAACGTAATAATTGCATCTTTGAGCATAGAACCCCAATGACCAAAATCTGGCACATTTGCCATGTCCCATCTTGCCATTAAGAGCACACCCATTACCGCCACCAATGATAAAACGGTTACAGCCATAACCCCTGATAGCTTAAATAGTAATTTTTCACCTTTGGACCCAATAAAAGATAACACGCAGATCAACGCTAAACCGTAGAACACGTTGTCGTTTAAATGGCCTTCAGTAACACCAAACGAATGTAGATACGAGGAACTGTCATTGGTAACGGCTAGCGAGTATACCAACACCCAAATGACTAACATGACAAAATATAGCGCACCTAACAACATGCCCCAGTTTTTACCTAAATACCCTGTTATAACACCTGGATAGTCGGTACATTCTTTTGATTCAGCCAATGTATTAATGAAAAGTTTTTGGAAAAGATACATTGCTGGATAGCCGATAACAGAAGAAAGTAGGAAAACCCATAACCCCATAACACCTACTTGTACTGGCAGAAATACTATCCCCGCTCCTATTGCCATGCCAATACTCATAACAATCCAGCCAATATCAACGCTGTCAAACTTAGTTGCGTTCTTCCATTCTTGAATGGTCATTCCTGCGATTTCATGTGGTTCTTTATTACTGGTTGAGGCGTCAGATCCAGTATTAATAATATCCGTCATTGTAGACTCCGAAAGGTTCGATTTTTATTAGTAAGCAATATACTTTTGTGCTTAATTTTATTGCTCTTATATAGATAACGGAAGGAAGAATACGCCTATTTTTAGAGAAAAAAATTTCAAATTTTCCACCAAAAAGACTCAAGGGAGAAAATTATTTTCACTAATCGATAGACGCATAACTATAATTCTTTGTATTGATTTAAAATAACAAACAAGAAAACCATGTATCTCACTAATGTGCTGCAGATCGCACATTAGTCAATACATAAAACTATCTTGTAATTTATGTATAGTGATTAATATCACAAATAAATCTTTTTACAGGATTTTTATTTCTAGCACTACACTTAGAGAGGATTGTGGTTATTTGAAATACAGTGGTTTTAGAAGGGGTGTAAACATTGGACGTTAAGTCGTAAAATCTCAATGTTAGAGATAACATTGAGATTTTACAACTCATTATCAAGCCCTCAATATTAGTAGATAATATTGAGCCTAATTATTTATTTTATAGCAACTGCCTCTATTTCAACTTTAGCATCCAGAGGTAATCTAGCCACTTCTACACAACTTCGTGCTGGGCAATGTTCCCCAAAAAACTTCGCGTAAGCATTATTAATAATTGAGAAATCATTTAGATCTTTCACAAATACGGTTGTTTTAACAATATTAGTTTTATCCAATCCGGCTTGCTTTAATATTGCTTCTACATTTAATAATGATTGACAGGTTTGTTCCCCGACATCTTCCGGCATTTTTCCGGTATTAGGATTAATTGGTAATTGGCCTGATGTGTATAATGTTGTATCGGTGAGTTTTGCTTGCACATAAGGGCCGACTGCAGCTGGTGCATCATTAGTAAAAATAGTTTCGTTCATTTGTTTTCTTCTTAGTTATAGTATCGAGATAAATAAAATAGGGGTCGCTTTAAGTTGTTGCTATTTTCTGACCATAATGTCGAGTATTTGCGTGTCGACCTGAGTCATAGAGCCATTAGCGAGCACAGACAAATTCCTGATCGACTCATCTACATCACACGCAACAATACCCTCGTTTCCAGTCACTCTAATATTGTCTAATGCCATCAACGCAGCTTTTAATGCCGCACTAGCAGAGGAAGAAACTTTCATCGAACAGCTTGTCTTGGCACCATCACAAATCATTCCAGATATGTCGCCAATCATGCTACAGATAGAGTGACTGACTTTTTCGAAGTTACCCCCTAACAACCATGTCATACCCGCGACAGCACCCATAGATGCGGTAGTCGCTCCACACAATGCTGAAAGTTTGTTCTGGTAGCTTTTAATATAGATGGCCATAAGATGCGAGAGCATTAATGCTCTAATTAATTTCTCACGACCAACGTTAAGATGCTCTGCAACAACGGCAACTGGCATGGTTGCCGCGATGCCTTGATTTCCTGAACCAGAATTACTCATAGCGGGTTTCATTGCACCATCCATTCGAGCATCGGATGCGGCAGAAGTACGAGACAAAATACTTGTTAATAATCCAGCAGATAGTAAACCTTTATCCACATTTCGTTGAAATGTCGCACCGATTTGAAGCCCATATTTGCCAGATAAGCCCTCTATCGAAAGGTCATTATTTAATTCAAAAGCTTGTTCTATAAACTCTATCTGACCTATCGGCGCATTGAGAGCGTACTCATAGATGTCGTTTGCTTTTGCGTTCTGCATTGTAGCTGCACTACTGTCTTCTCTTGATATCTCTTGAGCAAGATTACTCTCAGTATCGATATAAGTTGTTATTCCACTCTCTTCTATTGCGACGACTCGCGTGTGACTATCGGCAATGGTCACTGATACGAAGTTGGTGCCATTATTAATCGTGACTTTTGCATAGATAATGTTAGTCACATCAGCAACAGCAACCGATACATTATCATTATCCAATAGCTGCTTGGCCTTAGCGACATCATCGTCAGTAATATTTTTAAGTACCTCTAGTTTTGCTGTTGCATCTCCGGCTATTGCGCCTACCGCTGCTGCGATAGCTAATCCAACCATTCCAGTGCCCGGTATACCAACTCCCATACCATTTTTCATTATATTTGGAGAGACGAAAACAGAGATACTTTCTGGTGCACCTGACAGTTTATCCATTGCAATAGAAGCAGCAAGAGCGACAGATACGGGCTCTGTACAACCAAGAGCGGGGGTCACTTCTTTTTTTACAATTGCAGTGAAATCATTCCATAGCTCTTTCTTCATCATAATTATCCTGATCATTGAGTTGATGAAACAATAATTATCTTATTTAACAGGTCGTTCCGATTAATTCTGTTTCATAATTTATAGCAGTAATATACGATTATTCATGGAGATAATTTTTTCTTTCTTTGCTCTAGATAAGAGCATATGGAGAAAAAAATTCTATTCATTAATGCGTAAGTGATACGTTTGTGAGTTAGGTCACACTGTGGAATCTCATGATTTTTTCTTTCGTTCAACGTATTTGTTATTAATTATGGACTTGATAAGGAGTGGGATAAATCGGGTGGCGTATAGGCTATGGGAGGAACCTTTAAACGTACGCATTGCCAAGCAGGCGTGTGGGAACAAGATAAACCTAAGGGTATGTCGTTGTTGGTTTTATTGATGAATAAATCTGTCTTGTTGAACGAACGCCTTTATTTGCTTTACCGTTTTCGAGCTATAAATGATACTGGTATGGCTGCTTTCCAACATTACATGGTCTGTCATACCTTGCAACTGAGTTTCACTAATGGTAACCGTACCATCAGACATCTCTTTGTCCCTTAGTAAAACGGATCTAATCCCCAGAGGAAGATTACCGGCAATAGAACCCACCTTTTGCTCTCCGCTCCAAACCCTGTTAGTTGGCTCCAAGCCATATTGAATCGAATTTCCCAGTATCCTACTACAATTAAGCTCCACTAACCGTTGAGCGATAGAAGAACCATTCAGAGGACTAGCAAGTGTGACTAAGTGCGAAATGGAGTCGTAACTAGGTTTTTTGCTCTCTAAAAACGACAGAGCTAACAAGCCACCTAACGAATGTCCTACTATGATATTGGGGTTTGATGGATGCAGGGCCCTTTCTATCTTCCTGAACAAATGGTCGACATTAATAGTTCGGCTGTTATAGCTGATTATCTCAACTTCAAAGCCCTCTCTTTGCAACCTTTTTGACAACGGCTTCATCACCAGTCCATGCATAAATAAACCATGCAAGATTATAATCTTCTGCATTGTCATCTTCCTCATCATTGTCACGAGATCAAATGATCTCACATACGGCTCAATGAAATCAATGCTTTACTAATAAGACTCTCGACATATGTTCATTTTATCTGTGCCTAGAAAATCGTCCATATTATGTTGATACTCGACGCCGCTATTCTTTGTTTTTTCTATCATTGAGTTATCCGTAACGACTCACAAAGAAAAGTATTAGTTGGACTCGACGTGCCCCTACAATAAGCCTCGCATAGTTACACAAATGTAACTATGCATTCCGATCACCAAGCTGAATGTCGATGTTTCTACCCAATTATATAGTTACATAATGGTAACTATATAAACCATAATGTCTTCGGTGTTTTTGAATTTCTAACATAACATACTGAGTTTAAAATTCAGTAAAACTGAAAAAACTTACAATATACATCTAAAAACCCATGTACTGGCTGAAATATTAACCAATAAATCCGGTTTGCTGGTTGTTTTTATACAATTAGGTTAAATTCTATTTTTTAGTGTGACGAGCCTCATAGTTAACTATTTGTAACTATGCATCCCATCACACTATTGTAACGCCATTGTCCCTAACAAGCCAAATTAAGTTAACTTTAGTTAACGCAATTTGGCTTTAACGTCATTGGTCAATAAATAAATTCAACTAAAATGAAGGGATAAAATGAACATTTTAAGCAGAGGCTTTGAAGAAACAGAATTTGAAAATAGAGCCCAAAGAGCACAAAAAATCATGCATGACCAGAGATTGGATGCGATGATTTTCACCACTGAACCGAATGTTCGTTACTTTACCGGTTTCCATACACAATTTTGGCAAAGCCCAACTCGTCCATGGTTTGTTGTTGTGCCAGCTGAAGGTAAGCCAATAGCCATCGTTCCTGAAATTGGTGCGAGTGGTATGGCAGGAACTTGGATAGATAACATAATTTCATGGCCATCGCCTCGTCCGGAAGACGATGGTATCAGTTTAGTTGCAAGTGCCTTGAATTCTTTACCTTGCAAGTATGGCCGCGTGGGGGCGACTTTAGGTATTGAATCCCATTTACGTATGCCCATAAACAATTATCTAACATTAACCACATTGGTTAAGAAAGAATTTGTTGACGTATCTTTAGCCGTTCATGAGCTACGTCAAATTAAATCGCAGGCAGAAATTGAGAAAACACGTGAGATTTGCCGTATTACGAATGTTGGTTTTAATAAGATACCAACGTACGCAAAGGCTGGCATGTCTGAGCGTGAAATTTGTAAGCAGTTTCGTATCGATATGCTTTTAGAAGGTGCAGATGAATGCCCTTACATCATTGCTGGTTCAGGTCAAGACGGCTATGACAGTATCATTATGGGACCTACAGACCGCATCATTGAACACGGTGATGTATTGATAATTGATACTGGCGCAGTACGTGATGGGTACTTCTCCGATTTTGACCGTAACTGGGCATTTGGCGATGCAAGTGAGCAAACCAAAGCAGCCTATCGCGCCACTTATGAAGCAACAACCAAAGGTTTTGAAGCCGCTCGTCCGGGAGCAACAACAACGGACATTTATAATGCAATGTGGGGAATTTTAGAGGCGAATGGAGCTCTGGGCAATGACGTCGGTCGTCTTGGTCATGGTTTGGGTATGGAACTCACTGAACGCCCATCAAATACCGCAACCGATAACACCATACTTAAACCAGGCATGGTAATGACCCTGGAACCAGGAATGGTGTATGCACCAGGTAAGTCTATGGTTCATGAAGAAAATATTGTCATTACAGAAGATGGTGCTGAGTGGCTAAGTGAGCGCGCAGAGCCTGAACTAATCGTTATCAATTAAATGTAGACAACCGTCATGTTAGGTCATTCTGGCATGACCCTTTACTAGGGTAAATTTATGAAAACCTTTGAGCAGTTTAAACAGTTTGAAGTGCCTTTGGAGCACGAACAAGCACCAAGAATCAACCGCGTTCATATTGGATTAGTACAACTAAGTACAGACCATTCGCTAGAAATGGATTGGGCTAAACTGGTGGGCACAAAAGCTGGCGTATTTAGCTCGCGCGTTTATTACAGTAGTGAAATGACGCCAGAAGCATTAGACAAAATTGCGACGGGCATTAGTGATGCATCTGATTTAATTGCAACCGGCCTACCAATGGATGTTATGGCGTTTGGGTGTACTTCTGCCTCTATCATTATCGGCGAAGAAAAAGTATCTCATCTATTAACAAAAAACAGAGGCAATATTCCAGCAACGAATCCTTGGACGGCAGCTCAGGCGTCATTTAAGTGCTTGGGAGCGAAAAAAATCGCCGTATTTTCGCCTTACCCAACGGGTGTTAACTTTCCTTTATATGAACAATTAGAGAATGCAGGTTTTGAAGTGGTCGTGCTTGGCTCTCTAGGTATAGAGAAAGACACGGACATTACTACCGTATCAAAAGAGTCAATGTTAGCGACGTTAGAAAAAATATTGCCTGAATCTAGTGCTGATCTTGTCTTTATGTCATGTACAAACTTGCGTGTACTTGATCACATTCAAGAAATTGAAGACACATTTAATATTCCAGTCGTATGCAGTAACTCAGCCATGTTTTGGCACGCCATGTATTTGAGCGGCAAGAAAGCCTCTTGTCCCGGTTTTGGCCGTCTTTTAAATCAGTAAACAATAACTAATAGAGAAAATTAAATATGAGTAATCAAGTCAAAGGTTGGTGTGCAGCCATATTCATCGGCCTACTTTGGGGTATTCCTTGGATTGTAGGAACTCCCATTCTTGAAGTAATGGACGCACAAGTATTAGTTTGGGTTCGCTATACAGTTGCATTTATTACATTAGGCCTTGTTTTCAATATCGGTCTAGCCAGTGGTAAAATGACAAAGAAAAAGAAATTTGAAATAAGCTGGGAAAATAGAAGTGACCTTTTCTGGACTGCAGCTTGTGGTATTGTTGGTCAAGGAGCATTTAGCTACCTTTCATTTTTATCTCTTGACTACATTACTGCATCAGAGAATGGTGTCATCCAAGGTCTTATTCCAATTCTAATTCTATCGGTAGGTTTCCTTCGTCACAATGCGCGTTTTACTGTAATGCAAATTGGTGCGGCTCTCGGAGCGTTCGCAGGTGTTGCCATTTTAGTAATGGATCCTACAGCTGAGTCAAATGGCTTCAATATTGGTCACCTTATTTGTTTATTAAGTGCGGCTAGTTTCTCGTGTACTGCATATAGCCGTGCAATTTTGGCAGAGAAATATGGTTCAGTTGCCACTATGTTTCATCAATTTATCTTTGCTTCATTAGGTTTTGGCGTTTACCTCATGTTGTCGGGTGCAGACTTCTCATCAGCACTGAACGTATTTAGTTCACCAGTTCGTATTCTAGCTATCTGTATTCTAGGTGTTGGTATCTCAGGTACGAGTTATCTTATTTACATCTACGCAATGGAACGTGTTGGTGTTGATGGAACGGGGATGGCGCTTAACCTCATGCCTCTATCTTCATTTGTTTTGGCGGTATTTGCGCTGGGTGAACAAGTAACACTAATTCGAATTGTTGCTATTACGATAGTTATTATTTCAATGGTGGCCTTTATGAAGTTCGCTTCTAAAGAAGTAGACTTAAAAGTCGCGACTGAATCATAAACAATACGTTTATGATTCATAGGCCTCTTTGTCGATAAAGAGGCCTACTTATTCATAACTCGAACAAGTTATTGGTGCATTATTATAGAAAGTATCTTCGAATAATCAGAAGGTTATACGTATAATTTATGATTTATACGAAACATAAATAGAGGTTTATGTTTCGCGGATTTATAATTAAAATGAGCGGCCGAGAATGCTAGTAAAAATTTTGGTAAACGCATTAATAGTGTCATTCTTTCTAGCTGGCATAAGTTATGAAGAACTTAGTAATCCTAAGTACGCTGCTCATTATCGTATAGCATCAGAAACGGCCAGGTAAATTAATGCTGAGTGTCGTTGTATGAGATTTCTGTGACCTCCAATACTCACTGTAAGTAGGGGGGATCTTATCCTTATAACTAACACCGTTGCTGGAATGATTGTGAACCTCACTACTAATGGATGATTAACGAGAAAGCCTTATTGATCCGCACTGTGGACGCAAAATTAATGAGTGCAACGGTGTCTGATTGCAGAATAAATAGAATTTAAGAGCAAAAGTAATATCTAAATAAAAATTCTAGCCCGTAAACCAAATACCCAAGTATTATCCTCACTAGAAAAGGCGGGGTCTTTAATGTATTGAACATCCGGTGTAATTTGAATAAATGGACTTACAGCAATATTGTAATAGACCTCTGTTGTCAGCTGCTCTGAACTTTCCACACCATAGGCTCCCTCCAAGTTCTCATTTACTTCACTCCAATTAAGTGCAAAGCCAAGGTTGTTATTTTTAGCGCCAAGCTCAAAATACCCCAAACCTATGGTTATAGATGTGTCGTAAAGAGCAACATCGCCTTTAGAAAAACCGCCCCTCAAAAAAGGCATTATTTGTGATGTCGCAAAATAACTAGCAGAAAAATTTATCCCCTGCCCACTGCTGCTATTTGTTAGGTTGTGTTGAGTTCCGCCATCTAAATGCCAAGCAGTCACATGAATATTGTCGGTATAGATATTTTCCTGCGAAGCGGTCCAGCCAAGCTCTAATGTAGAAAATAATTTGTGATCGTTAAATAAGGTATCAAACCCCTCTAATGGGTCATCCGATTCCCCTTTACCATCGGCTACACCGGCTACAACATAGTAATTGTCTGTCAGCATATGACCAATCGCTAACCCTAAAATACCATCATCGGGAAGGCCTATTGCACCACCACCAGTACTGAACGCTAGGTTGGTAAAACCTGTCCACGGACTCGCCAAAGCATAGGTATCAACATAATCCGTCGTATCTAAGTAGCCGACCATAAATGATGAACGACCACTATTCAGCATCTGCTTCCAATACAAATTAGTGAGCCGACCACCCTGATCGCTATAAGCCGGGCCAATCATGCCAGCATAACCTAAGCCATTACCAATAAAGGAAAACTCTTTAGGAGACAAGTCAGAGTAAGCATGTCTGTGTTCGACCTTCCAGACCAAACTGCCAGTCGTGCCTACTTCTTGGCTGAGCACGCCCCATGAACCATAAAACCGAAGCACCCCGGAAGATGCATTGTCATCTCCACCAATGGTGGGGTTAGATGCTGACAATGTAAGCATCTGATAGTCCAATCCAAAAGTAATATTTTGTTCCAAGGCCAATCGTTCACGCCACGATTGTTTTGGTCTGACATTTTCAGAGATAGTATTTTCAACTGAATCGGGGCCTGAAAAACCCGCATTTGATAAGGTTGTAAAACTGATTAATGAGGATGAGATAGACAATCCAACTAGCATCGATTTTTTGATCATTTACTTCCTCACTTGTCATGTTCACTAATCGTATTTATCGACATAATTCTTAACAACATATGGCGCTACTCGTAATACTTTTCAATTAGTGAGCCATCCATTGTATAGCCCATGGTCAGATTTGACTTTCCATCAACCAAATACACTTCATCTGTTTGCTTATCTGCTTTTATAACGCCTTCCACCCAGACTGGGTATTGAACATTTTCGATCTCAAACCCAACAGGGTAAGACAACTTTACGATTTGGTTTGCTGGTGGAGGTGGCAGGTGAATACAAGCCCCTGCATAAGGAACCAATAGAAACTCAGTCGCGTTAACACCGTCAAATTCAATCGGAACGATAAAACCCGCCATTCTTACTTTATTACCCGTAATTTGAGGATTTATAGTCTCTGCTTTTAAGCGCTCTAAGTTCATATAATCTTCGCGGGCCTTGAGTGTTTCAGTCACATCTAGACCCTGATTTTCTAGTACTGAAATGACTCTGCGTAATTCAGCTTGCGAGCGACCATCCTTTCGGGTTTGTAGATATAAAACGGAAGCCAACAACGACCGTTGGTTTTCTGTGATTTCTGGTATCTTAATGGTTTCATTTGATACGTGCGGAGACAACAGATCCCAATCAATCAATTGAGTTTCTGCTGCGAGTGAAAAAGAGAATATTGAGAAGATGAAAACAATATATTTCATGGATTGTCCTGCTGTACAGGCGGTCATATCGACCGCCTAATCTATTACAAATATCGCGACATCATTTACAGTGTATTTTTGTAAATATGACCATCTTTCATAATGACTTTCATTGAATCAACGCCTTCACGAGCAGGGGCATCAAACCATTTTTCATTGGCTCCTATTACCGTTAAGTCTTCGAGTGGATTACCTTCAACCAATAATAGATCTGCATAAGCACCCTCTTCAATCACACCCAGCTTAGCGTCAACATACGGGTCTAGAATGTCACCGGACAGTTTTACAATCTCGCCGTTCACTGACGTCATAGAGATAAGCGTATAAAAATTACCGAAGAACTTCCCACTTAAGTGAATAGAGTGATCCGCCTGTTGCTCACACGCCGCCACACCACCGACACAGTCAACATGAAAACCCAGCTTTGGCTTAAGGTCCTGAACATTCTTAATATAATCTTTAAATGCGGCTTGAGCGGTTTTCGCTTTACGCGCTGAAGCAGGGTTTGAGTTAATCGCTTCTATTTGTCCTAAATACGGGGAAAATGCCGTCATATTAGTTGTCATATATGCATCGTTCTTTTTCATCGATTTATTGACATCAGCATCAAACATAAACGCGTGTTCTAGTGTACGTGTACCTGCCTCTAAATTCCGTAGCAAGGACACCTTGCTGTAGGCATGTGACGCAACATATGAACCGTAAGCATCCGCAACTTCTACCGCCGCCTTGAGCTCATCTAACGAGTATGCATTTAACTGCCATGGATCAAATGATGACGCCACCCCACCGCTCGACATGAGTTTTAGTTGTGTCGCACCTTGCATATAGTTTTGACGCGCACAGGCTTTTATTGCCCCTTCGTCATCAGCGGTACACGACATGCCTAACCGAGCACCAGCAGATTGGGGCCCATTAAACGTTTCGTTTGGTGTATTAAAGTTTCTAAAATCCGCATGAGATCCTGTTGGCCCAATGAAGGCTCCGGATGGATAGATTCGAGGGCCGATAACTTCTCCACTATCAATACTTTTCTTAAGTCCAGCACCCATTCCCCCCATATCGCGCCAAGTGGTAAAACCAGACATAAGCGCAGATTGAGCTCGTGCAACCGAACGAACAGCAAGCTCTTCCCAGTTGCGGTTGTTCTCTATATCTGGAAGTGAACTGCCGTTCATTTGCAAATGCCCGTGCCCTTCAATCAAACCAGGCATTAATGTCATACCTTTACCGTCAATAACCACGGCATCACCAGCGTCAATCGCCGATTGTGAGATTTTTGCAATTTTATTATCCACCACAAGTACATGATGACCTTGATACAACTTGTCTTCTGTACCATTAAAAATATCGACGTTGGTAAATAACGTTGAAGCCGCACTTGCAGAGAACGTGAGCATGCACGACACCGCTAATACCGAAATCTTAAAACGTTTATGATTCATTTTAGTCCCTTAAGTTATTACGAGTAATCATGAATACCTCTCGTATATTCCCTTTCTATCATTCGCGTTAGTTTCTTAATTTCGCCTTTATGCGTAACAATTAATTAACATCTAATAACTTAGGTAAGAATGCGCTACTCTTCAAGAGGAATAAATAACCATTTGATGACACACAAGCCATTTGACGATACCGTTCTTGTTGCGCTTAATTGTTTTGTTGTTTACGGTATTGATTAGGAGTCATATGCATCAGTCGTTTAAACGCTCTCGAGAAATGACTAGGATTCGAATAGCCAAGTTGTGCAGAAATGACTGATATGTGAACTGAGTCACGCTTTAAAAGTTCAAGCATTTTTTCTAAAACCATACTCTCAACGACCTCGTCATACCTGACACCCTCTTTTTCGAGCTTACGTTGAATCGTTCTGACGTTCATATTTAAGATCTTTGCCGCCATTTTGATAGGGAGTTTACCCATAGCGATATAAGGTTTTATCGCGAGTTTAAACGATTGAAGAAAATCATAAATATGACTGTCATCTGGCTGTTCTATGACGTCTATTTGCTTAGGTAATATGACGGAAGCCTCCATCAACTTTGATGGTATATAGACAGCCGTAACAGGCTTATTGGTATAAAACTGCGCCCCATTTAATTCAGGCAAGGCCAAGAAATCTTCATGACTTTCGGTACGAATACCAATCTCCTCTGGTTTCCATTTGTTGCCGGTTAGCGCTCTGAGCAACTCGCACATAAAAACGACACTGAACATTTCAGCATATTTAAACCATAACTCTTCAGTTCCACTTTTCTCTCTAATCAACCACCATTTACCGCCAGAAAATTCGGTATACACGTGGGCATTTGAGGAAATTTTTTTTAACTTAATTCCAAATTCATCTAAGACTGATTTTAGTGATCTCGTTTCAGTTAAGTTAGCAATATATTTGGGGATATAGATATTTTTGCAAGCACTCCAGACTAGAATACCAAAGTCTTGCTTGTTTGTTTTACTGGCAAGAATTTGCACCAAATTTTTGAGTGTGGCTTCAGGAAGATAGGTATACTTGGCGTCCAATTTATGTAGATTATCCGGCAAGTTAGCTTGCTTTAATAAGGTATAAATATTTTCATCTATCTGTTTGAAAATATCGATAAACATCTCAACTTGCTCTCTCTTTATCAAGTGAACTACTTCTGAGTGATTATTACCTGACATTTTCTCTCCCTAGCTATTGGTCTTTCTTCTTCTAAGCATGTTCCTTCACTTTTACGTCTTAAAATTTTCAAATTATTTCAATCGTTAAGCCGACAGTATGTCTGTTACCTTAATCTAGACCATACCTCTTTATGCCTCAACTTTTATGATCTACAAAAACAGACTACAACCATAGTCAATGGATATGCTCGTTAGTCACTTGTCAAAAACTTAACACATTTGACCGTCGATTATTTCGTAAACAATTAAATACAGTAAACAATTAAATATTTTACACTTTCCTTTGATCTCTTATCGAATATGCTACACAATCTTTTTCTCTCATTCATACTGACTAAGTAATGGCTTACAAGCAGTGTTTAAATCTATTCATATACCTATAGCCGTAAAGAAAAATATACAATGATAAATTCCAAGATTTTAGGCAGTACTTTGATCATCGCTGGTACCACGATAGGTGCAGGGATGCTTGCTCTTCCTTTGGCTTCCGCTGGGATAGGCTTCCCAACCTCTTTAACCATAATGCTCGTACTTTGGTTATTGATGACTTACACCGCACTACTTATGCTAGAGCTGCATCAACATGCGCCTTCGAATGCAACCTTGCACACGTTAGCCAAGCAGTTTTTGGGCGATAAGGGGAAATGGGTCGCCAGTATTGCGATGCTATTTCTGTTTTATGCGCTCTGCTCGGCGTATATCGCTGGAGGCGGTGCTCAGTTTGGTGAAAGAGTTTCTCAATTTACAGGGATAGAAGTAAATGGATCGATAGCAACGGTTATCTTTACCATTATTGTCGCTTTTATTGTTACGGTTGGAACCCGAACGGTTGATCATATCAATCGAATTCTCTTCGCAACCAAACTTGTGACAATGGTTACCGTACTGTTTTTTCTTGCGCCCAATGTTACTGAGTCTTACCTTCTTAATATGCCTCTACAACAGGGGCTCATTGTGGCCTCTATTCCGGTGATATTTACCTCTTTTGGCTTTCACGGAAGTATTCCTGCAATTGTTAATTACCTAGACGGTGATACTAAGGCTTTGAAAAAAGCAGTGGTGATAGGTTCAGCCATCCCGTTGATTGTTTACCTCTTCTGGCAAATAATGACGCTTGGTGTCATTAGCCAACAGGAACTGACCGAAAGCAAAGGCTTGAGCGCGTTGATTTCTGCTTTGGCCACCAAGATCCACTTTAATCAGCTTAACCAAATCATTGGGATTTTTGCTGACCTCGCTCTACTCACCTCTTTCTTAGGGGTAAGCCTTGGTTTATTTGAATACCTTGGTGATTCGCTAAATAAAAATGAGGGCAAACAGAATCGTGTGCTGTCTGCGTTTGTGACGTTCTTACCCCCAATGTGTTTTGCTTTGTTCTACCCACAAGGTTTTATCATGGCACTAGGTTATGCCGCAATTGCCCTCGCGGTATTGGCCATATTTCTTCCTGTTATGATGATAAAAAAAGTAAGAAAGGACAGCCGTTATGAAGGAATGTACAAGGTGAAGGGTGGAAACGTATCATTGGCTCTGGTTTCTTCTTTCGGGGTACTCATTGTTGCGGCTCAATTCTTGATCACCGTCGGATACCTCCCTTCTCTGGGTTAAGTTCTAGAAATACCATTAAAAAAGTCCACCTAACAAGGGTGGACTTATACAACACTGAAACATTAACGACCCACTGATTTTTTATTCAAGACATGACCGCTTTGTTAACGCTATACGTTGTCAGCCAGCCACTCACTTTCTAAAATAGATTATGCTCTTTTTTACCCGCGTACATCAGTGCACCTTCAATTGCATCAAATTGTGGCTCAACAATCCATTGTTGTACTGGTGGTGAGAGCCAGAGTTTCATTCGCTCTGCGATGCTCCCCATTAAACATATCTGGTATGCGCCTTTCTTGTTTAGTGCGACAAGAAACATTTCAATATCATGGGCAGTCTGTTTTAGTAGGTCAATAGCGAGTTCATCACCTGATTGCGCATAACGAAATATCGCAGGTGAAAATTGACCATAATCACACGGAAGCGCACTTTTTGACCATTCAACGATGCAATCTGCATCGTGATTAAAATGCGCCATAACATGCTCCGAAAGCGGTGTTTTTACGCCAATATCATCTTCAGCAAGCAAGGTTTTTTGAATCAAATGTAAGCCCATGATAGCACCACTCCCTTGATCCGAGATTGGAAACTCTCTTCCTCCAACAACGTGTTGCTTTCCGTTCTGAAGAAAAATACCGCAAGACCCAGTACCCGCGATCATAATCGCACCGGTCTCGCCATTGTGGGCACCAATACACGCACCGTAGGCATCGGTATTTAACGTCATACTGGCAAAAGGATGAGGTTGATTCATGAAGTCGTGCCAAACCGATTTCTGTTCCGCTCCTGCTAATGCCAATCCAATATGCATTTGGGGAAAGATTGACTCACTTAAACCACCAAAGTAGGCTGCTTCAGTGATGGATTCGATGATAGAACTCATCGCAACTTGAATACCAAGCAGAATATTTGCGCTACCACTTTTCGCTTCACCAACAAGGATCCCTTCTTGAGTGCGAATCCGAGCTCGACAAGAGGTTCCACCGCCATCAACACCAACCAAATACAAAGTCATATCACCTATCTTAACGTCTGTGGTTTACTTGCAATAACACGTTATTCATTCACATCAAGCGTCATATCAGCAATGAAACAATATCGGTCACCCAGATACCAATAACGCGTATATTCAACACAGCGGTCAACGCTATCAAAGCCTCTACGTTCGATATACAAAACAGCGCTCCCTTCTGGCACCTCTAAATACGTAGCCGTACGTTTGTCCGCAGGACGGGCGGTAATGGTTTGCATCGCTCTTATTGGTAACGAGTCTTTAGACTTCAACGTGTCATATAGAGAATCGTCCACTTCACCGCTATCGGCTATGACGCTAGAAGGTACACAAGCAACCTCGATCGCTAGGGGTTTGTCGTCAGCAAAACGTAATCGCCAATAATGCCCTACCTGACTATTCTGAGGAATGCCCAACGCAAGGGCTTCTTGAGTACTGGCTAGGCAATTTTCTTTTGTTATCCAATGAGTCGAAGGCTTCATGTCTCTCGCTTGCATATCTTTGGTAAAATTATACTGGTCAGAAAGATGCAATTTAGGCGGGACAGGAGAATAGTCGTTGTAGGGTTCAATCTGAACACCTTGACGCGGAATCAGTTTAACAACGCCTTGCTTAGCGAGTTCATCTATCGCTTTAGAAACAGTGACACGAGAAACATCTAAATCAGAGGCCAAATTTCGTTGAGGTGGAAGAAACTCTCCCTCCGACAGGATCCCTTTTTCAATGGCCATTTTTATATTGCTGGCCAGTTTCTGATAAAGCATACCAGGGGACGATGTGTCCACTTTCAGTGCATCAAGTAATGTCGAATTGAACATTTTATCCATTACCAAACCCTTGTTTATATTTCTTTCTTATTCAGCAAATTGGCAACAAATGATGCTGCGCCTGAAACCGTATTTTCAAGCTGATGCCCCACCGATAAAGAACAGTGAATATGCTGCCCTTTTCCTATACAACCATAAAGTAATATACCATCAAATGCGGTACCGTCTTCATCAAAGATTCTTAACAAGGGTTTATACACACTTCCCCATTCTCTAATAAAATAAAGACCCCGTTCTTTTCGCCAATGCTGCCACGTTTTATCCGTGAGTAAGTTAGGCTCCAGCATAATCTCAGAATCGGGTTGAAGCGCAATCACGGGGCTATCCGCCTGAGTTACCCGCCAACGCATCGAAGGCGAACCAATGGTCAGTTGTGCAGGAGGTTGCCAGTTATCGTCAGGACGATGGTACAAGGTGATTAAACGACCGCCATTTTCGACCCACGAGCTGAGTGCTGGGTAACCGCTGATTGAAGCGAAGGCACAACTACCAACTAACAGAACATCAAATCGAATCAGTGTATCCATATCAAGATTATCTATTGATTCTATTTCAAACCCTAATGTGAACAATTGACGTAAATAATTGTCTGTTGTCCCTAGGAAACACCCAATTCTTGATGCTGGTAATTCACAATCAACCGCTTCCACAACCACCCTTGTAGGAACCGAAAATCCCGTCTCTTGTATATGGGGGTATTGAATCGTCTGGAAACTTGAACGCCAACATTCGGCACTATTTTTTGCTCCCACTGCGATTTCATATCGACCCGGTTCAGTGCCTACTGGTGTGATTATCTTGAATTGGAAATCTTGATTCGCGGATTCCGTAACATCAAGGGTTATCTTTGAAGGCTCTGATTTCCAGCCTGTCGGTAACGTAGGCGAGACATCAAGCGAATGAATGCGGCTATCAAGACAACTCAATTGCAACGAAATATCGAAATCGAATCGTTTTCTAAGATTGAGATAGCGGTTCGGCTCTACGCTAAGCAGGCTCACTTTTGGTCTAACAACCGTGGTTGGCATCGCAATCTTCTGCGTGACCTTTACACCCAGTATAAGAAAACTGATTTCGCCGCGTAGGGATCCATAATCACATGCATCAATAAATCGTTGTTGATAGGGGAAGAAAATACGCGTTGGTGCTGTAAACTGGCTGTGATGTGTAAGCGTTTCATTCCGAACAACAGGGCCAATCTCATTCTCATAGATAAGCTCTCCAGATTGTTGAAACAGTCGTAACGTTAAGTTTTTTACCTCATGCACACCATTATTCAGCACTGAATATGTAAAAGGAACGAGTTGTTCACAGCACATAAGGTCCGTTGCCAAGTCAACACGAGACGTAAGATCGGCTAAGTTCGCCAGTAAAGAGGTTAACTGCATTTTTTTTATCAACAACTGCTCTTTCAAATAGGGGTCGGTTAGAACCAAGTCCTCTGTTATTTCAAGGGCTGCTATCACGTTGTATATCATCTGCTGTTGATCAGGATAATGACTCCTAATCTGCTCACACTGTTGAGCGAGTCTTGCCAATGTTTTTCCGCAAGGTTGCTCATGATACCACTCTGCCCAAGCATCCAAACTGAGTGGAACACCACCACCTAAACTGTTATTTTTATTGGCCTCAAAGCAATTACTCACAATATGAAAGCGTGCTTTTTCTCCAATATTTGCGTCTAATTCCAACCCCATCTGCTGTGTCTGATGGAATTGACGGCTTTCCTCTCCAAGCTGAAAACAACTCATTTTCCATTTTCTTAAAATAGAATCTGTCGGAAGAGTAAAGTCCATTGATGGTGGAGGGGTTTGGTCATCGTAGCAGGTCCCTCCCCCCCCCCAAGCAGGAAGAAGTAACTGGTTTGCTTGCCAAATATCTAGCCCTTGCATCAGATGTTCTGGGTAGGCGGTTTCATCTGCGGCGAGTGAATACGCCTTGATCGTGGCCTCAGTAACCGCTCGATGATGACCATGCTGCCCTTCTACATCAAGAAATGTAGGACAAATTACATTAGGTTTGATCGTTCTGATAGAGCGCACTAACGATTCGATCAGCCTGTCCTCTCCCCAATGTTTAAGCGTGTCCGTTTTACTTTTTGAAAACCCGAAATCACGAATAGCGCCTTCAAGCTCTGTATTAAGCCAATAAAGATCCATAGGAATGTTAGAGGCGGCCTGTTCCATCTCTCTCGTACGTAAAACACCAAGGGCAGTCTCTTTTTCCGAACCAATATTGTTTTGCCCACCCTCTCCCCGAACAGCACAACAGTAAACGACCTTCACCCCAACCTCTCTCGCCAGATAAGCAAGAGCTGGGGATGTTTCATCATCAGGGTGTGCGCCTGTCTGCATAAAAGTCAACGTTGCAGAGAGGGCATTCGTTTGTAACCATAGTGAATCGGGAGCAGTGAAGCCGACTTTATTTGAAATGGGTTTTTTCCGCTTATTACCTGTTAAATGCACAATTTCTCTCCAAACTATTCTTTTAGACTATTTTGCTACATTGACGCCACTTGATATTAATCGCGTTGTGTCCCTACAATTCGATTCTCTGTCACAACATCAAACAGATGCAAATGCCTTGTATCAAAAGCAATTTTTATCGAATCTCCAGAACGAATAAACTGACGACCGTTTGCTATCGCTTTGATCTCTACACCCGCAACTTCCGTAAAAACGGTGGTATCCGCACCCAAAGGTTCAACCACTGTAGCGTGTGCGCAATACACTTTTTCATGGTCATTTGCTTGCTCGTCGACTTTGAGTACTCGAATGTCTTCCGGACGGATGCCCAGCTTAACCTCAAGGTTTTTGTATTCATCTAGATCGTATTCCACGTGGAATGGAATACTCTCGCAATCAGGTAAGTCTACACACCAGTTTTCGGTGTCACGTTTAAGTGTGCCACTAAGGATATTCATCGGTGGATTGCCAATAAAGGTGGCAACAAATATGTTGGCTGGCGTGTGGTACACATCCATAGGGGTGCCAAGTTGCTGAATATCACCTTCTTTAAGAATGACAATTCGATCGGCAAGCGTCATCGCTTCTACTTGATCATGGGTGACGTATATGGACGTCGTTTTTACCCTCTGGTGCAATTTTTTTATCTCTACTCGCATGTTGGCACGCAGTTTCGCATCGAGATTCGACAAAGGTTCGTCGAATAAAAACACTTCGGGATCTCGAACGATAGCTCGTCCCATAGAGATCCTTTGGCTTTGCCCTCCAGACAGCTCTGATGGCTTTCGCTGGAGTAAATGAGTCACACCCAAGATATCTGCGGCATTAGCGACCCGCCTTTCGATCTCGGCTTTATCCATTTTTGCAGCACGTAAACCAAAAGACATATTGTCTTTAACGGTTAAATGCGGATAAAGTGCATAGTTTTGAAAAACCATCGCGATGTTTCGATTTTTGGGTTCAACCTCGTTGGAGTATTGATTCCCAATATACAGCTCACCATGCGTAATCTCTTCTAAGCCAGCAATCATCCTAAGTAAGGTTGATTTTCCGCATCCAGAAGGTCCAACAAGAACGATAAATTCACGATCTTTTATCGATAAATCCAGAGTCTTGATTACCTCAGTTTTACCATATGATTTAGAGATGTTTTTCAATAATACTTCAGCCATGACTATCCCCTCTGCTGTTTAGACGTTACATCATTCACGGCTTGCAAACGTACCTTTTCCGCTTCCACACTGAACGTCTGAATCGATGCCCATTGATCACTTAGATGCTGTAACTCTTCCCTATATTTCGACACCGATTTCTTCATTTCTATTGGAGCAGGACCACCGAACCCTTTACGCACGTCAATGAAGTTTTTTGCCGAGGCATAAAAACGTAGCTCAGATTCCGTCAATTGACTGGGCCGACCAATATGCTGCTCAAATAAGGAATAGAACACATCAACCGGAACAGTCTGCAGACTCAACTGATGTCTCACCACATAATTAGCGATATCCGCAACGACTTCATGTGCTTGCCTAAAGGACAGCGCTTCTTTGCGAACCAACGTATCGGCTAACTCAGTAATGGTGGCACAGCTCTTATCAAGGTGATCCATTACCCTGTCTTGGTTGATACTGACCGAACCGATAAAGGTGTTAAGTAAAGACAACAAACGGTGGCTGTTATCAAAGGCTTGATACCCAACCTGTTGCGTCTCGCTTTCACTATCATTCATGTCCGTAAAGGGGGTGTTATGCATTGCGTTGACAATCGTATCGCAGAGACCAACGCCTTTAGAACAAATGAGACGCATATGTTCGATGGGGACAGGGTTTCGCTTTTGCGGCATTATAGAACTGATCTGTACCAGTGAATTCGGAACGTATAGATGGCCGGTTTCAAAGCTACTCCACTGAGCCATGTCTTGTACAAATCGACTGATATGGATAAATAACAATTTCAGCGCACTGTAGACTGACGTGATGTAATCACAAGAAGAGATACAGCCATAGGAGTTTTGTAGAGGTTTAAGAAATCCCAATAACTCCGCCACTCGGTCTCGAGAAAGATTAAACCCGGACGTAGTAATCGCAGCTGCGCCCATAGGAGAAAGATCGACAATCTCTAAGCTATGAAAAAGGCGTTGCCTGTCCCTGTGCATCACCTCAACAAGGGCCGCAAGGTAATGGGCAAAGGTTGTCGGTTGTGCGGGCTGACCATGCGTATATGCTAAGACAATCGTTTCATAATTGAGCTCACACACATCGAGCAGTGTTGTCGTCAGTTGCGTCAGGTCGCTATCCAACGTAAAAAGGCGCTGTTTGAGGTTGAGCTTGAACAGCGTATGGTCGATATCGTTTCGGCTCCGACCAGTATGAAGTCGCCCGGCCAAATCAGCACCGAGCTTCTGCTTTAAACAATGCTCTATAAAGAAAAAGTAGTCTTCAAATTCACCCGTGTACTCAAGCTCATCAAAATTGACCTCTTGCAGAATTTCATCCAACGCATTGAGAATATCACTTCCTTCTTGAGGTGACAGAATCCCCTGTTCAACCAACATAATGCAGTGGGCTTGGTCAATCGCTAAGTGCCCTTGTTTAAAATGCTTTTTTGAACCCTCAAAGAGAGGCGCCAACACCGTTTCTTTATAAACAGGGGATGGGAATACAGAATTATCTATCATGTTATTTATCCTTTAAGTCCAGCCATTACAACGCCACGGACAATATATTTCTGTAATAATATGAATACCAAAAGTGTTGGTATCGTTGCAACACTTGCACCTGCCATTATCATTTCCCATTCCGTAATGAACTCACCAGAAAAAGAAGCTAATCCAACAGGCACGGTATAGATGTTGGGATCATTGATCACGATCATCGGCCATAAAAATGCGGTCCAATTTCCTAGAAAAGTAAATATCGCCAATGCAGATAAAGCGGGCCCCACCATCGGCATGGCAACCTTCCACCATATGGCAAACTCGCTAAGTCCATCAATTCGTGCCGCATGAATATAATCATCCGGTACGGTTTCAAAAAATTGTTTCATTAGAAAAACACCAAAACCTGAAATCATTCCTGGAAACATCACTCCCCAGTAGGTATCTAACCAGCCGAAATTCTTGGACATGATGTACCAAGGAATGACGAGCATTTCCGTCGGGATCATCATAGTAGATAGAATGGCAACAAAGATGATTTTCTTACCTCGAAAATCAAATTTGCACAATGTGTAACCGATAAGCGAATCGAAAAACAGAACACTTATTGTCACCCCGATGGCTACAACAAATGAGTTGAAAAACCATGTGAAAAACTCCGAATTATCAAAAAGATACACATAATTCTCTAGGGTAGGTTCGGCAGGTATCAAGCTAAGGTTGTATACCTCTTCACCAACTTTTAGGGAGGTAGAAAACATAAATATCAGTGGCACTATCATTCCTAGAGCACCGACAAATAAAATGGTCCATATGACTATTTTTTTGATGTCTGGCATCGTTTTTATATTGGCCATTTATTTCTTCCTCATTAGTGAAAATTGGATGAAGGTGATAAACAGTAAAATGACGAACAATACAACCGTTTGAGCAGCTGCATATCCCATCTCAAAATCAGCGAAAGCGGATTGATAGATATGCAAAACCAGAGGACGAGCGGAGTTAACCGGTCCTCCTTGACCATCGACGGTCATATTGAATACTTGATCGAAGATGCGAAGGAAACCGATAGTACTCATCACCACAAGAAAAACGATGGTTGGCCAAAGATGAGGGATAGTAATCTCTTTTAATACCTGCCAGCGACCTGCCCCGTCTATTTTCGCCGCTTCTAAATAGCTTGTCGGTACAGAACGGAGCCCAGCCATAAAGATAAGGATCTGAAATCCTAGACCCGCCCAAATTGCAGGAAGGAGTATCGAAGGCAAAGCTTGAGTCGTGGATTGCAAAAATGGCATCTGGTGCAAACCCAGATCAATAAGAACGTTATTAAAGAAACCAATCGGCGCTGCTTGATAAAACCAACGCCAAACCCAAGCCATCGCGACGGCGGTTGTAAGAAAAGGAACAAAATAACAAGCACGAAGAAAGGTATGACCGAAGCGGATTTTATCCAGATTATAGGCAATAGTGAAAGACAATAGTAACGATACTGGCATTCCCAGTATCAAGTACTCAAACGTATTAGAAAGGACGATCCAAAAAACAGGATCGGAAAAAAGCCGTTTGTAGTTTTCTAAGCCTACATACAGTTTATCGCCAACAATATTCCATTCTGTGAGTGAAATATAGAATGAATCGAACGTTGGATAAAAACGAACAACAACAAAAAATATTATTGGCACAGTAAGAAATAACCACGCCCAAATGGCTTTTTTTTGCTGGATAGTCAAACCACGCCGCACTGGTGTTACGTTTTCTGCAACATTCATATTTACGTCTCCATAGAGAGAGTAGGTATATAGATACCTACTCATGATGGCGGATTACTTTTTGTCCAAAATCTTCTGTTCTTCAGCAGAGGCTTTCAATAGCGCATCCTTCACTGAAACCCCTTGTAGCACAACGCTATCAAAGGCATTGATTAATGTTTGACGTTGCGACGCCTCTGATTTGAACTTCGTCGTGTGAGCATAGCCTAGCCCTTTGATAAACGGTCCATATTGCTCGTGGGTAACATTCTCTGGTCTTTCTGCTACCGCTCGACGTGCTGGTAATTCACCTACATTGTCCAACCAAAGTTGCATTGCATCTTCAGATGTTAAGAACGCGACAAATTTCTCAGCCGCATCACGGCTTTCTCCTTGGGCTTTCTTGCTAACTGCATTTACCCAATAAGAAGAAAAGTTCGATTTGATGCCATTATGGGAAGGCAGTTCAGCCACGCCCCACTCTAAACGACGCGCTTTATTGTAGGTAGAAAGTCGGAAAGACCCATCGATATGCATTGCTGCTCGACCCGCTTTAAACGCCGCTTGACCTTCATCCATAAATCGAGGTGTAGTAACCTCATGTTTGGTTAAAAGATCCGTCATAAACGCAAAGGCTTTTTCACCGGCTTCGTTGGTGTAGTTAGTCGTTTGATAATCGTCTAAATAAGGAACACCACCCATCTGGCGAATCAAGACTTCTCGCCACCAATGGTGGTCTTGCTCCGCTAGGTCCACAGTGAGACCAGCTGAAAGCAGGTTGTTATTATCATCCCGCTTAGTGAGTTTTTTACTGTAACTAACGAGTTCGTCTAATGTTTTAGGTGGCTCAGTCAACCCGGCTTCTTTAAAGAGTTTTTTGTTCCAAAAAAGAGCAAGCGTTCTCACGGCAGTAGGTACAGCATAATACTGACCATCGTATTTCATACCTTGAACAAAAGAGTAGAACTGCTCATCAATCTCTTTACTGGATATATATTTTTCAGATAAAGGTTGGATCAACCCAGAGGTATAGTAATCCGGCACCCAACCATAATACAGTTGAAGCACGTCTGGACCTTTGTCTGCGGACATTGCAGCCGCCATTTTGGTACGATATTGGGCATACGGAAAAGTTACGTGTTTGACATTTATTTCTGGATTTTGCTTCTCAAATTTTTCAATTAGAGCATCCACAGTTTTAACGCGAGCATCGAACTTGTATTGCCAGTATTCGATATCAACAGCAAAACTATTTGTTGATAATGAAGCCAGCACAAGTGCTAAAAGGTGTTTTTTCATGTCCATAATCCTTTTTCACCGAATAGATTTATAGGGAGTCGTACAATTTATAACGTTACATCTCACCGTTAAGACCAAACCTTATTTCTAGCGTAAAGCAGAGCCTTCTCGATATGACCACGACCATACCAAGGAGACGCAGGAATAAATGCAACGCAGATCACAAGTTGGTTGTTTTTTATACTACTGGGCAATTATGCACTCATTGAAAACCCCTGACGGGTGTCAGAGTTGGTCCCTATATTGAACTGATTATTATCCTCAATCAGTTCTGCATGGTTCTGTCTCCTTAATTCCGTAGAGAGAAAGTGTCAACAGAAATACCTCTATAAATGTTGAAATCGGTGGCGTTTAGTACCGAAATTTAAAACATAAATATCAAAAAGTTAAGACAGTTTTCATTAAAGAAGTGTGACCGCAGGTGGAGAAAGTCATGTACTAACCCATTACTGTATAAAAAATAAACAATCACTGAGAAATATATGCCAATAGATGGACATCATACATTAACGTACGTCGTTGCAAGATTCGCGGGTATGGAACATGAACAGGCTGAAAAACTGGCCTACTGCGCCCAATATGTTGACGAGGCGACAAATTCAGAACCAGTCAGATTTAGTAATGGGGCGATGTTCAACCGTATTTCATCCGCTCATAAGATGCTTGACTACAGAAATGGTAACGAACTCTCAAACCATTTGGCGTGGATCCCGTTCCATTTCTTACCTGGCAATCAAGGAAAAACAAACGAATCCGTTCCAGAAGGAGGGTTCATCCAAAGATTGGTATGCAAACCAGACAGCCCTGTCGCTCGAGATATGTTGCGCGCTGTCGCTAAATATCGCCAGAGCCCATTTGGCCTGCATATTTTAGGTATAGCCATGCATGTCTACGCGGACACTTTTGCACATTATGGCTTTGCCGGAGTCAGCCATGAAATCAATGAAGTGACCGAAATCAATACCAATGATGACGGTAGTTTGCTCGACAGAGTAAAGGACAGCATTTTGAACTGGGGGATATCCTCCGTCTCTCCGTTAGGCCATGGTCCTGCGTTATCTTTTCCCGATCGCCCGTACATAAAATGGGATTATAAAACCGGAAATGGCGATCGGGTTGTGAGAGATAATACGGACGATTTTCTAAAGGCGTCTAACCAAATGTACAAAGTCATCAGGTGCTATCTTGCCGATGACGAATCCATGGATTTAGATAGTCAGAATGATATGCCAGAAGATAAGTTGGCCCTGATCAAAAAGGCTTTATCAACATTTAGAGACGACGAAGGTGAGGTGAGGCACAAGCAATGGCTTGAATGGATTTCAGAAGGTAGATTTGGGTTTGGCGCCGTTAAACTGACGTTTATCGTCAGCGGTAAAGGGAGTTGGAAAGAGATAGCAAGAGGCAAAGCCGTCGCCTCTCCATTATCGAACGACCTCATCACCTATCGTTATAGCGAAAGCTTCCTCAGTTCAGATTGGAAACACTTCCATGATGCACTGAAATCTTACAGGTTAGATATCATAAGAGATGTGCTTCCAAAATATGGTATTTGTGTGGCGTAGACATTCTACGGCCATTCAATCATTAGATTGACGTCCTTTAATCGAACAAACGCCCCTTACCTATTGATACAAGTAAGAGGCGTTTGAAGTACGTTATCCTAGAGTCACTACTGAGCCATCTTTTCCGTCGGCTTCCAGCGTGCAAGACCGATAGGGAGTTTTATACCTTGTGAAGACAACAGGTTAACCCGTGCTAAATAAGCGGCACCATGCATCAAATGCATCGCCAGATCCACCGCACGACGATCCTGATAGTTATCGAGATAGCTGCCTTTTGCCCACGCATTAAATGCCCCTAAAGCAGGGCCCGCCCATATCTGGTAATCCATTTCTCGGCCAACTTCACCGGTATTAGACCAACGACTTGAAAGACCAAGATACCAACGGAATATCAACGCCATTTTACGTTTCGGATTCCCTTCAGCACGAGCAATTTGCTTTGGATCTCTCTCATTAAAGTGCGCCACTGTTCCGGCCCAAATATCATCAAGCGTTGAACGGAAAACTTGAGTTTCTAATTTATGACGCTCATCAGCCGGAATCGCTTCGATAGAATCGTAACGGGTGTATATTTCATACAACTTATTTGCTCGCATCGGGAACAACGTACCACGTTTAACAACCTGTAACTTTACGCCCATTTCGAACATATCCGCTGCCGGAGCCATCGTAACATCGGCCATCTCGGTCGTCGCAAGGAGTTTACGAGTATGCTCACTTGCGCCCGCTTCGATACAAGCCTGATTGATTGAGCCCGTCACAATGTACGCGGCACCAATGTTAAAGGCGGCTAACGCGGCATCAGGGGTACCGATGCCACCACCAGAACCAACACGCAATGGCGTTTTAAATTGGAACTCAGCTTGAATCTCATCTTTCAACGCCAAGATAGTCGGTAATAGAGTAACCAGAGGACGATTATCAGTATGTCCACCAGAATCTGCTTCCGCCGTAATATCATCAGCCATTGGCACATGTTGAGCCAACTCCATTTGCTCGGCGCTAATTCGACCTTCGTCCACTAACCCTTGAAGCATTTTTACCGGAGCCGGCGCCATAAACTTACGTGCGACTTCCGTGCGACTCACCTTTGCGATGACTTTGTTCGCAATGTGGACCTCACCTTTTTCGTCGCGGCTAAGTCCTGCTGCACGATATTGAACAATCTGTGGTGTCAAACCTAAAAATGCGGAGGCCTCAACGGTACGGACGTTATGCTTTAAGAACAGTTCTACGCTGCCGCGTTCAAGCGCTGGTTCGCTAGGACTGTGTATCAGGTTAAACGCATAGGGGCCATTTGGTAAAGCGGTTTGAATACGGTGTATCGCTTGTTCTACCCTTGATGGAATAAGGCCAGCTGCACCAAATGAGCAAAGTATACCCGCCTGACCCAATGCAATAACCAACGCTTCTGACGAGATACCATTCGCCATTGCACCTGCATAGTAGGCGTACTTCACGCCATGCACTCGACAAAACTCACTGTCACCGAGGCTTTGCGTGCCAAGCGCCGGCGCAAACGCACTGACCGGATGCGCACTGTCGGCAATGACTTCGTCTCCAGACACAATATCGGCACTCTGACTAATTCCCAGCCTTTTTTCTGGATGGTTCACCAGAAAACAACCTACACTAAGATCTTTCAATATCTGAGCCATCGTATCAATGGAGAAATGGATTTTGCTTTCTTCAATCTGCCACGGCCACGGTGACAGTTTTTTATTTTTCAATGTCGCTTGATGAATCGTCATAGTCATTATTTACCCTTTTCTCACGCTTCTTCAATACAGATAGCGATGTCAGATAGTTCGTATATACGCAGACCATCTTTGCTTAAGTTTGCATCACCGATAATGACCGTTTTACCGTCTCTTTCTTCGATAGCGGTAATATGTACATCCAGTGACATCTGTTTATTCAACGGGTTTATTTGACCGCGATATTTCCATTTTACTTCTGATTCTATCTGGCCAAATTTAGGTGAATGGAAACCCGCGCCTAAATCTTTGTTAATCGCGTAGGTTTGCATCAGCTCAATAATGGCTTCGACACCAAGCGAACCGGGCATTACCGGATCTTGATGGAAGTGGAACTGGAAGAACCAATCACTCGGATCAATCGTACGTTCAGCATGCAAATAACCGAGGCCTGCTTTACCACCATCACTAGTGATATCGACTTTATCAATAAAGTTCAACCGGCCACCCGCGAGCTTATAATGGGGCTGCAACTCACCGCTTGCAGATAGTGGTGCGTTAAAGTAGCGACTCTCTTTATCGAGCAAGTTAATACTGACATCCGGCGTGCGATTGTTATCGACGTGCCATGGTTGTTTCACCTGCCCGTTGTCTAGACCAAGCTGATCCTTTAGCGCATCCCCTTTGAAGTAACCAAATACGGCCGTGCCTTCATAAAAAGGAATACCGTCGGTGCTCAATTCAAAGCTGAAGCTCTGGATGATATTGGTTCCCATCATGACCGTTGAAAGTAGGCGAGAATCGTTGACGATAGTTTTGCCACGCAGGTCAACATTTCTTAGTATCTTGCCGCTTCCATCTAGGTTACGGAAAAAGAGTTCCAAACCTGGGAAGCCTAACGTTGTACCCATATAACCTGAAATAAAGCCATTCGGTTGCAACGAGATTTCCATCAACACTGAATATGGCATCAAACTGCTGTGACTATTTTCGTCATAATACCATGCGTTTTGCGGCACTTCGTATTCCGCAATACAAGACGAAGGTGTCTTAAAGTCGCCACGCGTCCCATTAACCTCGGTCACTCGGGTAGTCAGTTGCAAGTCACCACAAGGAGTACGTGGCGGGATCATGCCGCGATAGATTGAGAAGTCAGGACCAAAGCACTTTTCGATATCGCCCGTCGCGAATTCAAACATATGGTATGGAGTAAACGGCACGGTGTCCGGCGTGCGATTGGCGTAATCCGGTGTTATCGGTGCTTCAACATGCTGAAGCGGAATCACGCCTTTGTTCTGGGCCGTATTTAAATCAGGGACCTGCGCCATTAGCGGCGCATTAGCAGAGGCTTGCTTTTGAGTCGTAGATACTGGTGCTTCTTGCGCAACTGGCTTAGGATTAACATTCAGTACGGTGGCCTCCGTTATCGTGGCTTGCAGGCGTTGACCGTAGCGAGTGCATTCTGCTTCCTCTTTGATCATCACACCCAGGTTTTTAAAATCGACCACGATTTTGCCATCGAGCAGGATATCAATATTCGCTTTTGCATAAGGGCGAGGTGTTAACCCTATTTCAGTCACTTCCATTCGATAAGTCAGTACGGCAGATTGCGGTAATACCTGACCTCTACAACGGACCTGTTGAGAGGCATTTTCCAACGGCTGAAAGCGACCATTTTCTACCTGAGTATGAAGACCCAAGTACATCATATAGAACTGAAGTAATTGACCACAGCCTTCCGCCATCAATGACCCAGCCATCACCGAGTCATCTTTAAAGTGGCAAGGGAAATACCAATGGTCAGGTTCAAGCTGTTTGTGACCCTCGATAAGACCGAGTCCCCACGCGCCACCTTGAAGTTCAACACGGCTGACTTGTTCAATCATCATGAATTTTTCTGAGCTAAAACACAGTGAAGGTTGAGCACGATTGGACTGATGGCTGCTCCCAAAACATCCCGCGATATCCCCATCAAGTAACGGGTACAAAGCTTGATAATCAAATTGGGTTTTCGGGCAACGCAACAACGGATTGAAACGCTGTTTAACCACAAGATTTTTTGACTTTATTTCTTCTTCCGTATGGATAACGCCTTTGCCATCTGCAAGCTCTTCATCAGTAAAGAAGCCTGCGCAACCATTATCCATTTTCAGAATCATCTTATCGCCGACAAAACATTCGTAAGAAAAGAAAAACAGTAGCGTATCGCCATTTCGGGCAAAGTGATTGATGGAGATGTCGTAACGAAGGGTGTCTCCCCCACGAGGTAAATCACCCAAGAAGGTCAGAGTACAATCTAGCAAGCGATAGACTCGCTCACCTTTGTTTTCAAAATCAATACCTAGATAACTGATCAACATCAAATCACATTGGCCTGACTCTACCGCCACAGCCCAAGGAATTTGCCCGTCAACCAGATACGGAGCGTTAACCGGAATATCGTATTCGGTCGTCATGCTGCTTGGTTTATATTCAAGCATGGTTGCATCAAGCTTCGTTACTCGAGATACCAGTAAATAATCCGTAGTAGGCAATCTTACACGACGAGAATAGTTGTCGATAACGGCGTAATCCGCTCCAAATACCTTAGCAATATCGCCTTCTGCATACTCCACTAAGTCATCGTAATCCCAAATGCATGGTTTACGAATAGGCTTGTCGATAACGGGCGCAGACGGCACGTTTTTTTGAGGCACTACGGGAACAACAGGTTGCTGATTTAGCCCAGAAATTGGTTCCGCCTGTACCTGAGACGTCACCGCCTGTAGCTGCGCCTTCATTAACGCATCAGCCATCTTCAAACCTTGCTCTCGGCTTTGAAGGAATGCTTGATGTACCTGCTGAGCAAGCTGTTGGTTTTTTATGAACGAAGATGAGTTCTGCTCTGTCATATTACTTTGAATACCTGTAATCGAAGTCTGGTGTGATGGCGCCAACGTCTGGGATACGAGTGGACTTACTGGGGCGGATACTTCCGGCGACTTGGTCGCTTGCGAACGGGTTAATTGTAATGGGTTTACAAGCGAACTCGCGACTGGTTGCTTAGCGGCTTGTTTTCTAGTTACGCGCGGTTTTGCATGAGCACTTTTCTGTCGAATTGCGGTTAACTCAGAAAAATCTGTGCTCACAACATGCTGATAAATATCGCGTCCACCAAGGGTGACTTGCTTAATCAGCTGACGCTTGGAATCGGTCGGAAGGTCGTTACTCACACGAAGAGCCAACGATTGTGCTTCGGCAACCGACTGACAAAGCAACAGCTGAGAGCATTGATTTTCGCTGATATTCACGACCATTAATGCTTTATCATTTGAGTCCACTGATGTCTGATTTAGGTTGAGTAACCCGTGTAGCATGCTCGCCATACCTGATGCTGAATTACAATGACCTAAGCGTTGACTGGCTTGAATCATCGTCGCGTTCATCAGCGGTAATTGCACAGGTTCGTTGCTTTCTGGTGCCTGATTTACTTCAAGTATACCCACGCTGTTTTCGGGTATATTAGCTTGACTTAATAGACGTTCTGTTAGCTTGTAACTGTGTGTCATGGCGCTAAAACCAAGTGCACTGATTTCTGCATAGCTGTTGTTTGGTTGCTTTTGTTGGTTAGTTAGAGCGTGCTTATCAACTAGGACAATAGCACCCGCACCTTCACCAACCTTCCAGCCACTATCCTGTGTTGTCGCCGCCACAGGAGTGACGCGATTTTTCAAGATGACTTGTTCAACACTACCACATAGATCAACCGCAGCGATCACCACCGCATCCAACGAATCTTGCAACATTAGGTTTTGAGCAACATCGATACAGCGCGCCACCGATTGTTCTGCGGCGGAAATCGTAAAGGCAGGACCGTTAAAATCCCATAACGACGCAATACGCGACGCCATGATATTGCCGATGAAACTGGTGTACTGGTTCAGTTTTGCGGCATCAAGCACGCTGTCCATTGCAATCGCTTCTAGCGCAAGATATTCACTGTCACTCAATACTATGCCCATGTTGTTCAGGCTGTCGGAAAGTTGAGTGTGCAGGTTAACCCGCCCACGGAATTGATGCATCTCCAGTTCGGTTTCCATGGCAACTAAAACCGCCACTTTTTGTCCCACCTCCAGCTTCGCATCACGGATCGCTTCATCCGCCACCTTCATCAATAAAAGCTGTTGCGATATCAGACGGTCATCTTCATTTGGCGGTACCTTGAAGCGCAGAAAGTCAAATTCAAATTGGTCGATGTAGGCACCTTGCGGTACGCTTTTTAGTCCAAACTGGCTCAGTAGCTCAGGATGTTGATCCAATCCTTTCCAGCGTTTTTTCGGTAAAGAAACAAAGGCATCCGCGCCGGTTTGGATAGCGGAACTCAAGGCGCCAATCGTTTTTAGCGAACCAAAATGCGAGGCTAATCCCGTCACCTTCATTTGAGGTACTTGTTTCTTATCTTTTCCAGTCTTAGAGGTAACTCTATTAGGTTGGCCTTTCCATTCCTCGAGTAATAGATGGGCGTTACTACCACCAAAACCGAATACAGAAACACCTGCACAGCGTTGACGATTGCCTTCTTTGTCCGGCCAAGGTTGCACCTTATTTGGCAGCGTATGCGCGCCAAATAAACCATCAGGGGAAGAGAGCGGCGTCACAAGGTTGATACCCGGCGGAAGCTGGCCTTCTTTCATTCCGAAGATCATCTTCATAATTCCCGGCATACCTGCCGCCGTGAGTAAATGACCTAAATTGGATTTGGCAGAACCGATGAGTGGTGCTTCGCTTCCCTTCAGTTTGTCTGCAAAAAAGCGTTCCATTGAGGTCAATTCTACTTTATCCCCAAGTGGCGTTCCTGTTGCATGACATTCAATCACTTCCATACTGTCTGGCGAAAGGTCACTTGCTTCATAAGCTCGTTCAAAAGCTTGAACCTGCCCTTTGCTATTTGGGCTTAATACAAATTGTCCACGACCATCATTTGATAAACCGGTGCCACTCACAACCGCATAAATATGGTCGCCATCACGCTCTGCATCTTCAAGCCGTTTAAGGACTAATACCCCTGCCCCTTCACCCGCAAATAAACCTTTACTATTGGTATCAAAAGGCACCGATACACCATGATCTGGGTAGGCATGGAAGATTGAAAAACCCATATTAATAAAGAATGGGTCCGCGCCTGACACAGCACCGGCCAACATCATGTCAGCTTTGCCAGTATTGAGATAATCACAGGCTAATTTTAGTGAGTAAACCGAGCTTGCACAGGCAGCATCAAGGCTTAACTGAACGCTTCCTAATCCTAAGGCGTCCGCAACTAATTTGGAGGCATTATGTGCAGCGATACCATTGGCAGGGTTAAGTTTTCGGTCTGAATCATTCGACGGACTTAACAAGAAATCTGGATTGGCCAACGTTGTCTGCAAAGCTTTTTCTACCGCAGAATGATAAAGCGGCAAAAATAAGTCATTAGAACGCGTAGTAGGAAATGATAGCGCTCCCATAATCACACCCGTTCGCTCAAGGATATGTGCATCCGAGGCAATGCCTGCATCCAATAATGCCTTACGGCTGGTATCTATTGCCCATAAAAAGCTGTCATCTAAGCCTTCAAAATTTTCTACTGGCAGGTGATATCCGCTCGCATCAAAAGTGAAGTTCTCAATGTACCCTCCTTTGTCGCAATAAAAACGATCAGATTCTCCTTGTTGACCTTGATACGCCTCGGGATCTGCACCCAGTTTTTCGGCACGTAACGTGGTGCGAGAATCTTTTTTATCTAGCAGGTTTTGCCAAAACGTCTTTGGCGTATCCGCGTCTGGGTAAAGGTTAGCTAAACCGACAATAGCTATCTTGGCTTGACGATGAGAACTCATGCTGGTTCTCCTTCTAACGTTGTTTCTGATGTCGCACGAACCTGCTCAAGCCCTTTCACCAAGGGATCGAGTGACAATGGAATTTGGTGACTCACTAACTGTCCAATACACTTAAGTAAGGTGAGAATGTCTTCGCCACCTTTTGCATTCGTCGCAACCGTACAATGTTCATTGGCCACGCCATCTACACGATTAATCTTATCTATCAAGGTGCACGTCTGGCGATCAGCGCCGACCTCGACGAATAAACGAGCTCCGTGTCCACGAGCGTTTTGTATTAATGCGGTGAAATTGAGAGTTGAACAATACGTGTCGGCGATCGAATCGGCGATACTCTGGCTATCCATCTTGATAGGCTGATCCTGATTTTGCGGCAATAAGCTTGCTGCACTGATAAAACGAATGTGTTTTGGTAATTCATCACAGAGTGGTTGACGATAGAACGCCGTCACTTGCTTATGCTGGCTTAATGCTGGCGGCGTATGCATCGCGGTGACTCTGTTGGCTGCAATACCACGTTTACCGAGTTTTTTAAGTAGGCGACGGCACGCCGTCTCACAACCTGCAATGACGCAAGTATCCCCTTGAATTATCGCCAAATAGACATGCGGAAATTCAGGTAACAGCAATTCAATTGACGTGGCGTCGCTACGTACAACAAAGCTGTTCCAGATAATCTCTTCATTACCGTTTAGATGCCACACCTCACGAACCGCGGTTAATTCACCAGAAATTGCGCTCGTAAATATTGGGCTCGTTTTGGTCATTTCGATCAGGGCGTGTGGGTTTTTCCATACACCTAGACTGGCCCACATTGATGCCTCTCCTTTGGAGTAGCCCAATGCAAAATCAGGTCTAATGGCGAATTCATTGCACAACAGTTGAGTCAATAGATAACTGCTACCTACACCAGCAATCGCCAACTCACTTAAACTCATCTCCGTCGAATTATTACCGTATATTTTGTCACTCTGTAGTATCTCCTTTAGATTACCTTCACGCTCTAAACGAGAATAAAGTTCAGGAAAATACTGATAGAAATCGCGCAACATCCCGGGATAAACCGTTCCAACACCTGGGTATACAAACGTCACGCCACCCTTGCTGTTTGGTGACGATGAGAAACAACTTCCGGCGGGTGTTTTATAATGGTTCTTATCCGACATTAATTTTGGTAGTGCATCACCTATCGCCTTGATCTCCAGCAACATAGCCTCTATTGACGTGGCTTGCAGTACAATGGAAAGTTCCTCTGGCGAACGTTCGACTCTAGCCTGAAACTGTTTAAGGTTTTCAATCATCAAATCTATCAGGTAATCTGAGCGAGTAGAATCTGCGTTCAACTGCCCACTTAATCGCGCTAAATAACTCGACAACTCCGTTTCATTTTTTCCGGTCACGATAAAGAATAGTCGTGACGGAGACAACAATGAACGTCCCATTTTTAACCCAGTGGCCTGAGATAAGACCAAGCTACTTGAGCTCAATTCAGACTCGAAAGTAACACTGGTCACTCGCGCCTTATGCGGTTCAGTGAACCAATAGTTGTGTGTGCTGGTATCAGCAGAATCAGAGCCAATATCTCGACCAGAGATCGCTTCAACCATGTTATGCAATGCCATAAACTTCTGCCGTGCTGTCGAAGAACGAAACGTTTGTTGGTTACTTAGATCCGCTTGCTGACGGCGGGCTTGCGCTAACGCGCCTTTCACACAATCAACAGTGGCGCCAACTGCAACCACATTAAAACCGGACAGATAGGCGTGAGGATGTATTTTATTCTGAGCGGCCATAAGTCCCGACAGCATCAGCAATACTAGCTGGCCATCGTTTGTCTCAAGGAACGCATTAGGCTCAGCAGGAATCGAGAGCTTCACTAAGCGCCCTTGAGTGACGAGTTGAATCGCTTGTTGTAAGGAAGCTTCAAAGTCATCAACCATTGACACGGTTTCAATTGGCGGTAACTTATCACCAGATAACGACAGAATCTCAGCTGATTGCGTTAAGATAGCGATGCGCAATGGCATCGCTTCAGTAGCAGAGTTGTCCACTATGACAAACACTCCTTTTCTAGGCTAGGCTTGTTCAAAAAGGCCTCATTAAGGCTTTTACTGATCGTCACCTTTGCCCCACTCATTGTGCAACTCAAACGGCCATCGTTATGATAAAGTGCGATATTTGCTTGTAGTGAACGAGACGTGTGTTTTACCACCTCAAGCTCTAACCAACCTTTATCACCTGATTGCATAGGTTCATACGAAACGAACTCACCAATAGCAGAAGGTAAACTCGCGGCCGCATACTTCAATCGGGCCCAAACCAACATTGCTTGTAGTAAATAGTCCTCAGCGAATGGCTGACAACCAGAAAAATGTTGCGTCGCAACAAATGAACCACAGTCTTGTTCATCGATCATTGGCAACTGGCAACTGGCAAGAAGCCCTGAATCATCGAAGTTTTGAACCGTTTGTATACCTTGCAGCCTTGGACCATGAAATAAGGTGCCATTACTGTATAGCTCCACGCCTGTCGCAACCTGAGTACTTTCATCCGTTGTGAACGTTTTTAGCTTGGGTTCAATCGTAGCTTGCGTCGTCAACAGCGCTTTATATTGTGGTCGACCCTGATTGTTAATGAGAGCCTTAACCTGCCCTTCATCATCAACCGTCATGTCCAAGGTCAATGCTTGAACGTCGTCCGTCTCAAAAATAACACCTTTCAGCAATTTGTAATCGCGAACGGTTACGTCCGTCCCTAACCATTGTGCTGCAGTCTCACGCATCCATTGTATGGCGCACACTGTCGGTAACACAGGGTTACCCGCAATGCAGTGGTCCTTTACAAAAGGCAACACCTTGGGGTCAAGGATACGTGTAACAGTGATACTTTTATTCAGCGGACTCTTTGCAACTAGCATAGACTCCGCATCAAGCTTTTTTATTGACGCTTCCTTGTCTTCAGAACCTTGCATGCTTGTACCTACAAGCAGTTGAATGCCTGTGTCACTAAGCAGTTGTGAACTAAATAGTTCAGCGCCAGGTTTCAGTGGAATGACATACACGCCACGGTCAGTAAACATCTTCTTAAGTGCCGGACTGACCATACCTCCATCCCACGGACCCCAGTTGAAGCTCATTACTTTTGCTTGAGGGTAGCGAGCAGACATCTGTAATGCGGCTTTATTGAGGATATCATTTGACATTGCGTAATCGCTTTGTCCATTATTGCCATAGAAGCCAGCGGCAGATGAGAACATCGCGATCAGTTTTAGCTTGCTACAATCTAACGCATTCAATACCGCTTTAAGTCCACCTACTTTCGTTCCGTACACGAGGTTGAGTTCATCTAATGTTTTGTCTTGAATGAATTTGTCAGCCAATACGCCAGCACCGTGAATCAAACCTGTGATATCGCTAATCTGAGAGAGCTTTTCATTTACCGATTCGTCGCTTGTTACGTCCAAACTTAGGTATTCTGCACTTGCACCTACTTGTGTAAATGCTGCCAGCGCCGTGTTTATTTCTATACTACTTAATATTGGTTTTTCTAATGCATCCACTTTCGCAGGTGTTGGTTTATCACCCGATGCTTTTAGAAACGCAATAGCTGCGGCTTTTAGCTCTCCAGTTTGCTTTCCTTCCGCCCACTCAGGTAACTCATCGATCTTAATATGCTTACTGCGCCCTGCTAATATAAAGTGTGATTGACATTTCCTAGCCAATGACAAAGCACATTCAAACGTGACACCCTTTGCGCCACCGGTAACCAGAACTTTATCCGTATTGGTTAATGATGCTGCCGCATGTTTCTTTTCAGAATTGACGGCTTCAATCGCCGTTAATGCGGTTCGACCAGAACCACTCAATCCAATCTCGACAGCATGTGTATTCACATCAAATAACTCAGCGGTTATTGAATCTGCAAATTGGCGAGCATCCAGTGTAGGAGCGACATCTAATGCTCGACAAAATACCGTCGGCCATTCATGGCTGAGTGTTTTCGTTAAGCCCGATAACGCGGCTTGGTTTAACTCGGCTTTGGCTAATTGCTCTGTATCAAGGTAACCAAACCCACCATCAATACGGCTCACTGTAAAGAAGCTTCGGCGGCTTGACGAGGTGACTGAATTTAATTGAGAGTGAAGCAACTTGGCAAACAAGAACGCCATTGAAATACTTGATTTGGCATCTTCATCCAACACAATCGCCACATGACCCGATGTTGTATCCGAAACATACGGTTGTAAGTGAATGAATCCACCAATCTTTTTGTGCGCGCTTTCAATGCTAGCAATCACGCCTTTCACACCTGCTTCATCAACGCTAGTAAGTGAATAGCTGCTTATTTGGGTGTTCAATGGCGACGCGACAGATAGAGGAGTACGAACGACGGCAACTTGCAAACCGTGAGCGCTTAACGTTTCGGCAAGCACACCAGCATTGTGACCATCATCGGTGATCACAATACAGGTATTTTTGTCAAAACAGTCGGCCAATCTATCTACCGCTGGACACTTTTTTAGCGCCACCTCATTGTGAGGAGGTAAATCCACAACGAGTGTTTCTGTCACGGGTTCAAGCACAGCTTCGTTGGAGGATATTTTCCCGGCTGAAGCTGAGGTTAAATCATCTGAGAGTTTGCTCTGCATGTAGGTGACAATTTCTCCGAGGGTACGACACTCCGCTAAATCTTCAGGGTTAAGCTCTGGTAAATCTGGAAGCTGATCCTGAACCGTACCTAAGATTTCGACACGCTTGATAGAGTCGATACCTAAATCAGCCTCCATATCCATGGCAAGATCAAGCATCTCGGCAGGATAACCCGTTTTATCAGCAACAACGGCTAACATGACGCTTTGTATATGAGCCGCATTTAATTGATTGACCGTATTGTTCGTCATGGGTGTTGATGTCATTTCAGTCGCCATTGCAACCGCAGTAACAACGGGAACGGAAGGTAACTTGCTGTTCATGTAATCAACAATCTCGCCCAAAGTACGACACTCGGCAAGGTCTTCTGGGTTTAGTTCGGGTAAGTCAGGAAGTAGATCCTGGACGGTACCTAATATCTCAACGCGCTTAATAGAATCGATACCTAAATCGGCTTCCATATCCATGGTTAACTCCAGCATCTCTGAAGGGTAACCTGTTTTTTCTGCGACGACGGCTAGCATAGTACTTTGAACATGAGCCGCGTCTAAATGCGTTGCGCCATCATCTGCAACCGGAGTCGATGTGCTATCAACCACCGCTACCGACGATAACTTGCTGTTCATATAGTCAACGATTTCACCTAGGGTACGGCATTCGGCTAAATCTTCAGGGTTGAGCTCCGGTAAGCTAGGAAGTTGGTCTTGAACCGTGCCTAAGATTTCAACACGCTTAATAGAATCGATACCTAAATCAGCTTCCATATCCATGGCCAGATCGAGCATCTCAGTCGGGTAACCCGTTTTGTCTGCAACAACCTCAAGCATGGTGCCCTGAACCTGTTCTGCAGTTAAACCGTTCGTCTGTGCTGATGCTGGAGCCCCTATCGACGGACTGACTTTCGCCAGTTGTCCATTCATATAGTCAACGATTTCGCCTAAAGTACGACATTCAGCTAAGTCTTCAGGGTTAAGCTCAGGTAAATCAGGCAGTTGGTCCTGAACCGTACCTAAGATTTCTACACGTTTAATAGAATCAATACCGAGATCCGCTTCCATGTCCATAGCAAGATCGAGCATCTCTGTTGGGTAACCCGTTTTGTCTGCAACTACTTCCAGCATGGTTGTTTGAATTTGAGTGGCTGTTAAAGCGTTGGCAACGGTTACCTGAGTGTTTATAGCGGGTGTTTCAACAGTCCCAGATGGCGATTGAGCGCCCAACTTACCATTCATATAGCTGACGATTTCGCCCAATGTACGACACTCGGCCAAATCTTCTGCGTTAAGTTCCGGTAGATTAGGTATTTGATCCTGAACGGTACCTAATATCTCGACACGCTTAATAGAATCAATACCTAAATCAGCTTCCATATCCATTTCAAGATCGAGCATTTCAGTTGGGTAACCCGTTTTATCGGCAACCACTTCCAGCATCACTTTCTCAGCATCGGATGTTTGAATCGGTACAATGGTTTGTTGAACGGCCACCGATTGGGCCTGAGTCACAGATTGAACTGGTGCGGCGGCTTGGACGGGAGCCACAGATTTAACAGGAGTTGGCGCCGACACCACGGGTTGAGAAACCGCGACGGATTTTACTGGTGTCATCACTGGTGCTGGAACGCCCGTATCTATCACCGTTACCGCAGGTGCAACGCTAGAGTTTGAACTCAACAGCCCTAATGCAGAGCTATTGTTGATCGACTGAAGCTCTAGGTAATGTGCGTGAGCTTTTAATGTTTCGGCTTGATGTTGATGGAACATTTCCATTGAACGCTGCAAACAATCAGGGATAGCAACGCCCGTCGCCGCCATTTGAGCCTGTTGGGTCATAAGCGTCGCAAAGGTGTCACCGTATTGCTGTGGAATAGCAAGGAACTGCTGATGAAGCGCTGCGGCTTGTTGTTGCGCTGTAAAGAAGGCCTGCAATGACGCATCAGCATTCGGAATCGATAAAGCGAATGGTTGTGGAGATTCTGCTTGCGACATCACATTGTGCGTTGTTATTACTGGTTCGCTTGTCTTAGTATTCTGCTGCGAAATAACTTGTGTTGTTTCTGGAGTTACCGCTACAGCCACTTCGCGAATTTCGGTTTTAATCACTTCTTTTTCCACAATCTTCTCTACGATTTCAGTTTGTTTGCTGACCGTGCCTGCATCTAATGACGCGGCCATTTTCGCTCGTGTCGAGGCACTGATGTGGTTCGCCGCATTCAGTTTGATGTTCATTGGTGACATCGCACCCGGTTTAGCTAATTCAGCTTGATAAGGATCGACCGTCTCTAGCGAAATGCCAACAACAGCCAATTGAACCGCAGCCAAACGCAGCTGCAGATCATGATCACCTTTGGGGTTCGGATTCAGGCTGATGGTATAGAGTTCATCCGGCTTGTTGGTCAGCGTTTTTTCGACCAGTTTCTGCAGGATATTTTTTGGACCAAATTCTACAAATACGCGTGCGCCAGCTTGGTACATTGATTCAAGTTGGCTGCTGAAACGGACAGATTGCAACATATGTTGCTTAAACGCTTTCTTAATGACTTTGCCATCATTCTTATAAAGCACACCCGTTGCATTGGAATAAAGCGGTAATACTGGCGTATTGAATGTCGTTTTATCAATCGCCGCCGCAAATGGTTTCTGTGCGTGAGCCACCAACGGGGTATGGAATGCACCAGAAACAGGTAATGGTATTGCTTTGAACCCTTGCTCCGTTAACGCTGTTGCTGCTCGTTGAACATTGTCTGTCGGTCCTGCAATCACTAACTGTGTGGGTGCGTTGTAATTAGCGATACTCACACCATCAAATGCACCGATTGTTTTTTCCACCTCGGCCAACTTATCCGCGTCGAGAATCACGGCGTACATGGTACCGCTGTCACCTTCTAGTGGCGTTGCTGCCATAGAATCACCGCGAGCGAAAGCCAGTTGGTAATAATCTTCTTGGGATATCGTACCGGAAGCAAACAATGCACTTAACTCACCAAAACTGTGTCCGGCGATCATGTCTGGTTTAAAACCAGCTTGAGTCATCAACTCATATTGACCCATAGAAAGCACACCGATAGCACTCTGTGCATTTGAGGTATTGGTTAGTGTGGCTTCTTGAGTGGTAATGTCTTGGCTATTAAAAGCAGGAATAGGAAAAAGAACCTGAGATAGTGGTGTCTTCTTATTTTGACTAAATACTTTATCTGCATTCGCCAAATGTTGACGCATTTCTGGGAAATGACAGGCTAAATCCGAACCCATATTGAGGTATTGAGAACCTTGACCTGCGAACAGAGCCGCTACTTTCGCAGTGCCGTTTTTACTTACTAAGCCCGAATCACGATAGCTTGTTCCACTCGGCAGTTGCCAGTGTGATTTTGATTGGTCTTCAAGCAATGAGATGGATTGATTCAACTGAACCAGAAGCTCTTCATCAGAGTTAACGACCATACCCAAACGCGCATGGCCTACGTCAATACTACGAATACCATGGATGCCAGCAAGCGTTTTTAAGGTTGTTTTTTGATTAGAAATATCCGTTGATATTTCTTTCAAGTTTGCGAGAAGTGTATTCGGCGTAACAGCACTTAACAATATTGTTTGCGGCACCTGACGTTGGCGATATTTATCACCACGAGCGTGTTCAGGTGTGTACTCTTCCATAACAACATGGAAGTTGGTGCCACCAAAACCGAATGAACTTACACCAGCACGTCGAGGCGTATCATCTGCCTGTCTCATCCAAGGTCGAGTTTGGGTATTTAAGTAGAAAGGCGAATCTTCTATATTTAGCTTGGGATTGGGACTCGTCACATTGATTGTGGCGGGTAACACTTTGTGGTGCAATGCAAGTGCGGCCTTGATTAAACCTGCAGTCCCAGCGGCAGACTTCGTATGACCAATCTGAGATTTTACCGAACCTAATGCAATGTGCTGTTTATTCTCGTTACCTTGACTAAAGATAGAGTTCAAGCCATTAAATTCAGCCACATCACCGGCAGCCGTGCCCGTACCATGTGCCTCTAACAAGCCCAACGTATGTGGCGCAAAACCTGCGTCATCATAGGCGCGCTTAAGTGCCTTCGCCTGACCTTCAGGTCGCGGTGCATAAATACTCTTGAATTTTCCGTCTGAAGAGGCGCCTATGCCTTTAATAACGGAATAGATACGGTCGCCGTCTCTTTCCGCGTCGTCAAGACGTTTCAGAGCGATCATTCCTATACCTTCACCGATCATCATTCCTTTCGAATCGATATCAAAGGGTTGAATCGTCTCATTGGTGGTAAAAGCAGGTGTTTTAGAGAAGCTCATGTACATGGTTGGCGAGTTATCCGTACACACGCCGCCCGTAATCATCATTTCACTGCGACCATCAACCAATTCAGACAACGCCATACGCAACGCGGCAAGAGAACCAGCACAAGCGGCATCAACCACACAGTTCATTCCGCCCAGATCGAATCGGTTGGCAATACGTCCAGCAATAACGTTTCCAAGAGAGCCTGGGAATGAATTCTCTTCCCAATGGATGTACTGATCTTGGAACTTCTTGATCAGCATCTCGCTATCTTGGTCGCTAATTCCACTGCTGTTGAATACTTTTTTCAATACCGGATATTGCAAACGAGCATTGAGGCTTTGGGCTATTTTCTGACCACCACCGACACCTAATGTGATACCGATTTTATCTCTATCATAGTTTTCCGGAAGCTTTGCATCCGCCAACACTTCTTTGGCGACAATCAATGATAATAGTTGTGATGTGTCCGTTAACTCTAGAATGTTTGGCGGTAGGCCAAATTCCATTGGATTGAAGTCCACATCTGGTATGAAGCCACCGCGCTTACAGTATGATTTATCAGGTGTGCTCTTATCTGAATCATAATAATCTTCGGCACGCCAATGTGATTCGGGAATGTCGGTTATTGCGTCAATTTTTTCACTGATAAGATCCCAGAATTTATTCAAGTAACGGGAATTAGCGAATATGCTCGCCATACCGACGATAGCAATAGGCGTATCTTTAAGGCGTTTGTTAAGTCGCATATCTTGTTGCGAATCGGATGTTGATTTTGAGGTTTGGCTCATAATGAGGCTCCACTGGACAACCGCAAAGCAGGTGTCATAATTTCGGGCAGGGATAAAATAGCGAAAAAGTTATAGATAGAAGCAACCAAGAAGAAGCACAGAAATACAGGAGGCTTGCTTCGGCTAGGTAACCGTCTTAAATTCAAAGGCTTGAATGGGATTACGCTGGTCATATAATGACAAGCGGAAATGTCATACTGAATTCGTGGATTGTATCGCACATGCAAACTAGTGCTAACATATTGTTAACATTAGATAAGTTGTTGCGGCGCTTTCAAAAACTAAAGCAAAGTCCATAATAATTCTACTGAGGTTACGGGCTGAAGTTCTCCAAGGAAATTGATTAGCATTCCCAATGAAAACCAGCTGATTCGGTTAATGGATGAGCAGGTTACCCGAGGTCGCGTTTTGATACAATCGTCTGACGTGAAGCCGACTCCTCCTCAGACCAGTTAAAATTTTTGTAGTCTATATTATTGCAAACTTAATTGCTCTAACCAATTGATTAATAGCACCTTTACGATAAAAATTAGTGCAAACACTCTAAATCAAATCAAAAGGTGACGTACGACTCAAAAATAGAATGATTCCTATGTAACAAGTTTTTAATCAGTGATTTATTCTCTAAACAAATTCATTTTCATTCATTATTCTCGTGCATTCTATTCTCAGTATGTTCAAAATTTGAAATGAACAGCGGCAAATCTGAGTAATCTCTGAAGTATTCGTCCTTGACGCTGTTTGACTCTATTAATTCGCTGTTTTTGATCTGTTGTTTCAATCGTAAAACCGTCACAATGGGTGATACGTTTTCTTCTCAAGGTTTCATCGTGTCTGCTACTCCTCTCATTCAACTCTGGTTTTTCTCTCTTACCCAACTGGATGACGGCGATAGCCTGACGGAAAACATGAAATGTTGGCTCTCTGAGGATGAGCAGAACAAAGTGGCGCGTTATAGGCAACATGAGTCGAGAACGAAAGCCCTCTATGTTCGTTGTTTACTACGGGCGGTATTGTCACAATACGCCCCTATTGCGCCTGATAAATGGCAATTTAAATATGGGAAAAATGGAAAGCCAACATTGATCACCAACCAACGCACTCATACAGGCATTGAGTTTAATTTAAGCCATAGCGGCGACTATCTGCTCATTGGCGTCGTAATAGCGAACAATGGGACTCTACAACTGGGCGTAGACATTGAACACGCTAGACCGAGTACCAACATTGACCCCATCCTCAATCACTATTTCTCAGCCCAAGAAGCCAGCGATTTATTGACACTGCCACAAAACCAACAAAGACAGCGTTTTTTTGATCTTTGGGTATTAAAAGAGTCGTATATAAAAGCAACAGGGCAAGGACTGGCGAAATCATTGAAGTCGTTTGGATTTGATTTAACGATGACACAAAAAGAATGGCTGCTTATTCAAACAACGAAGTCCGAATCCTCGTTGGGTCAAGAAGAGCAATACAGAGAAGTAGAATTTTACCGAGGAATAACACCCTACTTCATTGAAAACAAGGAAAGCTTGCTCGCTAGCCAACCGAACAATCAACCTAATTGGCAGTCTTGCTTAGGCCGGTTAAATGAACAGTATCGTTTTGCCGTCACGCTCGGTAATGGCACCAAGCCAATGAAACTAAACGCGACATTGATAGACCCAAGTCAACTCCTCTTATCAACAGACAGCCATTGATTAAACTAATCCCCATTCATCATTGATGTCAGAATCGCATTGGGGATAGGTTGCAGCCGCTTTTCTTTATCTAAACAGACCATCTCTATATCACCAATAACGGCCGCTCGGGTTGCTTGAGGACGCCAGATTTCTTGCCGCCACAAGGTTTTGTATTTACCATCTAACTCAAAGGATGTACGAATATCACAAATCTCCGCAAACTCTACGCCATCTTGAAAAATCATATTTGCTTTGTATACCGCAAACCCTAGGCCATGCTCGTTCCACAAAGCCGCCAACTTGTCACTATCGATAACATGCTCGCGTGCACGTTCGAAATACTTCAGGAAGTTAGGATGATAAACCACGCCTGAATGGTCGGTATCTTCATAATATATCTGTACTGGATGATGGTGTATTTTGCTCATTAGTGGCTATGTCTCTCGATTTATTAAGGCTAAGTGCCATTTTGTTATTCTACACGACTGAGAGCTGCACTTTACCTGAGACTCGATTCGAACTTAATAATTATTATGCTGGTCATATGAGTTGTGTGCAGTAGAGCATTAGAAACGTCGATAAAAAGAGCAGGTCAATTGGAATAAATGGCCTGCTCTTCTTTATATGTTACTTATGACGTTTGGGGCATTGACGTTAGATCAATCGCCAATCTCCGTATCTATTTTCCAGTCGCCTCCCAATGACTTATACACACCTACGGTAACCTGTGCGACTTGTAAACGAGCAGCAACCTGTCGGTCTTCAATCACACGCTTTTGTCTCTGAGCATCAAGTACTGAAAGGTGGTCGATAAGGCCAGCATTATAAAGGGACACCGCTTTACTTACTGCCTTTTCAGATGCCTTTAACGCTTGGTCAATTCGATCTTCATTTTCTTGGCTTCTTCCATAGGCAAATAACATTGAATCCACTTCAGTGATAGCAGAGTCAACAGCATATTCATAACCTAGAATCGCAGCGTCAAATCTCGCTTCGTTTAGTTCTACCATGGCTTTACCTCTGCCACCATCAAACACATTCCAACTCACTCCAGCAGAGCCAATCCAACCGACAGAATCACTACTAAACAGGTCGTCAAAACTACTGGCAGAAACACCCGGCGCGCCCGTTAAGAAAAATTTAGGATAACGGTTAGCTATACTGGCTGCGACGTCTTCATTGATCGCCGCCATTTCGCGTTCTGCGATCCTAATATCTGGACGTCGCTGAAGCAGATCTGAAGGTAATCCGACCGGAATAACCCCATTCATATCAGGCAGTGTTTCGCTACTCGCCAACCTAATATCAACCTGAGATAAAGGCTCACCCAATAAGGTTGCGATGCGCCTTTTATGGACCTGTTGAGCGATCTCTAGTTGAGGAATGATGGATTCCATTGCAGCCAATGAGGCTTTAGCATGAACCAAATCGAGCTCGGAACCATAGCCATTACTCACCACTTTCTCGATCAATGCTAAACTCTTTTTCTGGTCCTCAATATTCAACTCTGCGAGATGAATTCGCTCTTGGGCTCCTAGGTACTGTAAATAGTTATGGATGATGTCTGCGGTGATTAACGTGGTTAATCCATCGGCGTATAGACCTGCTTGTTCTACCCGTATTTCGGCGGCATTCGATTGATGGTCAATACGCCCCAAGATATCGAGTTCCCACGTAACACTTGCTCCGAGAAAACCACCATCGTGTTGATTATCAAGCAAAGTGGTGTTGCTCAAACTAGGCGGTAGTGCGTTGGTACTCTCTCCTAATGGCGAGAGTACCGGTCCCGTTAGCGAATCATTTTTACTCAATTGATAGTTGTAATACCCCGCACCAACATTGATGGTTGGTACCTTGAAAGAGTCGACCATCGATTTGTAGCTACTTGCCATTTTAATACGTTGCGCGGCCATTTTTAAGGGCACATTTTGCTGTTGAACATCAGTAACAAGCGCGTTCAAAGTAGAGTCGTTAAACTGGCTCCACCAATGATCTGTTTGCACACTCTCATTACTCTCAACATATAAATAACTTTCAGCCATAGAAACCGTTGGTTCTTTATATTCAGGGCCGACGGCGCAACCTGTTAACATAACAGCCAATGCGATAGGAGCGAACATTGACGACATCTTGCGATAAAATTTAAAATATTTCATTTTATTCCCCTACACTTGTTGAATGTCTAAAACAGAAGGCTCAGGCACCTGACTTTTTGATTCTGCCTTATTTTCTTTGTAAGCCAATTTATATAATGCAGGCATTACAAAAAGCGATAACACGGTTGCAGCGGCCAGACCACCGATGATCGTCGCAGCCATCTGGTCAAACAAGAGGTCACTTAGCAGTGGTATCATGCCGAATGCCGTCGTCAACGCCCCCATAGATATGGCCAATGTACGATTGATTGTTGCTTCTTTAATTGCGTCTGATACCGATCGACCGTTGGCTCGTTCGAGCTCAATTTGATCGATCAACACGATACCGTTTTTGATAATCATACCCATCAAGGTGATCGCACCAATCAACGCCATAAACCCAAACGGTTTGTCAAAACTCAGTAGCGCAAACGTCGCACCAGTTGCGGCCAACGGTATAGTGGACATGATAATAACCGGTTGCTTAAATCCATTGAACATATACACCAGAATAAGTACCATTATTAACAGTGCTTTAGGTAACTGCTTCATGATGTCTGTGACCGCTTTATTCTCATCATAATATTCCCCACCCCACTCCATGCTATAACCTTGCGGTAATTCAATGGCTTCAATTTGTGCAAGCACCGAATTTCGAACGTTGGCGGGTGTTGTAGTACGTTCAACGCCAGCTTGAGCGGTTATCGTTTTTACTCTGTCACGGCGCCATATCATGCTTTCTTCGGTGTTGAGTTCAAACCCATCCACCACCTGTCCAAGCGGAACCGTATGCAGTCCAAGTAGAGATTTCACTGGTAACGTTTCGAGTGATGACATGGTTTGTTTTGACGCGCGTAATTGAATTGGGATCAGCTCGTCATTTAGGTTCATTTGTCCTAACGGCATTCCGTCAGACGCCCTCTTCATTGCAAAAGCAATGTCTGCTCGGTTAATGCCTGAACGACGCGCTTTTTCTTGATTAATGATCGGTTTTAAAACTTTGCTTTGTTGACGCCAGTCATCTCTTACATATTTGGCATCTGGATGCGTTGCCATGATGGTTTTTGCTTGATTCGCCAAATCGTGAAGAACATCGACATCCGGACCAGAAAACCGCGCTTCGACAGAGTATTTGTCTGAGGTGGCTAACTTTAAGCCCCTAAAACGAGGTTCTGCATCAGAAAATTCCGTCAACAACCATTTGTCTCCCCGCTCGACCAGTGTAGAAATTGCTTGGAAATTTCGTACATTTATTAGAACCTGACCATATGCAGGATCCAACGGTTCAGGTTCTACTGTCACAGAAAATCTAGGCACACTTGCACCAATCGAAGAAGAAATACTTTCTACTTCGGGTTGCTCTAACAACCAGTTCTCAATTTTTTTCATATCACTAGACGTCTGCTCTATTTTTGCACCATTTGGTAGCCAATAATCTAGGAACACGATAGGACGATCTGATTGCGGTATAAAATTGATCGCGACATGCGGTATCGCTACGACGGTAACGACGATAAGTGGTATCAAAGCACTCAATGTTTTGACCGGATGGTCGACAGTCCAACCTACCAGTTTTTTGTAATGACTGGTTTTCTTTGCACCGGATTGTTTCGTCGGCTTAATAAAAATCCAACACATCAAAGCGGTAAACGTGACGGCGACTAACCAAGACAGCAATAGCGATGACGCGATAATATAGAATACAGAGCCCGCAAATTCAGCGGCATCCGTTTTGGAAAACAATACCGGGCTAGCGCCCATGATGGCAATGATCGTGGCACCAAGCAGTGGCGTTGCAGTTTCTTTCACTGCCTCTATTGCGGCTTTTGTTCTTTCCATACCCTTATTTAGCTTCGCAATCATCATATCGGTAACCACAATCGCATTATCGACTAACATTCCCAAGGCTAGAATGAAGGTACCTAATGAGACACGGTGTAACGAAATATCAGCGAAATTCATATAAACAAGCGTCAGCAATATGGTTAATAGCAAACTACCGCCAACAATAGCAGCACTCTTAAAGCCCATGAATATCAATAACACGATAAATACGATGCCAACACTTTCGAGAAGATTACCGACAAAGTTATCGATAGATTTCTGCACTTCTGCAGGTTGAAAAGCCACTTTCGTAATCTCAACGCCCAGAGGTAAACTGGCTTGATAGTTGTCAATAATTGATGTGATTGTGCCACCTAATGACACCACATTAATGCCTTGAGCCGGACTCACTGCTAGTGTCACAGATGGTTCACTATTGAATCGGTTTTCTACCAAGGCGGGAGTATGGTATCCCATGGTGACATCAGCAATATCGCCTAAACGAATGAGAGAAGAACCAAGATTACTCACTCCGCCTTTTATGACTAAGTTACGAATATCGTCAAGGGATTGAAACTCACTGCTTTGATGAACCCTAACGCGTTCGTTGCCAACGTCGAACTTGCCCGCTTCGAATGTCATGTTTTGGCTATTCAGTTGACTCCAGACCTGAGCGAGAGAGAGACCATATTGAGAAAGCCGTTCATCTGGCGTATCAATATAAACCGTTCGTGCTTGGACACCATGCAACTCGACTTTTTTTATCCCGGTGACACTTTTTATCTGACGTTGTAACTCTTCCCCATATCTACGCAGTTCTTCAGGGTTAGCGTCGTTGCTATGAATGGCGAAAAGCATGCCATAGACTTCTGAAAATTCATCCTGAACAATACTGATCTGTGCAGTACTTGGGAGCGATAACTTGACGTCGTCGACCTTTCGACGCAGTAAATCCCACTGTTGTGGTAGCGCTTTCGAGTTAAGGCTCTCTTTGATATCCACAAATACCATAGACACACCCGGTCTTGATAACGAACGTAGGCGGTTGAGTTCACCCATTTCTTGAAGCTTGGTTTCTATCGTATCCGTAACTTGTGCCTCTACTTCTTGTGCAGAGGCGCCGGGGTAAAGCGTCACAACGACCGCTGTTTTTACCGTAAAGCTTGGGTCCTCAAGCTTACCTAAATCAAAATATGAATAGAGGCCTGCAACGATGCTTATGACGATAAAGAACATAACAAATGTTCGTTGACGAATAGCAAACTCAGCTAAATTGAACATGATTAATCCTTATTGATTTCTTATGATTAGCTTTTTGGCACTATCACCATCACTAAGGTAATTCGATCCACTCACAACGACATAATCACCACTACCTATTGCACCTGTGACACAGGCTTGATATGCGTCCAATGACGTCAGTTCGACATGTGTTTTAATTACCTGCTCTTCTCGAATCAGATTAACGAACAGACTATCTTTTTGACCAACAACAGCGGAGTAAGGTACGCAGTAGGCACTGTTGGAATCGCCGACTTGCGTCGTCACAGTGACAGACTTTCCAGGAAATACCGACGCACTTGGGTGGTCGATGGCGTATATCACGGAATAGGTTTGCTTTATTAGGTGGGGCACTGGAGCGATTTCAACCACGCGAGCGTTGAGGGGCGCGCTCGACTCATACCAAGATACTGAACCATGTTGGCCTATATTGAAAAGCCCAATCAAGTTTTCAGGCACATCTACTTCAATCTCTAATACATTGTTATTTTGCAATGTGACAATCGAGACACCAGGCAATGCCTGCTCATATTGTTCAAAATCTACGCTTGCTATAACGCCATCAAATGGGGCTCTCAACTCGGTATACTTCAATATATCTTTCGCGCGTTGGATATTTTTGTCTACAACTTTTAAGGCCGAAAGGGAACGTTCGTATCCACTGATTGCACGATCAAGATTCACACGGGCAATAGCATCATCATTCGTTGCTTGCTTTACTCGTTTAAGCTCTGACTTCGCGAGCTTATGGGCTGATTGGGCTTCAAGTTTTCTGGCCTCAAGTTCTTCTAACGTCACCTGATAATCATGAGGGTCGAGGCGCGCGATAACCTGATCTTGTGTTATCGAATCGCCCTTGTTAAACAACATTTGTTCTATGGTTCCAGGGACACGAAAAGCCAAACCGGCTTGTTCATGAGAATGAACCGTACCGTTGAAGGTTTTCGTCATTGATTCATTGGGGTTTTGGAGCTGGACGACTTGCAGGGTTCGTTGCTCAAGTTCGTCATTATCGGCCCCTTGAGTCTGGTTACAACCAGTTAGAAATACGGCGGCTGCCGAGCAGAAAATAAGATGGGTTAGGTTATTCATAAATAGCTCCTTAAGTTGCGAGCTATTCTAGTCATAAATCTAGTGGAGATAATCCATCATCTCCAATTCTTACTGTCACGGATTTTGTGACAATAAAATCTGTTTTGGCACTTCGACTAACAGGTAATCAATCAGTGTTTTGGTTGCGAGGTTGAGTGTTTTCGGCTGGTTGTAAAGTATATAACCATGTTCTTCATTTGCAGATGATTCGCTTAATATTTGGATTAATGTACCATCCGCGATCTTATCTGCCACCAAGATTTTGGGCAAAAATGCAATGCCTCTTCCAGAGATAGCCGCACTTTTCAAAAACGCGACACTGTTAGACACTAACTTTGAATTAACGGTAATACTGGTGTCAGCAAAGTGCCATCTCCGATCGACCTCACCTGTTGGCCATCGTAGACATATTGCCAAATGGTTCAATAAATCTTCCAGTGAAGATGGTCGTCCATGTTTCTCAACATAGCTTGGCGACACAACTAAACACCGATCAAGCTGTAAAAGCTTTCGAGCAACTAAATCCGAATCGATGAGCTCGCCCCCATGGAAAGAAATATCTAGGCCTTGATTGTGCATATCAATAAAGCCGTTATTAATTACCCTTACATCAAGTTCAACATCAGGGTACTGATCAAGAAACCGAAATAAGATTGGCTGAATGATATCGTGCGTCTCTGAGACTAAACCAAGCTTGACCTTGCCTTTGATTGTATCCGCATTATGGATCAAGGCCTGATTAGCGGAATCAATCATCTTGATCGCTTTCAGCAGATCATGATAATAAGACTCACCTTGATTGGTCAGTGATAAGCTGCGCGTAGTACGGTGAAAAAGTGGTGTCCGCAATGCGCCTTCCAGATCATTAATACGACGACTCACATTTGCTCTGGGTAAATCCAACGCATTGGCCGCCGCAGTAAAACTGCCCAACTCAACCACCTTTATAAACAATTTCAGGTCACTTATTTTCAACCACTATTCCTTCTTTTTTTTCGAAAAAAACCATACCCTTTTATTGTTACGCAAAATCACGAATATTGATATGGTCATTGTATGAATAGCCTTTTACCCTTCTGCGCATAAGACAGAAAAATATTGGGCTGGTTATGTACCGCTAACCGTTGAATAGCCGCCAATCTATCATTGCCATATGACCCCATTCATTGAGGTAAAAATAGAAAAGCGCTCCGTTTCAGAAATTACACTAATTGAACTGGTCATCGCTGTCGTCATATTGAGCATTAGAGAGATGGCTTCAGTACTAACTACGAATTCTTCACTCAAGGTTAGGTCTAAAGCGGCAATGAGACCAAGCGTTGCCACGTCGCTGACCTTTTATATAGCTTGAGTACCTTGTAAAACAAGAAAAACTAACCTATTTATTAAATCGGCTAGACAAAAAATAATGAGAAACATCAAAAGGCACACGCGTTTATTATGGATAATTTCGCTTCGACAACGTCAAGATTTTCATTCCGGATTACTGTAGGTGTGATGTTCCTGCTTGCAAGCATCCTCACCGCAACTATCGCTGTCTCGATGCAATACTATTTCAGCTCCAAATTTGCTGAAGAGCGGGCGATAAATCAATATTCCACCGTCGCGGCCGAAGTCAGTCGCCATGTGAATGAACTCGATGCGAGAATGACACACACCACAGAGTTATTGTCTAATTTAGTGGGGCAAATGGATCGTAATTCAACGGATTGGATGAGTATATTTTCTATCGCCCTTAAGGCTAATAACGAGATCTATAGTATCTACGTAGGCCGGCCAGACGATAATTTTTATCAACTGATCAATTTACAATCCTCCGAACAAGTTCGTCTTAGAATTGGCGCGAAACCTAAGGATCGTTGGGTTGTCATAATGGTCGCAGGTGAAGGCCAAAATCGTATAAAAAAAACAATTTACTTGAATGACCAATTTAGAATACGAGAGATCAAACCGGAAATAAGCAACTACTTTCCTACTCAGCGTCCTTGGTACAACAACTCATCCACAACTCAAGTTAAAAAAACCGACCCTTATTTATTTCAAATTTTGAAAATACCGGGACAAACTTTTTCCGTAAAAGTGGGCGCTACTGGCGCAGTTGTCGGTGTCGATGTTCTATTGTCGACATTGTCTGGTAAGTTGCGTTCTGCTCTGGATGGGTACAATACTGAAGCCTTCTTATTTCGTCCGACTGGCGAGATTTTAGCGAGTAATGCCATCGTTAAAAATGAATCACCATTACCAGTATTGGATCCAATTCAATTCTCTCCACAAGAACAACTTTTAATAGATAACACGCTCTCTCTAAAAGTGTCCAATCAGAACGCATGGGGGCCAATAGACTATTCTGTTTCAGGAGAACCAAAAGGGTATGCCATTGACTTACTTACCACTATTTCTCAGCTCACCGGACTTAAGTTCGAGTTTATCAACGGGTTCAACTGGAATGAGCTAGTTGACCTTTTTAACAACGGTTCTCTCGATGTTTTACACTCTTTGCAAAACAACCCCAATGGCTATGTCAAAGGCGTTTACAGTGACCCTATCTACTCATTACCTTTTGGTGTTTTAGTTCCCATTGGTCGTGACAAGTTTGACGACTTATCTGCATTGTCTGAGCAGAGGGTTGCGATTTTGTCCGGTTGGTCGATCATTCCAAAGCTTAAGAATGATTTTCCCACCATCAAGCTTATTGAAGTAAACGAACTTGTTGACGCTGTCCGTATGTTAGAAAATGGAAAGGTTGATGCGGTCATTGATAGCGCTGCAATATTACGTCAGGCAAAAAAACAGTACTTCATCCAAAATGTCAAAATATTAACGAACATCACGCCATTTGATCAACACTACAATTCCGATTTCCATATAGTGGTTCAACCAGAAAATTCGGCACTAATCGATATTATCAATAAAGCAATCGGTCGTATTACACCCGAGCAAAAAAAGACGCTTTATAAAAAATGGTTGCAACCATTGCAAGTAAACACTGTCGTCAACGATAGAGTCATCCCCTATGATGAGCTTTACAATTTGATCAACGATGAAGCATCCTACGGGAAGTTAGTCATGCGCGACATAGACGGTGTTGAACGATATTTTTACGTTCAACCCGTCAACTATCAGGGTCATCAAGAGTACTTTGCTATCACCATCCCAAAATCGGCCGTCCTTGAACTCGTTTTTGAACGCATTAAAAAAACCATTATGATCACAGGGGGTTTACTGTGTCTTTTATTACCTATCATTTGGATCATGGGATCGCCAATCGTTCACCCCATTAGGCAATTAAGAGCGGAAACACTCAAAATTAATCAGAGAAAATACAAGAACGTTCAGTTAATCAATACCCGAATAAAGGAGGTTTGGGAGTTATCTGAATCTATCTATGATATGGCTGAGCACCTTCATCAACATGAGAAACAGCAAGAAGAGTTCATCGAGTCTTTTATTCGTCTAATCGCTCAGGCTATCGATGACAAATCACCCTACACCGCAGGTCATTGCAACCGAGTACCCGTTATAGGGATGATGTTAGCAGAAGCCGCAGAGCAGAGTGACCGAGAAGCCTTTAAGGCATTCAGATTCGCGAATGACCAAGAAAAAAGGGAGTTCAGAATTGCAGCATGGTTGCATGATTGTGGGAAGATCACGCAACCAGAACATATCGTGGACAAGGGAACAAAACTAGAAACGAACTACAATCGTATTCACGAAATTCGTACCCGTTTTGAGGTACTGTGGCGCGATGCGCAGATCGATTACTTGAACCATAAGTTACGTCAAGATATCTCAGAGCAACAAGCGAAAGCAGAATTAGAAAATCGACTGAAAGAGTTACAGGAGGACTTTGAGTTCATTGCACATATAAATGTTGGAGGCGAGTTCACTAGCCCAGATAAAGTAGAGCGCGTAAAACGTATTGCCAATCAACATTGGCTTAGACATTTTGATAACTCTTTGGGTCTATCAAATGTTGAGGAATGGCGCAAAGAACCCGTTAAACATGACTTACCCGTTGTTGAAAATTTACTCGCAGATAAGCCTGAGCACATCATACCTCGAACACACGATGTCGATATTGATGCCAAGTTCAACATCAAAATGGATGTCCCTGAACACCTTTATAATCTGGGCGAGATCTACAATTTGTCCATATCGAAAGGAACATTAACCGCAGAGGATCGCTACAAAATTAATGAACATATGATCAGCGGCATAAAAATGTTAGAAAGTCTGCCCTTCCCAGATGAATTAAAAAAAGTACCTCAATATGCGACAACTCACCACGAAACACTGAAAGGAACCGGATACCCACGCAAATTGGAAGCGGAAGACCTCTCCGTTTTAGAGCGTATATTGGTCGTTGCAGACATTTTCGAGGCGCTCACCGCCGCGGATAGACCTTACAAAAAGGCCAAACCGATGAGTGTGGCCATCGATATTATGTATAAGATGGCGCTGGATGAGCATATCGACATGCAGCTGTTTCTATTATTCTTAGAAAGTGGCATCTACCTGCGTTATGCCGATGAATATTTGGACAAAGAGCAGAATGTGCCCGTTGATATCAGCTTTTATCTAGATGCTCAATCGGGAAACTAACTCCGTTCTAATGACCATACGAGAACGATGGCGAAGCAGGCTATCCCTCACGCGCCGCCAATATGCATTGCTGTCTTAACCATCGGTGAGTCGGTTCATTGGTACGCGAAGGATGCCAATACATACTCACTGATATCTGTGTTGGCAGAAAATCCGCTTGCAGCATTTTCAATCCAAAAGAAGCGCAATACTGCTTCGCTAAATGACCCGGCAAGATACCTATACACTCACTTCCAGCGATTAACGGCAACATATCCATGATACCACTAGCTTGCCATGCGACATCCCGTTCAGACAAACCTGCTATACCTTTATCGCCTAAATAGCCTGCTTTTTGCTCCGGTTGTGAGTGAATGACATGCTTCTCTTCAAGATAGCGACCCAACGTAAGTTGGCCATCAGCAAACCGTGGATGCCCTACTCGACTCACGACGACTAAGCTATCTTGCATAATCTCTTCCGAGCGTAAATGCGGGAAGCGATTTGAGTCAGCCTCAATGAGTAAATCACATTGATGAGACCGCAACAGACTATTCATATCTTGACCAAACAGAGGTTCAGTTTTGATTGACACTAAAGGTGCTTGGTCAAATATCCGTTTAACCAATTGTGGGAACAGCGTAAAACTGAGTACGCTCAATGCTGCAATGGTAAACTGACGTTGATAATGAATCGGGTTAAAGTGACGTTGCTCAGGAAGCATGTTAGCGATACTTTCTACCGAGTTAGACAAGGCCGGATATATATCCAATGCATAAGGTGTAGGCTTCACTCCATGGCTACACCGAATAAACAAGTTATCCTTATAAATATCTCGTAAACGGTTAACGCTTTGGCTAACGGCCGACTGACTAATACCTAAACGCTTGGCGGCTTTGCTGTAGTTTCGTTCTTCTACAATCGCGACAAAGATCGGAAAACACTTTACTATCGCGTTTAACTTCTCTGATACCGAAGAAACGCATGCACTAGAAGTTCATCGCAGTGTCGCAGAGTCGCAGAGTTCCACGAAAACTTCATTGGGCACGCAAAAGCAACCTTGAACCTGACTAAACCGGTATTCCTAGGTTTACTCGTTGGTAAAGTTGACTTTGCTGAAGCGGTTGAAGCAGGCTACATCACGTTAGATGGTGATGCAGCAACCGTCCCAGCCTTCTTTGGATTGCTAAACAAGCCGGCTGAGAATCCAAAAGTTACGCTACGTTGATCCTGTTAAGGCTGTGTGCTATAGAAGCGTGTCCTCTCCTCTGGGCGCATCTTTTACTTTTAAGGCACACTTTTTATACCATGCTTTATCCAAATATGTAGAAACCGACCAATGAAAAAGCACCTATTCCTATCATTTTTACTTATTCCAATGACTAGCCTTGCTTATGGTCATGATGTCCATTTATCGTCGCCTGCAATGCACAATAAAGACACAATAATTACGGCGTTAGAGCAGTCGAAAGGAAAACAACCTAGGCTATTTGACTTAAAAAACGCAAAAAGCAAAGACAGTATTTACAATCACAAAGACAACCATAACCATAACCATAACCATCGTCACGCGCCGACGACATTAGTCGACAAGAGTGGTTAATGGATTTGAACTAAAACAAATGGAAATCTGGTAAGCACAACGAATCTGACTACATACCACTCTAATTGTCACGTTTTATACAACAGTGAGTCTTCACACTAACCCGTTACCTGATCACATTTCAATAGTAAAATAGACGCAGACGACACAACCTTTGATGACCATTTCCATGAAACCAATGTCCATTATCCTGCTACTGTTGGCATTACTTAACGGGTGTAGTTCAAAAGGCATGATTACCAATCAATCAGCAGGACTCGCTCAGAAATCTTCTTACTCGCTTTCAGAGACATCACAGCAACAAGATTCTAATACTGCCGTCCTGATCACTTTCTCTGGTGGCGGAACTCGCGCAGCGGCGCTTTCATATGGCGTATTGAAAGGGCTTAGCGAGATAAACTATAACTCCCCTCAGGGAAATAGTAGCTTGCTAGAACAAGTTATGGCGATCAGTTCTGTTTCTGGAGGAAGTTTTACCGCGGCCTATTACGGATTATACGGTGATCAGATATTTGATACGTATGAAGAGGCGTTTCTTTACCGCGATATCTCTAGTGGGCTTTTAGACATATTAGTGAGTCCAAAATATATCTTTTCCCATCAGACTCGGACGCAAGCGGCAGCGAACTTCTACAATGAATCCCTATTTAAAGATCAAACATTTGCAGACATGCGTGAAGATGGCCCTTTAATCATCATTAATGCTAGTGACTTAGGTGGTGGCGTCCGCTTTTCATTTTTACAGGAATACTTTGATTTAGTCTGTTCAGATATCGATCAATACCCTGTTTCCGATGCTGTGGCCGCATCTTCTGCTGTACCCATTATTTTTGAGCCCGTTGTACTGAAAAACTTTGAGCAATGTGATAGGCCAACATTCGCCGATATGAATGACAGTTATTCTCCGCATGTACAAAACACGTTAAAGGGCTTAGACAGTTATGCGGATAAAAAGAGACGGCCTTACGTTCATTTAGTCGACGGCGGAATTACCGACAACCTAGGGTTACTCGCCTTTTATGACATCACACAAAGCAACCTCTCATTTTTCAAGAAACTAGACAGCAATGTCGACACCATCGTTATCATTGCCGTTGACGCATCGACTCAACCAAAAACAGGAATTGATGGCACAATTGATACCCCGTCAGCATCGACTACAATCAATGCGGTAACAGACATACAGCTTCATCGGTACAATGACATGTCAAAACAATTAATCATTGAAAAATTGGACCAATGGTCAAAAAATAGTGACGGGCGAAAAACGCTATTTTTAGATATAAACCTTACTAACTCAACAGAAGCCGAATCTATGAACACTATTCCAACAGATTTTAAATTAGATAAAAATCAGGTAGATGCCCTCATTAAGTATGGATATGACGAAATAAAAAACAGCCCATCAATCAATAGGATTTAAGGACAGATCATGAACTACATAGAAAATGTATTGCACATAGAATCTTTTCTCGCGGTAACGTTAGGCATCATCGTTTTATTCATTGGCCGCCGACTCACTCAATCCATTCGCATCCTTAAGGAATTTAGCATTCCTGAACCTGTATCCGGTGGCATTTTGGTCTCTGTGTTGTTGGCGGTTTTGTACTACATAACAGAAATAGATGTTCAATTTGATTTGGCTACGCGTGACTTGCTGCTCGTTTATTTTTTTACCACCATTGGTATCAATGCAAGCCTAAATGATCTGTTTAAAGGGGGAAAGCCTCTACTTATACTGCTATCAATCACGATTGGATATATGTTTATCCAAAACCTTACCGGTATAGGCATCGCTACATGGTTGGGACAAGATAAAGCCGTGGGCTTACTAAGTGGTACTGTGTCCTTGATTGGTGGTCACGGAACTGCGATCGCTTGGTCTCCCAAAATAGCACAGCAATTTGGACTTGATAACGCGATAGAAATTGGTATTGCTAGTGCGACATTTGGCCTAATACTTGCGAGTATAATGGGAGGGCCGATTGCTAAATACCTAATAAATAAACACAACTTAATGCCAGAAAAATTCGAGAAAATGGATGTTGGCGCAGCGATAGATAAACCACAACCATCAATAAACGCTTATGATTTCCTTGATGCTGTTTTAGCGATTCATGTTTGTATCATTCTTGGTGCTATTTTAAATGAGGGAGTGGGAACGTTGGGCCTTGAACTGCCTCTTTTTGTCACCTGCCTATTTGCTGGCATATTAATTTCTAACTTAGTTCCCGCTTCCTATCCAAGAATTACAGGTACTCGCTGGCCAGCCGGAAAACCCTCTATTGCGTTGATTGCAGATATTGCACTGGGCGCCTTTCTTGCGATGTCATTAATGAGTATGCAGTTGTGGGCAATGGTAGACCTTGCTGGGCCTATATTTATGATTCTTGGGGCCCAATTTATTATCGCCATTTGTGTCACAATTTTCGTTGTTTTTCCAGTCATGGGCAGAAACTATGACGCTGCGGTTATATGCGCAGGCTTCAGTGGCATTTCGTTAGGTTCTACCCCGACGGCAATGGCTAATATGTCTGCTGTCGCCCAAAAGTATGGTAATTCTCACCAAGCTTTTATCATAGTCCCTTTGGTTTGTGCATTTTTCATAGACCTTGCGAACGCACTAATCATTCCCTACTTTCTGAACTGGATAAGTTAGTTTAGGTGTTTAGAACGGTATTAGTCTGTATCCGTACGTGCAGATAATTTTTATAGGGCAATGAGGAGCTAACCGTATATATCTCGACCTTGAAGTCACCATTAGGTGTGGCTTCAAGGTGAGAGTCTGTTGGTCTTTCGTGGCTTAATTGTGTTCGAGATAAAGGCGTTTGAGTTCATCAGAGGTTATTGAGGTATAAATAAGCGCGCTTGGTTTCGATAACACCGGTATAACGCCCCATATCGTCAATAACGACCCAAGGAAAGTCATATCCATTATTTATTTTCTCATGAACTTCCCCACTAACAATCGTCTCGTGAACTGTTACCATTTTACGAATCATGATCGTCTCCACTTTTTTATGTAAAGAACTGAGATCAGAGGATGTTTCAGTGGGAAAACCTAATGATGGCGTTATATGGAGATTATACGTGGCAATATCGATGTAACCGACACAGATCGAATCGCTAACAATCGGTACAATCGAAAAATCCGTATTATCGAAAATCATTTTGATATCTTGCAGGCTACTTCCAGGTTCCAAAGACGGCAATAACTGAACCAACTCAAATCGACTTTGATTAGTCGATAAGCTCGAAAGTTCTTTCAATTTATTCAGATAGAAAGCTGGTGATTCAATATTACTCAATGATTTTGGTTTAGAAAAATAAAAGCCCTGTAATAGGTCGACCCCAAGGCTTTTCAAAAGCACAACTTCTTGAATCGTTTCTACTCCTTCAGCCACGACTTCGACATCTAGTGTATGGGCCAAATTTGTAATCATTTTCACAATATGAAAATTCGCTGACCCTACCGTAATATTTTTTACAAATTCTCGATCAATTTTCAGAATATCAAAATTACTATCTTTCAAATAGGTGAACGACGAGAACCCGGTACCAAAATCATCGATCGCAATTTTTACGCCTCTTGTTCTGATAGCAGTCAGGACCATAGAATCAATTTCTTCGCTGTCAAAGTAAGCGCTCTCCGTCAATTCGACCGTTAAATACGGTAGATCTGACACATATCTGTCGAACAATTTATTGAGATCTTCGAAAATCAATTTACTCGGTTTTTCCGTATTTAGGGATATATTGATGGTTACTTCAATGTCCCTACCATAAAGCAGTATTAAGTTTTGTCTTTTCTGAATTGCTTTTTCTGCTACCACCAAATCAAGCCGATCAACAAGGTTGAGTTCTTCCGCAATTCGAACCATTTCTTGCGTATTTAACAATGAACCATTTTGATCCCTAAATCGGCATAGCGCTTCAAACTTCCCCACCTGCCAGTTATCTGAATTGATGATTGGTTGGAAGTAAACTTCAACACTTTTTGACTGAATGGCATTAACCACAATTTTTTCTGATCGTTGCCGTTTCTTAACCTTGTCATGCAACTTATCACTATAGAAACACACTTTACTCAGTCTATTATTACTGTGTTTTTCACGCATCGCATGTAGAGAGTGAGGTATTAAATCATGAGGATCGTGGGTATCAAGTCCAAGGACGGAAACGCCAAGCACAGAATCAGTAATCAATTGATAGACAACGTCATCTACTTCTTGTCTTATTTGATACAGTTTTTCTTTTATTGCCTGCAAGATAGACAGAGATAAAGGTTTATTTTGTGTTTGGCAAAACGTTATCGCAATCATAAATACACTGCCATACAAATACCCCGACAAGGTATTGTCACATCGATAGGAAAGTACAGACGCGATTTCTCTTTTTTGCTCCAATATATTATCGATACCAAATTTTGGCTCGAAGCTTAGAACCATCAAACCATTTGTCACATCCATCTTGAGATAATATTCATATAATCGGAATGCAAAATCGTCATCACAAGGAAGCTGCGTGAGTAATTCGATACCGCCGTACTCTCTGCCTGCAATTCGATACAAAGAATTTGATAAATCTCGACACATTCCTATGTAATAGATGTTCTCTTGAATCGACGTTATTCGTTGAATCGTCAGCTCTTGAGGAATGGCTAACCCATCTTTTCGCTTGCTTAAAATTAACCCAACCCAGAAGCCTTCTGTATTGATTTTCTCCCACATATCAACAAAATACAGATCACCATGTTTATTCGCATTAAAAATACGGGTCTCTTTGCCAATCAGTTCCATCAACGAATATTGTGTTGAGGCTTCAAACTCTTCATTGCACGCGACAATAGCGGTACTTTCATCCGTCAATACCATTCCATGGTGTTGATTTTCAAAAATTTGTTCAAAGAATGAGGAAAATTCGCCGAAATGAGAGGAAGTAAACAAAGGAAGAATTTCACCACTAATGGTACCGATGTCAGATAGCTTTGCGGAGAGTAAGCAATAGCTAAGACAACCTCCCATGGTGGTAAAACATATTCGAATTGGCTTAATTTGTTCACCAATCGTCATCTCTTTTACCAGACCACCTAGACGTCTTAAATCTCGCTGACTTTTTATGGACAATATATGGACAAAATCATCAATAGTTGACACTGTTTGCTCTAAATGTAGACGCTTTTTCAGCAACTCAGACTCAATACAGAAGTAACTTTCATCAATTTTCCATTGCCATTTAATAGACAACAACTCTGAATTAGCATGTTGGAATATTGGCGTTACTTTATTTGAATTATTATTCACGGATAAAATCAACTTTACCTTTATTTATTTTATACATATGAATATCAGCTTGCTGTATTCAACTTAAACACTTCATCGTCAAGGGTTACACTTCAATGGCATCGTATAATTCAACTCACAACCCGACAGTTAACCGCCCATTATGTCTACTAACAATAAGGTGTTGTTGTGAGATAAACGCATAAAATTTGTCCATATAGATAGCGTAGACTCCGGACCAGTAAGGCTTGGTAAGGTTGTCATTGACCTCTAAGTCCATAGAATTATACGTTTAATCAAAAAGGATACCAGTTATATCATGGAAAATAACTACAGAAACGGAATTAATTAATATATTCATTGAATATGTGAATCAACTTAAAATTAAAATAGATTTTTTAAATATATTCTAACTATTTGAAGCCATATATATTAGTAAATTAAATATTAGCGGTCGCTTCTGTTATATCATTTGCATATCCACCAATTCGCAATTAACCAAGCAGTAACAGTTAAGCAAACTATACTTAACAAGTATATAATGAGGCGATTCGTCTTAACATGTTAAACAGGCAGAAAAATATTCTGTAGCGAGAACATGCCATATGATGAGAATTTACAAAACCCAAAAGCACGCTCGACACTCTGTTTTACTATCGGAACTCAGATGCTGCAACTCACCAGATTAAATACCTCATCATGATAGGGCCATTAAATATAAAAATAGTTACAAATAAAATAAATTATGAAACGGTGAAAGTTCTCGCGCGTTTATCCCCTCTACTTTTTATCAGCTGATGACTAATAAGTGTAACCAATGAAAAACACATTGATTCGCTCTACTTTACTATTGATTTTTCTTGTTGTGAGCACTGTTATCAACGCACAGGATTCTCTTCGTGTCTCAGAGGGTAACCGAGTAGACAACGATATCGATTCTACATTAAGCTTTACTAAGACCGGCTCCTCTACCGCCCCTTATAGAATAATATTCATCCATGGTTCTCCGGGAGAGAAAGAGGCCTATGACGACTATTTACATCACTCAAGTCTTCAGGAAAAAGCCGAACTCATTGCCATTGATAGACTTGGTTATGGTGATTCAGGCAAACAGGTCGAAACCTCCTTGCTCACACAAGCACAAGCCATCACCCCTTTTTTATCCCATGACAAACAAAACATATTAATCGGTCATTCACTTGGCAGTCCCATCGCGCTTCAGCTCGCATTAATAGAATCCAGTAAGATTGCAGGGATGGTTTTAGTCGCTTCTGCCTTTGACCCCGAATTAGAACACCCTAAATGGTATAACCATGCGGCCAATACACTGCTTGCCCAATGGCTACTTCCTACGGATATGAACAACTCTAACCTAGAGATGATGGTATTGTCTGAACAACTCACTAGTTTGAGCCAACAAGATTGGTCAAACTTAACGATGCCTATTCGAGTGCTACACGGCGAGGAAGATGATCTCGCCGATCCGGACAATTCAAAGTTCGCGTATGAAAAACTCAAACAAAATCAAGCGACCTTGCGTTACGTAAAAGGTGAAGGGCATTTGATCCTGTGGCAAAACGTACCCGAGGTCGTCAGTGAGATTGATCTTCTATTAAACCAGTTACCTTAATCGTTCTTTTTTCTAAACAATCGCTGTCATCAGGCAAGAGACAGGGCAAACGTAAGCAGCACAGGTAATGTTAATATACTGAAGAAGTTGCTAAACAAGACCATAGACGCCACTTTTGTGGGTTCAATATCAAAACGTTCAGCAAACAAGAAATTCATAACGGCCGGAGGCAACATGGTGAACAGAACCATCATTTGCAATTGCATAATAGGCAATGGGATAAAGAAATAGATAACAGAGAATGATACGACGCCTGTAATGAGTGACAATAAAGTGCACAGCACACCTACTTTTAAACCACTCAAACGCATATGGCACATTTGAGCGCCAAGGGATAACAGCATAACTGGTACCGCCGCCTGACCTAACAATGCAGTCGCATCATAGAGAGGATCCCAAACACCGATTCCAGACAGGTTAAGTACCAAAGCCATCATAGACGCGAGAAAGATGGGTAAGCGTACTACCTGTTTAAACGGGTTACCACCCGTTAGCAGTGTTAACCCTAAGCTAATATGCAGACACGCTGACACCACAAAAAGAAGTACCGCAGGTGCCATTGCACTGTCACCAAAGGTATAAGCAAAAAGAGGAATCGCCAAGTTGCCACCGTTACGAAACATTTGTGGAGGCGTCCACGTTTTATAATTCAGCTTCGCAAATCTGCATATAGGCCACATTAACATTCCGGGTAGCAGTACGGTGATAAATGAGGCGCTAAGCAGAGGGATCTGTGTGGCATCAAGAGGCATGGCCACAAGCGAAGAAAATACCAAAGCTGGCGTAAAAGCATCCATATTTATTCGGTTAATCGGCCGAAAATCAGGCTTTAACCAACGCCCCACAGAGAAACCAACTGCGACAAGCGCGAAAACGGGGAACAGTATCCCGACTACCTGTTCGAACATGTTTGTCCCTAATTCATCATCAAAACATAAAAGCGGCCGTTTAAGGGCCCTTACATCAAGAAGCTCAGTTCGCGTTAGGCACTTTTCGTAGCATCATTGATACGACTTGCCTTGCGCGATCCACTCTCTCTTCATCGTTAAATTTCGGTGCCATCGCTCCTTGGGCAAGCACTCGCCAATCAGGCATATTCAGGTTTCTTCCAAAGAAGACAATATACACTGAACCTTTATCCGCTTCTTTGTTATCGTAATAAAAGGTATCAACGCCAGTGGATAGCGATGTCCCTCGGTATAAGGTTTCATCGCTTAACTGGGATTCTTGCGCAAGACCAAAACTAACAACCACATCTGTATTGGGTGTATTAATGTACTGATACCCTTTATCCATCAAATCGTTCTCTATTGCTTCCTTATATACACGTAACGCTTTTCGTCCAATGTTATTGCTATCCAAAAAAGCCTTAGCGGCAACAGGATGCCAAGAAAACGTTTTTACATTAGAAAAATAGGAAGGTTGACCGACAACAATTACACCGTATTCAGGCTGTACCTCATCTTGAGTCGTTTGAACGCAAGACATTAAAAACAGGCATATGACACCAACAAATAACCTTCTCACTTAAGCCCCACTCCATAAAATCAACGGCAATTGGCACCCGATAGCCCCAACTTATTCAGCTGACAATAGTCAACATTTGTTCAAAATGATAGCGATAAACCAGTTTTTCCTTCAATTACATCGTTATGGGTCACACCTAGACCAAAGCATAATTGAGGGTTAGGTGAAATCAACCAAACTCATCATTACTAAGAAAAATAATCAGTAGGCAGAAAAAGTAAGAAGCCGACAATTATCAACCAAATCATCTTTAGAGAATAATCTATGTCAATCAATGTTCTATATAAATGGATACCTAGCCTATTATGGCTCATTGTTTCACTTATCAGTTTGTATCTTTTCGGAATCACCTCAGCGATGTTGATCTGGTTTGCTCTTCTTATCACAACAATACTGGTACGGATGACTAAACCCTCAGACACTGGCTCAACGACACACGAGAAAGCCGTGGATTCAATTGCCCCTCTTATCGCCTCTGAGATGAACTACAAAGCGGTTGGTGCGGCCGAAGTCTCTTTTGCAATTGATTTACTTAAAGATAAAGTCAGCGCTCAAGTCTCTTCTATCGAACAGATCACCCATTCATCTGGGTCCATCGCGTCGACCATCAAAACAACATCATCGTCAGCCCAACAAACACTGTTAGCGGCTCAAGAGATGCACCAACACAGCAGCGCTGGTCTAACAGAACTCAACTCAACGCTTAAAGAAATGGGTGAGATAGTCAATGAAACCACTACCTCAGTAGACAAAGTCGCTCTACTAGATGAGCAAGTAAAACGAATTAAAAAAGTAGCTCAGGTCATTGAAGATATTGCCTCTCAAACCAATTTACTCGCACTTAACGCCGCCATTGAGGCCGCTCGGGCAGGCGAATATGGTCGTGGCTTTGCTGTCGTCGCTGACGAAGTGCGAGGGTTAGCGGAACGAACCTCAAAGAGCACCGATGAGGTATCCAAAATTGTAAGCCAAGTGCTTACCGAGACCCATAAGGTGACGAGTTCCATTCAAAGCTTATCAAACAAAGTAAGCGCCGGTTCGTTGAGTTTACAAAAGGTTGAAGGTCAATTGTCAACCATCGCCTCGCTGGCACATAATGTTGAAAACCAAGTCTCCGATATTACCTCAGGCGTCGAGTCCAACGAAGAAGGTATCCACCAAATCTCAACGGCAATAAATTTTGTTCAGGGTGAGTTACTGGAAAGCGATGAACAACTACTAAAGCTTCAAGCTGAAGCACAGAAACTCATGGAGATGGCTGAACATAGTAACGCCGTATTAGTAGAACATTATCAACAAAGCGTACATTGGCCTATATACAAACTGGCGGAAAAACTCGCCCAAGATATTTCTTCCGCATTTGAAAAGGATGTCGCGTCAGGGACGATCTCTTTGGCGGCGCTGTTTGACCGACAGTACAAGCTAATCGCTGGCACGAATCCTAATAAATATCACTCCCAATATGACCGTTATTGCGACAATTTACTTCCGGCACTGCAAGAGCCTATTCTTGCCGAGCATGACCGCTTGGTTTATGCCATCGCAAATGACAACAAAGGTTACGTGCCAACTCATAACAATCAATTTTGCGAACCGTTAACAGGAGATCCTGAAATCGACATGCTAAAAAATCGGACAAAAAGACTCTTTAATGATCGAGTCGGTATACGCTGTGGAGGACATACCAAAACCATGTTGCTTCAAACCTATAAAAGAGACACCGGAGAAGTCATGCATGATTTATCGGTGCCTATACTAGTCAACGGACAACATTGGGGATCAGTAAGGTTAGGCTATCATCCCTTATTATAAAGAAAATTATCACCGCTTCACCTTGCGATTATCCTCTCTGGTTATATGCTTATGCTATTCATTTTATTAACATAGAAAATAAAATGAATAGCATTGTACCGTCACTTATCGCAGATTCTGTATGGGAATAAACAATGACAGAGAAACCTATTGTACTTTTGGTAGATGATACACCCGGAAATTTAGATGTATTAATCGGCGTACTGAACCAACACTATCAAACACGCATAGCCATTAATGGACCTCTTGCCATAAAGCTCGCTCAAATGCAGCCCCAACCAGATATTATTTTGCTCGATATAATGATGCCAGAAATGGATGGTTACCAAGTGTGCGAGCGTCTCAAAGCTAGTCCAGCCACCGCTCAAATACCCATCATATTTGTCACGGCCAAAATATCCCCAGAAGACGAGATAAAAGGCTTAGAGCTAGGCGCAGTCGATTATTTAACAAAGCCAATAACGCCCGCTATTGCACTGCAAAGGATTAAAACTCAACTTGCGTTATATGACCAAAAAAGGTCGCTATATGAAAAGGTTTTAGAACAGACCAAAGAGATAAATCAAGGCAAGCTGGAAACCATCCACAGTTTAGGCAGAGCAGCAGAATACAAAGACAATGAGACCGGCATGCATGTAATGCGCATGAGTCATTACTGTCACGTATTAGCACTTGCTGTCGGGTTGAATCAAGAAGAAGCCGACATATTACGTGACGCCGCTCCAATGCATGATATTGGGAAAATCGGCATCCCTGACAGAGTGTTGCTCAAACCGGGAAAATTGGATAAAGAAGAGTGGGCTATTATGCAAACCCATGTTGATCTCGGCGTAAACATTCTCGGCCATTACAATGACTCTACATTAATGTCTGTAGCAAGAGATGTCGCCCAACACCACCATGAAAAATGGGATGGCAGCGGTTACCCCAACGGAATCAAAGAACAGGCCATTCCAATGACAGGCAGAATAGCGGCCGTCGCAGACGTCTTCGATGCACTCACGTCCGAACGACCATACAAAGAAGCGTGGCCAGTTGAAAAAGCGGTAAACTTGTTATCTGAAGAAAAAGGAAAACACTTTGACCCGCAAATAGTTGATTTGTTTATAGAGCATCTCGATGAGATGTTGGACATTAAATCCCAATTTAAAGACTAAACCTATGCTAACTTTTTGGCGTTATCTCGTCCGTTTATCGATGACTCTGTTGCTTGTCAGTACGACAGTTAGTGCCAACGAACAATACGATACACTTTCCAGTCAACAGAAAGAATGGCTAAAACAGAACCCATCAATAACCGTCGTCGTGTTATCCGATGCCGCGCCCTATTCCTTCTTGGATGAAAATGACCAAGTATCAGGATTAAGCAACGATTACAGCCGTTTGCTCGCACAAGCCTACAACATCAACGTTAAATTTTTAGTCGTAAGCACCAAACTGGAAGTGCGTGAAGCGATAAAGATGGGCCATGCTGATCTTTACCTCTTTTCAAGCGCCATCACTGAATCACGAGCGCCATTCACTGTATCAAAACCAATAGTGCCTTATCAGTTGGCGATTATCTCATCAAAATCTCATGGCATCGCTAGCCAAATCCAACAACTAGAAAACAAGAAACTCGCGTTTATAAACGGTAGTGACGCATTCTTAAGCATTCCCGACCTTGCGGTTCGTTTTAATCCGGTCAGATTTGAAACCATCATTGATGCACTTCGCGCATTAAAAAAGGGAGAGGTCGACGCTTTTATTGCCGAACCAATAACGGCGATGGAACACGCGAAACGCTTCAACGTCAATGAGTTGGCGGTCACTATCCCTATTAATAAATGGAGACGACGCGAAGCAGGCGCATTAATCAATCGTAATAACCCCGAACTCATATCCGTTGTGGATCATTTCGTTTCTACACTCAGCCATACCGAAAAGAATAGATTATTAAAAAAATGGATTTCACCGTCACCTTATCGACCTAGCCTATCCGGTGTCCTGAGCTATGGGCTGGCACCTTACGTTTACTCGGATAGCACTTCAATGGGTTTACAGTACTCTTTGATACAACGTATCTTTATGGAAATGGGGTATCAATTTGGTAAGGTGGAAGCCTTACCAAGTACTGCAAGACAAAACATAGTCAAACAAAAACCTTCCATCGACTTTGCTCTCGTACTAGAACACTCAAAAATAGATAAACGAATATACAGTCAATCCATATTACAGTTAAAGTACGTTCCAGTGACATTAGCGGCTCGGCAGCTAAGCTTAAATAAAAACGGTCAGGCCCTGCATGTTTCCGCCACTGTTTACGAAGATAAATCAATCGGCCGATACGCTGTCGAAAAAATGACGGGGCAACTCAATACAGCTACGCTTCAATTTGAACATGATATAGACCAATCCGTCGAGCAGCTCAGAGACCAAGCTATTGATGTCTTAATCATAGAGCAACGTATCCTCGATTGGTTCATCATGCATAGCGGCAAAATCGATCCAAGTACCTTAACTCTACACCACGCCTTATCAAGCGAATTCTTGATCCCAATAGAGTTTAGAGACGAAGGGATACGGGACCAATTTGACGCCGCATTTCAGACCCTCAAAGATGACACCACCGAACTGCAGGCGTTGATTTCTCTTAGCCTTAAAAAAGACTTGCGAGAGCATATTAAAAAGGCAAAAACACTGGCTTATATCGCCGGTATGTTCATCGTCGATAAGGAGATCGACGAATTTACCACCATATTAAACCTGTTCGACCTATCGTCAGAAGCCGACTATATAGAACTGTACAGTGATATGTCGCTTCCTCCGTTTAGTACTTGGCAAGTACAGAATAACCAGATGACATTAACCACCGACAACATCGACACGTCCTACCACACTTCTGTCACCCAACAAGCCTTTTATCGAACAACAAATGGCGATAGAAAAGCAGGGTACATTAAGGTTTACTTCGACGTAAAGAAGCTGCTCAATGACCATGCGTACTTCCCCTCCTTAGGCGCATTAACTGACATTGATGGTGAGGTATACAATTACATCTCTGAGCTCTATCACAGCGATGGCTTAAGTAGCGAAGTGCTCAATCTCACTAGACAAGAGCGGGATTGGCTCACCAAAAATCGTCAAGTCGATATTGGCATTGACCCCAATGCCCTCCCATACGAATACCTAAGTGTCGACGATGAGTACTCTGGAATGATCAACGACTACCTCCAACTCATTAAAACCAAAACAGGCCTTAATATCGATGTCACCCCAGTAAGTCGCTGGAGCGAAACCGTCGCTCTTGCCGATAATAGTTTGGTTGATCTCGTCTCTGCTGCAATAGAAAATACATCCTTACAAGAAAACTATCGCCACACTGAGCCTCTTTTTTCAAGTCGGCTCGCGATTGCTTCCGAACTAAAGAATGCGGATTTAGAACTAGATAATGCTGATGGACTGACTATCGGATTGTTAGAGAATGCAGCAAATACCGCCTCTATCATGGCTGATTTTCCTAACGTAAATTGGCAATTAATAAGTAATACCGAAGAAGGGTTAGAAAGGATTAAAACCGACGAATTAGTCGGTATGGTAGACACACTACATGTGCTCAACTATCTGATCAACACACTCGGTTATGACGACTTGAAAATAGTTAGTCGAATAGATTATTACGTCACACCCAGCTTTCATGTGCTAAGAAGTAAACCGGAGATGTTAGCCATACTGAATAAAGCAATTCGTTCCATAAGTGCAGTTGAACACAAACAGATCGAAAAAAAATGGAGCGCACCGAAGTCGATAGAACGAGTGAACTATCAATTGGTGTATACCATTGGTGGGTTCTCCATATTCATTCTGCTGCTCATTTTCGCTTGGAACCGACAACTTAAGAAACAAATTTCCATTGCGAACGAAGCCAAGATACAGCTCGAAAAGGCTCAACAACAGCTCTACGCCATACTCAATACCTCACCTATTGCCGCGAGTGTCATCATGAACAATCGGATCAGTTACGTTAATGACACAGCGAAACGATTATTTCGTCTAAACGATGAACAAATCGTAGATTTCGACGTAACTAAAATCTATCAAGATCCCACGACACGCCAAGATATGTATGAACGGATCGTTGCCAACGGAAAAATAGAAAGCATCGAAATTCCCTTGATAAAAGTGGATGGTGAACATTTCACCGCACTCGCCAGTTACTATCAACTAGACATAAACGGTGAAACTGCGACCCTATTCTGGGCGTATGATATCTCTGAGCTAAAGAGGCTTAACCAGCAACTAGAAGAGGCAAAAATCGAAGCGGACAGTGCCAACAAAGCAAAGTCTGACTTTCTTGCAAATATGAGTCACGAGATCCGAACACCGATGAATGCCATCATCGGAATGTCTTATCTGGCTATCCCAGAGATCAAAAACAAGGTTGCAAAAGATTATATAGAAAAAGTCCACTACTCAGCTCAGTCCTTGCTCACTATTATCAACGATATATTAGATTTGTCCAAAATAGAGTCTGGTCATCTTGAGTTCGAATCAATCCCTTTTGTTCTATCTAAACCGATGGAAGACGTGGAACAACTGATGCAGATTAGAGCGCAAGAAAAAGGCATCGATTTTAGTCTGGAAAACGACAAAGATTGTGAAAGGTTGCTCATTGGTGACCCCTTGAGACTGTTTCAAGTGATATTGAATTTGGTCAGTAACGCGGTCAAATTTACCGATCACGGCAGCGTTACCCTATTCGCTCGAGTGACCGAAGGCAGTACAAATATGGCTAACGTGACGGTTTCCGTGACAGACAGCGGTATTGGCATCTCAGAAGCGAACATCAAAAACCTGTTCGACGCCTTTTCACAGGCGGACACGTCGACGACCCGAAAATATGGAGGGACGGGACTTGGCTTAAACATCAGCCAAAAACTACTTCATGGAATGGGAAGCCGCATGAAAGTAGCAAGTGAACAAGGGGTGGGCAGTCAGTTTTCATTCTGCTTAATGCTGCCATTTGCCAGTCAAGAACAGATCGATGCACATGCAAAATTAAAATACGAAAACAGAAAAGCGATTCAATTTAGAGGGCAGCAACTTCTATTAGTCGAGGATAACGAATTCAACCAGGAGTTAGCGGTAGCGATGTTAGACAAAATCAATCTTAAGGTTGATATAGCCAATGACGGCAAACAATCGATTGATATGGCAGGTCGACAAGAGTACCCATTAATACTCATGGATTTGCAGATGCCAATAATGGACGGCTATCAAGCCACCACTTCGTTAAGAAAAACGGGCATAGAGATTCCTATTGTTGCGATGTCAGCCAACGTTTTATCTGATGTGAAAGAACGAGCCAGTCTTGCAGGAATGGACGGTTTCATAGAGAAACCCATTGACGTGAACTCGCTTGCACAGACCTTAAGCAAATGGCTAGAGTTTGACTATATTGAACCAGAGTCTACTCCTCACCCAGAAAATGAAACATCACTTAAACAGAATATATTTTCACTTCGTGCCGCTAACATCTTCACTGATAACGATGAAACGCTACTCATCCGATTAATCAATAAGTTTATCGAACAGGCACCTAGTCAACTTGGCGTCATTGAGCAAAGCTATGCTGAGGGAGACATCGCCAACGTAGAACTCACAGCACACACGTTGAAAAGCATGTCTGCAAGTATCGGAGGTCAACAACTTGCAGAAACAATGCAAAACATTGAAAGTTTATGCTCAATTCAAGTAGAAACACCTGAGATATCTATCGCGATGACAAAGGCGACAGACCAACTGTATCAGTTAACCGTAGAGGTAGAAAATTACCTAAAGTCCGATACACAGTTCATGAGTGATTCAATAGAGCGTCCATCTAAAACCATCGCATATTCAGACTTGCTCGCAATCAAAGAAAAAGTATTGAGCTATGATGGCGAGGCGATAACATTGTTAGAACAAACGATACAAAGCAATAATGCTCAATCAGAGATAACTGAAAATATCAGAAAATCGCTCGAACGGTATGATTTTGAACAGGCCCTTTTGTTCATCGATGAGATGCTGGATGATATAGATGACGGCTAACTACGTTATTTTTGCCCTTCACAAATTGGCGACATTTTATTTGTACCTTAACTTATCGCTTTCAATTCGAGATAACCCTCTGGCGTTAGCTAGGTTAAGGATTTGACGTTTTGATTCGTTTGAGGATTCGGACCATTGCATAATTTCAGACAGACTTCGATGGCAGCCCAAGCAGATGTCTCCCCCATCTAAACAACAGTGACGAATGCACGGTGAACAAGGGGGTTCTGATTCAATAGACCTATCCTTCTTTTGCATTGAATCACTCATATTGCCTCTCTGCTGTCAAAGCGGTTGTTTTCAATTGTCTAGCCCATGGATTTCTAATTCAACTGTTGTGAACCAGTCTAGCGTCTATTTTATTGAATACAAACACCATGAACAACCAAACGTCGTTGTTCGAGTTGATAACCATAAGCTTAATTCAACTGAATAGGTATGCATCCATTGCCAATACATCCATTTCTATATCCTGATGCAACCGTTCAACATCCTGAAGATCACTGCTACCTAACGCCGCAAGTAATGGCAAAAAATGCTCTTGAGTGGGGTGATTAAAGCGCGCAAATGGTGCCTCTTGTTCGTAATTTAGTAGTGAATCGATGTCTCTATTCAACAATTTATCATGTACCCAACGGGTAAATTCACCGACCATTTCTGTACGGTTTTTTGTCGGAATCGGGTTAACGAGTTCAGCTAGGTTATGGCTTATGCCACCAGAACCCACGATTAATACGCCTTGTTCACGCAACTCAGAAATGATATTTCCATATTCAAAATTCTTCGCGGCACCTATTCTGCTGTTTATTGATATTTGCACAACGGGAACATTTGCTTCAGGGAACATGAGTCGTAATGGTATCCAAACACCGTGATCCCACCCTTGTTTATCGCTTAACGTTGAGGCTAGACCAACTTGATTAAACTTCGCCGAAATCGCTTCTGCAAGAACCGGATCCCCCGGTGCAGGATAATCTACTTGATATAATGAAGGTGGAAAGCCATAAAAATCATGAACGGTCTGTGGTTTTTTTCCACTCGTAATTATTATCTCATCCGCACTATCCAGATGCGCTGAGAACACTACAATTGCTTTGGGTACGGATAGTGTCTTACCAAGCTTCTCCAAAAAAACGGATGTTTTTGACTTCTCAACGGCCATCATGGGAGAGCCATGAGAGACAAAAAAGACGGGCATTTTTGCAAATTTTTTCATGTGAAAGCCTTAGGTCCTGTTGGTACTAGTCCACAAAGATAAAAAACCTTGAGAAAGTATTGACCTCGTTGAAAGATGTGGTCATGTATCCCTTTAATGTACGAGCCGGTGATTATCTGCTCGTTCAAGGGCATAATTAAGCTACATAGAGATGACGGCGTTCTTTCTCCACCTCACAATCACCTATACATTTTTAATGTTTAGTAACTCAACCACCAACTATTGCTCAATTTTATTGAGTAATAGTTGGTCAATCGAATATCGACCCGCCCCCTGAAAGACCAGTGATAACGCCGCGACGGTAAGAAGTAGTGCATACTCATATCCATTGTTTGCAACAAATAACCCGTTGCCAATATGAACCGACATCGCCATTGCCATAGTAAAAGCAACGACTAACGCAGCGGGTCGTGTTAAAAAGCCACATAACAACGCCAAACCACCAAAAAATTCTCCGCTGCCTGCCAGTAAGGCCATTACATATCCAGGTTCAAAGCCGATACTTGCCATCCACTGTCCCGTCCCTTCAAGACCGTAACCACCAAACCAACTGAACAGCTTTTGAGAGCCATGAGCGGCAAGAATAAGACCAAGCGGCACACGTAATATTAGTGTTGAAATACCAGATTTTGATGATAATACTTTTGCAATCATTTCGTTTTTCATAGTTGTTCTCTTTTACGTTCAATGTGGTTTGTTTATGCTCTATAATTTACTCAAAACAAGCTTGTTTATAAATACTTGCTTTATTTAAATATTATCAACAATATGTTGTCTATATACCCTGTCGACACAATCAACAACGCTATCAACCCCTTTGTATCTGTTTATATTGCTTAGCCTTTATTCAAATCACACAATTTATCCAACTCAGCTCAAAGTGTTCAGAAGAATTCGTAAACATTGCCTTTAAATAGGCTACGTTTAAGTTGCGCGCAAATTAAAGGACTATGATGATTCGACCCTCTTACTTGGCTATAACGTTGACTTTACTGTTAAGCCATCCAACCCATGCTGACAGTACAAAGCTCGAAACGATTAAACGTTGGGTGGACAAAGAGTTCTTACATTCTACTCTTTCAAAAAAAGAGCAAATCGATGAGCTGTTCTGGCTATCTAATGCCGCCAAACCATTTGATGGGCTTTCGATTAGAGTGGTATCTGAAAACATTGCGATACACACATACGAATCCAATGTACTTGCTAAAGCCTTCAGCGAAATAACAGGCATACATGTCGTCCACGAGATTACCGAAGAAGACGACTTGGTTAAGAAAATGCAGCTGCAACTCGATACTGGTATCAACCTGTACGACTCATACGTTAATGACGCCGATTTTATTGGGACCCACTACCGGTACGACAAAACCATTTCTATCTCTGCAAAAATGGATGGAGATTGGCAAGCAATTACGTTACCTACACTCGATATTAAAGACTTTATTGGAATAGAGAGCGTCAAAGGCCTTGATAACGAAATATATCAACTTCCGACGCAACAATTCGCAAACCTTTATTGGTATCGAAAGGATTGGTTTGAACGCCCAGATCTGCGGGATGAATTCCGACAAATCTACGGATACCAACTCGGGGTTCCACAAAACTGGGCAGCGTATGAAGATATTGCTGATTTCTTTACCAATAAGGTAAAACACGTTGACGGAGAACCAGTCTGGGGCCATATGGACTATGGACTCTATGACCCATCACTTGGCTGGCGAATCTCGGATTCCTGGCTAAGTTTAGCGGGCGTAAATGACCAGCCAGTAGATAACACTTCGTATAAAAACTCAAGCTTCGTTGGGGACTGGGGCATCAGAGTAGAAAACTGCCATCCGGTTGGGGCATCGGTTTCGCGAGGAGGGGCATTAAATAGCCCAGCGGCAATATATGCTGTAGAGAAATATATACACTGGCTACATGATTACGCACCACCTGAAGCCATCAAGCAAAATTTCTCATCGTCGAGTATTACCCTTGCGCAAGGGAATACCGCTCAACAAATTTTTTGGTATACCGCTTTTGTCCCTACCTTACTAAACAAAAAACTCATCGATGACGAAGGTAAACCTGTATGGCGACTTGCTCCGTCTCCCAGAGGAAAGTATTGGAAGCCGGGAATGAAATCCGGTTATCAGGATATCAGTGGTTGGACGTTCTTACACTCAACACCAGAGAATAAAGCACAAGCCGCGTGGCTCTACGCACAATTTGTTGCTTCAAAAACCGTTTCAATGAGTAAATTTTTGGTCGGTTTTACGCCCATACGACAATCCGATTTGGACTCCAATTACCTAAAGTCCCGATCGTCTGAATGGGGAGGTCTACTAGAGTTTTATCAAAGTAACGCAAGAAACTCTTGGACACCGACAGGATTAAGCGTACCGGACTATGCTTTTCTATCCAGCGCGTGGTGGCAACATATTGGTGCCGCGCTGAAGAATCAACGCACAGTAACAGAGGCGATGACGGATCTAGCAAAAGAAATGGATGATAGAATGGCAATAATAGGCACGAATACAGATATGAAATGTGAGCCAAAAATAGCAAATAAACAGTCAGAAAGTCGCTGGATAAATCGAAATGGTGCACCCTGGAAACAGAAAGTAATTGATGATAAGCCAGTTACTCTCCCTTACGAAGAAGCGCTATTGTTATGGCAAAAATACTAACCTTCATTTTGGGCTATTTCTTGACCTATCAAGCCTATGCGGATATTCGAATATTGACGTTTGCTTCGCCCCCATTAGTCAATTTTCATAATGACGACCATGCTCATACTCGTTATCATTTTACTGGATTTTCCGTCGATTTAATCGACAAAATATTTACCAAGAGCAACATCAAGTACTCGATGCAAAGTAAACCGATAAAACGAGCACTTTATGAAACCAGCCAGAAATCAAATACGTGCACCTTTCCGATTGACCGAACGCAAAACCGAGAATCAAAATACAGATGGATAGGACCCGTAGCCATTAATCGATATGCATTATACAGCGCCCCTAATGCAGAGGTTGAATTAACCACATTAGTAGACGCAAAACCCTATACTCTCGCTGCCTATGCAGGAACTGGTATCGCTAATTATTTGAACGAACGTGATTTCTCTATGTATGAAACCAAAAGCCTAGAACACGGTTTGCAAATGTTGAACAGTAATCGAGTCCAACTGTGGGTTGCTGACACCAACTCGGCAAAATTATTGGCTGAAAAAACAGACATTAGCCTTCTAGAGCCGGAACTTATTTTCTTTACCAGCATCAGTTTTATGGCCTGTAATATCGATACACCAGAATCAGAACTTACGGAACTCGAAGCGAAACTAAAACGCATGTATCAATCTGGCGAAGCGCAAAAAATTCTTCATTTAGATAATTAAAAAAGCAGCAATTAAATTGCTGCTTTTTGGGTTAATTCAACGATACGAACGACAAGACTATAATCCAGCTAAAAAGCCTGTAATTTTCTCTTCGTGAGCAATTCGAGTTGCTTCGCTAACCGCTTGAGTATTTTTATGTGAGAAGTACACAAGAATCGCCATTTGAGCGGTTAGACGGTTTTCCGCTTCATCAAATGCAACAGAATACTCACTTTCAAGCGCACCACGAGTCACTTCTTCTTTATCGTTTGCTGGCAAACAATGCAATAGCATCGCCCCTGGTTTAGCTTTCGCCATCAGCTCTTCCGTAATAACATAATCAGGCATAAATGCAGCTAATCGCTCCGCTTTCTCATCCATTTGAGTGACCCAATAAAAACTGTCGCCATAAACAACATCACAATCACTGATTCTTTCTACATCATCAGTAATTTCAATGTGACCACCAGATTCTTTACAGTACGTTTCTGCTAGATCAACCCACTCTTGCTCCATTTGGTATTTCTTAGGACCGATTTGCTTGAAACCCATACCGTATTTAGCGCAAGTTAACATCAAAGAACGGCATACATCAGTCGCATCTCCCATGAACGCTAACGTCAAATCTGATAATGTGCGACCATCCGTAATGTGTTCTTTCACTGTGAATAAGTCGGCTAACATCTGAGTTGGATGGAAACGAGTATCTAGTCCATTAATGACGGGAACCGTAGACATTCTAATCAGCCCATCAAGTGTCTCCGGACTGTTGGTTCTTGCCATGATAATGTCACACATACGAGATAACACGCGTGATGTATCATCAATCGACTCTTTACCCCCTAAATGAATATCTTTAGGAGATAAAAACAGAGCATGACCACCCAATAATGTTGCTGCAACTTCAAAAGAAACACGAGTACGAGTTGAGCCTGCTTCGAAAATCATACCAACAGATTTGCCTTTGAATAACTGAGGTACTGCGTTATCTTTTCTTGCTTCTTTTAAATAACTCATCAGTTCCATCATGTTATCCATCTCTTTTACTGAGAAGTCTTTCATTGAAACCATGTGTTCGATATTTGTTTTATTTAAGTCAGTCGCACTTGAAGATGGAAGTTTCATTACAGGATCCTTTTTTAAATCATTGAATGATATTTAATTAAATGAGAAGTTACTAAATAGGTATTACTTGAATATATAATGAGTGTAAATATTCACATTTTATTCTTCACTCATTATTTTCGATAATTTTATTATCCACTATTAAATAAACGAATTCTAAAACTAGAATCACTAATCGGTAAGGTGCGACTAGTGGCTTTAAATTGCATGACAAGAATCACATATATTATTTTAAACGAATTTAATTTTCGATATTTGATTTTAATAGCGACTATCTTGCAAAAAAATAGCCAGACATTTGATATTACTCAAATTCCTGACTATTTAATGAACGATTTTGTCGTTTAGTGCTTTGGTAATATCTTCGGTAAATACGCACCTAAATACGCTTCCGTGATCACCAGTGCTTCTCGAGCCATTTCTGGCTCTATCTCACCAATCTGTCTATAGTTAAGTGAGTACACTTTATCGGCTACTTGCAGCGCGATAGCAAAGATATTCACGTCTTTCGGTAGCTCTGGCAAGACAAAATGTCGACGATAAATAGCCTCCACTTTACTTCCAAGTAACAAGTCGTTTTGCGCATCTTCATTACGGACGGAGGCATAGGTATGCTGACCTAGCAACGTATGTTGCGCCAATGGCGACTGTCGATAATAACTGACAAAACCTTGTTCAATCATACGATTAATATCAGACCAATGAACTATCTCATCTTCGACAATAGACTCGTCCAAAACCGTGATGAAATCCTCAAAGATCCCTTTCATCAACTCGCATATTAACGACTCAATATTTGGATAATGATGATACACAGTAGAGGCAGCGATCGAGGCTTCTTTTGCGACATCGTAAATCGATATTGAATCAACACTGCGCTTTGATGCCAAAGCAATCGCCGCTGAATGTATTCTTTCTAGCCTCTGTTCTGTAGACTCTTTTTTCATTTCCAATTAAGCCTTATGGTTAGCGTTAGAGGCGAATGTGTGTACCCGACTGTCCATCCATTATCTCGTAAGCTTTATGTAAAGAACCGATATGTCCTGTCCCTTTTGTCTGTTGTGCAAATTCACAACATGCGTCTACCTTCGGCGCCATTGATCCCGCTGCAAAAGTATATTTCTGCAACTCTTCAACAGTAACATCATAGAGTGCGACCTCTGTTGATTTACCCCAATCGATACAAACATTTTCACCATCCGTCAGAATTAAAAAATGTTCTGCATTTAATTGTTTGGCTAACGTTGCAGCGGAAAGGTCTTTATCTATTACCGCCTCAACCCCAGTAACACCCGTGTTGGTTTCAATGATTGGACAGCCTCCGCCACCGCAGCATATTACAGTATGATCGGCATCTAATAGTGTGCGAATGCTATCAATCTCAACAATTTTTTGAGGATAAGGCGATGGAACGACCCGACGCCAGTAATCACCATCGGGCTTAATACTCCAACCATACTCGTCTGATTTTTCTTGGGCTACCTTCTTGTCGTAGACTGGGCCGATAAACTTACTTGGATCAGAAAATGCCGGATCATCTTTGTCGACTGCAATCTGCGTCAACAATGTGCTCACCTTTCCATTTGGCATATATTTTTGTAGGCCCTGAGCCATAAGATAACCGATCATCCCTTGTGTTTCTGCACCTAACACATCTAATGGATAAGGTGGCACGTCGGTGTACGCTAGGTTTTGCAATGCCAATAAACCGACTTGAGGACCATTACCATGTACGATTACGACTCTATAACTTTCGCTCAGTTTGGCTAATGCCCTTGTTGCAACATCAATGTTCTTAACTTGGTTCTCGTAGCTCATTAATTCGCCACGTTGCAATAAAGCGTTTCCGCCCACTGCAACAACTATAATAGGATTTTTATTATTCATAATATTCACCGGTTTGTTCTACACTGTTCATTTTATGCGTTCAATTTATCTTTTTTTTCCATCCTATAAACTTGATCAGAATCAATTTTATCGACTAAGGCAATTACCCAACTAATAATTATGCTGAGCGTCACGACTTTATTACTAAATATTCAAGTATCACCGATAAGTGATTCTCCTAACAATTAATAAAGCATAAAGACACTATATTTATAACGTCAAATTTGAATCATATTCACACGTTAAATAAATTAGTCGTATGAATAAACATTAAAACGGAGAAATAAAATGGATACTCAAAGTTCTGGTGGCAAAATGGGGGTCGGTAGCCTCGCCTTATTTAGCTTATGTGCCGTTATTGTCGTCGATACATTGACTGCATCGGCGTCAATAGGTGTAAGCGCTATCGGTTGGTGGTTAGTTACCTTAGTTGTTTTTGTCATCCCCTACGGACTTATAACATCAGAACTGGGCACGACTTATCCCGGAGATGGCGGTATTTACGATTGGGTTAAAAAAGCATTTGGATATAAATGGGCCGTAAGAACAACGTGGTTTTACTGGATCAATGTGGGCTTGTGGATGCCTGCTGTTTACATCATGTTTGCGGGAATGTTCGCCGAATTATTTTATCCAGAATTGGCGATGGTTTGGCAAATAGCTATCTGTATCGTCTTAACTTGGTTAACTATTTGGGTCTGCAATGTCTCCGTAGATGTTGGCGTGTGGGTGACCAGCGCAGGTGCCATTCTTAAAATTATTGTTATCTCTGTCCTTGGTTTTGGTGGCTTTTTCTATGCGCTTAAAAATGGGGTTGCTAACGAATTCTCTTTCTCTGCAATGTTACCAAGTTTAGACACTGGCGTCGCTTTCCTTCCTGCTCTCGTCTTCAACCTTATGGGTTTCGAACTTGTTGCGACGATGACTAAAGAGATGAAAGATGTTCGAGATATGCCTAAATCTATCTTCTTAGCCGCGGGAATTACCGCATTCTTATACGTGTTTGGTACCGTGGGAATTTTACTGGCATTGCCTGTAGAAGATATTGGCCTCGTAGCGGGCATCATCGACACACTTCGCAAGCTATTTGGTGACAGCGCAATGGGTCACTTCATGGTATATGCGATCGGTATTATGGCACTACTGACTTTCATCGGAAATATGGTGACATGGACGATGGGTGCTAGCCGTGCAGCAGCAGAGGCCGCAAGTGAAGGTGAACTTCCTGAGATCGTTGGCAAGATGTCTGAAAAACACGACACGCCTGTCGGTGCGAATAACATCACAGGGATTGTCTCTACGGTTGTTATCTTGGCCTACGCAGTCTTTGCCCAAGGTAGCGATGAACTGTTTTGGTCTGTATTTGCCTTCTCTAGCTGTGTGTTCTTACTTCCTTATCTATTCATGTTCCCTTCTTACCTCAAACTTCGTGTAAGCGATGCAGAAACTGAGCGGCCTTTCCGAGTGCCTGGTGGTATTGGCGTGCAATGGGTGTTGAGCATCATCTGCTTTCTAGTTATTGCTCAAGCCGTCGTGCTTTTCATTTTCCCAGACTTAATCACACTCAGCGTTGATTGGGTTTACAGCGCACCAGTTCTTATCGGTGTATTCCTTACCGTTGCTATCGGCGAGTATTTGTTGAAGTTAGCCGTCGCTAAGAAAGTTGACGAAGTCAATAAAGAGTCAGCTGAAACTCTTTCTCAAAGCCATTAATTAGGACATATGATCATGAGCAATAGAATTCATTCAATTCCAAGAAACGATGGCTTTAGAATGCCAGGTGAACATGAACCACAAGAGTCTATATGGATGGCTTGGCCTGAGCGTACAGACAATTGGCGGTACGGCGGAAAACCCGCGCAGAAGACATTTGCTGAAGTAGCAAAAGCCATTGCACAAACCACACCCGTAACTATGATTGTGAGTGCCACTCAGTTTGAGAATGCTCGCGGTATGTTACCCGCGGAAGTCAGGCTTGTAGAAATGAGTACTGACGACGCTTGGATGCGAGATATAGGCCCATCTTATGTGGTTAATGATGAAGGCGAACGTCGCGGGATTGATTGGCACTTTAACGCGTGGGGTGGTTTAGTTGATGGCCTGTATTATCCTTGGCATAACGACGACGCTGTCGCTCAGAAAGTGTGCGAAATACTGGGGGACGACAGTTATAGAGCGCCCATCGTTTTAGAAGGTGGCTCCATCCATGTTGACGGTGAAGGAACACTCTTTACCACCGAAGAATGTTTGCTGCACGAAAGTCGAAATCCTGACTTATCACGCGAAGAAATTGAAAATGTACTTTGCGAACATTTGTCTGTCGACAAGATCATCTGGATACCATCGGGCTTGTTTAATGATGAAACCAATGGACACGTAGATAATCTAATCCACGTGGTTCGTCCTGGTGAAGTCGTACTAACATGGTGTGACGATGAATCCGACCCGCAGTATGAATTGTCTCGTACTGCACTGGATGCCTTACTCACGCAAAAAGATGCAAAAGGAAGAAAACTTAACGTTCACAAAATCCCAATGCCAGGGCCACTATATATCACTGAAGACGAGGCAAGTGGTGTCGATATGTCTGATGGGATGGAACGAGTACCTGGAGAAAGACTAGCGGGTTCATACGCTAATTACTTGGTGACCAATGACCAAATAATTTACCCATTACTAGACAAAACACTGGATGCTGAGGTTGAGGCTATTCTTAACAACCTCTATCCTGGTTACAAAGTGACGGGCGTGAACGCACGTGAAATTCTACTGGGCGGGGGAAATATTCACTGTATTACTCAACAGATACCAGCCATTAAATAACGTCGCTTGTAACGATATAATCACATAACCAACGAGCCTCGCACTGTCATTACATAGAGCGGGGCTTTTTATTCCTCATCAAATAGATCTCGCTGTGGACTGAGCAAATCTATTGAGTCTTGTGGCTTCTTCTTTCCTTGAAGGACCTTTCTTCGGTATCTTTGCTTGCACAGCTTTATCACGTGAAGTTGTTGTGTAGGGGTGAACTTTTGCCAATTAAAGCGCTCGTCTCTTTTACGCATACAGCCATTGCAATAGCCTTTCTCATCTACTGAGCACACCCCAATACATGGGCTAGGTACGGTAAAAAATTCAAGTTGTTCCATAGAAGATAAAACGTCTTATTTACTATTACTAATTCTATATTAGTTCCATAACGCCTTGATAACAATTTACATTCTATTTTAATCCATTACTTTTCCCTGACACCAAGCCCGATATTGGGTCTATACTTCAAATAATTAAAATTTCCTATGCTGGAGCCCGTTATGAAAAAACTGATTGCTGTCGTTACATTACCCCTATTACTTACTGCATGCCAAAGTACCGGAGATGAAAATAACATGGCGAAAACGATCTCTGTTCAAGATCTACAGCACCATAATTGGGAGCTCACTCAAATTGATGGTAAAACCGTCATTACGCCAGATAGCATGCAAGCTCCTCGTCTGGAAATCGGTGAGAAGATGACAGCAAATGGGAATGCTGGCTGTAACAACTTCTTTGGACAAGGCGAGCTCGACGGAAACAATTTCCGTATCCTACAGATGGGCATGACGATGAAGATGTGTGTCAACGATGTGATGGGAACCGAAATGGTACTCTCACAAACTCTGCCTGAGTGGAACAAGATGGTATTAACGAAAGAGACAATGACGCTAACGAGCGAAAACCATACGTTGACGTTCAAGTTAAGTGATTGGAAGTAGCGAAAACCACGCAGATTCCCGTTTTAACTAAGATAACGGGAATCTTGCTCTTGGAGGATCGGCTGATTTACCCTAAGAATGTACACATCAACAGATATTTTAGCCGTCTAGACGTTTACAATAGTAAGAAGTTACGTTAGTTTATGAGTTCGATTATTGATATCCCACATGATATGAAGAGAACTCATGATAGAACTTAAGCATTTACGCACTCTCGTATCCTTGAGGGGCTCAGGGTCACTCACTGCTACCGCAACGTCATTACACTTAACCCAGTCAGCACTCTCCCATCAGATTAAGGATCTCGAACTTCGATTAGGAGGGCAGCTGTTTTTGCGTAAAACTCGTCCGGTAAAATTCACAGCTGAAGGCGAGATATTATTACAACTTGCCGATGAAATCCTACATAAGATAGCGATTGCAGAAGGCAAAATTGCCAATTTGAAGGAAGATGTAAATGGACGTTTACATATGGCTATTGATTGTCACTCTTGCTTTCAGTGGTTAATGCCTGCCTTGCGGGAGTATCAATTAAGTTGGCCGAGCGTAGGATTGGATTTTATTTCAGGGTTTGATTTTGAACCTATTCCAGCGCTGCTATCTGGTGAACTCGACCTCGTCATAACCTCAGATATTGTGCCGAGTTCAGACGTACACTACGAACCATTATTCGATTTTGAAATGTGTTTAGTGACCTCAGTCCACCACTTGTTAGCCGCTAAAGAAAGCATTCAACCTGAAGATTTTGTTGATCAAACCGTTATCACCTACCCCGTACATAAATCTCGCTTAGATGTGTATAAACATTTCATGCAACCCGCGGGCGTTGACCCTCTCAAGTGGAAACAGGCAGATAATACGTTAATGCTTATTCAGATGGTCTCCGCAGGCCTAGGTGTGGCGGCGATACCTAATTGGGCCATTCACGAGTTTTCTAGACAAGGATTAATCACAAATAAGCCTTTAGGTAATGGATTATGGCGACGGCTCTTTGCCGCGACTCGTCAATCAGAACACGACAAAGCGTACCTGCAAGCTTTTTTTAATACCGCTAGATCGCAATGTAAAAACCACCTTGAAGGGATTAAAATGCCATAAAAAAGGATAAACCTAGGTTTATCCCTTTTCTGACAACGTCATGTCGGCTCTATCGCTCATAGGACTTAAACTGATTCGTGAGCGGGTCATATTGATAGCCAAGGACGTCAAGTTTACCAATCAGGTTTTGAACATCCATCTCGTACATAACGACCAAATCTTCAAAACTGTCACATTCCAACCTCAACTTCTCGTTAACAATCCCCAACAGAATATTACTGTCTATATGGTTAACTTTACTCAAATCCATCACCCTACTCCCATTCCCCATCACCTAGAATTAAGCGTAGTACGATAGGACGAATTGTGACAAGAGGTGGGTCATAGAAATTAACGCCTAGTTGAAAAAATCTGACCAGTTTAAACGCTAGATAACAAAAATAACGGGTATAACTCTACACCTGATAAGAGCAAAGCCATCAAGGCCATCGATAGTTGAATTTTGCTAATAGACTGACGAGTTATCATATGTAACGGCCAAATCAACAACCCCACAACCAAAAGTGCCAAGCCCAGTAATACATTACTTTGCAGCATGGACATTAAGTGGTCACTTAGAGCGACCACTTGCAGAGCAACTAGAATCGCCAAAATTATTCCGCTAATAATACCAACGACCGGTAAAACCTTATGGAAAGCATCTAAACGAGATCGTGCGATCAGCAGTAATAGGTTAGCGAATATAGCCCCAAGCAAACTCACAAAACAGACCCAACCTATCGATGCAGAAAGCGACGAGAACAGAGATAATTGTTTGATGACAAACACCAGCGCTAATGCGTCGGCGATGTAAAGTACCCACGTTGGACCTTTATCACGCGTTTTCTTAATCTGGACTTTAGAAAAGAAATAGAAGATAGGCGCGGCAACCACCAAAGAGGTTAGATTTACAAAAGCAATCGCTAACCAAAGTACACCTACTATGGGTAGTAGTTTATGCACACGTCCTCTTTGACCTGGACATATCTCACCTTTAATGAGTACCAAAGTAAGTATAATCTGAGCACCCAATAACATTGGGGCGAAAAGTGACAATAAAGGTTCAATCATGATTTATTCATCTATTTTACAGAGCCGCGGATATTAACATAGATATCGCTCCCATCCACAAACATAAGCCATATTAGGTCGTACGCAATAGAGAAAAGAGCTGGTTTGGCAAACGGTATATTGAACTATAAAAATAAACAATAGGTTAAACTATACTTAAAAGCACAAGTTGAACCGTTCGAAAATCAACCAACCAAACATTTTAAATTCTGCTATAATCCGCCGATTATTTTTCGGTTAACATAAAACCATTGCATTCTCAAATGAAGGTTACGTCATTTCATGATCCCATTACCAAAAACAGAGCTGTTCGAATATCCAAAATACTGGGCTGAATGTTACGGCACTGCGCCATTTTTCCCTATGTCACAACAAGAAATGGACGACTTAGGCTGGGATAGCTGCGACATCATTTTAGTCACTGGTGACGCCTATGTTGACCATCCGTCTTTTGGTATGGCGATTATTGGCCGAATGCTTGAATCTCAAGGCTTTAGGGTTGGTATCATTGCCCAACCAGATTGGCATTCGAAAGACGACTTTATGACATTAGGTAGACCAAATCTATTTTTTGGTGTTACCGCTGGTAACATGGATTCAATGATAAATCGCTATACGGCTGAACGACGTATGCGGCATGACGACGCCTACACTCCCAATAACGAAGGTGGAAAACGTCCTGATAGAGCGGTGACTGTTTATACTCAACGATGTAAGGAAGCTTTTAAAGAAGTTCCCGTTGTCATTGGAGGTATTGAAGGAAGTTTACGCCGTATCGCCCACTACGATTACTGGTCCGATAAAGTACGCCGTAGTGTTTTATTTGACTCTAAAGCAGACATTCTAGTTTATGGTAATGCCGAGCGTCCATTAGTAGAAGTTGCTCATCGTATCGCTCAGGGTGAAAATGTAAAAAACATTACCGATGTTCGTGGTACTGCATTTGCCGTCAAAACAGCCTTACCAGGTTGGCGTGGTATTGATTCTCGTAACATTGACAGACCGGGAAAAATTGATCCTATTCCTAGTCCGTATCAAGACATGACGCCATCAAATTGTGATAAACAGGATGAAGTCACAGCGTCAGGCGCGACAATTGTTACCAAACCTACAAGAGTCAATTCCACGGACGTTACAAAAGAAGCCGTACCAATACAAATCAGTCAGTACCAGAACAAATCTTGGGAGAATAAGATTAAACCGTGGGAGATGACTTACGTTAAACTTCCCTCGTATGAACAAGTAAGTAATAACAAATCACTGTATGCCCATGCCTCTCGGATTTTTCACCAAGAAGTGAACCCTGCAAGTGCTCGCGCATTAGTTCAATCTCACGGAAATCGAATGATCTGGTTGAACCCACCGGCTCTTCCACTATCTGAAAAAGAAATGGACGGTGTTTTCGCTCTGCCCTATGCCCGAGTTCCTCATCCAAGCTATGGTGATGCGAAAATCCCTGCTTATGACATGATCAAAACATCAATCAATATTATGAGAGGGTGTTTTGGCGGTTGTTCATTTTGTAGTATCACAGAACATGAAGGTAGAATAATTCAGTCCCGTTCTGAGCAGTCGATCATTGATGAGATTGAAGATATTCGTGACAAAGTGCCTGGCTTTACTGGTGTCATTTCAGATCTGGGTGGACCTACAGCAAATATGTATCAGCTGCGTTGCAAAAGCGCAAAAGCAGAGGCGACATGTCGTCGCCCTAGCTGCGTTTGGCCCACTATCTGTGGGCATATGGATACCGACCACAAGCCAACCATCGATTTGTATCGTAGAGCACGTAAAGTAAAAGGCATTAAGAAAATTTTAATTGCTTCCGGTGTACGTTACGATCTCGCCATCAAAGATCCGGAATATGTCAAAGAACTGGCGACTCATCATGTCGGCGGTTATCTAAAAATCGCGCCTGAGCATACAGAGGAAGCGCCACTCGCTAAAATGATGAAACCTGGAATGGGTTCATACAACGAATTTAAGCAAATGTTTGAGCATTACTCAAAACTTGCTGGTAAAAAACAATTTTTAATTCCGTACTTCATATCTGCACACCCAGGAACGACAGATATGGATATGGTTAACTTAGCACTATGGTTAAAACAGAATAATTTCAAGTTAGACCAAGTACAAAATTTCTATCCGTCTCCTTTAGCAAACGCGACAACGATATACCACACTGAGATAGACTCTTTAAATAAAATTCGTAAAGAAAATCCAGCGGTTCCAGTTCCAAAAGGGACGATACAAAGACGCTTGCACAAGGCTATCTTACGTTACCACGATCAAAATAATTGGGGGCTGATTAGAGAAGCGCTTAGTAAATTGGGATTGGCCAACAAACTCATTGGTAGCGGCCCTGAATGCCTTGTGCCGCATGAGACTCGTGGTGAAAAGAACAGTAATAATCGAAAAGGTAAGAACAATACAAATGGTAACAAAACGTCATTTGGCCAAAAACGAGGCGATAATAAGTCACGGGGTAAAAGTAACCCAGGGTTAACCCGCTTTAGTAGCAATCAGTTTAAAAAGAGTAAAAAATCCGACTAGCGATAAAAGCGTTCCACATAACCATCAAACTAAAAGCACTGAATGTCTCAGTGCTTTTTTTATCTGACCATTTACTTCCTCCAGTCCCTTTAAAATCACCTCGGCGACTTGAGAGGAGACAACCTAGTAGATAATGTGGTCAGGCCGTCACACGATCAAAGTATAGGCGTAGGCCCAACGACAAGTGTATAACCGATAAAGCTAGGCACTGACTCTTCCTACTTCTCTACATCTGAGTTTATCAATAGGTAAAGGCCTATCCACATAATAACCTTGGACCAGATTACAGCCATAAGAAACCAATCTTGTATATTGGTCCTTCGTTTCTACCCCTTCAGCGACGACCTTCACTTCACAAGATTGACCAATCGCAATAATCGCTTTGATTAAAGTATTGCTTTGAGTACTCACTAATATCTTATCCACAAAGCATCGATCTATTTTTATCTCTGTAATGGGTAAGCTATTTAGATAACTTAGCGATGAATAACCCGTACCAAAATCATCTAACGAAATACCGAAACCTAAATTACGTAGGTGATGCAAGATCGGCGTGACCATATCAACATCATCAATCAGTACATTTTCGGTAATTTCTAACGTAATTCTTTCAATTGAAATACCAACATCATCGATGATTTCTAATAGCCGCTTGGCAAAACCAGGCATTACTAACTGTTTTGGCGAGATATTTACTGAAATATCAATCGCGTCTTCGCCATTTGGCGATATAGACATGATATCTTCACAGGCACGACGAAATACAAACTGACCGATCTGTTCAATCAAACCAGCACTTTCAGCTATAGCGATAAATTTCACAGGAGAAACCATACCTAACCTTTCATTGCTCCAACGTGCCAGTGCCTCTACGCTAACTAATGTTTCAGTCATTACATCAATTTGCGGTTGATAATGAACAGAAATTTCATCTTTGCATACTGCCCGACGAAGCTCCTCTTCTATCATGTAATCATATTGAATCTGTTCATTGATGGTGCTGTCATAAAACATCACCTCGCCTTTTTGAATCGCTTTAGACTTATATAAGACAATATCGGCTTTGCGGATCAAAGATTCGGCATCATCACTATCAGATGGAAACATGCTGACGCCTATACTGCAATTGGTGTGAAAGATTTTTCCATTGATCACAAATTGATCGTCAAATACTTGTTTAATCTCTTTAATAATATCTATTGCCTGCTCAGTTCCACTCAACTCTGGCAAACAGAAGATAAATTCATCACCACCAAAACGAGAAACCGTATCCATCGGCCCTAAGATAGTCTCAAACTTACGACTTATTACCTCCAATAGTTTGTCACCAGAAGAGTGACCGTAGAGGTCATTCACTTTTTTGAAATCGTCTAGATCGACAAAAATAACCGCCAGCTCAGTTCCACTTTTCTTAGCAGATTCTATTCCACGAGTAATATTTTCTATCAACAACAAACGGTTAGGCAACCCGGTAAGAGCGTCATGTAATGCCATATGCTGCATTCGATTCTTCACATTTTCTAGTTCATCAAAATCGCTATTGATTCGCGACTGAAATTTGTAAAACCTAGTCGCAATCATATTGCTGAGTAACAATGACACAAGAGTAACTAATATAGTAAGGATCGCACTTAGGCTAATAACCTTTAGCGATTCTCTGTTGTTTTGTTGTTGCAGAATGGCCTTTTTTTCCAGTAAATACTGTTCGAAATCATCGACGTAAAATCCAGTGCCAATGATCCAACCCCATTCATCTAACCCTTTTACAAAGCTGATTTTTTCTTGGGTGTCGTTGTTGCCGTAGTTAAGAGGAACACCATATCGAAGGAAACCACCACCTTGCTCGGTTTGAAAGTTCATGCTTTTCATGTCCAAATGCGAACTTTCATCCACATCTGCTAGATATGAACCAATATAACGATGATCTCGATGGGACAGAATTTTGCCCTCTTTATCCAATACAAAAACGAAGCCTTGAGCGTCGTAACCGTAGTCGGTGAGCCATTCCAAAACCTGATTTTGCACGTCGTGTTCTACATCAACAAGGTATTCGCCTGTACCAATTAACCAGTTGTATGGTTCAAAACGTTTTGCAAACCCTACTTTTTCGAACTCTTTTGCCTTTTCTTCACCTGGTTTTGGGTACCACCAACGATAAAACGCCTCACCATGCTCTTCGACGAGTTTGATATGTTCTCTGAGGATGAAAGCTCCGCGAATATCTTGGCTATTCCACCCCGATTTCCCTTCAATCTCTGGCCGTAGGCCATGCATGATATTGACACCATCCATTTGAAAAATAAAAAAATAACCTCGTCCTTTGAAAAAACGAATCGGTCTTAATGCTTCAGATATTAACTGGGTAATTTCGGCCGTAGATTTACTCTGATTAGTTCGGTATATATTAGCGGCTATTGCGTAGGCTTCTTCCACTCTATTTTTTGCCTGCTGCTTAAGCAATTTTCGAGTCTGGGTTTTCTGATAACGTATTTCATTTACAACCAAATCGATATGTTGACGGATACTTTCTTTCTGCCTATCAATCGTTTCGTCACGCAATGAATCAATACTATGCTGGGCTTTTAATCGGTTATCTTGAATAACAACAAAATTAATAGATAACGCAAAAATCGCGATCAACACTACCGGTGCAAATCGAATCAATCTGAGCAATTTATTATCGTTAAGTGAGGACATAGCAATCCATCTTTTAATTACTTAATAAGTATAGGCAATCAATAGCACTAGACCCTTTCATAGATCTCAAAACGTTTATTTTTATCTCATTTATTAGCCAATGTTATCTAACGGCCATAGCCAGATCTCTATGTGATTATTTTTATTATAGTTTAATACGTCACATTGGCACTTTGACTTAGGTCTAGGCTCAAAAATAATAGCCAGCTGTGACAAATGCCTCATTTGGGAACCGACAATACTGTTGGCATTTATTGGATAAACATCGTACTGATTCTGGTTATTCCATTTTGTAATAGGGGGGTATTATTATTCAGTTGAACTGAATTGAATATACGGCACTATGATTAAATAATCATCAATGTTCGAATCGCAAGGGATTAGAAAATGAGTCACGTATTCCACAGGCATTGCCATACAAAACTACCACATGTTTCTCATGGTGTTGGCGCTTACCTCTATGATACTGAGGGAAAACAATATCTCGATGGTTGCGGTGGTGCCGCAGTATCTAATTTAGGTCACAGCCACCCTGCTATCAAAGATGCAATTAAACATCAACTCGACACTATTCCCTATGCTCATACGGGATTTTTTACCAGTGACGTGTGTGAAGAGCTCGCCACATTAATTTCTGACCTTGCCCCTGCATCTCTCAACCATGTCTATTTTGTCAGCGGAGGTTCTGAGGCCGTCGAATCTGCATTAAAAATGGCTCGGCAATACTTTGTTGAGAAAGGCCAAACAGACAAAAGCCAGTTTATCGCAAGGCGTCAAAGCTATCACGGTAATACATTAGGCGCGTTATCTGTGGGGGGGAATGAATGGCGACGAGAGCCATTTAGACCATTGCTCAATAATGCACATCACATAAGTCCTTGTTACGCCTACCGTGACCAAGCAAGAGAGGAAACAGAGCACGATTACTCCATTCGCGTTGCTAATGAACTTGAGACTACAATCCTAGAAGTTGGGCCAGAGAACATTATGGCTTTTGTTGCGGAACCCGTGGTGGGTGCCACATCCGGAGCGGTGCCTGCTACACAAGGTTACTTCAAGAGAATTCGACAGATATGCGATAAATATGACGTATTGTTGATCCTTGACGAAGTAATGTGTGGTGTTGGTCGTACCGGAACCTTCTTTGCTTTTGAACAAGACGACATCATTCCAGATATTGTGACTATGGCGAAAGGCCTAGGCGCTGGATATCAGCCTATTGGTGCTGTTGTGGCAAGCGATGAAATCTATGACACGATTGCCAATGGGAGTGGTTTTTTTCAGCACGGGCACACTTTTATGGGACATCCCATGGCTTGCGCCTCAGCATTAGCCACCATAAAAACCATAATCAACGACCAATTACTTGCTAAAGTATCTGATTTAGGTAGTAAACTTAAACAAAAACTTGAGAATGCTTTGCTACCATTACCCTACGTAGGAGACATACGAGGTCGTGGGCTATTTTTGGCTATTGAGTTGGTTGCCAACAAAGAAGATAAAAGCCCGTTAGCCGTATCTACTCAGGCGAACAAGACAATCAAACAAGCCGCAATGAAAAATGGATTAATGTGTTATCCCATGGCAGGAACGATAGACGGGAAACATGGCCATCATATATTGATCGCCCCTCCATTTATCATCGAAGATACACAACTGGACGAACTTGTAGACAAACTAAAATTGTCCCTACAAGAAGCATCGTCGACATGGAGCTAGTTATGGAAAATGACAACAATAAAATCGCCATTATTGTCGCTCCCAATGGCGCGAGGAAAACTCGACAGGACCACCCCGCTCTTCCTATCACTGTAGATCAAATCGTTACAGAGGTGATCGCCTGTCGAGATGCAGGCGCCGCAATGGTTCATTTACATGCACGAGATAGTAATGGTAAGCATTCATTAGCCATCGACGACAACATTCAGGTAATGAACGCCGTGACAGCAGCGGTAGGTGACAGCATCATTGTTCAGCTCACGACAGAAGCTATTGGTATGTATACACCAAAGCAACAAATGGAATTAATAAGGCACACGCAACCTGAAGCGGCATCATTTGGTTTAAAAGAGTTGATCCCAAATGACGCTCATTTGGACAAAGCTAAGCCGTTTTTCCAATGGGTGGCTGACGTCGGCATGATCGCGCAGTACATACTCTATAGCGTTGACGATATCGCACTGTATTTTTCATTACTCAAAAGCGGTGTTTTGCCCAATAAAAACCACCATACACTCCTTGTTTTAGGTCGATACCACAAGACATTGCAGTCTTCACCAAGAGATCTAGTTCCATTTCTTACCGACAAGTTGTTGGATAACTCCCATAGATGGGCCGTATGCGCTTTTGGCGTACAAGAGCAAAAATGTTTGATAACTGCTATGCTTTTAGGTGCCGATGTTCGAGTTGGATTCGAAAATAATCATCTTAATAATCTGGGGCTTATCGCAAAAAATAATGCTTCACAAGTTGATAACATTAAGGAGCTAACAGATTTACTTGGAATAAATAGGCATAATGCGCACAGTTATCGCAGTGCGTTAACAGATTAATTGCCGTCTTAGCGGCTTGTTAACTTAGTTAGATGGATAATTTAAACACATAAAAGGAATTACTATGTCTCGAATTAAGACCCTATTAACCGCTACAACCACAACCGTTCTTATGGGTGCCTCTTTTGCTGTCAGTGCAGCCGATCAGTTCGTCACAATCGGTACTGGTGGCGTAACTGGGGTTTACTACCCAACAGGTGGCGCAATTTGTCGCCTCGTTAACAAATCTAAGAAAGAACATGGTATTCGCTGTTCTGTAGAGAGTACAGGTGGTTCAATCTATAACGTCAACACTATCCGTGCTGGTGAACTAGATCTTGGTATTGCTCAATCTGATTGGCAGTATCATGCATACAATGGTACAAGCAAGTTTGCTGATGCAGGTCCATTTAAGGAACTTCGTGCTGTATTCTCGATTCACCCAGAACCGTTTACTGTTGTTGCCCGTGCTGATTCCGGTATCAAAACATTCGCAGACCTAAAAGGTAAGCGAGTTAACATTGGTAATCCAGGTTCAGGTCAGCGCGGTACAATAGAAGTATTAATGGAAAGATACGGGTGGACAAAAGATGACTTTAAGTTGGCTTCAGAGCTAAAAGCTTCGGAACAATCTAAAGCACTTTGTGACAACAAAATCGATGCGATGGTATACGTAGTTGGTCATCCAAGTGGTGCAATCAAAGAAGCAACAACTTCTTGTGATAGCGTCATCGTTACCGTAAATGGTAAAGAAGTAGATGGCCTTCTAGCAGACAACAGCTTCTACCGTACTGCAACAGTACCAGGTGGCATGTATACAGGTAACGATGCTGACGTGGAGACCTTCGGTGTCGGTGCTACCTTTGTATCTTCAACGTCTGTTTCTGATGATGTTGTGTATGCTATTGTGAAAGCAGTATTTGAAAACTTCAGTACCTTTAAGAAGCTTCACCCTGCATTTGCAAACTTGAAGAAAGAAGAAATGATCAAAGACGGTCTTTCAGCTCCTCTTCACCCAGGCGCTATAAAATACTACAAAGAAGCCGGTCTTCTTAAGTAAGATTCATGTCGATAACAAATAATAAAAAGCCTAACAATTTTCTGTTAGGCTTTTTTTTATTCTATTGTCTCGTCCTGAAATGTGTTTACACATTGAGGACTTTAAAATGGACAATCCAACACCCAACCGAGCTCGACGCTCACAAAGAGATTACTCATTAGGCTTTAAATTGGCAGTAGTCAATCAAGTTGAAAAAGGCGATTTCACCTACAAGCAAGCTCAAAAATACTATGGCATCCAGGGGCGCAGCACCGTGCTCGTGTGGTTAAGAAAGCATGGTAAACTAGATTGGTCGAAACCAATTTATGTACCCAATATGCTTAAATTAAAAGAGACTCCAACTCAAAAAATCAAGCGCCTCGAACGTCAACTAGAAGAAGAGAAAATGAAGAATATCGTCCTCAATGGGATGGTTGATATCATGGATAAAGAATACGGGGCAGGTCTAAGAAAAAAGTACTTATCCGAACCCTCTGGCAAGCCAAAGAAAAGGGACAAGTAAAACTCGCTCCTGCTTGTCGCGCTCTAGGGATGACTGCTCAATGTGTTTATCAAGCGATCAAACGGATACAAAATAGAGCTAAGAAACTCGAACCTGTTCGAGAGTGCGTGATGTACTGGCGCAAATATATGCCACGAATTTGGGCTAGAAAGCTTTACCAACTAATTAAGCCAGAACTGGAAAAACAAGGTATCAAGCTTGGTAGGGATGGGTTATTTCGTTACTTAAGAGAACAAGGAATGCTTGTCCAACCTCGTAAAAGTTATACGAAAACGACGAATAGTAACCACTGGATGCGCAAGCATCCGAACTTACTTAAAGAGCATTCCCCCAAAACACCTGAAGAAGTATTTGTTAGCGATATTACTTATGTGGAATCAGAGCAAGGAGTACATTATTTGTCTTTGGTCACTGGTGCTTACAGCAGGAAAATAATGGGATATGAATTAAGTAACGAGATGAAGGCAACAGATGTCGTCAAAGCACTGAATATGGCCGTCAAGAATCGGCAATACAGCCGTAATGCCATTCATCATTCAGATAGAGGACTACAATATTGCTCTGGTGTTTATCAGACAGCATTGACAAGAAGCGGAATTAAGCCATCGATGACAGATGGGTATGACTGTTATCAAAATGCCCTTGCAGAGCGTATAAATGGCATACTGAAACAGGAGTTTTTGTTGTACAAGTGCCGAGGACTTGATGAATTAAAACTGCTCGTTGATGAATCAATACAGATATATAATGAAATGAGACCGCATTTAAGCTTGGGAATGAAGACACCAAACGAGGTGCACAAAAAAGGTCAGAGCGAAAAGCTTCTGACCTTCTATTAAAACCGTCAACGTATTTTAGGACGGGACACTAAACTGCTCTCACAAGGTGTTTATAAAAAATGGAACGTCGCGGTCAACGATAGGTTTTTGACGTCGTCGTTGTCCATTTTATAAACGTGGTATGCAGCACCAATGGCAAGAGGACCAAATACGAAGTATTCAAGACCAACACCGTACATTGGATCGACACCATCATCTTTCACCGCGCCGAGTTCTGAATTCCAAGAATGAGCACCAACGCGTCCATAAACATGAAGTGGTCCAAAATCCATACTTGGTCGAATCGCCGCGTATATTGAATCAGCAGAAAACTCGTCTGCACCAATGTCGAATGTCCCATGGTCAATATAACCAGCTTCAACACCAATGAATGGTAATAAACCTGTACCTATGTGAATCTCGGCCGATGTCGCCGTTTCACCACTATAATCAGACTGACCTACCATCGCTCCACCATAAATCAGTGAATCAGCAGACACTGATGTTGCAAAACTTGCTAATGCTAGGACTAATAAAGTCTTTTTCATACCTTACCTTCTTTGTTGTAAACCGCAGGTGGCATAATATTGCCGCTCATACGCTCAATTCTTGAATAGTTTCATACTTTGCAATTTCCTTGCCTAACATGACCCTATCGCATTTTTTATTCTCTTGTCAGACACAGGATAAGGTGTACCGAGTTGCTGCGCGAAGAAACTCACCCGTAACTCTTCCAGCATCCAACGGATCTCTTTAACATTATCAGGAATTACCACACCTTTCGGTATTTTATTGAGAAGTTCACGATAATCATTATAAACCGCTTCTACTTTTAACATCTGCAGACGATCCCGATTAGGGTCAATAGGCAGTTTTTCCATTCGTCTCTCAATCGCTTTTAAGTAACGAAGGATATCCGGCAGTTTTTTCCACCCACATTCTGTAGCAAACCCTTTGAAAATCAACCCTTCAACCTGAGACTTTATGTCCGATAATGCAAACGCCATTGTAAAATCAATCTTGCCTTTCAGCTTCTTATTGATATTAAATGCTGTCGTCAAGATTGTTTCAACTTGTTTCGCTATATCAACAACCGTATCACCGAGCTCTGCGCGAACGAACTCTTTTTGAAGCTCAAATTGATCGTTGTCCCAAACCAACCCACCTTTTTGCTCGATAAGCTTGTCTATCCCACAAGCAATACAGTCATCAATCAAATCCATTACTTTACCGTAGGGATTAAAATACAACCCTAGCTTGGATTTATTCGGGAGGTTTGCGTGCAAATACTTAATAGGGGATGGTACGTTTAACAGTATCAATCGTCGCTGGCCTGCTTTCATTGCTGACTCTTGTTCATGTTCCGTTTCAAAGAGCTTAATTTCTACACTATCTTTGCCATCAACGATTGCAGGAAAGGCTTTTACTTCAAATCCCCCTCTTTTTTGCTGATACACCTTCGGAAGCTCACCAAAACTCCAAGTATGCAAACCCTGTTGTTCAATATCGTCATCAGCAACCTGCGAAAGCGTCTTCTGCACTTGTTCTTTAAGGCTCTCTTTTAGTTCGTGCAAATCCTTATGTTCTTTTAGTTTACGTCGATGTTGATCTACCGCGCGAAACGTGATCTTTAAATGCTCCGGAATTTGATCCAACTTCCAATCATCTCTTAATACTTCTACACCGGTAATACGACGTAACTCTTTTTCTAGGGAGTCGAGCAACGGGGCCTCGAACGGCGTGACACGTGCCAAAAATGCATCCGCATAGTTTGGCGCTGGCACGAAATTACGTCGCAGCGTTTTAGGCAACGATTTGATTAAACTAATGACCAGTTCTTTTCGTAAGCCTGGAATTTGCCAATCATAACCAGAATTGTCAATTTGGTTAAGTATCGGTAACGGTATATGCACCGTAACGCCATCCGTATCATCTCCAGGTTCAAATTGATAACTCAATTTCAGCTTGATGTTGTTGTGATGCCAGAAATTCGGATAATCCAGATCGGTTATGTGGCTCGCATCACCTCTAAGCAACATCTCTCTTTCAAAGTTGAGTAATTCTGGATTCGTTTTGCTGGTTTTTTTCCACCAACTGTCAAAATGCCTTGCAGATACAACATCGGTTTCAATGCGTTGGTCATAGAAATCAAACAGTTCGTCATCATCAACCAAGATATCTCTACGACGAGATTTGTGCTCTAGCTCTTCGACTTCGAGTAACAACTTGCGGTTGTTTTTGAAAAAGGCATGTCTGGTTTCCCATTCGCCTTCGACTAAAGCACTACGTATAAATATCTCTCTACATATCACTGGATCAATAGAGTCGTAGTTCACCAGCCTTTTAGGCACAATAGGAATGCCATAAAGCATCACTTTTTCCGATGCCATTACGGCACCTTGTTTTTTGGACCAATGCGGTTCACTGTAGCTGCGCTTTATCAGGTGTTTTGCTAACGGCTCTATCCATTCAGGTTGAATTTTCGCAACCACCCGTCCCCACAGCTTAGAGGTCTCAACGAGCTCAGCCGATATCACCCACTTTGGTTGTTTCTTAAACAAACCTGAGGCAGGGAAAATATGGAATCGCGCATTACGAGCCCCTTGATACTCATTCTTTTCCTGATCCTTCACACCAATATGAGAAAGCAGACCAACAAGTAACGCACTATGGATTCCTTGATAATCACCTGGTTTGTCATTTAGTTTGGTATCCATTTCCCGCATAGACTGATGAAGCTGGAAATAAACATCCTGCCACTCACGGATTCGAAGATAATTTAAATAGTCTTGTTTACACTGCTTTCTGAATTGATTCGAAGAGAGCGCTTTCTGCTGCTCCTGAATATAATTCCAAAGGTTGATCAACGTGACAAAATCAGATTCTTTATCAAAGAAACGACGATGCTTTTCATCTGACGATTGTTTGTTGTCAGACGGACGCTCTCTTGGATCTTGTATCGAGAGCGCAGAAGCGATAATCATTACCTCTTTCAAGCAACCAAACATGGGCGCTTCTATCACCATTCGCGCCAAGCGAGGGTCTATAGGGAGACGAGCGACTTGGCGACCGATTGCGGTTAGCTGTTTTTTCGTATCACTGCTGCTTGCATTCATCGCGCCTAGCTCTTCTAGCAAACGTACACCATCCAAAATGTTGCGTTTGTCCGGAGCTTCCACAAACGGAAATGCTTGAATATCACCTAGCCCTAGCGCTGTCATTTGCAAGATAACGGAAGCAAGGTTAGTACGCAAAATCTCTGGATCGGTAAACTCAGGACGGGATTCGAAATCTTCTTCTGAGTAAAGCCGAATACATATCCCTTCCTCTACGCGCCCGCAACGACCTTTACGTTGGTTAGCACTTGCTTGAGAAATCGCTTCTATCGGTAAACGCTGAACCTTTGTTCTATAGCTATATCGACTGATACGTGCCGTACCAGGATCGATAACACATTTGATGCCCGGTACGGTTAGAGAGGTCTCTGCCACATTGGTAGCAAGAACAATCCTACGCCCCGCATGAGGTTGAAATATCTTATTTTGTTCGCCAGAGGATAGCCTTGCATAGAGTGGCACTATTTCCGTATCACGGAGGTTTCTTTTAGATAAAGCATCTGCGGTGTCCCGTATCTCTCGTTCACCGTTCATGAAGATAAGAATATCCCCTAAACCTTCGTCCACGAGTTCATCTACCGCTTCAAAAATGCCCTCAAGCTGATCTCTATCATCCGCGTCATCGCTATTTAGTGGTCGATATCGAGTTTCTACAGGGAAAGTTCGACCCGACACCTCAATAATCGGTGCATTAAAAAAGTGTTTAGAAAAGCGTTCTGGGTCAATGGTTGCCGATGTGATAATGACTTTTAAGTCGGGGCGCCGTGGGAGTAACTCTCGAAGATAACCAAGTATAAAATCAATATTAAGGCTGCGTTCATGCGCCTCATCGATAATAATAGTGTCGTATTGATTAAGAAATCGATCATGCTGAATTTCCGCTAACAAGATGCCGTCAGTCATTAATTTGATCTGGGTATTGTCAGAAATCTGATCGTTAAATCGAACTTTATAACCAACAAATTCACCGAGTTCAGTTTCCATCTCTTCGGCTATTCGATTGGCAACTGAGCGAGCCGCTAAACGACGCGGTTGTGTATGACCTATTAAACCGTATTTTCCCCGGCCTAACTCACTGCATATCTTTGGAAGCTGTGTGGTTTTACCCGAACCTGTTTCCCCAGCAACAATAACAACCTGATTCTCAGCGATAGCTTTAGCAATATCGGCTCGTTTTTGGCTAACTGGTAGTTGTTCTGGAAAATCGATGGTTGCACTATTTGACTGGCGCTCTTGCACCTTCATCATAGACTTCGCAATATCGAGTGTTATCTCATCAAAAACCGCATTCATTGAATGTGCATTTTTAATGCGGCTAGCACCATGAATACGCTTAGATAATCTAAATCTATCCTTTATCAAACAATCTTTCAGTGCATTTCTTAGTTGCGCTGCACTGTTGTGTCTGTTTTTTTCGTTCTCAACGCCGTGCGATTGAGATTTCGATTGTGACGATGTCAACGAGATAACCTACCTAACTTGAAATTGCGCCGATTGTATCACAGCAATATCTAGAAGCCGTAACATTGTTAACCCGACTTATTAGTAAAGATTTGTTATTCATTTACTTAGGTTATCGTTACAATAGGTTCTTCTAAACAGACCCAGTGGTAAAAAGTGAAAACCTCTCAATTAGTTCAGTTCCTCTCTACTCTTCCAAAAGGCCAAGACCCTGATGTAGTAACGGGTGAAGAGTGGCTACCTGAATCGTTGATAGACGCCAGTTTTGATGGTGATCTTGTTAATCTACGGTTTGACAATGCACCAGAAGAAGATGCGGGAGATCTCGAAGGCAGAGGCTTTGTTGAGCACGAAATCGTTATGTTAAAAGATCAAATAGTGAAGCTAATGTTCGATCAAACGATTGACCAAAAAGCGAAGGCAGAACTTTTTTTATCGCTGTTTATCCTTTCCCACGAGAAAAGCAGTACCGAAGTGATAGAAATATTAGAAGACCCGTTAGCGTGGATGTCAACTACCGAATAACGCTTTCCAATATTGCCCCTGCACCGCTAACAAAACAGAGTAGTAACGCAGCCCAACGAATCCATTGCTTTGATAATCGATGAACAATTAACGTCGCCGTTTTATACCCAAGCCATGCCGCAGGGATTAAAGGCAAACTTAAGTAAAAATGGTTTAACGTTAAGTAACCCACAAAAAACTGTACCAGAAGAGACATCAACGAGCTAAACAAGAAAAATGCTGCCAGATTGCCACGAAACTTATTGGCATCTTGATGCTGTAACAATATTGCCATCGGTGGCCCACCAATACCTGAACTTGTCCCCATAAATCCTGACAAAAAGCCCGCTACTGCCATTTTATTTCTTGTTGGTTCGAGTCTAATCGGTAGCAAACTCAAAACCAATGAGATGATGACAGCAATACCTAACCAAAGCGACAAAGAATCGACTGACACGTAAACAAGCAAAAAACCACCAGCAACAGAGCCTGGTATCCGCCCGATTATTGCACTTTTTAACCCTCCCATCTCTATATTGGATCGGTTTCTAAAGGTACTTAATAGCGTGATAAAAAACGCAGCAATAATGATTGGCGCGGGTACATATTCTGGAGAAACATGGAAGAGTAATGGTGCAGAAACAATGGCTAAGCCAAAACCTATTGCCGTTTGAACAAAAGCACCGAGGAATATAATTCCCATTGCGATAAGAACGGAAGAGTCTAAATCTATCATTAAAGTAAACTACGAATACAAAACCGCATCTTAACTTTTTTTGTTCAAGTTTTGTAAACTATCGTAAACAAGGGTTGTAAATATATTTTGTGCCTATATCTTTTAATAAAGATAAACGAATAGGGTTCCATTATGTTTAAATCTATAAAGTCGATATTTAAAGAGTTATTGGAAGGGAATGACTTATCTGGCAATACCATCAGTGATCCCGATCTAGCTATCGCCTCTTTGCTTTGTGAAGTGGCAGCAGCAGACTCTCAAGTGGCAGACGATGAAGAGAAAGCCAAACTCGTGTTGCTCATGCATCTGCTCGATATTGATGAGCAAAAAGCCAAGTCTTTAATCGAACAGGCTAAAGAAAGCATTAAGCAAGCGGTCTCTCTTTACGACTTCACGACTCAGCTAAGAGAGCTAGAGCAATCCGCGCGCTTTGACCTTGTGAAAGCAATGTGGGAAGTGGCCAACGCTGATGGATATATAGACCCTCAGGAAGACGCTGTTATCAGAAAGGTCGCGGAGCTCTTATACGTGGATCATAGCGAGTTTATTCGCGCCAAGCTCAGTGTTATACCTAAGTAAACTAAAGATGCAGCATCTGGAGTGGAAGGGTAAATAGAACGAGCTTGTAAGTATTTGGGTGTCCATCATCGACACCCAAATCAACCCACCATAAAATGATCAATTCATAACAAGGTAAATGCTAGTTTCGCTAGATTATACGCATCCACATAACCGGAATGCTGCCGGCCTTCCCACTCTATTCCTTTTGATTCTTGCGCCGCTCGATGACCGATTCGTTGATCCTTAACTCGGTTTTGAATTCGATATATTGTGGCTAAATTTAGATATTCATGAAAAGGAACGTCTAACCCCTTTTCCATACATTCATCCTTAAGAATGAGATCATCTCGCCCCCACGCAGCGTAGATTTTATTTGGACCACCGAAGTATTTAATCATGGATTTAAATACATCTTCTAAGGGCCGACCTTGCTTTTGAATTGTTTTTGAGGTGATACCGGTTAGCTCAACACAAAATTCTGAGATCTGATCATGCTCTGGCTTTACATAGTATTGTGCTCGTCTCACTATCTTCTGAGTGGACAGATCTATTTCAGCCAAACCAATCTCAATGATCTCACCGGTCGTACCTACGCCATCTTTGTTCCAACAACACATCTCTAAGTCGAAACAAACGACCCTATTGTAATTCATGTTAAACCCTGTTCTTTATTGCTTTTCACCTAGTTTTACGCTGCCATCACTGGCAAACCAAAGTGCTTCTTTTCGCCTTCTACCCAATAATATTGGACCATCATCGTAAAATAGGAAGTTCTTCCAATTCTCTTTAAACACCGACCATTTAGTCTCGACAATATTATATTTTTCATAGCAAAAATAGACGGTGACGTCATCTTGCCAATCGATATGTTCAAGTACATCGGCGGGTAACGCCGCGTCATCGCTCTCCCATTCTTCCATCCAATTTACTTCGTTAAACCAACTGTTGGTCTTACTTGGCCAATCTTGGTTGGAAAATCGTTCTGCATCAGGACTCTGATTGCTGATGTTCTCTTTCCAAAACTGAGCCGAACGAGCTTGAGTCATTGGCTTTATTAATGGAAAATACTTCTCTTCAATAGGCATCGACTGGTGGGTAAAAATCCACTTTCGACTGTATTCATCTAAATTTAGGTACGACATTGCAATTCCCACATAATCTACGGCTTGAGCCAGCCTTTATCGACTGAATCATTTATCATCTCTAACGCTTTTTCCCACAAGGCATTGGAGCCCTTCTCTATTCGACCGTTGATATCAATAACTTGCTGTCTCGCAATGCCATGTTCAACCCAACTTTGTCCTTGATTCTGGTGGTTCATTAATATTGGGATAACTCTATCCAACGCCTTAGCGAATAGTGCCTCGTCTGATTGAGCCTCTTCAAACTCCAGCCATATTCCTTTCAGCTCCATCGCTTGGTCATCTGGAAGCATGCCAAACAACCTGTCCGCCGCTTGCTGTTCTTTTTCCGCTTGATTTTCTGATGCTACTGCATCGTAGACAAAGGTATCACCTGCGTCAATTTCAACGATATCATGCAGCAATAACATCTTTACAACCTTAGTAATATCGACTGGTTGGTTCGAATGCTCTTGTAAAATAATGGCCATCAATGCTACTTGCCAGCTATGTTCTGCTGTGTTTTCCAATCTTTTGTCTGCACTTTCAACCCGCGTTCTGCGCAAAACCGATTTCAATTTGTCTAGCTCCATGATTAATTCGAGCTGTTTACTTAGTCTATCGCTTATCATTTTTTCTCTCGCCATTCTTTATTAAGCAAAGCGGTAAGGTTATGGTCTTCCCATCTGCCGTTAATCAATAAATAGTCTTTTGCAAAACCGACTTTTTCGAATCCTTTTGACTTTAGGACCGCTGCACTTTTCAAATTCATAGGCATATAACTTGCGGATATGCGGTGCATATTTTGTACCTTAAACATCCAACCACAAGCTAGATTAAGCGCTTGACTCATAATACCTTTGCCTTGCATGTCTTCGTCTAGAGAATAACCAACGCTACAAGAATGCACAGGAAAACGGGTTAAATTACTAAAGGAGATGGTACCCAGCATATCACCAGAAATACGATTAATGATAAGGCAGTAAAAACCCAGTTCGAGCAAATGCAATTCGTTAAGTTTAATCAGTTTTTTCTCCCATCCTGCTTCTGTAAAGAAAGCCTTTTCTCTAACCGGCTCCCAAGGACGTAGGTATTCTTTGTTTTTAATAAAGTAATCACTGATAAGTTTAGCGTCGTCTTTTGTGGCCAATCTGACCTGCAGTTCGCCAACTCTTTCATCCAGTCGGCAAAATTTAAATTCTTTCCACATTACAGTTTCTTAATTCCATATTCTCTAAGTTTATTTGCAATTGATGTATGTGATACACCTAAGCGTTTTGCTAGTTTTCGACTCGATGGGAATGATTGATATAACCTGTCTAGAATTTGAGATTCATACTCCTTCATAATCTCATCTAGTGACCCATCCAAACTAACGCCGATATGGTTAACCATACTCGACTCCACTTTTGGTAATTGAAAATCATCGATAGTTAACGAATGTCCACTAAGCTGCGTTATCGCTCTTAATACCATGTTATCGAGTTCTCTGATATTCCCCGGCCATTGATAATTAGATAGCTCTTCAACGACCTCAAGGCTGATACTTGGCTTGCTTATACCCAATTGAAGCGAATATCGATGAATAAATAAGTCGAGTAACGGTGATACATCACTTGAACGCTCTCGAAGAGAGGGAATAGATAGCGTTAAAACGTTAAGCCGATAATAAAGATCTTCTCTAAACTTACCTAACTCGGTCAACGTCGCCAGATTTTGCTTAGTCGAAGCAATAATTCTTACATCCACATGTATTTCGTCTTCCGCGCCAACTCGTCTATAGGTACCGTCTTGCAAAAAACGAAGCAATTTAATCTGAAGATGTGGGCTCATTTCGCCGATTTCATCTAAGAAAACAATCCCGCCATCGGCCTGTTCGAAGATACCTTTATGTCCAATGCCTTGGTTAAAAGCCCCTGGAGCATGTCCAAATAGTTCTGTCTCAGCGACATCATCAGGCATGGATGCACAATTGAGCACTAAGAAAGGCTTGGTTGCTCTTTCTGAACGCGAATGACATGCGCGCGCTATCATCTCTTTACCGGTACCCGTTTCACCTTCAACAAGCAGAGGTTGGTCCAGCATCGCCAATTTTTTTGCATGAGATATCAGAAATTTGTGTCGATTGGAAATACCAACAAAATGTTCAAACCCGATCGAGCTCGACTCTGGAAGAAAATTCGTCTTTAGTTGATCTTGAAGAATTGATTTGAGTGTCACTACAGCACTTGCAAGGACGGATTCGTCTTGATTCTCTCCGCTAATATAAACAGGTGTAACCTCTAGAACGTAATCGAGACCATCAATGACCACCGACTCTCGTTTTCTATTAACATCACCTTCTATCCAGTCAGCAAAATTGAAACTAGGTACATACATCGCAATTTGTTCACCAATAATTGCATCCACATCCTTGCGAAGTAATTCGCACGCGGCGTGGTTTGCCATATCGATGCTACCCGTAAGACTGACAGATAATACTGGATCTGGTAGGTTCGCCAATAAAGATACCAATTCAGTATTGTGTCTTTCACTTGGCATAAATCGAATTTTTCGCACATCAGTTACGCCAGATATACGCCTTATTTGAGCCATTAACTCACTGAAAGCCTCAAATTCCATCTCTCGACAGCATAGGTATATGATACCGACGACATCGATCTCTATACCACGCAAGTCGATATTTCGAGAGGCAAGTAATTCAAGCAATTCGCGGGTAAGCCCCACTCTGTCTTCACATAATACTTCAAGACGCACGAAAAAATCCTTCAAGGTGTCAGGAAAAGTTGACACCAGTTTGTATTAAGGAATTTACGGCGTCAAGATCATAAACAGATTCTGAGGCGATCGACTCAAAATGGTCCTCAACTGATGGATAAACACGCGTTAAAGACTGAATCTTGTCATATAAAACGGTGCAGTTATTACCAAACTTCTATAACGTATTTTTCAGTTTGATTAGCAAAATCTTACGAATTTCTCCTAATCGGACTTTGTTCTCTTGATTCCACGGGATAGGTCGCAACAAGGACATCGCTCTAAGACCCAGCCTTGCCGTTAAGATGCCAACACCAAACCCTTGCGCGACACGAGTAGAGACTTTACCCGCAAGATCCATAGAAAGCAGATCCATACCGGCATCAGTGGCCACCTCTGTTGCTCCTGCTACTGCCATGTTAACCAACACCAGCTTAAACAGTTTCAACCTTGACCAGTAACCAAGTTCGACTCCATATACTTGGGCTAGCTCATCAATTAGTTTGAAATTTCGCCATGCAACTAACAAAATATCGACAATAGCCAATGGGCTCACTGCAACAAGTACCGCCGCTTCTGTGGATAATTTCGCCACAATCGCTTTCGCTTGCTGATCTTGCTTAGTGATGACCATACCTTCATACATCTGCAATATTTCTGCGTCGTTGTGCGTATCGTTTATTGCACTTTGCCAACGGTTATAGCTCGGATTAACATCGCTGATCCCGCTCTCTTTTGCCAGTTGCTCACAAAAAGATTTTCCTTTACCAAGTCCTGAGCTTTCTAGTAACTCTTCACTCCGCTCATGTACAGAAAAATGATGGCGTAATCTTCTTAGCTTTAATAGTTCTTTACCGATCGCCGAAATTCCCAACCCAGCGATTGATGCCATAAACAAAGACCATCCTACCGATAACCAGTTCGATGATTGTACCGCTGTGATAACAGTGTCTGCGGCTTGCCAACCGATCAAACCTGTAAATACAGCCAACAAACCGGCACCTAGCCATTTGCGTTTCTTACTCGGTCTGATAATTGACTCTAGCTGTTCTTCTGCTAACGCTTCCGACTCTTCTTCTAACTCCGCAGGAACAAATTTGACCTGCTCTTCAAATGTTTTATGGGTAGTCAGTTCGATATCATCTTGTGTTGGCGTATCGATGTTCTCAGAAAAGATATGCTTAGATTTATACTCTGTCATTTAAGTTTATCCCCAATTAAATATTGCAGTGCTTTATCGATTCTGATGTGATTCAAAGCGGTATCACTATTCGACTCCATCGGTCGAAAACTGTTAAAGTCAAACCGATTGTTATCCCAAAACTCTTTTTTTGGCAGTTTTTCCGGTACTTCCCCGGGGTAGATTGTCAACGGCACACCATCGTTCGTCGTTCCTTGCAATGCCGGTACATTGTCATCACCATTTGAGACAAATCCCGTCGTCGTGGCACGGATTGACGCAATGGTCATACATTCCATATCGATGTTCTCAAAAGCGGCGTGTTGCCATGACGGATGTACCATCTGTTGCAGCAGAGAAAGCAACGAAGTATGTTGATCTGGTGTGACATGGTCTGCTTTTGTACTCGCAAAAAGTATCTTATCGATTCGAGGAGAAAATAACCGCTTTAATAGAGAGCTTCTACCGTAACGAAAGCTTTTCATGATCTGCTCTAATGCACTTTTCATATCATGGAAAGATTCATAACCCGCATTCAATGGTTGCAAGCAATCGACTAATACAATTTGTCGGTCAAAGGTGGCGAAGTACTCTTTATAAAAACGCTTAACCACTTTCGTTTGGTACTCTTGATAACGAGTACGCAGCATTCCATAGACGCTATGCTTACTTGCTTTCTTAAGCTGTTCTGGATTCTCGGTATCAGAGTATGGGAAGAACTGAAGAACAGGCGCACCCTTTAATTCTCCCGGCAAAACAAAGCGGCCCGGTTGCACCCAATGCAGCCCTTCTTCTTTGCAGCGATATAGGTATTCTGTATAAACTAACGAAATTCTTTCAATCTCTTTTTCATTCGCTTCCGCTAGAGGATCGAGATCTTTTAAACTCTCTAACCACGGTTTAGCGAACTCCGACCGAATCCCTTTCAGCGATGCAAATTGCGTTTCACTCCACTGCTCAAAACTCATTTCCAATAAGGGTAAGTCTAGTAGCCATTCTCCGGGATAATCGATGATATCAAGATACAAGGTTGATGAATCAGCCAATAGACGCCTAGCCCCTTTTTTAGGCTTATAGCGTAAAGCAAGGCGAATCTCACTGACATCTTTTGTTGGCTCTGGCCACTGAGCGGGCACTTCTTGTAAAGAGTCCATGGCTTCATCATATGAGAAACGTGGAACCATCATGTTGGTTTGCGGCACTCTTTTTGCGCCGATTAGCCGCTTATCTCTTGCAGCACTTAACAGCGGTAGATTGTCATCAATAGACGAGTATAAAAGCTGATTGCTCAATGAGGTTATAAACGCCGTTTTACCTGCCTTGGAAAGCCCTGTTACAGCTAATCGCATATGGCTATCCATTCCTCGATGGAATAAGTCATTAACTTCTTGGCGGATTTTTTTCATTAATTTATGCATCCTCTACGAGATTAGGCACTGAATAGGTTAGCGAGATGATACGTGAGGAGATGTGAAAGAAAAAGAAACAAAGATTGGTTAGCACTCTCACTAATCAATCTTTGTTCGGTTATCTATGACGTTGCTAGTCTTCTTCTACCAATTTGTATATGACAAAGAGAGCGAGTTCTAATAGCAACGTAGTGACGATGCTAATCATTACCCACTGCTGATTAAAAACACCAATACCTTGCAAAATCATATCTTTCACAACGAAAAAACCAACGATAACGGCAATGATGAGCTGAAGTACTTGTACAAAACGAGCCATTTTAAATTCCATCCTTGTTTTTATTTTTTGGTCGATATATCTAATTTTGAGATCGATATAGGGTACGCCAAATACTGATAGCACAACATTTGAGGTACCCTAATTCATAATATTTGTAAAAAATACGATTACTTTTTATTAAATACCATACCATTGATAAATCAAGAAAAAGCGCAAATTATCCTGCGCTTTGTCAACATTACGTTATTATTTTGCTGCTTCTGCTATTTTTACTTTCCAAGTATCAGGACCAATTTGGTGCGCATTAGCGCCTCGCGAATCAACGGCAACGGTAACAGGCATATCTTCCACATCAAATTCATAAATAGCTTCCATCCCCAACTCTTCGAAAGCAACAACACGAGCTTTCTTAATTGCTTTCGCAACTAAATAGGCTGCGCCACCAACGGCCATTAGATAAACGGCTTGGTTCTTTTTAATAGACTCAATAGCCTCAGGGCCTCGTTCCGCCTTACCTATCATTCCCATTAAGCCCGTTTCTTCAAGCATCATATCAGTGAACTTATCCATACGAGTTGAGGTTGTTGGACCTGCTGGACCCACAACCTCATCACCTACCGCATCAACGGGGCCGACGTAGTAAATAAATTTACCTTTAAAGTCGACACCTTCAGGCAGACCCTCGCCGCTTGCAAGCATACTTTGAATACGTTTATGAGCCGCGTCACGACCAGTTAAGATCTTGCCTGACAGTAAAACCGTTTCACCTGTTTTCCACTCTTTAACGTCCTCTTTGGTCACTTCATTAAGATTCACTCGACGTGTATTTTTATCTGCTTCCCACGTTATTTGTGGCCAGTCTTCTAGTTTTGGTGGCGTTAGTTCGGCTGGTCCAGATCCATCAAGTGTAAAATGAGTGTGGCGTGTAGCGGCGCAGTTCGGAATCATACAAACAGGTTTAGAAGCCGCATGAGTCGGAGCCGATTTAATCTTAACGTCGACAACGGTAGTGAGCCCACCAAGACCCTGAGCTCCAATACCAAGTTTATTAACACGGTCAAAGATATCTAAACGCAACTCTTCTTCTGCATTTGACGGGCCGCGGTCAATCAAGTCTTGGATATCTATATTTTCCATTAACGACTCTTTAGCCAATACCGCTGCTTTTTCTGCCGTCCCACCGATACCTATCCCGAGCATACCTGGAGGACACCAACCTGCCCCCATCGTCGGCAATGTTTTCTCTACCCATTCTGCAATGTCATCCGATGGATTCAGCATCACCATCTTGGTCTTGTTTTCTGAGCCGCCACCCTTAGCCGCGATCTGCACTTCAACCTTGTCACCCGGCACCATATTGATATGAACAACCGCAGGCGTATTGTCTTTGGTGTTTATACGTTTACCTGCGGGGTCGGACAAAACCGATGCTCGCAGAGGGTTATCAGGATTCGTATATGCTTGACGCACCCCCTCATCGACCATTTCTTGAACCGTCAGATCGCTCTCCCACTGGACTTGCATACCAATGTTTACGAAACAAGTGACGATACCCGTATCCTGACAGATAGGCCGACGACCTTCCGCAGACATTCGAGAATTGATAAGAATTTGAGCCATTGCATCCTTGGCTGCCTTACTCTGCTCTTTTTCGTAAGCACTCTCCAACGCCTTAATAAAATCGAGCGGGTGGTAGTACGAAATGTATTGAAGTGCGTCAGCCACACTACTGATTAGATCTTGTTTACGAATGACGTTCATTGCTTGCCTCTCTATTCCATTTTTTGATTCAAAAGAATGTGCCATGACACCCAACTGAATATTATTTAATTTTTAAATTATGATACCCTTGCTCGCAACCTAGCGCCATTCAGTGATTGAACCCTTTGTCACAAATCAAACAAATGAATACCAATAAATTTCAACACATCAGTACAATTCCACTCGACTACAGCCCTAGCCTTGCGTTAACGCTTTTCACACCAATTTCGGAACTTCCTTGGTCGATGCTGCTTCGTTCTGCTTCTAAGCATCATTCTGACAGCCGTTACGATATATTGGTTACACGACCTATCGCGACACTCGTGACATCCGAAGAACAAACCTCAATAACGCATGGTAATGAAGTACAAAAATCCAACCGTGACCCATTTACCTTACTTCAAGAAATTCAGGAAGCACTTCTCCCTAATATCGACATCGACATCGATCTTCCTTTTATAGGTGGCGCACTGGGTTATTTTGGGTACGACTTGGGTAGACGAGTAGAAACAATCCCTAATATCGCGACGAAAGACATAGACACGCCAGACATGGCGATTGGTATTTATGAATGGGCAGTGGTCATCGATCATCTCGAACAAACCGCCTGTATAGTTGGAAACAACATTGATAAGCACCTCACTTGGTTACTCAATCTAAAAGAGGCCATGCAGACCCGTTTTGCCCTTTCTTCTCAATGGCAGTCAAACATGTCCAAGGCTGACTACACGTCAAAGTTTAACGCTGTATATAGATACTTACACTCAGGTGACTGCTACCAAATTAACCTCGCACAGCGGTTTTGCGCCGATTATCAAGGTAGTATTTGGCAGGCTTATCAAATACTAGAGCAAGCAAACCAAGCTCCCTTCTCTGCCTTTATAAAACTGGAAAACAGCGCGGTTTTAAGTATCTCTCCTGAGCGTTTTTTACAAATAAAAGGGCAAAATATTGAGACAAAGCCAATTAAGGGCACACGTCCACGGTCTAAGAATCCAGTAAAGGATATGGAAAACGCCCACGATCTCGTTAATACTGAAAAAGACCAGGCCGAAAATCTGATGATCGTTGACCTTCTGCGCAATGATATCGGTCGGGTCGCAAAACCTGGAACAGTGAAGGTTCCACTATTATTTGAAGTTGAAAGCTTCCCTGCGGTCCATCACCTTGTTAGCACAGTGACTGCTGAGTTAGCCGCAGAGTACAACGTCACTGATTGCTTACGCGCATGCTTCCCAGGAGGCTCGATTACAGGTGCGCCAAAAGTTCGTGCGATGGAGATTATTGAAGAGTTAGAGCCGCACCGAAGAAGTATTTATTGTGGCAGTATTGGCTATATTAGCCGCTCTGGTCAGATGGACAGCAGTATTACTATTAGAACGTTAATTGCAACAGAGCAACGCTTATATGCATGGGCTGGCGGTGGCTTAGTTGCCGATAGTCAAGTGGCATCAGAATACCAAGAAACGTTAGACAAATTGAGTCAAATTTTACCGATACTCGCGGATTATTGAGGGAATATTTATAGATGAATTACCAAACGTTATTACAAAATTTCTGTTTAAATATCCCGGTTGAATATCATGCAGAATCACTAGAGCGTTTGCGAAAGTTGGAACCATCTTCATTACGTAAAGCGGCGGTGCTCATTGCTTGCGTTGAGCGACACGATGGTCTACATATTATTCTGACCAAACGAGCTAACCATCTACGTCATCATCCCGGGCAGATCAGCTTTCCAGGAGGCAAACTAGAATCGTTTGATAATTCACTTCAACAAACCGCAATTCGTGAGGCCAACGAAGAGATTGGACTTGATCCTAAATTGGTTACTATTCTCGGACAATTGCCTCCATTAATGACATTCAGCCAATTCATGGTTACACCTGTTATTGCCTTGGTGAACAAGGATTATCAGACCACCATCGATGCCAACGAAGTTGATACCGTTTTTGAAGTACCAGCCGCACACCTATTCGATATAGATCAACTCTATAGTCAAGTTTTCCAACTCAAGACATATTCTCATCGAATCTTCGCTATCCCTTATAAAGAACATTTCATTTGGGGTGTGACAGCGCAAATAATTCAAGCACTGCAACTTCAATTAAATTGAGTTATTCTACGCATCGTACTCGTAACGACAATTTGGACTTGTTCAATCAATGATTACCATAAGAAAAGCCAAACTGAGAGATTATTCGACACTGATGGAACTGGAAATTAGTTCAGAGCAGCAGCCGTTTGTATCGATGTTTGGAGAATTGTATAAAAATAGATTACCAGAATACGAGTTTTACGTTGTTAATGAAGGTAAAGAATTACTCGGGTTTTTCATCTTAGATACCGCCTTTTCAAAAAAATACACCTTTGCAGAGAAGAACGAGTTAGGTCTTCGCAACTTCGTGATTGGAAAACAATATCAAGGCAAAGGCTATGGTACATTAGCCATGCAACGAATACTCGTTTATGCTTATGGTGCTTATGCCGATAGCCGTTCTATCTGCTTAACCGTAAACAAAAAGAACCTTGCGGCTTATCGCTGTTATGAGAAAGCGGGCTTTATCGATACAGGGGTTCTTTATTTTGGTGGTGACGCTGGTCCGCAACATATTTTGAGGAAACAAATCGGCTAATTTATCAACAACAAAAAGCCTATTTTAAATAAAACATAGCCCGTCAGACCCGAATTTGACCTCACTCGTCTTCATTTTGTACTTTTTCTATGTTTATTTGTCATTTGTGCTTGAAGCTATTTATTTGACAGGTAATATCGCAGGTTGAATATAACAATTTCTAAATTTGGTAAACATCGTTGCAAACAAGCGACATGTTTTGCTGTTCATTCTTTATGGAGAATAAAAATAAAATGACTTACGCGCCTGTAAAAGACGTTTTAGGCGGAAAGCTAGCGGTAGACAGTGAAGTAACTGTTCGTGGCTGGATCCGTACACGTCGAGATTCCAAAGCCGGTATCTCTTTCCTCGCCATTTATGACGGCTCTTGTTTCGACCCGATTCAGGCCGTGGTCCCTAATAATTTAAATAATTATTCTAATGAAGTATTAAAACTCACCGCAGGCTGTTCTGTCGAAGTAACCGGTACTATTGTTGAGTCACCAGCAAAAGGGCAAGACTTTGAACTCGCAGCCACAGACGTTAATGTTGTCGGTTGGGTCGAAGATGCGGACACTTATCCAATGGCAAAGACTCGTCATTCTATCGAGTATTTGCGCGAGGTTGCTCACCTACGTCCACGCACTAATGTTATTGGAGCTGTTGCTCGCGTGCGTAACTGCTTATCGCAAGCAATACATCGTTTCTACCATGAAAATGGTTACTATTGGATGTCTGCACCTCTCATCACCTCTTCCGATGCTGAAGGCGCTGGTGAGATGTTCCGAGTATCTACATTAGATATGACTAACCTCCCTCGTACAGAGCAAGGTGATATCGATTATAACGAAGATTTCTTCGGCAAAGAGACATTCCTAACGGTATCGGGCCAACTTAACGCTGAAGCTTATGCATGTGCGCTGAGTAAAGTCTATACCTTTGGTCCTACATTCCGTGCAGAAAATTCAAACACAAGTCGTCACTTAGCCGAATTTTGGATGGTGGAACCTGAGGTTGCTTTCGCCGATCTTAATGACATAGCGTCGTTAGCTGAAGACATGCTCAAGTACGTGTTTAAAGCCGTACTAGAAGAGAATCGCGATGACTTAGAGTTCTTTGCTCAACGTATTAACAAAGAAGCAATTACTCGACTAGAACAATTCGTAGACGCTGACTTTGCACAAGTCGATTACACAGATGCCATCCAGATTCTCATTGATTCTGGTAAAGAATTTGAGTTCCCTGTTGAATGGGGTATCGATATGTCATCGGAACATGAGCGCTTCTTAGCGGAAGAGCATTTCAAAGCACCAGTGATAGTTAAAAACTACCCAAAAGACATCAAAGCATTCTATATGCGTATGAATGACGATGGCAAAACAGTCGCTGCAATGGATGTTCTCGCACCAGGTATCGGTGAGATTATTGGCGGTGCTCAACGTGAAGAACGCCTTGATGTTCTTGATAACCGCATGCGCGAGATGAATATCGACCCGGAACACATGGGCTGGTATCGCGATCTTCGTCGCTATGGGACTGTGCCTCATTCTGGATTTGGTTTGGGCTTCGAACGTCTTGTAACCTACGTTACTGGCATGGCAAACGTACGTGATGTTATTCCATTCCCAAGAACGCCAAGAAGCGCAAATTTCTAAACGCTGTCTTTTGCTTCGTTAAATCAGCAAAGCGTTATTTGAAAAATGCTAAGAGCCGCCCAATTTAGGCGGCTTTTTTTATGATTTTCGTTCCATTTCTATCAGCATGAAATAAACTGGTTGGCCATTAGGTCTTATCAATTAAGATAACTGCCAGTGACATTCTAGGGACAGGCCATGTATCAACCGAAGTATCAATTCACTAATACCTTAATGAGTTATTCAATCGCTGGCATCATTTTCGGTACGTACGGTGGCCGAGTCTGTCCGATGCTAGAAACATTGTCTGCTGTCGAGATAGGGTCTCATGTCGCAATAACCTTTTTTGCCATGTTCGTCACCCGTCATATTTTATCTACACGTGGTTTTTTTCCATTCAATGGGCAGCTCTCCAAATTAGATACACTGCTCTTTGTTGCATTCAGTCTCCCGCTGGCAGGGTTCTACAACTTGAACTATGAATTCCCTTACGACAGCAATTTGAAAGTCATCTTTGGTATGGCACTGTTTGGTTTTCTATCTGGCACTATATTGGAGCTTCTGGAAAAAAATCGACACGTGGCAAGTGACCAATTTCTAACCTCTTTAACTGGCGAACGTCGCTCCATCATCACGCAGATGATCTCTCTATTTTCGTTGCTTATTATTGCAACAATCGCGTCTCTGACAATGATTGAAGTTAAAGATATCTATTGGCTTGAACATAACCCTGAACGGCTTTTAGATGGCTCTGGTCGAATTAGCGTACTGAAGGAGTTTATCTATGTTTCGTTCGTTCTTATGGCATACGGCGCAACTATAATCGTCTTATGGACAAAACTATTAAAGCAACTATTCGACTCTCAGGAACTTGCGTTAGAGAAAGTAAGCGCTGGAGAAGTCGATATTCGTGTTCCTATATTTGATAACGACGAATTAGGCTCAGTCGCATCGTTGACCAATAATATGCTCGACTCTCTTCACTCTTCAAGAGCAGAAGTAGAAAACACCCGCGACATCGCCATTGTAAGTCTATCCGCACTGGCTGAAACGCGCGACAATGAAACGGGCGCTCATATCCTCAGAACACAGCAGTACGTGAAAGCATTGGCCCAAAACCTATCTTCACACCCTTTGCATTCTGAGACGTTGTCCGCTTCGTATATTGACATTCTACACAAATCAGCACCGCTGCACGACATGGGTAAAGTTGGCATCCCTGACAACGTATTGCTCAAACCCGGAAAACTCACCGAAGAAGAGTTTGAAATAATGAAACAACATCCTCAGATTGGTGCGGATGCCCTCTCCTTTGCCGAAGAGCAATTAGGGCCATGCTCATTCCTAAATGTGGCCAAAGAGATATCATTGACCCACCATGAAAAATGGGACGGTTCTGGGTATCCAAAGCAGTTGTCAGGCAGCAACATCCCAATTTCTGGACGATTAATGGCTTTGGCTGATGTTTATGACGCGTTAATCTCGAAAAGAGTCTATAAGCCAGCTTTTAGTCATGAAAAAGCAAAATCTATCATACTGGAAGGCTCAGGCAGTCACTTTGACCCCCTAGTAGTGGAAGCCTTCTTGTCGGTAGAATCTGAGTTCGTTGAGATTGCTGCACGTTTTAAAGATAAAAACCAATAACGCTTTTATGCGTAATTTATGAACAACAACATTCAAAAAGTTCAGCTGAATTTGGAATTTTTACTGTTTAAAGTGCTAAATAGGCTGACTTAAATCATTAAATTCATCCAAATTAACTTTATTTAGGTTTTTCTTCTTTTTTACTGTTGTCAGTTTTCATTCATACAGGTATAAATAAAATAACCCACTACTAATTAACACGGATGAAGATTATGTTTGAGAAAGTTGCTGCGGCTCCGGCCGACCCTATTCTTGGCCTAACAGAGCTATTTAAAAAAGACACCAACCCTAAAAAAATCAACCTAGGTGCTGGTATTTATAAGGATGAGCAAGGAACAACCCCTGTACTTGCAACCGTGAAGAAAGCTGAAGCGGCCATCCTAGAATCTGAAAAAACAAAATCTTACCTCACCATTGAAGGTACTGCAGAATACGGTCTAGCCGTGCAAAAACTCCTGTTCGGTGTTGACGCAGAGATAGTCTCTACTAAGCGAGCGAAAACAGCACAGGCCCCTGGTGGTACTGGAGCACTGCGTCTAGCAGGCGAATTCATTAAGCGTCAATTAGGTTCGCCTAAGATTTGGATAAGCAACCCTACTTGGGCGAATCACAATAGCGTGTTTACCGCTGCAGGTTTAGAAACCGTTCAATACAGTTATTACAACGCGGCGTTAAAAGAGAAAGATTTCTCTGCAATGGTCGCTGATCTCTCTCATGCTAGCGAAGGGGATATTGTTCTACTACACGGTTGTTGTCATAACCCTACAGGTATCGACCCAACCGCAGAAGAGTGGGAGCAACTTGCTAAACTGTGTGCTGACAAAAAACTGGTTCCTTTATTTGACTTCGCTTACCAAGGCTTTGCAAAAGGCGTGGAAGAGGATGCATCTGGTCTGCGTACTTTTGCTAAATTTAATAAAGAAATGTTAGTTGCGAGCTCTTTTTCTAAAAACTTTGGGCTCTATAACGAACGGGTTGGTGCATTTACGATTGTTGCCGAATCTGATGAAGTGGCGGCAACTGCATTCTCTCAAATTAAAGCCATTATTCGTTCAATTTATTCTAACCCACCAGCCCACGGTTCAGCAGTTGTCACCTATATCCTGAACAATCCTGAGCTAAGAGCAGAATGGGAACTAGAAGTCGCAGAAATGCGCGATCGTATTCAAGAGATGCGCACGCTGTTTGTAGAAACACTAAAAGCAGAAGGCGTGGCGAGCGATTTCAGTTTTATCGAACGTCAAAATGGCATGTTCTCTTTCTCTGGTCTAAATAAAGGTCAGGTAGAACGTTTAAAGCAAGAGTTCTCTATCTACATTGTAGGTTCTGGTCGTGTAAGTGTTGCAGGTATGACCAAAGCAAACATGGGACCGCTTTGTAAAGGTATTGCCGCAGTTCTATAATGGCCGCATTAACCCCCTGACTTCGAATGAACCGTCCCCGATCTGGGACGGTTTTTTTTGCCTACCTTTTAATACCAATCTGAACAGTTAACTGACTAGTAATATGGATATGATGGAACAGGCATCCAAATTACTACTAATTGCAAGTTTGCTTTGCTTGATAAGAGATAGTGTTGACGTTTAGTTTGTCAATTTAGCAACCCAGTTTCAACGGCGTATTTAGCGAGTTCCGCAGTAGAATGCACATTCAATTTGTGTTTTATGTTTTGCCTGTGAGTTTCAACGGTTCGGTAACTAATATTCAAAAGACTCGCTATCTTTTTACTACTACTACCTTGCGCAACAAGTTTTAATACCGCTTCCTCTCGACGACTTAAAGGGTTTGCCTTTTTAGCCGCTGGTATAACCGCTTCAGCAAACAGCGTTTGCGTTGTCGATTCACAGAAGTAAGTTGAACCCAAGTTAACCGTCTTGATAGCCTGTACCATTTTTTCAGCTGATATTTCTTTAAGCATGTACCCAACCGCGCCAGCTTGCATGACATTGATTATATATTCACGGTTGTCGTGCATGGTTAACATCAGCACTTTCACATCGGGGAATTCTTCTTTTATTAATTTGGTCGCGTCAATACCATTCATAATTGGCATACTCACGTCCATTAGAACCACGTCAGGTTGATGTTGTTTAACTGTATCTATCGCTTCCAATCCATTTGATGCCGTTGCCACGACTTGGATTTCAGGCTCAATCTCTAGTCTGGCCATAAAGCCTTCTAATACAACTTGATGATCATCTACAATGATAATTCTTATCGGTTTTTCCATACCATCAACCCATCCAAGTTAAGCAACACAGTGATCTCCGTGCCTAAATGCGGTTCACTTGAAAGCTCAAACTCCCCGCCAATAAATTCTACCCTTTCTCTCATATTTCGCAGACCAATACCTTTTTTAACTAAACCATCGACTTCGTCAAATCCAACCCCATCATCTCGAATCATCAGCTGTAACATGTTACCCATCTGATGCAAGATAACTGTGATTTTTGAAGCATTTGCATGTTTTTCAATATTGGTTAGCGACTCTTGGGTGACTCGATAAAGCGTCGTCGCAATTTCAGAATTAAGCTTGCCGTCTTGAGTATCAAAGAGCGTTTCTATTTCGATCTCAGAATGTGATTTAAAATCCTTTAACAACGTCATCAAAGCGGCCTCTAAACCAATATCATCTAGTGCACTGGGTCTAAGGTTATGTGAAATTCTACGAACTTCATTAATCGCCATCGACAATGAGCTTTGCGATTTTTCAATATGTTGGTTAAGCACATCACTCATTTCACTGTGATCCAGTTTGTTATCTAGAATCTCAAGGTGACACTTACTCGATACCAGTAATTGATTAATGCCATCATGTAACTCCCGTGCCAAGTGTTTCTTTTCATCCTCTTGAAACATGACTGTTTTATGGGCCAGTTCTTTTAGATTTCTATCCGCTAACCTATGTTCATGTAAATTGATAGCCAAGGTCAGTACAATTATGACGGCAACCGTGACCGCCAATATTGAGATAACCGAAAAAAACGTGGTTTCGATATTTTTGTTTACCGTATCTTGCATCTGCATCACTTCATTGCTGATGTCTTCTATATAGAGTCCGGTGCCGATCATCCATCCCCACTTGTCGAGCCAGGAGGCATAACTTAGCTTCTGAACCACTTCATTGGTTGATGGTTTTTGCCATAGGTACCGATGAAAGCCACCACCAGCTTGCGCTTGAAACAACAATGCTTCAATAAGATAATCACCGTTGTTGTCTTGGAACTCCATCAAGTTTTTACCAACAAGTTCCGGCAACATAGGATGGACTAAATTCACTCCATTCCTATCGTAAACAAAAAAATACCCATCGTTTCCGTAACTCAGTTGACCTAAGATTGTTTTTACCTGCTCTTGTGCGGCGAGGTCACTAGATGATGCATTTTCGTATATTGGCTGAATAGCGCTGATGGCCATATCGATACTGTCTTTTAAAGCAGACTCTCGGGCCTGTATTAAGTTATCACGGAATATCTCGATCTCTTTTTGACCAAGGGATTTGGCTTGATAGATAGATATCCAACTGATACTGGCACTCACTATAATCAAAGGAATGAGGGTCAATAGGATTAATTTTGCTTTAAGTGGCATTTTCTTTCCCTAAATAACCTTAGCTTGGACCAAATAAAAAACCGTTCGCAAAAACGAACGGTTTTATCATAACAACTTATGTTAATAGTTTGTAATTAATAAGGATTAACCTCGGATTCGATCACATTCCATAGAAACCAGGGAAAACCAATAGGCTAACTAAAACCGCTACTTGAATCAGAATAAAGGGTAATACACCTCGGTAAATATCGGCTGTCGTCACCCCTTTGGGAGCGACCCCTTTCAGGTAAAATAGGCTAAAACCAAATGGTGGTGTGAGGAAGGAAGTTTGGAGGTTCATCGCAACCAAGATAGCAAACCAAACCATATTGATCCCCATAAGCTCTGCGACAGGTGCAATAATAGGGACAATAATAAAGCAGATCTCAACGAAATCGATAAAGAACCCGAGAACCAATATCACGAGCATTACAATGATTAAAAATCCCCATTTTTCTCCCGGCAAATCAAGCATCCACTCTTCTACAAGTATGTCACCACCGGTATAGGTGAAGGCCATGGAAAAGGCCGTTGCACCGAGTAATATTGCAAACACCATAGCGGTTACTTTTACGGTCTCCTTCGATGCCTCGTAGACCATACGGAAGCTAAATTGCTTATATAGAAGCGCAAGAACAATCGCCCCTGTGCCACCCAATGCCGCCGATTCTGTTGGCGTTGCAATACCCGCAAATATCGACCCTAATACAACAATAATGAGTGCAAGAGGAGGGATAACCGCTTTAAGGGCAGTGATGACTTCTTCTTGACGTGATATCGACTCATCCCTTTCTATTGTTTGTGTCGCTTCTGGATTAAGCTTAGCGTAGATAAGGATATAGATAATGTAGGCACCGACTAGTACGAAACCTGGCCATATTGCCGCTTGGAAAAGGTCTCCAACCGGTACACCGAGCACATCACCCAATAGAATCAAAACGATGGAAGGAGGGATAATCTGACCTAAGGTACCTGAGGCACAAATCGTTCCGCAAGCTAAGCCCTTATCATAATTATATTTAAGCATTACTGGCAGAGAAATGAGGCCCATCGCTACAACAGATGCGCCTACCACTCCAGTAGATGCGGCTAACAATGCGCCTACTAAAACGGTTGATATTGCTATACCACCACGAACATCCCCAAACAGGCGTCCCATAGACTCTAATAGCTGCTCTGCCAATTTGGTCTTTTGCAATACTAAGCCCATGAATACAAATAACGGGACCGCCATCAGAACGGTATTCTCCATTATCGACTGTATTCGATAAGGCATGAAAGCAAACATCTCGATTCCCTCGGCCCAAGTACCAAATAGGAAAGCGATACCACCAAATGTAAAGGCAACAGGAAAACCAAGTAACAAAGCCAAGAGAGCAACAAAAAACATCACTATACCGATCATGATTCGTTCCTCTTCGTCTCTAAGATAGCTCTTTTAGGACTGATAATATTATTGATAGAATTGAGTAAAAGACCAACGCCACTGAGTGCCATAAACATAAACGAAAGTGGTATGAGTGCTTTAATAATCCAACGATAAGCTAGACCACCTGGGTCACCGGATGTTTCACCAAGCGCATAGCTTTCTTTCGCAAAATCAATACCATACCAAGCAACTAAAAGACAAAAAGGGAGTAAAAAAACAAGGGTGCCTATCAGATCAATAATAGATTGTGCTCTTGTGGATAATCTTTCATAAAAAATATCAACTCTTACATGTCCCGCGGTACGAATTGCGTAAGGGACACCAAGTAAAAATACAGCAGAAAAAAGGTGCCATTCCAGTTCTTGGAAACCAATAGATACATCGTTGAATGCATAACGCATAACGACATCGTAAACAACATTTATAACAAGCAGGATAAATAAAATACTGGCTAACCAGCCTAATAGATCGCCTATACGATTGAACAACTGTTCCATCTTGATAAGACTTCTCATTCCGAACTCCGTGGAATTTATAATTTAATTATTGCGCTGCCTTATGGCAGCGCTTGTTATTATTATGGATTTCTTCTTAGGGTTCTAGAGCAAGTTATTATTTTTCTTGCCCTTTTTGCTATTTAGCCTTTATTCAGACGCGGCTTGGCTGTTTAGGTAGGCTCGATGGGAAATATTGGTCCATGAACGTACTTGTTTTAAGTAAGACGCTTGAGAATCTTGAATCTCTTTCGTTAGTGGGTCTTTAGCTGCATGCTCGGCAAGTAGTTTATCATTTGCTTCGCGTAATGCTTTCATTACTGCAGGTGGAAAGTCCTTAACTTGAACGTTTGGATATTCCGTCTTCATTGATACCCAGTTCTTACCACTTTCATGCGTTGCTTGTGTGTACATGTCATAAGCTGCGGTGCGCATTGCTATTCTTAAAATTTCGCGTAAATCTTCTGGTAACTTCTCATAAGTACGCTTATTCACTAAGAACTGCAATTCAGAACCCGGCTCATGCCAACCTGTATAGTAATAAGGTGCAATTTTGTGGAACCCCATACGAAGATCTAACGAAGGACCAACCCACTCTAATGCATCTATGGTGCGACGCTCTAAAGATGTATATAGCTCTCCAGGCGCAATATTAGTTGGTTTTGCACCCAGTTCAGCCAATACTTCACCTGCGAATCCAGGTATACGCATTTTCAACCCTTTTAGGTCGTCAACACTGTTGATCTCTTTTTGAAACCAACCACCCATCTGTATATCCGTGTTACCACCAGGGAATGAAAGCAGGTTGTGAGGAGCGTAAACCTTATCCATCAACTCCATACCACCGCCGTGATAAAACCAAGCGTACTGCTCTGCAGGCGTCATACCGAAAGGCATCGATGTAAAATACAATGTATTGGGTACTTTACCCTTCCAATAATATGAGCCCGAATGTCCCATATCGTACTGTCCAGATTTAACCATATCAAATACACCAAGCGGTGCTTTGTGTTTGTTCGCAGAGTCGATACGAATCACCAGCCGACCATTTGACATTTTCTCTGCCATTGCCGCCATATTCTTCGTTGCATCACCAAATACAGGGAAGTTAGGTCCCCATGTTTCTGCTAATTTTAATCGATACACTTTGTCAGCGGCAGTCGCACTCGTCGCCATTAGCGATATACATACTGCAGCGACAACCATCGTCCCTGTAAAGACTCGTTTCACTGATTTCGAAATTAGACTCATTTTTTTACGTCCTTTGTTATTTTACCGATACTTACACCAGTAAGCACACGGGGTAACAATGGACATATTCAACACATAATGAAATCGGCGTGAACACGCATCCAATTAACATCTACATGTTTGAGTTCGACTTTAGTATTACGTATTAATACGCAATTAAATAGTTATCGTGAATTAATATCATTACATTACAGTGAGTTATTAATACGTAAGGTACGCAGGTCCGTATATAGCACCTACGTAGTTAACATTAAACCCGATCGGATAAATGTTATTATTTTGTGACCTATAGCTCACCGACTATAAAACAGGAGAGTAAAACCAAAAAAGCTCCTAAAAGGAGCTTCGTTTTTATGGGCCTAGTTACATCAGGTCTTAGTTCGCTTTATACTGAACCTTGTTACCTTCAAGTTGCACTTTTAGTACAAGATTTTCTTCTAGTAACTTCTTTAGTGCACCCGTAGCCCAAGAGGCCGCTTTGCCTTCTTCTTGCCCTGCTTCCAAACCAATCTGTTTACTATTGATTCCTTCAGAACTATTCAAAACAATATCAAGAACTTGTTGTTGTTTTGGTGTTAAGACAATAGACGTAACCGCTTTCTCTTCTGTTACTTCAATCACGTCATTTTGAACTGTTTTTTTCTGTTTTGGCTTTGTTGAAGGTGTTGTCAAAACGACGTTTACGCGTTTTTGCAACTTCATTTGCACTTTACGTTTATGAGCGAGTCTCATTATATTTTCCTAAAATCCGCAGCGGTAAAAACTAAAGAGCGCTTTTATACCAAAAATTCGAAACGAATTACAGTTTTGGGCGATAGGTTGGATAATAATTGAACAAAAACCGATATTTAGCGGATTTTATTTAAAATATGACCATCAAATGACGATTAATACAGAGGCATTTCATCAGCTACGAATGGATTTGTTCTTCGCTCTCTACCGATTGTTGAATTAGGTCCGTGACCGGGAACAAATTCTACGTCGTTACCTAAAGGCCACAACTTGGTCTTTATAGACCGAATCAATGTTTCGTGATCACCCTGCGGGAAATCGGTTCTGCCTATTCCTCCTGCAAACAATACATCACCGACAAAAATAAGTTGAGCGTCTTTGCTGTAAAACACAACGTGTCCAGGCGTATGTCCCGGAGTATGGTAGACCGCGAATGTTTGATTGCCAAAGGTAACTTCATCACCGTCAAGTAACCAATGTTGAGGCTCAAAAGATTCGGTTAGTGGAAAACCGAACATCTTACTTTGACCTTCCAACCCTTGTAACCAAAAATTGTCCGCTTTGTGGGGACCTATTATCTCAACACCCAACTCTTGAGCCAATGGCTGCGTCCCACCAACATGGTCTAGGTGACCATGAGTCAACAATATATTGACAACATCTACACTCAGTTCTTGAATTAGCATTGTAAGCTGTTTTACATCCCCACCGGGATCAATAACGATACCTTTCATGGTTTCGTCACACCAAACAATTGAACAATTTTGTGCAAAAGAAGTGACTGGGACAATTTGATATTTAAGGCTCATAGTTTTGCTCAAGTTGGTTTACGTTTATGGCAAAACTATGACATTTGAGGACGCACAATACAAGCTAGTTACCAAGAACGTACTGGTCCAGAATCGATATGAACAAAATTACTGTTTGGATAATAACCAACGCCACCTGCTTTTAATGTTTTTGCCGCATCTCGGACTTCGTCAAGCGGAACCCCTTCCAAGCGGAAATCCATTGCCTTACCTAGCATGTGGAAACTCTTTTTTGCCACTGCACCAGACTTAGATCGCAACAACTCGTTTGTTAAAGGCGATCGGTATCCGGATATTAATTGCACTTCAGCACTGGAGTTTAATAACGTTTGAATCGCATTAAGTTGACTTAGTAAATGCTTATCGATGTCATGAACTTCGTTTCTACGAAAATCTCTAAAGATATGATTTATCTTATTTATTTCGGCCGCAAAGATTCTATTATTTGAATCAAACTGCGTTTGTAGTTTTTCTCCGGTATGGAGATTTTTAAACGAAACCACTTTGTTCTTAGTCAATTGACTATTTTGTTCTGCCAAAGAGGCCAGTACACTGGTAGGGAAAAAGGTAGCAAGGGCAACACCTCCAGTGGTTAGACGTAAAAATTGTCGACGGTCTACTGTATTAATTGGCATAAAGTTCTCTTCATTAAATAAACGCTGTGCAAATTAACGTACATTAATTGATCAGTCAAATAATGGACGGGCGTATTTTCTGTTACTGGAATACACATACAATATTCAAGCCAACAATTGTCGGTTTGAATATTGAATTAATTGCAGTTTTTTTCGAAGAGCTCAATTTGTCAGTTTTTAGTCAAATTTAGAGAGGATGTTCTGTTGTCATAACCGTAGATATCTTTTCTGTATTGGATCTGCCCATTTTTAACCCAAGCAGTTTGATAGAGTATATGAACAGGTATATGCCTTTTTAGCGCTACTCGATGCATTATCGGGTCTTCAATGGATTGCTTCGGTGGTTCAATCCCCTGCACTTTCATCAAGGTTTGAGCAAATTTATCTGCATATTGAACCCTGATACATCCTGAACTATAAGCACGCGTTGTATTGTTAAACAAGTATTTTGACGGCGTATCATGTAGGTATATAGCTCTAGCATTTGGTGTATTAAACTTAAATGCACCTAACGCATTTCGTTTCCCGGGAGCCTGTATCATATTGTATGAAAAAGCGTCTGGATCGATTGTCTGCCAATCAATCGTCGAAGGGTCAATAACCTCTTTCGAACCCCAGTACTTTACGATTTTCATATTCATTCTTTCGAGATAACTATCATCTTTTTTAATTAAAGGAATGATATCTTCACGCACTAATTTTTTAGGGATTTTCCATGAAGGATTCATAATTAATGTATCCATCTTCACTCTTAGCAGCGGTGTTTTTCTCTTCTTTTTTCCTACGATAACTTTTGAAGAAAATTGATTTTCCCCTAGATACCAATAATTTAAATGAAAACTAGGGAGATTGACGATGATAGTGTTTTGGAGGTCCTTTGGCATCAATCTGGAACGTTCAGTATTTAGCGCGACAGAATATAAACGGTCTTCAAGTGGCTTATTGATCCAGTATAACGTCTCTTTTCCTATAACCCCATCAACTTTTAAGCCATGCATTCTTTGAAACTGTTCCACAGCCTTAATTAAAGGTTGGTCATATTCCATCGTGTTGACATCGATATCTTCAGTGTTAATGCCAACAACCTTCAAACGGTCTACTAGAGGACGTTTGTTATATATGCCGTCGCCTATTTTGATAATACCCACTTGTGCATAACGCCTGACTCCAGAGTCAATGCCTTGTGTCAGCAAGCTTACCGCCTGATGCACGTGGTCCATTTGATCTGGTGTGCCATTCAAGGCCCTAACGTAATCAATAAGTGTTCCTCTATTCACGTTTTGCACGAACTGATTGATAGCGTCATTGGTCAGTACAATTTCTGGGAGCTCCACGCGACTCCCGTAATACCACTTAAAACCGTTTTCTTTTACTAGCTTTGTGTAGTTATTAAAATTCAATATCGTGTCGGTCGCAATAACATCGTACTCATACCACCGCCCTTCATCTCGTAAATTTTGTAACCTTAACAATCGAGCTGAGAAAAAATCACTTAACTGAGCGTAATGTACAATCATTAGTAATGACTCTAACTCTTGAGACGTCTCTGGTTCATGCCAAATGAGTTGAAAATTACGGGCCGTATAGATTTCATTTAAAATTTCGGGATAGGTGACTTCCGAAGCGACTTTCTTGTCAACTTGCAACCAGTTCATTTGGTACAAATCTTCTAGTGCTAGCGATGGAGGAGTAAAACACAATGCTAATATCAGTAAAAACCGATTATTCATAAAAAGACAGCCATATTAAAGCGTTATATATAGAATAGGGCAATATATCACCAGATGTGAGGATTGAGATTAGCATTATTGAGAAACACCACAAATAATACATAAAAACCCTACATTAAGCAGGGCTTTACCACTATTTACGACATCTTTTTAAAACTAAATATCTAAGTTGTGTTTTCCGTGAGAAACCTTCGCTTTTAGGTAACTTTCATTGCCTTGCTTGACATGGGCAAAGGTATTTATCACCTCTTCAAGTTCAATCCCTAAACTTTGCAATTCGTTTATTTTTTTAGGATTATTCGTAATCAGCTTAACTTTATCAATACCTAAAGCGTTAAGCATTTGTGCAGCTTCGGTAAAGTCTCTTAAATCGTCACCAAACCCTAGGTGATTATTCGCTTCGTAGGTATTCATTCCTTCACTTTGCAATCGATAAGCGTCGATCTTATTGTACAATCCGATCCCCCTACCTTCTTGTCGAAGGTACAGTATGACCCCACCTCGTTCACCCATTTTATTAATCGTTTCTTCGAGTTGCTCACCACAATCACAACGTGACGAATGAAATACATCTCCGGTCAAACACTCGGAATGGATTCTGACTAATGGGGTGTTTTCTTTTTGGTCGGCATTTTGAAATACAAGTGCTACATGCTCTTTATCGGTTTCCAAGCCACGAAAAGAGAGAATCTCTGCATCGATATCACTTTTCAAACCAACCTTTAAAGCCACTCTGGCGCGGACTTCAGCCATATTTATTCTCGCTTAATCATTCATTAAAGCATCAACTACATTAACGAACTACTGATATTCTAGATGATAACAACAATATTGGGATTGAAGTGAAGGATTTCAATGAAATATCGCGACATAGCAGTGAACTGTCGTTATCCATACGAAGGATAACTGTTATATTATAACAATAACCGAACCTTTCAAACCTTAATCTATATTTCTATCGTCGCTTCGCTTTGGTTTAACCAATCTAAAAGCGAAAAATAGCCCAAGAATGAATAGAAAAATAGGAAAAAACCACAATACCAATGTTCTATTTGATAATGCAGGATCATAAAGTACAAAATCACCAAAACGATGAGTCATAAACTCTACTATTTGGTCATCACTCTGGCCGTCTTTTACCATTTGATACACTTTTAGTCGCAGATCTTTGGCAACAGGAGAGTTAGATTCAACTAGGTTTTGGTTCTGACATTGCGGACAACGAAGGCTTTTCGCTAGACTTACGGCCTCTTGTCTTTGTTGCTCTGAATCAAATTCAAATAATTCAGCTTGTATCGCGACATCTTTGTTATTGTCATAAAAAATGACGGGGTCACTTTTGTTGGCTGCTGTGGTCGTAAAAACAGTCATCATTAACATTAGCGCTGAAGCCACGGATACCGATATTTTTCTCATTTTGCCCACTAGATATTGTTCTGATTAAAAATAGGAAGCAAGTTGATTGTGCCAGACATCTGAGTCAATGATTCCACTCACTCTGGTAATAATCTTACCGTTACCATCTATAACAAAGGTTTCAGGTGCGCCTAATACGCCTAAATCTAGCGCTAACTCACCATTTGGATCATACACTATTTCAGTATAAGGGTTGCCCTCTGCCACAATAACCTTTTGTGCTTCCTTTTGATTATCTCGATAATTAAGCCCTATTATCTTAATACCGGACTCAGCCAGTTCAACAAGAAAGGGATGTTCAATTTTACATGCAGCACACCATGACGCCCAGATATTCAGTAGCGTATATTCATCACTAACAAAAATGGTCTCATCTACTATTTTATCACCCCTTAGTGTAGACAAGTTAAAGCTTGGAACTGGTTCATTCATCATGGCGTCATTTAACTCAGAATTAGCGTTATTTAGGCCATAATATAGAGTCCCAAATACTGAGAGTAAGATAACCAGCAATACAGATAACTTAACCAGTTTCATCGCTCTTCTCCTTCATTGTAACGCTCGCAGCCTTTCGGTTTAATACTAGAGAAGCAACACCACCAAATACCATCAACAAGCCACCAAACCAAATCCACTGTATATACGCTTTATATTGGATTCGTACGGCAAACGAACCATCATATAATTTCTCACCTAGCGTTATATACAGATCCCCATGCCAGTAACTTTTAATACCAGGTTCAGTCATATTCATCACTCGAACTTGATAATGTCTTCTTTCAGGAACCACTTCTTGTTTGCTATTGATCCTGAGCAGAACCTGCTCAGCAGTATAATTAGGGCCTATAAACAGGTTCTGGCTTTCAAAGGCTAACTGGAATCGTTCGAAACTTACTCGGTCACCAATACCAAGCTTCGCACTTGTTTCTACTGAATGATATGCGTTCATACTTGCACCAATACACGCAAGGACTATCCCCCCGTGAGCAAAACACATGGGCAACATAGCGATCCGACTTCTCGTCGTTCCTACACTATACAATCGATGAAGCATACTAATACAAACAAAGGAACACAGAATCCATGTCGCCAAAACCATCGGCTGCATAGTCTGATATTGGACTCGATATAACACGGTACCTGTTAATAGAGCAACGGTACTGAATATAACCAACAACTTACCAGTTTTCCGCCTATTTTTAACAATTAGAGCGGCACTCATGAGTAACAAAGCCATAAAAGTAAGCGGGGCGAACAGCGTGTTGAAGTATGGTGCACCAACAGATATTTTACCCAGTCCAAATATTTGGAAGATCATTGGGTAAAAAGTTCCAAGCAATACGGTAATCATGGCAATAGTAAACAGACCATTACTAAGTAAAAACAAAAAGCTCCTGCTTTTATAACTTGGTATAGGCTTCGATTTTATATCGTCACTTCTAAAAATTTGGCTACCAAAACCGACTAACACGAGGGCAATTAAAATAGCGATGAGTACAACACCGCGAGTGGGGTCGACGGCAAAAGCATGCACAGAAGTAATAATGCCTGAACGCACAACAAATGTGCCAAGAATACTCAGCGAAAAAGTAATAAATGAGAGACCATAGCTCCATTTCATTAAACTCTTTTCTTGCTGGCTAATAATCAAACTATGCACCAACGCAGTCCCTGTTAGCCACGGTAAAAGTGAAGCATTTTCAACCGGGTCCCAGAACCACCAACCACCCCATCCTAATTCATAATAAGCCCACCATGCGCCCAACAAGACACCACTGGTCAAAAAAGTCCACGCAATTAAACTAAATCGGCGGCTAATTGCCAACCAATAAGAGGGGATGTCTTTCTGCCATAATGCTGCTAAAGCGAGTGCGAAACTCGATGAAAAACCGATATAACCGATATACAACAAAGGCGGGTGGAAGATTAACGCAACATCCTGAAGCATTGGATTAAGATCTCTGCCCTCTTCGGGGATAACAGAATTTACTTCAAATGGATTAGATGCAAGCAGTGTGAAAAAGGCAAACACACACACAAGCGTGGACGATACAAGCAAGGCTTTAGCTAAGTAGTCATCCGGTAGTTTTTTATAATTGAGTGCAATGGCTGAATTCCAAAGTGCCAACGTAACGACCCAAAATAAAAGTGATCCTTCGTGACCACCCCATACGGCCGCTCCCTTAAAGAAAACAGGTAACTGTGTATTGGAATGAGAAGCCACATAAACTAGTGAGAAATCATCAGTAACGAAGGCCAACGCTAACGCAGTAATTGAGATTAGTGAGAAAAAAAGGCCGACATGAACCAATGAAAGCAATGTTCCAAGTGGAACTTCTTTTTTCATTAACCACTGATTAGGAACATAACACAAAGAAAAAAGAGAACTAATAGCAACGATGAGAAGAGAAAACTGACCGATTTCTGAATACATATAATTTTAATTAGGCTTGACCCGTAATAAAAAGGTCAAGCCTATATTTCCTATACTACTGTCATTTGACCAGCATAAAGAACGAACGTACGTAACATGAGTACACCAACCAAGCTTAGTACCGTTACAATAACAATGAATCCGTTTTTATGTCGAACCGCCGCTGGCATGAAGAAGTTAAGCGCTAATGGCGTTAACATACCAAAAATGATAACTCCCCACCAGAACCAACTTGCCCAGAACCCACTGCCAATCGCATTATATGCAGCAACTTCACCTTGACCACCACTAAAGATAAGTCCCGTAAAGAAGCAGAGCATCACAAACAATTCAAACATGACGACTGGACGTTCAAAGCTATGAACCCACTTCGCCGTTGCACTTGTTGGTGACTGTTTAAACACAACAATACCTCCAAGCATACAGGCCGCAGCACCAGAAGATAAGCTTGAGAACAAGAATAGGATTGGTAACACAGGGTTATTGAGCATCGGGTACGTTTGTAGAGCCGATAGTAAAAACCCGGTATAAGCGGCCAACATAATCGCCATAAACCCTAAGAACAGTTCCCAGAAATTTTCGATCTTAGCGAGTTTAACAATAATGCCATCAACGAAAGAGAGTTGCTTCGGCATGTATTTCATAATGGTGTCTTTAAAGATAATTGCAATCCAGACAAATAGAACCATTAGATAAACTTGGAACAGAATAACACCCATCGACATAACCGAAGTGGTGTTAAAATAGATCATAATTTTCCAAAATGCCAAAGGCTTGGTCAAGTGAAAAATTAGGATAGTAAGTCCAGAAATAATACCGAACGGCGCTATCCATGCGGTTGCTTTTAAGATGCCATCTTTAGCTGGATCACCTTCAATGACTTTACGCTTCAGGTAAATAGATATCATCACAGCACCGGCGGACATACCAGCTAAAAACAAATATATCGCGATTATCCAATCCCATACGAGGGTATCGAAATTAAATGCAGCTTCCATTTCTAAATCTCCCCTTTTTGGTGCGGAATTTTGTAAAGTTTAGGTTTAGTGCCTAAATCAAGTTTATCTCTATAAAAAACGTTATTGTTTAATACCGCGTTGATTTCTGATTTCGGGTCATTTAGGTCACCGAACGTCAACGCTTTCGTTGGACACGACTCTACGCATGCAGGTAATTTTCCTGCCGCTAGGTTGGTATCACGACAGAAGTTACATTTATCTGCAGACTTATGTTCAGGGTGGAAAAAACGGACTTGGTACGGACAAGCCGCTAAACAATAACCACAACCGACGCACTTGTCTTGATGGACGTCGACAATGCCAGTCTCTTCATCGGTATAAGCCGCGCCTGTAGGGCAAACCATTACACAGGGCGCGTTCTCACAATGCTGACAAGATTTTCGTGTAAAACGGTAATCAACATCAGGATATTCACCTTGCGGCTCACTTCTAATAATCTCAAGCCTTGCTACACCTTCAGGAACATTATTTACTTCCCTACATGCATCCATACACGCCGTACAGCCGATACAAGCTGTTTCGTCATGTACCATGCCATAACGCTTGTCGCCATCTTCCATCGTATTAGCAAGGGTCTTAGTACTAAGAGCACCAGTACTTGCAACCCCGGTAGTGAAGATAACGGCGCCAACGCCAGTCAAAAAATTTCGTCTAGAACAACTCATGTCATCTCTCCTACTCATTGTCTTCTTTGTTTTGCTTCGCTTTCTTCATTTTCGTGAAGTCTGAGTGGCAATCGACGCATAACTGTACTCTTTGCTTATGATCAAAGCTGAGTACTTTTGCTTTACTAGCGTGAACGTTATGACAATTGGTGCAGGTCAGGTTTTTTGCATGGACATCGTGTGTCCAAAACTTTTCGCGCAAATCGTCTGGCTTATGACAGTCGGTGCACTCTTTATTCGCTTTCAATATTTCACTTTGCGTTAGCACCTGCTTCTCGGTACCCGGCTGAGATTGAGCTTCAAAATACTTGGTCACCTTTGGAGCGCCATTACGATGTTTCGAGCTAATCTTATTATGACAATCAGCACACTTAACTTGCTTACCAAGTATATCAACCGCATTGTAACCATGAGACTCATGCAAAGAAGAATAAGATTCCTTGTGACACTTTGCACATTGCTTATCTTTACGTGAAATCACTAGTTTTTTTCTTTCTGGTTCTGCGGTAGCGGTGGTATCACTTGCAGTTTCCGCATAAACATTTATAGAGAAACCATAGAGACATAATATAAGAAGTGACTTCAGCATTATGGCTATGGTCAACTTGATATTGGCCATTTTTTTCCTTTCCTTAATTCAGAACACTCTAATGTATTAATGAATGATATTTCTGAATAAGTATAAAAACTCTACAGGATTAATTTACAGTAATCCTAAACGATAATAATTCTTATTATGGAACAGCCACAACGCTATTAAAAGTATTATAAATAACTATATTAATATTACCTAATTTTAATATCACATAGTGACCAATTTCATCTTATTTTTTCTGAGGTGTAGCGACGTAACTTCTTGAATAAGAAGAATTATTGATCACGCTACCTACCCCTTTATGGGTATATGAAACAAAGCGTGGCCGTGATCACCTTATTTAATTGATCTAAAACAATTTAATAAGCCCGCTATATACCTTATTTATTTTTTACGTCTAATATATACGGGTACCTCCTATTCTTATTTAGGATACCAGTCCACAACGCTAGGTATAAAAATAAACGGAGTAATAAATTGAATAATCATATAAACATGGAGATAACACCATGAGTAAGCACTGGGTATCTAAGTCAGTAGCAATTTTAGCGGCGGGCTTGTTAAGCGCTTCTGTTGTTGTAGCTGCAGACGGTAAGATTGGCGACCCTCGTAACGAGTCATTCGAGAGCAGTCATTCACAACAATACGAAACTTGGAAAGCAACTTCTGAGAGTACTGAAAAAACGGATGCTTTAGCTGGCGATCCGAACATGGTCATTATGTGGGCTGGTTACGGTTTCTCTAAAGACTATAACAAAGCACGTGGCCACTTTTACGCTATAGACGATTTACGAGCAACACTTCGTACTGGCGCACCTAAAGATGAAAAAACAGGGCCTATGCCTATGGCATGTTGGAGCTGTAAAGGCCCTGACGTAGCTCGTGTTATTGAAGAAAAAGGTGAAGACGGTTATTTTGAGGGTAAATGGGCACGTTTAGGCCACGAGATAGTTAACCCTATCGGTTGTTCTGATTGTCACAATACTAAGAGCGAAGCATTCAAAAATGGCGAACCAGATCTGATGATCACTCGTCCATATGTTGAGCGCGCGTTTGAGTCAATTGGTATGCCATTTGATCAACAATCTGATATCGAAAAACAAGCAACAGTTTGTGCTCAGTGTCACGTTGAATACTATTTCACTGGTCCAAATAAGTCTGTTAAATTCCCTTGGGACCAAGGTACTACCGTCGATGACATGGAGCAGTATTACGATGCTCTTAACTTCAAAGACTGGACTCATAAAGTATCTAAAGCACCGATGCTGAAAGCTCAACACCCAGGTTTCGAAACTTGGAGAGTGGGCATACACGGTAAGAACGGTGTAGTTTGTGCTGATTGTCACATGCCTAAAGTTGAAAAAGACGATGGTACTGTTTATACAGACCATAAAGTGGGTAATCCACTTGACGCATTTGACAACACTTGTGCACAGTGTCACACACAAGAAAAAGAATACTTCCAAGGCGTTGTTTCTACACGTAAAGCTCAAGTTACTAACATGAAGCTTATCGCTGAGAAACAAATTGTTGCGGCTCACTTCGAAGCGGGTGAAGCTTGGAAAGCTGGCGCGACAGAAGAAGAAATGAAAGATATCTTAATGGATATCCGTCACGCACAATGGCGTTGGGACTATGCAATTGCATCTCACGGTGTCCATATGCATGCTCCTGAAGTTGCACTAGAAATTCTAGGTACTGCAGTAGACAGAGCGGCGGACGCTCGTACTAAGATTATTCGTCTACTTGCTAAGAAAGGCATCACTGACCCAATTCAAATCCCAGACATCTCTACTAAAGCTGCTGCACAAAAAGCGCTAGGTATGGACATGGATAAGATGAATGCTGAGAAACAAGAGTTCCTTAAGACTCTCGTTCCTGAGTGGGAAGCGAAAGCCAAAGCACGTCAAGACAAGTACACTTATTAATAGAAAAGTGAGGTCAACACCTCCCCGTTGACTTTAAATTAAATGCCAGCTTTTGCTGGCATTTCTTTTTTTTCAATCCTAATTTCTCTTCAGGCATCAGCTTCGAAACGAATGCTTCCGGCGTGTTAGCGCATTTGGTTGGCGTATATGCCTGCGTAATAAAGAAGTACTCAATATCAATTAGTGACTCAAGGAAACAACCTGAACATAAAATATTGCCTGATCGTGATGGTCTGTTTCACTGGTCTTTGAATCACAAGTCGCCCCAACTGACTCTAGATTGGCTAGACAGTAAACCTACCCATTCTTCAACCATCAAACAAGCCACCGATTTACTTGCGCTCTGGCGTCATCTCTTCATCAGCAGGAATGAACTGTTGGTGGTAATCGGACTAATCGACTTGAGTGATATACGCAACAAAGATAAGCAGTGTCGAAACGGATATACACCGCAAACTCTTGTATAGATAGAAAGGAAATGGCTAAAAATGAAACGAGTAGTTTACAAATATCACCCGTTAACTGGCTGCAAGTAACCTGTTCAATTGAAAAGATAAGAGCAAGCCAACGAGCCTGACGAAACAACACCCAACATGCAGAGCAAGCACTCAATATCAAGAAACTGAGAACTACTTAGTTTGTAATGCTTGGGTTCTGTTTATAGAGTTAATGATTGCCACTCTGTCTATGCCTTGGCGTTCTGAATCTAACACTTTTTGCCAAGTCTCAATCGCGTCATCATATCTAAAACTAATGAAATGGTCATTAGCGATGAGCATTAACGCAGTATCGTTTAGTTGATCCTTTGACAAAGCGATATCCAGTAATTCATTTACTTCTTGAGTCATGCGCTGTGAACTTAAATAATATAAGGCCGTGGCTTTTGCGGCGTAAATGGTTGATGAAGGTTCATCAGTCAATCGCAACACGTAACCAAAGCAAGTGTCTGCATTGGTAAATTCTCCATTTGCAAAATATCCTTGTCCTAATTGAAACCACAGATCCGCATTATTTTTGTCTTCCCTTAGTTTGTCTTGAATCTCGACAATAATTTCATCGATAGTTAGTGGGACAGCAAGTTTTACAACCTTGGTTTGCTCCTTATCTGGAGACACAATATAAAACCAAGAAAGCGTGCAAATTGAAGATAAAGTGATAGATACGACAAGCGGAGTTAATAAGCTGCTCTTTTTTTGATATCTAAAATGAAACAGAAAAATGATGAGCGTGAGTAACAAACAGAGAATTAAAACAGGCATATGGATTGATATAGAAAATGAGAAATGTCGCAATACGATAGCATTTCAAGCATAAAAAAACCGGGCTTTCTGCCCGGTTTTTTTATTAATTTTAGCCGTTAATTACTCTTCAGAGTCAACGTCAGCATCATCTTCAATGTCATCATCGCTCGTTTCAGAATCTTGAGTATCAGTCACTGATTCAGATTCATTAGTTGGGTCCATTTCTTCCCCTTCTAATTCTTCTATTTCAGCTTCCTCTATTTCATCAATTCTTTGCAGTGCAACAACATTTTCATCTTCAGATGTTCTGATTAGCGTAACACCTAGTGTATTACGTCCAACCTGATTAACTTCAGAAACACGAGTACGTACCAATGTGCCAGCGTCGGTGATCATCATAAACTCATCACCATCTACAACCTGCACAGCACCGACAACTTGTCCGTTACGCTCAGAGACCTTAATCGAAACCACACCTTGCGTAGCACGACCTTTCGTTGGGTACTCTTCTAATGAAGTTTGTTTACCGTAACCATTTTGTGTCACCGTTAATATATTTCCTTCATTAGCAGGAACAATTAGCGAAACAACTTGGTCACCATTAACCAGCTTCATACCACGAACACCAGCCGCTGTACGGCCCATTCCTCGAACAAGCTCTTCTTTAAAGCGAACCACTTTACCCGTTTTCGAGAACAGCATGATATCGCTATTACCATCGGTAATATCAACACCAATGAGAGAATCATCATCTCTCAGATTCACAGCAATAAGACCGTTTGAACGTACATTAGCAAAGCTTGCTAGTGACGTTTTCTTCACCGTACCATCGCCAGTCGCCATAAAGATAAACTTATCTTCAGAGTATTCAGTTACTGGTAAAATAGCCGTGATTCTTTCGTTTTCTTCTAGAGGTAGAATATTAACGATAGGTTTACCACGTGCATTTCGACTTGCTTGAGGAAGTTGGAATACTTTCAAGCGATACGCCTTGCCTCTTGTAGAGAAACAGAGAATGTTGTCGTGGGTATTGGCAACTAATAGACGTTCGATATAATCTTCGTCTTTCATCTTAGTCGCGCTCTTACCCTTACCACCTCGACGCTGTGCTTCGTAGTCATTCAGGATTTGATACTTAACGTAACCTGCATGAGACAAAGTAACCACAACATCTTCTTGTGCAATGAGTTCTTCCATATCCATATCATGGACAGCGGCAATAATTTCCGTACGACGCTCATCACCGAAATTGTCACGGACAATTTCAAGCTCTTCACGAATCACTTCCATCAAGCGATCAGTACTAGAAAGAATAAGCATTAACTCGGCGATTTCTTCAAGAAGCGCTTTATACTCTTCAAGAATTTTCTCGTGCTCTAAACCAGTCAATCTGTGTAAACGAAGCTCTAGGATAGCTTGAGCTTGTTGTTCTGTCAGATAGTATTGACCATCACGAATACCAAATTGGTCTTCAAGCCACTCTGGACGAGCAGCATCGGTACCCGCTCGTTCAAGCATCCCCGCAACATTACCAAGATCCCAACCTCGAGCAACTAGGCCAGCTTTCGCTTCCGCAGGTGTCGATGCATTACGAATCAATTCGATGATTTCGTCGATATTCGCCAGTGCTAACGCAAGACTTTCTAAGATATGTGCACGATCACGCGCTTTGCGAAGTTCGAAGATAGTACGGCGTGTAACAACTTCACGACGGTGATCAACAAAACATTTCAACATTTCTTTAAGGTTGAATAGTTTAGGCTGGCCGTTATCTAGCGCAACCATGTTGATACCGAACGTTGTTTGAAGCTGAGTCAATGAATAGAGGTTATTTAGAACCACTTCCGCAACCGCATCACGCTTACATTCGATAACAATACGCATGCCGTCTTTATCAGATTCATCACGTAGGGCACTGATACCTTCTACCTTTTTATCTTTAACAAGCTCGGCAATCTTTTCGATTACGCGTGCCTTGTTAACCTGATAAGGTATTTCAGTAACAATGATCGTTTCTTTACCGTTCTTTTCAGATTCGATATGCGCTTTTGAACGCATGTAAACTTTACCGCGTCCAGTATTATAAGCTTCGACAATCCCTTTACGTCCACTGATTAAAGCAGCCGTTGGAAAGTCAGGACCTGGAATAAAGTCCATAAGCTCTTCGATAGTAATTTCTTCATTATCGATAAACGCTAGGCAACCAGCAATAACCTCATTCAAGTTATGAGGAGGAATATTTGTTGCCATACCAACCGCGATACCAGACGAACCATTAACCAACAATGTTGGTACTTTCGTCGGTAGAACCGCTGGAATAAATTCTGTTCCGTCGTAGTTAGGGACGTAATCTACTGTTTCTTTATCAAGGTCAGCAAGAAGTTCATGAGCGATCTTCGACATACGGACTTCCGTATAACGCATCGCTGCTGCTGAGTCCCCATCAATAGAACCAAAGTTACCCTGGCCATCGACCAGCATGTAACGTAAAGAAAACGGTTGTGCCATACGAACTATAGTGTCGTATACCGCACTATCACCGTGAGGGTGATATTTACCGATTACATCACCCACAACACGGGCAGATTTTTTATATGCTTTGTTCCAATCATTACCAAGCACATTCATCGCGAATAAAACGCGGCGGTGTACTGGTTTTAGGCCATCACGCACATCAGGAAGAGCACGACCAACGATGACAGACATCGCGTAGTCTAAGTAAGAACTTCTCAGCTCATCTTCAATGTTTATGGGCGTGATCTCTTTAGCTAGATCGCTCATAGAGCCATTTTCCCTCTATATTTTGATCGTATATTCGATACGTACAAGGTCGCAAAATATAACACAAAACTTATCGTATCCGCACCACTTTCCATCACCTTTTATGATGTTGTGGCATCAAAAAGTTGCAAATCCCATGAAAGACGCGTTTCTGTGTGCTAATTTATTGAATAATGATGATTTTGTGAGCAGAAAAAATACGCTATTCACGTTTGTTGTCGAGAAAATAAGACGTATGTAAAGCTCGTAGCAAGAAATAGACAACTAAGAGATGACATTATCTATTTCTTGCTAAAAGACGTAACAGAGCCGCGTTGGTTATCTCTCAATACGGTTTATAGTGGTGTTATGCGTTTACCTTCTCCCACAAAGTCTAATTTATTGATCTGAGCTCAGAGTTATTAGCTTTATTGTGATGAAACCAACATGCCACCGACCGTTTGTACAGGTTGAAAGCCGTCTCGTTTCGTTAACCATACCGCCATTGCGTCCGCTTTTTCAGGCCACGCTGATAACTCAAAGCGCCAGTTCTGTTCTGCTAGTAATTGTTGTTTATCTAAAACAACAAAATCGTGCTCCAATTTTTTACCTCTGTTTTCGCCTGCTTTAATTTCTGTACTCTCATCCATGGCGAGCAAGACAAGGTGCGCGATATATTCACCTTTTACGCTATACGAAAGATCAAATTGATTCCCTGAACGCGTAACCATGAGTTTTCCGGCAACCGAAGCCGAATTAAAAGGCAATTGGTCTCTCGAAAAATAACCTCTCCATTCTCGACCATCAACAAAAAAACCCGGTGTGTAAACGGAAGATGAAGCACCATAGCTTTTATACAGGCGTTGGCGTTGAGTAAAAGAAGGATGTGAAAACTCGTCTTTCCAGCCAAGGTAGTTCCAATAATCCACATGAAAAGCGAGCGGAATAAATTCAGTCCATAAACCAGAATGTTGTTGGAATTTACTCAAATACTTATCAGCAGGCGGACAGCTCGAACATCCTTCAGATGTAAACAGCTCTATTAATTGCGCTGGTTGCCCTTCATGTGACCAAATCTGATTGCTAGCAAATGTTAGCGATGAATGAGAACCAGATGTGATCAATAACATAACAGTAAAGAAGGTGCTCTTGTTCATACTCGACTCCTTATATTAAGCCTAACAATGAGACCTCCTTTGATAGAGATAAATTTCATACTCGTTACAACACTCTATCTTCCTAACTCATCAAAAACCGGCATTAGCGAACCGCTTTATTGAGGCCGTTCCTTTCAAGTCACTGCAATATCTGTTTATAATCCATTATGAATACCGTCAAGGAAGAATAAGCAATGTCACCAACAGTGAACGTCGATCCAGAAGAGATCAGAAAATTTGAAGATATGGCATCAAGATGGTGGGACCTTGATGGGGAATTTAAGCCGTTACATCAAATCAATCCGCTACGATTAAACTATGTATTGGATAAAGCCAATGGTTTATTTGATAAAAAGGTATTAGACGTTGGCTGTGGGGGCGGAATTTTATCTGAGAGCATGGCTAAGCAAGGTGCACAAGTGACGGGGTTAGATATGGGTAAAGAGCCATTGGAGGTCGCGAGGTTGCATGCATTGGAGACAAAAACTAGCCTAACCTACATCCAAAGCACAATAGAAGAACACGCAGAACAAAATCCAAGTAGCTATGAGGTCATCACTTGCATGGAGATGCTGGAGCACGTGCCTGATCCACATTCTATTATCCGTGCGTGTGAAAAACTAATTAAGCCAGGTGGCCATGTATTCTTTTCAACACTGAACCGAAATTTTAAATCTTACCTGTTTGCCATCGTAGGTGCAGAGAAGATTTTAAAGATTGTTCCTCAAGGCACGCATCACCACGATAAATTCATCAAACCTTCAGAATTGCTGACGATGGTAGACAAAACCAACCTGCTAGAGTTAGGGATTACAGGGCTACATTACAACCCATTATTTGATTCTTATCGTTTGGGTCCACGAGTCGATGTAAATTATATTGTTCATACTCAACTTCCCGCCTAACGTCTACTAATTTGACGACAAATTAGACGGGTTTTGCATAATAATTAGATCAAGATCTTTAAATGTAAAACTCGTCAAAGATCAAGGAAAATATTTTTATTTTCTTTTCAAAACAGCATTCAATTAGCTTCCTTTTTGTTGCTACTAATCCTCGTCTTATTTGCTCAGTAAGTGCCTACTAACTGATTACCGACATTTTCCGAGTTATCCACAAACTAACCCACAACCTGAATCTTGAAAATTTCTTGAAAACGCACTATCTTGTAAGTCGCTCCACACAACACCCCTACATGTAGTGTTTTTTCCATTTTTCATTTAGGGGGTATTGATCACACTAGCCCCTATTGCTTTTACAAAAATTACAAAAAAAAGGGCTTTAGTCAGTCTTATTAGGGAAATCGACAATAATGAACCAGCAACTCACCGTTACTAAACGTAATGGCCGTAAAGAAACCATTGATCTAGAAAAGATCCATCGCGTGATCACATGGGCCGCAGAGGGCCTAGACAATGTTTCCGTCTCTCAAGTTGAAATTAAATCTCACATCCAATTCTATGATGGCATCACCACTAGTGATATTCACGAAACCATTATAAAGTCGGCTGCTGACCTTATCTCAGAAGAGACACCAGATTATCAATATCTAGCCGCACGTCTTTCTGTCTTTCACTTGCGTAAAAAAGCTTATGGTCAATACGAGCCACCCACTCTTTACAATCAAGTTTCTAAGCTCGTTGGTAACGGTAAATACGACAAACACCTTCTAGAAGATTACTCAGAGCAAGAGTTCGTTCAAATGGACGAATTTATTGACCACAAGCGTGATTTGGACTTTTCATATGCCGCGGTAAAACAACTCGAAGGTAAGTATTTTGTACAAAATCGTGTAACAAAAGAGATATATGAAAGTGCTCAGTTTCTATATATCCTTGTTGCAGCTTGCCTATTCGCCAAGTATCCACGAGATACACGACTCGATTACGTAAAGCGTTTCTACGACGCAGTCTCTACCTTTAAAATTTCTTTACCTACACCGATTATGTCTGGTGTTCGTACGCCCACTCGTCAATTTAGCTCTTGCGTTCTTATTGAATGTGACGATAGCCTTAATTCAATCAACGCGACGTCAAGCTCAATTGTGCGTTATGTGTCTCAGCGTGCTGGTATAGGTATAAACGCTGGTAGAATTCGAGCCTTGGGTTCCGAGATCCGTGGTGGAGAAGCCTTCCACACGGGTTGTATTCCATTCTACAAATATTTCCAAACTGCCGTGAAATGTTGTTCTCAAGGTGGCGTCCGTGGCGGTGCTGCAACGGTCTTTTATCCGATATGGCACGGCGAAGTACAGTCTCTATTAGTTTTGAAGAACAACCGAGGAGTGGAAGAAAACCGTGTCCGCCACATGGATTACGGAGTACAAATCAATAAGACAATGTATTCGCGATTGGTTAAAGGCGCCAACATTAGCTTATTTTCCCCCTCTGATGTTCCCGGTTTATACGACGCGTTCTTCGAAGACCAAGACAAGTTTGAACAACTATATCTTCAATACGAGGCGGACAAGAGCATTAAACGAGAAACAGTGAAGGCACTTGATCTTTTCTCATTGCTCATGCAGGAAAGAGCGTCAACGGGTCGTATCTACGTTCAAAACGTAGATCACTGTAATACTCACAGTCCATTCGATCCAAGTGTTGCACCTATACGCCAGTCAAACCTATGCCTTGAGATTGCGTTACCAACTAAACCACTTAACAACGTTGAAGATGACAGTGGCGAGATAGCACTCTGTACCTTGTCTGCATTTAACTTGGGCGCCATCAAATCATTAGACGACTTCGAAGAGTTATCAGAGCTTGTAGTGAGGGCGTTAGACGCTCTGCTCGACTATCAAGACTATCCGTTGCCAGCAGCATACAAATCGACAATGAATCGTCGTACCTTAGGAGTTGGCGTGATCAACTACGCTTACTACCTTGCAAAAAATGGTGTGCGTTATTCCGACGGCAGTGCGAACAGCCTAACCCACAAAACCTTTGAAGCTATTCAATACTACTTATTAAAAGCATCGGTTAAGTTGGCGAAAGAACAAGGCCCTTGTCCTTCTTTTAACGAGACACGTTATTCGCAAGGTATTCTCCCAATTGATACCTATAAAAAAGATATCGATCAGATCTGTGATGAAGTACTTCATTACGACTGGGAAACGCTACGAGAAGAGATAAAAACTCACGGCCTTCGTAACTCAACGTTGACCGCATTGATGCCATCTGAGACTTCTTCGCAAATCTCAAACGCAACCAACGGTATAGAACCACCACGTGGTTACGTTTCAGTTAAAGCGTCGAAGGATGGTATTCTTAAGCAAGTTGTACCTGAGTATCAAGCGCTCAAAAACAACTATGAACTGTTGTGGACTATCCCTCAAAATGACGGATATCTTCATCTAGTTGGTATCATGCAAAAATTTGTCGACCAAGCAATTTCTGCCAACACGAACTACGATCCGGCAGCACATTCCAGTGGCAAAGTACCGATGAAACTTCTGCTTAAAGATCTACTGACTGCCTATAAATTCGGTGTGAAAACGCTGTATTATCACAACACCCGAGACGGTGCGAGTGACGACCAAGGCAAGGATGTGATCGTAAAAGAAGATGAAGATTGCGAAGGCGGCGGTTGCAAGATTTAACGCTATTACTTTATTGAAGTCTCAATTAAAATGTCTCGATTCACAAGTCAGTATCTCGAGACTAAATCAGAAAAATACTATGCTCTAAAATCTTAACGAATTAGGGCAAGAAGGGAAACAAGCGACCATGGCTTACAGTACTTTTACGCAAATTAAGAATGACCAATTAAAGGAACCTATGTTTCTGGGTCAACCGGTAAATGTTGCACGTTACGATCAACAAAAATTTGAAATTTTCGAAAAGTTGATTGAAAAGCAACTTTCATTTTTCTGGCGTCCTGAAGAAGTTGATGTATCCAGCGATCGTATCGATTACAATAAGTTACCAGAACATGAAAAACACATATTCATCAGTAACCTAAAATATCAGACATTACTTGATTCAATACAAGGACGTAGCCCTAATGTGGCGTTGTTACCCCTTGTATCTCTACCAGAAGTTGAGACATGGATCGAAACATGGTCGTTTTCAGAAACGATTCACTCTCGTTCATATACGCATATCATTCGCAATATCGTCAATAATCCTAGTGAGGTTTTTGATGACATCGTTGAAAATGAATACATTCAAAATCGAGCCAAAGATATCTCTCGCTATTATGATGACCTCATCGTCTTGACCAACGATTACCACCGCTACGGAGAAGGTAAGCACACCATCAACGGCGAAACCGTTGTGGTTGATTTGCACACCTTAAAGACAAAACTGTACCTTTGTTTGATGTCGGTTAACGCACTAGAAGCGATTCGCTTTTACGTCAGCTTTGCCTGCTCATTTGCATTCGCCGAACGTGAATTAATGGAAGGCAATGCTAAGATCATCAAATTAATTGCACGCGACGAAGCACTCCATCTTACTGGTACTCAGTATATGATTAATCTACTTCGAAATGGTCAAGATGATTTTGCCTTCGTTCAGATTGCAGAAGAGTGTAAACAAGACTGTTTCGACCTATTTAAAGCGGCAGCAGAGCAAGAAAAAGAGTGGGCGGAATATCTATTTAAAGATGGGTCGATGATTGGTCTAAATAAGGATATTTTATCACAATACGTGGAATACATTACCAATACCCGGATGCAAGCCGTCGGCCTTGATATTGCGTACCCAGAAGCGACATCCAATCCTATCCCTTGGATCAACGCCTGGTTATCATCTGACAATGTACAGGTTGCACCGCAAGAGGCTGAAATCAGCTCCTATCTAGTCGGTCAAATCGATAATGAAGTCGATGCGGACGATTTCGGAGATTTTGAACTGTAATTTGTTACAGAAAAATTGTCCAAATAAGCCTTTAACTTGTTTACGAAAGCGAGTTAAAGGTTCAATGCATATTTACTATCACCGATAAGTGTCAAAATGTTTAAACTTAATATCAACTCTCTACCCCCTATCCTGTCCACAACGGAGCAAACCGTTCTGGAAGCAATGGAATCTGCAGGTTTGCAACCCGAGTACCATTGCCGAGATGGGCACTGTGGTGCATGTCGATGTGAAATAATGGAAGGGGAAGTAGAAGAAGTTGGATTTAAGATGGCTTATACGAACGCCAAAGAAATTTTGCCCTGCATAAGCAAGGCAAAATCAAATCTTGTATTGACCAAAGTGAATTATCAGATAAAGGCTAAATCAGCCTGATCATCTTTAGATTTTCTGTTTGACTCAAGATGATTATCGACAGAGAAACAGAGTTGATTTACTGCTTGGCAAACATCCAATATCGGTCGATGACTTAGGATATTCTCGGCATACGATTGACTCACACTTTTATCTGCAATGTGTCTCCCATCATCGTCAAACAAGGATAGACGATAACCCTCGTTTTTTGATGATCCTTGATCATATGGAAGATCCACCCAGAGGGAGATGACATCTTTTTGCCTCGTGCTGCACGTCTCACCTAGTAGAATTCTCTGGCCAGAAACTTTATACCAAACTTCGATTTTTGATTGACTCAACATTGCTCAAACCTCCTGCCATCCATGGGGAGTTCGCCTATGTCACAACGAACGGTGTTCATTTCGAACATCATGATTCAGTTTACGACATTTCTGATTTTAAGCTAGATACATTATTGAGACAAATCTTTAATGAAGTATAACTTATTGTTTTTAAAGAAAATAACCCTTATACCTTATTGTTATAAGGTAATGGTGAAAAATTCCTATTTTCCCTAAAATAAAAACTATCTCCTTCGAAAATCTTGTCCGTTTATCCCAATGTAGACTCATCGTCATTCCACTTAAACATTAAAGCAATGCGGCAGGGACAAACAGTTCTCGTAGGCGATGAACAAAGCCATAATTGCCGAAGATTGGTTTATTTTCTTCATGTCTACGAAGCATATCAAGCAAGATCGCAGCGATCACTTTCGCTTGATCTTGAGGATTATAGTTACGACTCAATTCTACCCATTGACCCCACTCTCCAGAAGAAGTAGACAGCGAAACAGCGACCTTATTTTCGCTAATTTTCCCAACGGCCAGTCCAATCTCACTGCCTGTTTTTTCACGAATTGAAGCCGCTAAAGCTAACGCAGCGGCAATAGGATCTTGTTCGTGGCTATCAAAAGAATCAATTTTATTTAGTACCCATGCCTGTTTAAAATAATCATGCGTTTTTTTGTTCATCTGTAACGAACTAGATAGGTAACCACCGGTTGCAGACTCAGCCACAGAAACTCGTCGTTGAGACTCCGCCAAAAGGTCGCCAATGTTGTCCAACATTGTTTCATCAACACTCACCACATTCTCACCAAGGTGAGCATAGATTATCTTTAATAAGCTCAATCGGACTTCTCGCTGATTCGCAGGCCCAAAGAGTTTAACTTCAATATAGGGAATATAAGAGCGATAACCCAGCTCAAACCCCTCAGGTAGCACTATTTTATCCAGATGTGTTGCAATTCCCGATTCACCTAAGCCAAATGTATACATACGGCTTACTTCGAATGGTGACGTATCTGGGTAGGTTGCTTTTAAATACGGCAATATTTCACCATCAACCATATGTTTTAGTTCGCTTGGAACCCCTGGCGTAAAGAAAAATCGAGCGTCATTGATCATCAGAGTAAAACCACAAGCAGTACCAACCGGATTGTCCACAATCTCCGCTTTTTCAGGCAGCATCGCTTGCTTTAGATTACTGTCGTGCATCTTTCTACCAAGACGCGCAAACATCGTTTGCATTACCTCAACCCATTCAGGGAATAACCTCAACTCTTGTTCCGCAGCAACTGCCACTGCTTCTGCTGTAAGATCATCGGTTGTGGGTCCAAGCCCTCCATTTACAATAACGATATCGTGATTAAGGCTGAGAGAAACAAGTTCATTAACAAGCGCTTTTTTTTGGTCACCAACGGTGCTTCTTTTGGAAAGGGAAAAGCCCTCTTCATAAAACCGGCGCGACAACCAAGCAGCATTGGTGTCAATGATATCACCGTGAAGAACTTCTTCACCAGTGCTAAGCATAGCAATATTAAGCATTGTATTGACCTATTTTATTGTTAAAGCGATGTTAAGTAATTATTTGTGATTATACAGAGTATAAGTTACGTCAGATTATGATGTGATGTCGAGAAATGATTATAAAAGTATGAGAATTCAAAGATTTTCAGCTAATCTAAATTATGTTGTCTAGTCTGTGGGTCCACTTGCTCTGCAACATTAAGTATTATTGCAAACTAGTCTCATAGACAATCTATGTATATGGACATTCATATTTTCAAGGAACGCACATTGAAACCAGAAACCAGAATGGAAAGTACAACGTCATCAATGAGTCGTCTATTTGCTGCCTCTTCAACGCTTCTTATGGTCTCTAGTGCATATTCGGCTCAGTACGATACTAATCAGCATATCGAATTTTCTTACACTATAGATTGTGACAATCAACTTAACTACTGTATAGAAAAAGACCCTTTTGTTGCTCATTCGGTTTTTTCATTAGATACCGAAGCAGAAAGGTCTTCAACGATAACAGAAAATGAAGAACGGCCTCTTTACCTTAATATCAGTCAAGAAAAAGACTGGCAATACCTAAAAGAACAGACATACACCATATTGGGACTAAGTGTTGCTACCGTTGGATTAATGACTCTTTTGCCAGAATCAATCACCAAATGGGATGATGACTCCAAAGACGTAAGCAACCTAGGCCAGAAATGGAAAGACAATGTAAAGGCTGGCCCTGTCTGGGATAAAGATGAGCATATATTAAACTACATTATGCACCCCTATTTTGGTGGTGTTTACTATACTGCTGCACGCCATTCTGGTTTCGATGAGTTTGAATCGTTTATCTATTCTTGGACCATGTCGACGTTTTTCTGGGAATATGGTGTAGAGGCATTTGCAGAAATCCCATCGTGGCAAGACCTGTTTATTACTCCATTTTTCGGTGCTATGGTCGGTGAAATAATGTTTGAAGCCGAACAGGACATCGTTGCTAACGGTGGCGAAGTCATGGGCTCAGAGTCAATGGGTAGCTTTTCTCTTTTTTTCCTAAACCCTGTAGGACACATTCATTATTGGGTGACGGATGCATGGGGGGGAGAAGCAGAATTCAATTTTGTTTCTACACCTTGGTTCGGTAACCAAGACGCCGCCAGTTTCGCAATGGACGCTGGAGCTTCGTACGATTATCAGTTTGTTGGAGCTGAATTAAAAATAAAGTTTTAATTACAAAACATGATATTCCTCCGAATTCAAGCTTGAAATATAGACCCCAGTCAAGCTTTCTCACCAGATTAGGCCTACACTAAATATAACATTTCAATTCATATAGTTAGGTCTGCGTCATACATGGAGGGTTTTCTATGAATAAAACGTTTATTGTCAATTTCGTCGGTAAAGCGACACCGTCTACTATTAAATCGTTTGCGGCCGCCACTCATGAAAATGGGGGGAAATGGCTAATCAGTAAAGTTAATTTTATAGAAGACCAAGTTGCTGCGGTCATAAAAATTGACTTGCCGGAAGAAAATGAAGACAAAGTTAAAGACGCCATTAGGAAAGACCCTAATTTGCTCGTGAAATTTACCGATAGTGATACCGCATCACACAATACCGAGGAGATCTTCCAACTGCGGTTAGATTCTAACGATAGAGCTGGCATTGTAAATGAAATTACCAATGTACTCGACGGGCAAGGTATCAACATCCTAGATATGGACTGTCAACGCGTCTTTATTGCTGGAGGCGGCGGTGTAAGCTCTAGTTTATTTACCGCAAACTTGTCTATTCGTTTACCAAAAGAGATGGCCATTGCGGATGTGACACATGAGCTTGAATCATTGAGCGAGGATACAAGAGTTATTCTTAGTACGTGATTATCTGATTCCATATCTGAGTAAATTATGATAAAAAAACACCCTCTTTTAGGGTGTTTTTTGGGGTTAAGAAGACGTTGTTCTTAGCATCTTCCACAAAGTGAACATCTAAATACTAGTTAATATTCCATTGTGAAAGAGAACGCTTGAAATCGGCATAATTGAACTCATTCAATTTATCAATATTACCATTTGAGCGCTGGCAGTAAATTGATGGCATTTTTAATCCATTAAACCAATTTAGCTTCACCATGGTGTAGCCAGCACTGTCCATAATATGCAACCTTTGACCTATCTTTAACGGCTGCAAAAATGTAGATTCACAGAATTGGTCACCAGCAAGGCATGAGCAAGAACCGATAATGTATTTATGCTGACCATTTTTATCTGCTTCGAATATCGACGCAGGTTCATCATAAATTAGCGTATCGAGTCTATGCGCTTCTGTTGCAGAGTCGACAATGGCCGTCTGCTTTTCATTCTCAATAATATCCACTACTGATACTACCAAATCTGTCGTTTTGGTAATAATGGCTTCACCTGGTTCCAGATAAAGCTGAACCTCATGCCTGTCTGAAAATTGCTTCAGAGCATTGGCCAATTTATCGATGTCATAACCCGGCCATGTAAAGAAGACACCGCCGCCCAAACTCACCCACGCCAGTTTATCGAGATAGTGACCAAATCGAGAAGATATTGCATCCAACAATGTAACAAAGGCATCAACGTTTTTGTTTTCGCAGTTCATATGGAACATTGCCCCATCTAGACTATCGAAAACCTCTTCGGTTAACTGATCGATCTGAACCCCTAAACGGGAATAACGGCGTGAGGGGTTAGCCAAATCTTGTCCTGCATAGCTCACGCCTGGGTTTAGTCTAAGACCTATTGACACTTTACCTTCAGTCATATGACGATAAGCCGCTAGCTGGGATTGAGAGTTAAATATTAATTTGTCGCATATAGGCACCACGTCTTTAATATCTTCTTCGCTATAACCAACACTATAGGCGTGGGTTTCACCACCGAAGGTCTCGTAACCAAGCTTTACCTCATAAGGCCCACTGCTCGTAGTCCCATCGAGATAAGGCTTGATTAGGTCAAACACACCCCACGTAGAGAAACACTTAAGTGCCAAGACCAGTTTTACGCCGGACTGCTCTTTTAGATAACGAGCTTTCTCTAGGTTCTCTATCAACGCTTCTTCATTGATCATGAAATACGGTGTTGGAAGTTGTTCTGTATTCATTCGTTCCAGCTTTAGTCAATATTTTCAGTAAGTGAGTGTTGCGTCTTTGTTCTATCAGGTTTACATCACGAAAACTCAATAAACCTGATTCGCTTTAAGACTCTCTGCCCTTATTTTAGAATCTGGATATTAGGTTGCTCAACTTCAAGTTCCTGTATATGCCAATCTAACCCAAGTTCTGGCATGGTTTCTAAGAATGGGTCTGGATCGAGTTGCTCCATATTAAATACACCCGCTTCGGCCCATTGCCCACGAAAATATTGCAATGCAGCCGTAATGGCTGGTACACCCGTCGTATATGAGATAGCCTGATGTTCTACATCTTCATACGCTATTTCATGGTCAGCATTGTTATAGATAAACACGCTACGCGGCTTGCCATCCTTATTACCTTGCACCCAGGTGCCTATGCAGGTTTTACCTGTATACCCTGGAGCCAAAGAGGTTGGGTCGGGTAATATCGCTTTCAATACCTTAAGCGGCTCAACAACCGTCCCATCTTGAAGCGTGACAGGGTCAGGGCTCAGTAGGCCAATATCGCGCATGCAGTTGAAGTAATTTAGATAGGCGTCTCCAAAACCCATCCAGAATTCTATTCGTTTTGCCGGGATAAATTCTTGCATAGAACGCACTTCATCGTGAGCCATTGAATAAACTTTATGTTTACCTACTAGCGGAAATTCAAACTCAAACATACGCGTGTGACAAGGTACCTGCTTCCAATTACCTTCTTCCCAATAAAATGAGTCGCCTTGAATCTCTAACATATTGGTTTCTGGATCAAAGTTAGTTGCAAACTTTTTGCCATGATCGCCATCGTTCACGTCCATAACATCAATGGTGTCGATGTCATCAAATAGATGCTTAACGGCGTAGGCAGCAAAGACACTGACCACACCAGGATCAAAGCCCGCGCCCAATATACCAGTGATACCGGCTTGTTTGAATTTGTCCCTGAACGCCCATTGCCCGTCATAGGCTTGAGGAACTTGTTGTCCTTCAGAACAGAGATCAACAGCAACGGAGGTGTCTAAATAAGAGACCTTGGTTTGTAGGCAGGCTTCCATAATGGCAATATTTATCCATGGAGGACCCGCGTTAATCACCAGCGTTGGTTTTACTTCATTGATTAACGCAACAAGAGCGTCTACATCGTCTGCATCGACCGCTTTGGATTCTAGTTTTCTCGTCTCATCCTTTAGATTATTTTTACCCTTGATAGAGTCAATAATTTTGTCGCATTTTGCAATGGTTCTCGATGCTAAGGTAATATCACCTAACACGTCATTATTTTGCGCCGCTTTGTGTGCAATTACCCAACCCACGCCACCCGCACCAATTTGTAATATAGACATATTCTTTCCTTCTTATACCAGTAAACTGGTATCAATCAGCTCTTGAGCTAATTGGTCAATTTGATTTAATAAGTTGTCGAAATCTGACATCGACAGACACGGATTCAGTATCGTGAACTTCAGTGCGGATTGACCGTCAATGGTCGTCTCACCTAATACGGCAACGCCTCTTGTTAATGCTTCGATACGTACCTTTTGATTCAATGCATCTAGGTTCTCCACCCCTTGATGGTTCAGCCTGAATAGCACTGTAGATAAAGACGGCGTCGCCAGTAATTGCAGGTTTGTTGTTTGCGCGACTTTATCGGCCACTTGTTGCGTCTGGACTAATAGATGATCGACCATCTGACCTAAGGTCTTCGCACCAACGCTCTGCATGGAAACAAACACTTTTAACGCGTCAAAACGTTTGGTGGTTGCAATAGTTTTATCCACTAAATTTGGCAGTTCATCGTGTTCACGATTCAGATAGTCGGCGTGATGAAGTAGGTACTTAAAGTGGCGACGGTCCTTTAATAAAATTGCACCGCAACTAATGGTTTGGTAGAAAAGCTTGTGGAAATCTACGCTGACTGAGTCGGCTTTTTCTATGCCATTCAGTCTTTCTTTATGACCACTTAAAATCAGAGCACCACCATAGGCACCATCGACATGAAGCCAAAGCGATTCGTTTTGGGTAATGGAAGAAATGGCTTCGATGTCATCAATAGCACCGTGATCCGTAGTACCCGCTGTTGCGACAACAGCGAAAGGAATCAAACCAGCTTGCTTTAATTCCTTAATCACGATTTGCAATGCGGCAATATCTAACTCACCAGCACTATTCGTATCGACAGCAATAACCGCTTGCTCACCCAATCCCATCATTGAAGCCGATTTTTGAATAGTAAAGTGCGTATTCTTAGAACAGATGATGCGTAACTTATTCCAGTAATCTGGCAGACCCATCTTCTGAATTGAGTGATTGCTTATCTTTTCTGCAATCCAATCGCGCGCAAGTAACAATCCCATCTGGTTAGATTGAGTTCCACCACTGGTGAATACACCATCAGATTCGTGACCAAGTTGGTAGATACCACACAACCAATCAACGACTTTTTGCTCAACAAATGTGGCTGCAGAAGCCTGATCCCACGAATCCATCGACTGATTTAACGCTGCAATAATCGACTCCGCTGCGATAGATGAGATCAATGGGGGGGTATGCAAATGGGCGATACAATTAGGGTGCTGAACCAAGATTGAGTTCTTACCAATCAACTCCACAGATTTCGCTACAATATCCGATAGATCCGTTCCACCATTGGTAAGGTCAACTCGATTAATCTGCTCTAATAATAGATCAGGCGAGAGCCCCGAGTATGGTTTGCTCGCGGTCTCGAACATGGTTTTCAGATGTTTATTGGTATTCGAGAGGACGAGGGAAAATTCTTGCGCACCCTTCTCTCCGGTATGAACAAAGTGCTTCTTCCAGCTCACTTGAGACGAATTTAATGACATTAACTCACCTCCTTTTTAGTCAACTGACCATCAGAGGCAATAATTGCCGCTTCTAAAGTCCTTAGGGCGAAGTCAATCTGTTCTAATGTGATGATTAAAGGTGGTAGGAAACGAATAACTGAACCATCGCGTCCTCCTTTTTCCACAATCAATCCACGCTCTAAGGATGCCCTTTGAATAGATAACGTTAGCTCGGAGTCCGCTTCACGCTCATCAAATTTATTTATGCTGCCACTCGGTGTCACTATTTCTATACCAAGCATCAAACCTTTACCACGAACCTCTGCAATACAATCGACACGCGTCTGAATTTCTTCAAGTCCAAGTCGAAAATAATTACCTGCAATACTGGCGTGCTCGACGAGATTATCGCGCTCGATAATTTCCATCGTCTTGGCACCAGATACCATCGCGAGTTGGTTCCCACGGAATGTGCCGGTATGTTCACCGGCTTTCCAGGTATCGATCTGCTTATTGAAGACGAGAATAGACATCGGTAGTCCACCTCCAATCGCTTTAGACAGACACAGGATATCTGGGGTGATCCCCGATTCTTCAAACGCAAATCGATAGCCCGTCTTCCCTACCCCACACTGGATCTCGTCTAAAATAAGTAAAATCCCGTGTTCTGTGGTGATACGGCGTAACTCTTTTAGCCACTCAACTGGCGCGGGGATAACGCCACCTTCGCCTTGTACTGGTTCGACAATAATCGCAGCAGGTTTTTGTATACCAGCTTCATCATCATTAAGTAGACGCTCTATATATCGAATGCTCTGTTTTGCACCCACGTCACCTCCGAGACCAAACGGACAGCGCAAGCTGTATGGGAATGGCATAAAGTGAACATCCGACATCAATCCTGTACGTCGTGCTTTTGTACCTAAATTGCCCATCAAACCCATCGTCCCATTCGTCATACCATGGTAAGCACCTCGGAAAGCAAACATGGTATTTCTACCTGTCGTCTGCTTAACAAGCTTAATAGCGGCCTCTACTGCATCCGCACCTGACGGGCCACAAAACTGTATTACTGAGTCCTTCGAAAAGTAATCTGGTAGAAAACTTTTGACCTGTTTAATAAAGTTATCTTTAACTTCAGTGGTAATATCAAGCGTTTGATAGGGTAAACCAGAATCGAGCTGGTCCTTTAGAGATTGATTGATTTCTGCATGATTGTAGCCAAGCGCTAGCGTTCCTGCTCCCGCAAGACAATCTAAGAAAATTTGTCCGCGTGTGTCTTCAACCAGTACGCCATAGGCGCGCTTGATTGCTAAAGGTAAACGTCGTGGATAAGAGCGAACATCGGATTCGTTCTCTTGTTGATCGATCAGCAGTTGATCTAACGCTAAACTATAAATACCAGAGACCTCTGGTATTTCAATTCCAAATGGGGAGTTAGATTGATACGAATCTAAATTTATAACTGTGCTCATTACCAAATACCTTATGGATCACTATCCACTACACGACTTTGCGTGTAGCAACAAACTCGGCAAATTAGCCGATAGGAAATATTGTTTTCGAGCGGATCAAGGTTCAGTTATTACACTGCAGTTTGGTAGAACTAGGCTGAATTTGAACTGATTTGAATTAGATAACATTGTTGGGTTTCCTTTCTACAGTATCCCGTCTATTAGCTATGGCTAACTAATACCTACCCTACAAAACATCACCAATTTAAGAGGATGTTTCGAGTATCCCCCAGTAAGGTACTACCGAGATTGCGCGCGAGTCTACCCAACTCATGCAAACCAGACAAGCGTTTATTTAAAATAATCACGAGAAATATCAAGCTGACTCACAATGCAATATATCAATCAGTTATCATAATAGTGTGAGCGTGATCGAACAAACACACTTTATTACGTATAAACAAGCGGTAAGCTAACATTGCACTCAAGTTTTCAAGATATTTTCCGACCTATAATCATAATATCAATAAACTCTATCTAGAATTGTTGCCAACTAAGAAGACGAAAAAAATTATTATGAAAAATCTATCCTTTAAAGCAAAAGTACTCGCTTTGCTCATTTCGATAATTTCAATATCGGTTCTAACTTCTTTCCTAAGTGCGAATTACTATATTAGCCAATATATCGCTCAATCTGATACGAAGAATATCCAAACACAACTAGTTTTAGTAAAGGACAAGTTAGTCGGCGATATAGCGAACGATGTGAAATTAGCGAAAAGTTCTAATTTCAGCATTATGGAAATTTCAAGTACTTTGGACGCGACAGGTTTCAAAGACATCATCAAATTATCTTATGACTTGATGTTTAATAAAAGCGGTAGCATTGACGCACCGGAATTGGTTGAAAAATACAAGAGCCAGATGACGACAACAGGCGATGAAGCTGTTATTAGTGATATCTACTTTGAGAACACCGTCCCTCACCTTTCCATCTTAGTCCCACGCGGTGGTGAAGGGCGCGACTTATTCATCATCGATCTCACCAGTATCCAAGAGTTACTTGCTTCTTCTTCAGTCAAAGGTAGCTACGTTGAATTAAAAGATTCTGTTGGTAACATTTTGTTCTCAAACAAAGTGGATGGTGATTTAATTCCTGTAGAAAATATCTTTGATGTGGGCGGCAAGAATTGGACACTCACGGGCTATATAGACAAAGGGTTTATACAAACCAATACCGACAGCTTAAATGGTTCCATTACTATTGCGCTACTCATCGCGGCAGCCATCATTATTCCTTTGAGTATTGTAGCCCTTAATATTGCCTTCAAACCGATTGTTGCGCTCAGAGATGTTATTACAGATTTGGCAAATGGTAGTGGCGACTTAACCCACAGGTTACAAGTTTACACCAAAGACGACCTCGGCAAGATTGCGGATGGTATCAATAAGTTCATTGAAAACCTGCAACGAATGATGATAGATGTTTCCTCTTCAAGTGAAAAGATTAACGATGAAATCGAACTCTTAGAAGGACAGGCCGATTCCAATCAAAATCTACTCAAAGCGCATACTGCGGAAATGGAAATGGCGGTCACTTCGATTAACGAGATGAGTTCAACCGCAGACGCCGTTGCAGAAAGCGCCGCGACAGCAGCCAAACAGACAGAGTCAACCAACAAAGAAGCTGAGCAATCTAAGGTTATCGTTCAACAAGCCGTCAATAGCGTTACTGCGTTAGTTGATGAAGTTGAACATACCTCTCAGACAATTATATTGATGAATGAAGATACCGCTCAGATTGGCCAGGTGTTGAATGTGATTGGTGAAATCGCGGAACAGACTAACCTGTTAGCACTTAACGCTGCCATTGAAGCCGCGCGAGCTGGAGAGCATGGCCGTGGATTTGCTGTCGTCGCTGACGAAGTGCGAGCATTAGCCGCCAGAACTCGACAAAGTACGACCGAAATAAATGAAATGCTTGATAAACTCAGTAGTGGCTCTTCCGCCGTTGTTTCGAGTATGAACTCAACCAAAGAAAGCTGTCAACAAACCGCTGATACGACTTCTCAGGTAATGACTTCTCTTGACCTAATGACCGATTCCGTGGTCGAAATAAACGATCTCGCTGCGCAGATAGCAACCTCTGCCGAAGAACAGAGCTCCGTAACCGAAGAGATAAACCGCAACATGGTTGCGATTCAACAAATGATAGAAACACTAAACAGCAACGGAAGCGAAACCGCAAACAGTACCCATCAACTTACCGATTCAAATCAACAGTTAGTGGGTATAGTGAGCAAATTTAAGCTTCGTTAATAGTAAGATGACAGTGTTAGGGTAAATGTACCCATCCCCACGACAGTGGGGATGGGTACATTTATTCAAACCTAAGCAGGTTCCATTTATCATCCATCATCAAAGCATCGTTCGGCTTCATTGGCCTTGCAAAAAGATAGCCTTGATAAGAGCTCACATTTGCCGACTCAAATATCGTCAGCATTTCTTGCGACTCTATACCTTCAACGGTCACCGCGACGCCTCGTTCTTGATTCATCTCATTTAAAAATTTGAGATAAGAGAAAGGTTCCTCAGATTTGGTTGCTTCAAGTGCAAACTCTCTATCGATCTTTAACTGTTTAAAAGGAAGACGGAAAAAGCCCGTTAAAGAGCTATGGCCCGAACCAAAATCATCCATCGCAAGATTGAAACCGAACGCCTTTAACTGCCTGATTTGACCCATCGCCTGATACTTGTCATCCAGCAGCACTGACTCTGTAAGTTCGAGCATGACATTGGACGCATTTACGCCACAACGAAGCGCAATCTCCGATGCCCGCTGAGGGAAGTTCCCATCTAAAAGCTGCAATACCGACACGTTTACATTGATAGTTAGGTTGCTATTCCATTTCACATTATAGCTATTTATAAACATGCAAGCTTGTTCTAATACCGCTTCACCCAGCGTTTCTATGAAGCCTTTGCGTTCGGCAACAGGTATAAACTCGCCGGGGTATATCTCGCCTTTCTCCCCATTTTCCCATCTAGCTAACGCCTCGAAACTGATTGGTTGATAGGTTTTCGCACTGACAATGGGTTGCAAACGGATGGATATATCACCATTTTCTATTACACTTTTTATCTGGCTTTCAATATAGAAGAAACGCTCCACTTTTTTCTGTACCTGTGGATTACAGATAGCCCAATGAGCAGGCTCGTGTCTCTGCGCATACTCACAGGTTTGTGCTGCCCAGCTAATCACCTCTTCTGCAGGTTTGCTCTTATCGATACATGGATAAGCACCAACAAAAACCTCTCCCGCAAATAGCTTACCGTCAGCCCTCGACATATTACGAAAATCAGTGACGAACTGCTGACACATTTTAGCCAAATCTTTTTCCATAATGGCGCTGTGTATCAAGACTGAAAATGTATCGAGAGAATTTCGGTAGAATTCACAACGCTGCCTCTTAAACGAGTTCATACAAGAGATGACTCTCTCCAGCATTTCCACTATTAGCTCTTCGCCATACTGATTGATATAGGATTTAATCTTATCCAAATGGATATGAACCAATATATAATTATGGGGTATTTCTGAGATATCCTGTTTTAGCTTATCGCTATTAGGTAGGCCTGACATTTTGTCAAAATATGCCAGTTGACGAATATAGGATTCTAATAATTTTTGTTCCGAAATATCTCTATGGTTCCCCACCATATAGCTACCCGAATCATCTTGTTTCATCACACCTGTCGCTTCAATCCAGCAGTAACTGCCGTCTTTTTTACGAACTCGATATTGGGTTTTGACTCGTTCATTGGACGACTCATCTTCAACATGGTGGTCTACACGACTAGAGAACTGTTTTTTATCCATAGGGTGGATCAACGCAAACCAGTCGTCTAGATGAGTATCATCTAGATTAAGCTCAAATTGCTGGTAAAAGGTGTGGTTGTAAAAAGAGACGTTTCCATCTGTGGCCATAATCCAAAGACCTTCAACAGCAGAGTCAAACATGCTGATGAAGCGGCTATTTTCGTGGTGCGGCATTTTAAATTATTAACCCAATTATGATTAGAGAACTTATACAACTCTAAACAATATTACTAAAATCATATTTAACGATTGTGGCATGTTAACAGTTTTAACAATAAACATAAGACTCAATATCAGATAACGGATAATTTTAGCCGATAACCCGATCTGTTTTCGCAAAACTAAGACTTATTACCAAAGGTAATCGATTGCCATTATGTTCGGTTAACCGTAATGTCCGAAATGTAACCGTTCGTTGTACATTGCAGGGCATCTTTGATCATACTCGCCGCTTCATCAGCCGACATAAATGAAGAAGTATCGAGTTTTTTTCCACTTGTTTGCCAAAATTCCGTCGCCATTCCCCCTGGATAAACACCAATCAACTTCATCTTCTTACCTTTCAATTCCAGTCGGACAGATTCAACCAAACCTTTCACTCCCCATTTCACTGCACAGTAAGTTGACTCCCCTGCTTTGGCGGCTTGCGCAGCAGTAGACATAATAATGACCACTCGAACGCTTTCATCTTTGTAACGCTTTACCAATTCCTGAAGCAGATGGATAGTAGTTAACAAATTATTGTCTATTAAATGGCGTATTTGATTGGGCTCTTGACGTTCAATTGCCCCGAAATAACCGCTACCAGCGCAGTGGATAACCATATTAGGCCGCTGAATAGAATCAAACAGCGATGAGACTTGAGCCGCATCAGCGAGATCCACGGATAAGGCTTTTACACGGGAAGGTAGACCTTGACATACATTGGCAAGCTTTGCCTTGTCGCGACCAATGATAGTCAACGATTCGTCTTCAACACTATGCAACTTGGCCAGAGCGGCCCCTAGACCACTACTCGCGCCGGTTATTAAAATCATAAATCCTCCGTTAAATTGTTGATATCGACTCATTGAGGTTAATATAGATAAAACTTAATATTATTGTAAACGTTTCCATAGTTTCATTATATACTATGCAGTATTGAGTAATATTTGAACACTATTTTTTAGGTATCAGGAGTATTTTATGTCGACTAATTATTCAGACTCAGAGATGGCAAGGGCCCTTGTTGCCGCCTATGGTGGCAAACAAAACATCGTTAAGTTGGACGCCTGCCTTACTAGATTACGCATTACCGTTAAAGCATTCTCTGCGGTTGACCAAGCGAAACTCAAAGAGCTTGGTGCGATGGGAGTCGTGACGGTTGGTCGAGTGGCGCAAGCTATCTTTGGTAAGAACGCAGACAAATATAAAGTTGATATGCAAACATGGATTGACGAGCATCCAGAAGAAGGTATTTCTAGTGAACTTGTTTCGGCATTTGGAGGCAAAGAGAACATAACTGACATCGATGCCTGCTTAACTCGCCTAAGAGTTTCAGTGAATACGCTTTCTGCTGTTGATCAGAAAAAACTTAAAGACTTAGGTGCTAAAGGCGTCGTTGTACTGGACAAAAATGTACAGGCTATTTTTGGTAAAGCGTCAGACGAACTAAGACAAGGCATGGTAACTTGGTTAGGTAAATAGCAGCCTTCGCCTATCATTAATGACTAAGCTTGCATTCAAGAAAGCTGCTACTTTTAGCAGCTTTTTATTTTGTTCTTATCTGTTTATTGATCAGCTTTCACTCCACCATCTGAAGATGAATAAATTAGAAAATTATCTATTTAAAATTATCTTTATGCAGACTTAAGGTTTCGTCACATTTATGTTAATACCTATAATTTTATCAACTAGAAAAATTCTCCTGCGTACTATAAAATCAAACTAGAAGAATTAGATAATAAGTATTCAGGCTGTAAAATATGAAGCTATTTAAATATATAATCTACGCATTTATCGCCATTATCGTGGTAAGCCTGATTGTGTTGATCATTCAACCAGAACAATCTCAGGCATTAAGACCAGATTCGCAACCCAAAGTTAAAACTTCCACTTCAAATGCGAGCATCGTTGCAGAACCGACCGAACCACAAGCAATGGCATTAGAGACGATCAAACCAGATGAAATTAAAGCGGCATTAACCCCTGAACAGATTACTATTTTGCCTCCTTTTATTCAGGCTCTACCCAAAGACCCTGCTGAAGTGGACAGTAACGGTAATGGAATACGCGATGACCTTGAAGTCTATATTGGCTACAAGTTTCCTTACCAACCGAAAAAGAGAGCGGTCTACATACAGATGGTGAGCATTGTAGACAAAATAGCGAAAGAAAGAGGGAGAGGAAGGGTTTCAAGACAATATTCTATCTTTCACGAAGAAAATCATGCTATTCAATGTTGGTACGATAGTGGTTTTAGCGAAGACGAACTCACGCAGTTTAAAGGGTTAATACTCAATAACAGTTATCGTCGCGAAAGCTATCAAGCGACGATTGATGTCCGACAAAATTTGGACCAAGACATCATCGATTCGTTGGATCTTTCTGAGAAGCCTTGCGATCAAATGATGAAAGAATATCAGATAGCATTACAGGAATGGAAGCCTGAGGAAAAGTAAGACTGAATGACTGCCGAACGAGGAAACTCGCTACCCATCAATAAAGACATGGTCAAGCATACGTCAATAAAATCATTCGTTTCTATTCGTAAAAAAGCCCCCGCATTTCTGCGGAGGCTTTAAAAGATGGTGCCCCGGGCCGGACTTGAACCGGCACAGCGCGAACGCCGAGGGATTTTAAATCCCTTGTGTCTACCAATTCCACCACCAGGGCACGCAATTCTGGATTGCGATGCGTCTAACTGTATTGAGTTGACACCATCTATGTTATTGAAGCAAATTCAATAACTAAAACTTATTTCTATACGAGATTGTTCTCTCGTGTGGCGGCTAATTTACCCACTTTTAGAATTACGTCAAGTATAATTCTTTGATTAAGTGTTCAACCGAACAAAAATTGACTCGTTCGCTTCATTTTCACACTATTTTGTCATTACAACACGTTTTTTATAATTAACACCACAAGCTCACTTGGCCCATGAGCGCCATAGGCGAGAGTTTGTTGAATGTCTGCCGTTTTCGAAGGACCAGAGATCAATAGTGCGTTGGTTGGTATTAAATTCGTCCAGTTCTGCGTGGCCATCACTTCAGAGAAGTTGCTCATGATCATCGACTCTTCAATCACCGCGATATGACATGGTGGCACAAGAGACAAAGTCCTTGGTTCTTCAATGCTTGGCCACAATACCAATGCACCTGTATCCGCAATTCCGGCTAAAACGTGCGTTACACCTACATCCACATTTTCAAATAACTCGGTCTTCCACTGTTCGATAGCCTTATCGAACAGTGTTGTCTCTAATTTATCTAGACCACGAACAAAACTCTGATGATATTCACCCGCGGTACCGATAGCGGCCGTTTTAAACGCCTTATCCGCAACGATACCTTGAATTGTAACGTCTAGTTCACTTTTTAGAATTCGCTTGATCTCTGTATGATTTGCTTCCATGCAAGCAATAAAACGTTCTGTTTTTTCAACCTGAGTAGGTGATTCCACATGACCCCAAGGCTGATATTCCAACGATTCTTTAACCATTGGTGTTACCTGTGCCTGATTTAGCTTTTCCAAGATCCTGTTTCTCGCCGACTGAGAGCTCATTTTCACGTTATCACTGTTCATTTTTGGTCCCTTTTATGCTCTTTCATTCTTTGATGTAATGTTTTTTCAGCCGGTTTAGGTGCCGTTCTACATTGCGTCCAAGGACCCAATTTCTTCGGCATCAGAAAGCGAAATGTCGTCGCCGAACGGGTGCCAAAATGATACATGGTTGGATGCGTTGCCGCATAAGCAAAGCTTTTTATGGCAAGTGCTTCTGTTTTGCTTTTAGCCGATTGTTGTCCTTTAAGTGGAAACGTCCCTTCTTGTTCCGGATTCTTTGCTTCTCGCCTTAAGCGTTGTAGCATCTCAGGAATGGGAATGCGGACAGGACACACCTCACCACACGCTCCACATAGACTAGACGCGGTCACAAGGTCCTTGGTTTTATCTAAACCTAATAGATGTGGCGAAATAATTTTTCCGATCGGCCCCGGATAAACGGTACCATAAGCGTGGCCGCCTATTTTTGTGTAGACAGGACAATGATTCATACAGGCGCCACAACGAATACATTGAAGCGTTTTTCTTAACTCTTCGTCTCGATAAGCCTGAGTTCTCCCGTTGTCTAACAGAACAAGATGAACCTGTTCTGGGCCATCTTTTTCACCTTGCTTTCTCGGAGACGTGATCATATTAAAATAGGTGCTAATAGCCTGCCCAGTAGCCGAGCGAGTTAACGCACTATAAAGCGGAGGCACATCAGATAAAAACTCAACGACCTTTTCTATGCCTGTAATAGCGATATGGACATTAGGCACCGTCGTCGTCATCCGTCCGTTACCTTCATTCTCAACCAAGCACAAGGTTCCCGTTTCTGCCACCGCGAAATTAACACCTGAAAGTCCAATATCCGCATCATGAAATTTACGGCGTAATCGAGTACGCCCCGTTTGAATCAGTTCGTCAACATCAACAGTAGGTGTAAAATTATCTAAGTTTTGTTCGAAGGTATCGCTGACTTCCTGCTTATTTTTGTGGATCGCTGGCATGATGATATGAGAAGGCTTATCACCATCAAGTTGTACGATATACTCTCCCATATCACTTTCTAAACACTCTATACCTAACTTTGCCATCTCATGATTGAGTTCTATCTCTTCACTCACCATCGACTTACCCTTGATGATGAATTTTCCCTGCACACTATTGGCAATGTCTGCAATAATATCGTTGGCTTGCTCTGCGTCTTCTGCCCAATGAACTTGTATGCCATTGTTGATACAATTTCGCTCCAATTGTTCAAGCAATGTCGGCAATTTACTTAAACAGCGCTGCCTTATCGCTTCTGAAAGATCACGAATCGCTTTCTCTTCATCTAAATCCGAAAAGGCCGTTTTTCGCTTGTCTCGCAGGTAATCCATCGCGCCACGAAAGTTGGCACGTAGTTGTTTATCTTGAAGTGCAGCGTGTGCTTGCTGATGAAAATTCTGTGGAGTTTGTGACATTAATTCGCCCCCCCTATTCTTTCGATCAAGAAACTCGCGATGTGTTGTCCACGAATCGCTTTTCCTTGGTATTCATACGCTCCATTAATATTGAGCAAACAACCCCAATCAGCACTCACCAATCTATCTGAGTTCGTCGCTTCTATATGCTTGGTTTTATCCTCAACCATGGACTGACTTATATCTGGATGCCTAACTGAAAAGGTGCCACCAAATCCACAACATTCCTCTTCATAATCTTGCATCTTCAGCTCAACATTCTTTAACTGATCTAATAGTTGGGTCGATGTGACATGCACGTTCATTTCCCGTCTTGCCGCACAAGAGGTGTGCATCACAACGCTGCTTGGTTCTCCTTGATCAATCAACTTTGTCCTGCATACATTGACGAGGAACTCTGTCAGTTCAAATACTCGTTCGCAAAACTGGTTTACCTTTTGTTCTTGTTCATCACCCTTAAACAGGCGGCTATAGTGATGATGCATCATTCCACCACAAGAACCGGACAAAACCACGACTGGATATTGCTCTGGAAACAACGCTATTTGACTCAACGCAACACGCTTCGCTTCTTCATCATAGCCAGAGGTATAAGCTGGCTGTCCGCAACACGTCTGCTTTTCAACAAAGATAACCTCTAACCCCTCTTTTTCCATGAGGCTTATCGCATCTAATCCTGCATCTGGGTCAAACATGTCCACTAGACAAGTGGCATAAAAATAGACTTTATTTGGCTTCATCGGGTAAATACGCATGTACTAATACCTCATTGCATTTGTCTTGAATTAATTATTGTTATGTTCACTTTTTCTACGATAACGCTTTCCTTTTTTACGATATAGAGAAATAATGAAAATAATTATTTCCAAATTAAACATAATGTATGAATGCAGATGATTTATTACTCTTTGCCCAAGTCGTTGAACTCAACAGTTTTAGCAAAGCCGCAGAGAAAAATAACCTTACAAACTCAGTAGTTAGTAAAAGAATCACCCGATTAGAGAAAGAACTTGGCGTCGCTTTATTATACCGTACCACTAGGAAACTGACTCTCACTGAGGCGGGTTCAACCTTGTTAGAACATGCGCAAACTGTGAAACAGGCGGTGTTCGACGGACAAGATGCGCTTTCAGGTTATGGCGAAAAAATCAGCGGCAATATAAAAATGTCTGTTCCTACTATTTCCGGTCAACTTGTTTTAGCCGACACCATCGCAGAATTTTGTAATCTTTATCCCGGCATTAACATAGAGATGAACCTCAACAACCGATTTGTTGACCTTGTTGGAGAAGGCTACGATTTGGTCATACGTACTGGCCATTTGGAAGACTCGAGCTTAATAGCACGGCACATTACTGACTCGCAATGGGTCGTTTGTGCCTCTCCTGAATACATTCAAGCTAAAGGCCGTCCTTTTATTCCGAATGATCTTGTTAAGCATAATTGCCTTAAATATACCTATCAAACAAGTGGTGCGACCGAGTGGGAATTCAAAGACAAAGATGGCGATTATATTGTTACCATTACCGGTAACTTTTCAACCGATGATGCTTCAGCACTCCGCAGAGCTACTCTAGGCGGGCGTGGTATTGCTTACATGCCATCGGTACTAGTCTATGACGACATCGTTGCTGGAAAACTGGTCGATATCTTTCCTGACTTAGTTGCAAAAAGACTAGGCATCTATGCCGTATATCCTTACACCAAACAAGTACCCAAAAAAATACAATTACTCATCGAGCACATTAGAGATAAATATCACTCAATTATCCATGTGTTTTAGATTCTCTTCGCGACCTCTTACACTACTTCCTCACATGATAAAAATTATAGTATAAAGCCCACTTTCTAGTGGGCTTTATTAGATTAATCGATCAGTTTTATGCCCTACGTTACCAATCACATTAATTTTGGGACCAAAATGACATTGGTATTATATCAATTCGATGCCATTGTCTTTCGCAACATCAGCAAAGGTGTCATTCAGAAACTTGACGTTTGTATAGCCTTTTTTCGTTAACAATGTGTAACCAAGTGACGCACGTGCTCCACCAACACAATGTAGAATAACCAACTTGTCTTTCGGTATCTTCATTAAGTTTTGATCAAGTTCACCCAATGGAATATTAATAGAACCTTTCACAGCACCGTGACTAACTTCACCAGCATCGCGGACATCAATAATCATGGCTGTACCTTCTTTGGCCGCCTTCACAAATGCCGTTTCTTCTATTGCACCTTTAGCAAGTTTTTTCTCATAAACCAATTCTGTCACGGCTTTATCTTGTGGTAGTTTCGCAGCCGTCCAACCTTCCATGCCCTCTTTTAAGATAACGACATTTTTAAATTTCCAAAACGTTAATATCTCATAGGCTTCAATGGCTTCATCTGCATCCGCTGTATCTGCAACTATGATGATCGGCGCTTTTTTGTCCCTAAGATTAAAGATAGTACGCTTGTTTGTTGCCACCTTTTCTTTGTTCATTTTATCATGCAATGCAACGAGGTCTTCAGAAGGAAGCGTAACGGCCCCTTTAATCGAAGATGCGGGGTTAGCGCGCACGTCCAAAATAACATGGTGCTTATTTAGGTTCTTTTTAACCCAGTCAGCGTTCACGTGAGAAGGATAAACCTCACCTTTCCATGCAGGAAAACCTTCTACATAGGCTTTTACGTTGGTGTAGCCGTTTTCCATAGCTATCTTAAGAGCCGCAGGACTTAGCGGACAAGTAACACCACCACAGTAGAACACAATCAATGCATCTTTATTTTTAGGTAGCCAATTAAGATTTTCCTTAAGCTTATTAGAGGGCGTCGATTTAGACGTGGGAAGATGGCCTACGTTATAGACATTTGGTGGACGAGCATCACCGATAAATACCGGTGCTCCTTCGTCAAGCAATTCAGATAAAGTGTCGGTATCAATTACCTGTTCTGGTGGTAACTTAACCAGTATTCTTTTAATCTTGGTGGCAATACCGTTTTCGTCTACTGTCGCTTTAAATTTCGTGTTTTTGGTAAGATCTTTAAACGATTCAGCGTCTACTAGCTTAGTTTGATCGGTAAATTTAATGACTGTGACTTCTTTCGTTTTAGGGTTTAGGTATTGAATAACTTTTGCATTGGTAGAAATGGACTGAATTTTACCGACCACTTCTTCGGCCATTAGCGACATTGGCGCTAACAGTAAGGATGTAATAATCAGGGAGTGTTTAAACATTTGGTTCCTCCAAATTGTTATCTGTAATCTAGCGGTTTAAAAGAAAAGACGTGTCTTTCTTAACTTCGACTTCTATCAATAATAATCAAAGAAAAATGGCGACTGTGGTGTGCAATAGATCACTATATTCTAATGTTCTTATTAGCTAAATTCTGTATTTTTGATAGAACACACACTTAATGTGGTTTACCCGAATAGATAAAGGCCGTTTATCACTAAACGGCCTTTAATCTTAATATTTGTATCTTAGCAACAACCTAATATCTTCAGCTTCTTCTACTGGGTTCATACCGTAAGACATGGCAGTCTGCATGTCGTATGGTGCAGACGCGCTGCCAAAAAATCCGTTGCTTCCACTGTAGTCATATTTGATCTTGGTGTACCTGATTTGCGCTACCCAAGCATCGTCAATAATAGGCAGATTGTAATAGAACTCGATTGCATCACCTCTTGCCGCAAGCTTTGACCCAATAACCGTATCTTCACCATAAGTGAATGAACGCCAGTACTCAGACCCATGGTTGAACTCGACTCCAAAGGAGTCATCTTCCATAAAGCCGGGAACGTTAACGCCTAACCAATACGAGTAGCCTGTCTCTTTCTCTGCGGAACCTAACATCGCCATGCCTGAAGAAGGATCGGTCTGAGATACCGCATAAGAAGCAAAAATACGAGTATTGTCTAGGAAATCATTAACCAATTCACCGATGCCGTTCATTTCAAAGGAAACAGTCGCGTTATTTAGATTACCAAAATCGTAAAACGTTGGCGCCTCGCCCATTCCGATTTTTTGTGCGTCATAGCCAATCAAGTTGGACGCCGTATAAACCATCGCTTTTAGATCATATTGGCCGTCATCGTATGGGGTGAAAATGAAACCGACGAAATCGATGTTATCTGTTGCATCTTCGCTCGTAGCATAATCGGTGCCAGACATTGTGAAACGTGTCGTGGTATTCGATAATCCTCGTCCTGCACATAACTTGATTGCCGCTCCAGGGATACCGGTTAACTCGTCCCATTTAGTATTGAGACTAAGTCCATCAAATTCAACATTTATAGAATGGCCCAATGGAGATTGTGCTTCATCAAACCCTTCACGACGATTCACTAGAAAACCATCTGTTGAAGGCCTTCTCCCTAAACTAAATGACCATCCCATGTCGTCTATTCCCATAAACTGTTCACCTAAATAGAGGAAGTAAGCTTGACGCACATTTAACGAGTTATCATTCGTCGGGTTTTCATTAACGACCCAGTCAAAATCAGCGTAACCACTTTGCGTAAAGGATTCGCCAAACGCTTTGTTATAGGATAATTGACCAATGAACGACAGATTATCGTTGTATTGGTAGCCCATGTTGATCCATAACCTGTTGGTTAAAAGATCGCTGTTTTTTGCGGTGCTACCATCCGCCATTTTGTACTCAATTGAGTCCATAGTGACGCGATAATCAACACCAAACTTGAGATTTTGACCTGCATTCTCAATTTTCATTTCTCGAACTTGAGCTTTTAGCTCATCAATTTGTACCTGAAGATCCTCTTCAGCCTGAACGCAGGGTGCAAGAACCAGCATCACCGCCGCTGAAAGTGGTAATAGTTTCATAATATTATTCTCATATTTATTTGGTAGGAACTGAATGCACTAAGATTATTTTGTTAAGCCGTTCTCCACCATAAAGCGCATTCAATGACACATTATGAATAAATTTATATCGTTATCTTTTTTATGATTGCTAAATCTAATCAGTTGCAGCTAGCGAGTTCTCCACTATCTGCCGCGTATTTGATAGCAAAATCAGCAATATGCGGTGCGATTTTTTGAAAATCTTCGCTGGCTAAAAACTCAGCGGATTCTGGATGTTTTTTGCTATATGTCTTGATAAACCTCTTCGCGTCTTTTTTGAAATAACGCTTCCATTCCACTTTTAAATGTTGCTCCGCAAAATCCTGTCCGTTATAGCTAAAATAGGGACGCAAATATTTTAAGTAATATTGTTGTCCCTTGGCTGCATCAGCAAATGCACCAAATGACATCATTGAGACTAACAGACCCAAAATTATTTTTTTCATGGTAAAACCCTCTGCTTTTTTATTTTAAAATTCTTTATTACTCTATAATTACTCTTTTCCCGACAACATCGCTTTCATATGGCTTGATAGCTTTTGACCAAGTGTAATCAAATACAAATGCACAACGAGGAAAGCGATAACCGAATAAGCACAAAACGTGTGGATTACCGCCACTGTGTCTATGTGGTCGATAAATCCTGCGGCACGCAGTTCAGGGAAGAAAAAGAAAATCAGTCCCGTGACTATCTGCATCGGTATCAGGACAAATAGCACACCCAGATAAGCCATTCTTTGTAGTGGATTAAATTTATTTTCCGGTGACATATGATGAGGATGTGGTTCACCAACAAACACACCATATAAGTAGAATCGCAAGACTCCGTCGATTCCTTTCATATCCGGTACAAATTGCTTCCACTCGCCAGTAGTAAATACCCAAGTAAAGATAAGCATGACAAGCGCAGCCCAGATAAATCCCGCAAAGTGGTGAAAATGTGAACTCTTTCCAAACCCTAATAGATCGATAGTTCCGTGAAGCTCTAGACCGGTCACAATCAACAACAATACTAATGCCGCTTGACCCCAATGCCAGAAGCGTTCAAACCGTTTAAATATTACAACTGTTTTGTTCATCATAAATTCCTGTAATAGTTACTTCTGATTAGTCTGTTGTTTACGGCGACGAATAGTGAGTATTCTTCCTAGCGCGTGTAAAATTACACCCGCTAGCCCACCCCAAATTGCAATAGCTCCAAACCATTCGACTAGAGTATTGCTGTCGCGGCCGACAAGATAAAAATCATTCAGTCCATTCAGTCGACTTTCGTTGCTGTGGCAAGCTGAACATTTCACGGCTTGATCCGCTGGCGCAACCATGTGTTTGATAGGCCAATATCCGTTGGTTTCGACAAAGTCGTAATTGCCGCTGAATTCGAGATGGTTCAGTTTTGCGCCGGCCTCGAGTGCCTTATCCCAATCCAGTGTCGTCCAAAGTGCGCCCGATGATGCTTTACCGTAAAGTTTAATCGGCAAGATTCTGTTCAGTTCGGTATCGTAAGGTTGATTACCTTTGTGGATCTTAAATGGCCAGATACGTGCTTCAGGATCGTCATAACTACCAGAAGGCGGATTGATATCGATAGGCGCATTATTAGGGTCGATGGTATCGAGTAGCGTCATCTGCTTAAGCTCACCTTTGTACCAACGGTATTCAGGAACGACATTTTTACCCCACGTAAATGTTCCTTTTTTACTCATATAAGAGTGGTTTTCTACGCCATCAAAAACCTGATCTTCTACATAGGGCTTACCGTCTTTTGTTTTTCCTGCTGTCGACCAATCCCACGAAAGTTTGGTTAAGTAAGCTCCACGAGCCATCTCTGGTATATGACACGAAGTACACGCCACTTTCGCTGTATGATTGTCAATATCTCTATCTTGGTGCGGCGTTGCGCTATGACATGATTCACAAGAGACGTTGTTTCCGTCTCGGTCTTCGCGCCCCATATTGAGGTCATGATCCACAAAGGCTTTGCGGTCATTGTAGCGACCTGAAATCTTATGGTCGCTTGTGGTATGGCAATCCTGACATGCAAAGTCGAGTTTCTCTGGGCTCATATGTACATCTAATGCAAATTCAGGTTGAACGAGAGACATATCAGTATCGCCGTGTTTAACGCCGTTACCACCGCCACCGTTCGCATGACATGCTAAGCAATTTTCTCGTTCTGGATTACCCACATGCGTCGCCACATAAGACAGGTCTACCGCTTTTTGCAACTTGCCACCAATTATTTGGTCTTCATAATATGGATGACCCGATGATGCCGCTGATTTTTTGTAGGTACCGGTTGTATCATGGCACACAAGGCAATCAACGTTCTCTTCTGCTTCTAAATCAAAATCTTCATTACGCCATCCAAAACCGATGTGACATTGCGTACAACTTTCGTTTCCTTTTGCCGATACACAATAGTTATTAAAGCCATTCTGAGCCTTACCGACTTTTACACCATCAACCTCTTTGGACCAAGTCCAGTGAAATGTCTGGTGTAGTTGTTTAGACGCTTCGGTATGACATTCTAAGCACGCCTCGGTCACGTCAGGAGCGTAATCAAACTCTTGTTTTAGCACGTCGAACGTAGAGTGATCTGCCGTGCTCGTTATCGAGCTTATTTCTCGTTTTTGCGTTGTGCTCTCCGTTACCCCTGATGCCATGGATAAACCAGCCCAAGAATAGAGTACGACCACTAGCATTATTAATTTTTTCATTTAAAACGTTACCTCTTGGCCAGCATATTCCCATTTAATAGAACAGTTTGGGCTTTAATCCTTAATGACTAATATAGTGTTATATGTAATTCTAATGTTAATGGTTTGAAACCGTCGTTTATATCAACTAATGACCAAAGTAAACAAATTGAACACTAAACAATAAGAAGAAACTAAAACACTTAAAGCTTATATATGTATTACTAATATAATACTAAAGTCCATAACTTATCCATGGTTTTTTAAAAGTTCAGCGAAACCTTATAACTAGATCACATACTGTGGAGATAATTCTCATTTTCAGAAATTGATCCCTATCAATAATTCTCTATTTATTCATTAATAACAACTACTTATAATAACAACATTGTTATTGGCATATGCTAGTAAAGTGCATCGATAATCCAAAGGTAGTAGACGAATAGAGGTCCATTTAAACCCGAATCTTGGTCAATTTTCCGCATGATTTGTTATCCTAAATACCGTTTTGCCCGCCATTGTCAATCGTGCCATTTCTCTTCTCATTTTTTAGTTATGACTCCATTCACTTTCTATTCATTTAGTCTCAGATATACTTAAAGAAATTTACTGAGCCGAAGACGTTATGCCCAAACCTAAAGTACTCAACTTATTATTGATATCGCTACTTTCTTGCTCTGTTTCTGCTTCTGATTCAGAGGAAAACGGCCATATGTTGGTTCAAGATGAATTTCGTAATGGCACCAGTATCGAATTCGATGAAGATCAAGATGAGGTATATGATGCGGTTAAGAGAGGGTTGATTAAGCCTTTTTCCGAGTTATATAGCGCTGTAGATCAGCAGTTAAACGGCAGATTGATAAAGGTTGAACTCGATGAAGACGACGATGAGTGGGTTTACGAATTAAAAATAATTCACGAAGAAAATGTCTTTAAGGTCGAGTACAACGCGACAACGCTTGAAATAGTAGAGATAAAAGGCCGTAACTTACTGAACGTCATCAAGAAATAGAGCCATCATATGAAAATTTTAGTTGTCGAAGATAGCCCACAGTTAGGTGAACAAATTGTTTCAACTCTCGAATGCGCAGGATGGGTAGCAGAGTTGGCGCAAGATGGCATTGATGCATTGTATCGAAGTACATCAGAAGTTTGGGACGCAATAGTACTTGACCTAGGTTTGCCCAAATTAGATGGTCTCACTGTTTTAAAAGGGATACGAGATGAAAATATCAACACCCCTATCATCATCCTCAGCGCAAGAAACAGCTTATCGCACCGTGTTGAAGGCCTTAATGCTGGCGCAGATGACTACTTAACAAAGCCGTTCGAGATGGTTGAACTGGTGGCTAGGGTTCGAGCTCAGTTTCGTCGCTCTTCAGGCCAAGCCTCACCTATTCTTCAGATCGGTGATCTGAGCCTCGATACCCGGTCATCAAAGGTAATGTGGCTCAGTCAGGCTGTCGAATTAACGGCCCTTGAGTACAAGGTTGTTGCTTATTTTATGCACAACCGTGAAAAAGTAATCTCTCGTACCGAGCTCGTTGAACATATCTACAAACAAGATTTTGACCGTGACTCCAATACTATTGAGGTGTTTGTCGGACGTATACGCAAAAAGATTGCACCAGACATTATCAAAACGGTTCGTGGGTTGGGATATCAACTCAATGCAAAGTAAGTTGTTCAACTTTAAACGCTTAAGCATTCGAGGCCGGCTCGTTTTAGCCGCTTGCTTTTGGCTAGGTGGAATGGTTGTATCCGCTGGTGTTGTAATACCCAAATTGATTAATGATTACCTCCGTACTGAGGTGATTTCTCAGCTGGATTTGGCTATGGACGAAATTGCCGGCAATCTGACAGTCAACAGCAGTGGCCAACTCACACTTACAGACAGTTTATCAGACCCTAGATTTAAACAACCATACAGTGGCGTCTATTGGAATGTAACTGGTTTTAGTCATACGCTACGTTCTCGATCTCTGTGGGACAAAAATATAGAATCAAGGGACAATCAACACTCTTTTGAACTGTTTGGCGCCAAAGGCGAAAAACTACTCTTTATTTCTAAAACAATCTATATACCTGACATAACCGAGCCATTGAACGTAATTGTGGGGGTAGATCAAAATCCACTTGATGATACGCTAGAAATGGTTATCGGCCAGCTTTGGTTAATTTTGTTGCTTCTTTTTTTCGGCATTCTTATTTTTATTTTACTTCAGGTTTCTTGGTCGTTACGACCATTAAACAAACTCCATAACGAGCTGAAGTCTCTAGAAAAAGGTAAGATCGACACCATTACGGGTGACTATCCTGCCGAAGTTTCACCATTAATTACTGACCTCAATGCACTACTCTTTCACTACCAAGAATTACTGCATAGAGCACGAAATCATGCCGGTAATCTTTCTCATTCGATCAAAACACCTTTATCAGTATTAAATAATCAAGTTGCCGAATTATCCGATCCGTCACGTGAAGATTTAATGCACTCGATAAAGCAGGTTCAATCGCAGATCGATTATCATCTCAGTAAGGCACGAATGGCTGGTTCGATGAACATCTTGTCAGTCAAATCAAATCCTTCTGAACGCATAGACGCAATATCGAGCGCATTTGATAAAGTATATTCGTCTCGTAATCTAGTACTAGTGAATGAACTAGACCATGACTTCGAGGTGGCTATTGAACAAACCGATCTCGATGAAATATTAGGTAACGTGGTTGAGAATGCGTACAAATGGGCCAATACGCTTATACGTGTTCACGCGGTTGTAGAGCAAGACTCTCTGACACTTTTTATTGATGATGACGGAATAGGCATTGCTCATGATCAACTCAATGACATTATAAAAAGGGGTTATAGGTTAGATGAATCAACGGCAGGGTCCGGTTTAGGCCTCAACATTGTTTCTGAAATGGTCCATAGTTACCGCGGGGATCTGTCGTTTGATAGAAGTAATCTTGGTGGGCTGAGGGTCATACTCAAGCTAGCCCTTGCCGCATAAAAAGTCAGTCAAAGCCACCGACAAAATACCCACAAGAACCTCTTCCTCTTAGAAGAGGGAAATAACAATACGCCTGCGAATAAAGTGCCAAACTTTATAAAGTCACTCCAGCAGCAGGCATTTCGTTACCATGAACAAGAATATTATAGTATCTGAATCTGTTCAGCTTCAATCTCTGGCGTGCTTCCACCTTCAAACTCACCATATATCCGCAATTTAGTTTCCGCAGTAATAGGGCCGGCTAGATTAATGTCATCATCCAGTTCCACTTCTATCTCTGCTTCCCCATCTGAAAAAATATACGTATCTTTTCGCGTCTGTCGTATCAAGTAGCCTTCAACAATGACATCTTTTTCTGTGAACATACTTGAATCACTTAATAAGGATTTTACCGATGTCAGGTCGACCGGACCATTGAAGTTAATCATTTTATTTTGATGGTCGTTGCCTGCCATTACGATTGCTGGCATTAGAATTAGCGAAGCCGCTACGGTTACAATTGTCTTTTTCATTTTATTTCCTCAGTTCACTTTCTGTTTTGATGGTGTTATTAAAACACGTTGATATTGAACCGAGGCTGAGTGATTCATTCATTTTGAGTTCATTGCGAAAAATGTCGAAGACGTGTCTGCACCTACCTATCCACTTATATTCCCAGTATTAACAAAAAAACCTCCTGAGATACGCTCTCAAAAGGTTTTTTTTATTTGAAATCTAGACGATTAGGCGATCGATGCTTCAAGTATTGTACGACTTTCTTCAAGCGTAATTGCTCGATGTTCACCAAGTGCAACCATACCGTGCGCTTCAAGGTTCGCAAGAACACTTTGAATAGTGGTTGCTTTATCTGATCCATGCTCAGACAGTTGCGTCGCGACATCTAAGCTGTGATAGAACGCTTCAATTGCTTCTATCGTTCTTTCCGCTAAATCGCTGCCTGCTTCAAGAGCGAACACATTTGTGCCCATTTGCTCCAGTTTTGCTCGTTTTACTTCAATCTGATTGCGGTACAATGCAGGTTGAATGATAGCAAGTGAACGAGCGTGATCAACGCCATATAACGCGGTTAGTTCATGGCCAATCATATGCGTTGCCCAATCCTGATCCACACCAGCACCGATTAAACCTGATAGTGCCTGATTTGCTGTCCACATTAGGTTACTACGCCAACCATCATTGTCACGATTGTCATAGTCTTTCGCTAAGGTCATTAGGTTGCGTAAAAGCACTTCTGAGTAACCATCTTGAACCATTGCACCTTCTTTTTGCGTCGATACATACAGCTCACACGTATGTACCCACGCGTCTACCAATCCATTTCTCAGTTGGCGTTCAGGGAGTGACTTCATGGTATCTGGGTCTAATACCGCAAAAATAGGCTGAACCGCTGGCGAACCAAACGGAAGTTTCGTTTTGGTCGCCGCTTTAGTTAATACTGCGCCGGCGTTCGATTCTGAACCTGTTGCAGGGAGGGTTAATACCGCAGCAAGAGGTACCGCTTCTGTAACTTTATGCTTACCTATTAGGATATCCCAACCATCACCATCATATTTCGCCGCAGCAACGGCGTATTTAGAACCATCAATAACCGAGCCCCCGCCAACAGCGAGAACGAAATCTATTGCCTGTTCTTTAATAATTGCAACAGCTTTGTCCATCGTTTCTACTGTTGGGTTAGGCTCAACACCTGAAAACTCTTGCCACTGGTGCTCAGACAATGCCGCCACAACTTGATCATAAACGCCATTGCTCTTAATCGAGCCGCCGCCGTAGATAACCAATACCTTTTTATCTGTTGGTATCTGTTGTTTTATTGCGGCTATCTGACCCTGGCCAAACATTATTGTTGTTGAGTTCCCATAGGTAAATTCCATGACTTTCTCCATCGTTTAATTCTGATTATATAGGTAACAGTGAGCGAATACTCGACTCTTGCATTGCATATTACTGACAAACATACTGTATATAAATACCTATTTATGTCAAATAGTTGCCCAAAAGTATCACTTTTGCTATTTTGAATGAATATTAATAAAGGGGGTCACCATGAAACCGTTCGTCCGTTATATGGATTCATACGTTGATAACAAACAATTGGGTCAGCTCGAAGGCTTGGTCAGCACTGTGATACCGGGTGTTAAATTTTATCGCTCAGGAAGATCACGCCCAAGAGAACCCCTTGTCTATGAGTCAGGAATAGTCGTTATCGGTCAAGGTATCAAGAACATCTATCTCGGTGAACACAAAATGACCTATGGCCAAGGCGATTTTGTTGTGTTCGGTGTCCCACTGCCACTTGAATGTGAATCTGAAGCTGAAGATAACAAACCGATTTTGGGCCTTAAAATCGATATAGCACCAAAACAACTCCATTCGATAATAAACCATATTGACCAATACGACTCCGAAACTGTTGCCCCCTTAAGCCGTAGCTGTCTTGGTATGAACTGCATGTCAATGTCTGATCCATTAGAAGATGCCTTTTTGAGGCTTATGCAGGTTTTACAACATGATTCAGAAGCCGAATTTCTTGGAGAAGACATCGTAAAAGAAATCACCTATCGAGTGCTCAAAGGTCCGATGGGACATATTTTATACGAACGGGCGAATGCCGAAGGAAATTATGCAAAGCTTGCAAAAGTTCTGGACCGACTACATTCAGACTACGCGTCGCCACTCACGATAGATGAACTCGCTGCTGAGGCCTTTATGAGTGTCCCCGCCTTCCATCGTGTATTTAAGCAGGTTACAACCGAGTCCCCTCTTCAATACCTGAAGAAAGTCCGATTAAGCAAGGCTCGCGATTTGATCATGCTTGATGGATGCCGCGCATCTGAAGCTGCACGTATTGTTGGCTACAATAGTGCTTCGCAATTTAGCCGTGAGTTTAAGCGCCATTTCAACTATTCACCCGGAGCCACCCAAGCCCACGCGGTTTAATTTAGGAATGACGAACGTGATTGGCATAGAAGTCTAGACGTAAAAAAGCCCTAGCATTTCTGCTAAGGCTTTTTTACAAATTGGAGCGACACATCGGGTTCGAACCGATGACCTCAACCTTGGCAAGGTTGCGCTCTACCAACTGAGCTAGTGTCGCAGTGCTGTATTCATCGAATACAGACTTTATTAGATGGTGCCCCGGGCCGGACTTGAACCGGCACAGCGCGAACGCCGAGGGATTTTAAATCCCTTGTGTCTACCAATTCCACCACCAGGGCACGCAATTCTTTCTTGCTATGCTACTAACTGATTTTAGTTAGACACCATCTTGATACTGACGAATCAATATCACAAATTTCGTTTCTATAAAGCATTTATCTTCGCTTCCAGAACAGGGCTGTACTTTACTGGATTCAGAAAATGAGTCAACCAAAAATTATTAACTTTTTAACCGTATGACTATTTTTTAATCTCAAAGAGGAAAAAATAGTCATTTAGAATTAAAACTACATAGAAAGCGTCAACTTACCGGGGTTACTATTTTTTAATGCGTTAAGCGCTTCACCATCTAATTGGACATTTGCAAACCAGTAAGGTGCGTGTTTATCTACAAACGCCGAGCTTCTGTCTAACATGTCGTAGATAGCAAATGCCCTAGCCTGCCCTAAGGCAACGCCATGCAAGCTTCTCTTCAATATAGGTGTACCGGATACGTCTTCCAGTAAAGCGCCCCGTAAGTGCAAGACTCGTTGGTCCCATTCTATATGTTGAACTATCCTCTCGGTCAATAGTCTATCTAGTTTATAAATAACATTAGGTAATACGGCTAAGGTTGGTTTTACTTCTGCGCACGCAAAATAAGATTCCATATCTTCATTCTCTCTACACTCTTTCATTACGCTGACAAGCGCGTCTTCAAAGAATTGCGAAAAATAATTACAAATGGCGATTTGCGCTAAGGAACGAATGGTTCCGAGAAGAATACCTTCGTCAGGCTCCTTATACCCTGCTTTTACTAAGCGTAATCTTGTGACGTTCGCGGTAACAATCAGTTGCTGCCATAACTTGGGTGACATTATTTTGGTGTTTTTATCTGACCATCTGAGCAACGGCTTCGCCATTAATACTGGAAATAGCCTACGGCAGTTATTGATACCGATATAACCAATGGCAACGTTAGGGTCGTTCGTGTGTTTAGGAAATTTACCAAGCAACTCGCAAAACTTTGAATTACCAACCAGGTCAAGTACGTTAGATTTAAGCGACTGGCTTAACGCGGTTAATGAACCTAGCTTTGAAAAATTTAATGAGGTGGAATAAGCAAATGAACTGAAATGGTCAAACTGCGGAAAGCCCCAAATAAGTCTATCAACCGATAATGTAGAAAGCTTCTCTATCATCAGCCTCTCTGTTTTCATTGCAACACGTGTTACCACTTTATCTAAAATGAACTGCCGCTCTTCTAATCGCTCCTGCCTTTCAATTACTTTTAATTTTTCGCACTGCAAAAGCACTCTTTGATTTTCCGTGATACGTTCTTTTTCTTCAAAAATAACCGATTCACAATACTCACCTTGAGCGCTTAATATGGTGTCTACATCGGCTTGATCCACCAAATATCGCATACTAACAAGCCATTGAGCATGTCGTATTAAAGTCTGCTCAGCTATTTTTCTAGCGACACTCTCGGCTTCGGCGTTGTACCGTTTACTCGTGAATAATCGATCGGCTGTACTTTCTTTAGGCAATTATTTTTCCGATATATAAAGATAACAGGTTCATACCTGTAGAGTGTATTAACAATTACAGCACATAAACAATGATTGTGTTAATTGCTTCCTTTATTCAGACCTAAACGTATTGCCTTCTAATAACATTTATCCAGTAGGAAACGCAATTCACACTGCTGACACAAATACTTTCTAAAAATATCATTTTAATTTTTACACACAATATCAATTGCTTATTTGTCAATTAATCCTTACGCAGCATAGGGTTAACATATGTTCGTCCCCAAAACCATACGATGTACTACGATAATCGCCAACATCAGAAACCACAGTAATGTTAAAAAGACTTGAACTGCGTCACAAAATCGACTACAAATTAGGCATTATGTTTGGTATCTATAGGAAAAATAAATGTTGAAGAAGCGCTTTTTTAAAACTAAAGACGAAGTAGAAGTAACATTCGAGTGGCCTCAAAGTGAAGAAACCAGTGTCGCAATCGCAGGTGATTTCAATAGTTGGGAAGCGACTCCAATGAAATTGAACAAAAAGAACAAAGCATTCACTTTAAAGCTTCGTTTGCCAAAAGGTGACACGTTCCAATTCCGCTATCTAATCGATGGTGAAAGCTGGGAGAACGATCAAGCTGCAGATGACTATGTAAGAAATAGCTTTGGCACTGACAACAGTCTAATTTCGACAGTAGAAGCTGCGTAGTAGACGAAAACAATCCTATTCCAAAAGGAAGCACTTGTGCTTCCTTTTTTGATTCTACTGTTTGATATTGACCAGTGTTGTTTCATCAATATCCAGACGTAAAAAAACCCTAGCATTCCTGCTAAGGCTTTTTTACAAATTGGAGCGATACATCGGGTTCGAACCGATGACCTCAACCTTGGCAAGGTTGCGCTCTACCAACTGAGCTAGTATCGCAATTCATTCCATAAAGAAATGGAGGCGCGTCCCGGAATCGAACCGAGGTCCACGGATTTGCAATCCGCTGCATAGCCTCTCTGCCAACGCGCCGTTGTATCTCTTCTTGCCAGAGAAACTTATTCAGTTCCTCTTGAGTACGGGAGGCATTTTACGGATTCGCCGAGGTGAGTCAACACTATTTTTATTTTTTTGTATCGTTTGGTTACTTTGCGATCAGTTCTGTTAAGATTGATTACTTTAGTCGCATAAATTCGCTATAAATCCGTAAGATAACTTGACCATTCTCGTATCTAATACCCTACTTGCCTTCATTAGATACAAAAAAAGCGAGCCACTGCTCGCCTTTCGATCATTCTTAGACTTATTGGTGTTTTTTATCTAACAGGTCACCCTTCGCTGCCGCTAGGTATTGAATCATAGACCAATAAGTTAGTATCGTTGCAACGTAAAGCGCCGCATAACCAACCCAAACCATCCAATCATCATAACGCCATATTAACACCCACAATGCAAACATCTGCGCCACGGTTTTGACTTTCCCAACCCATGAAACAGCCACACTAGCTCGCTTGCCAATTTCTGCCATCCATTCTCGCAATGCAGATATAATGATCTCTCGTGAAATCATGGTGACGGCTGGAATGGTTATCCAGATAGTCTCGTAATGCTCTGTAATTAAAATAAGGGCTGTTGCGACCATAACCTTATCAGCAACAGGATCAAGAAAAGCACCGAAGCGAGAAGTTTGACCCAGTTTACGGGCAAGCATGCCATCGAAATAATCTGTAACAGCAGCAAACCAAAAGACCATTGCCGCAGCAAAAGGGGCCCAACTGTAGGGAAGATAAAAAACAATGACTAAAACTGGTATTAATGCCAGTCGTAATAATGTAAGTATATTTGGTATGGTAAAACGCATTATAGTTAGCTCTTGTAAACCGCGAGGTAATGGTGCGGGAAAAAAACTATTCTTTCAATGACTGATGTATCTTTTCTGCCAAAGAAAGACTAATTCCCGGTATTTTGCTTATATCTTCTACACTTGCTCGCTTGAGTTCTTGAAGCCCACCCATAAATTTGAGCAATGATTGGCGTCTTTTGGGTCCGATGCCCTCAATGCCTTCTAAAGAACTGGTTCTTCTCGTCTTCGCGCGTTTTGCTCTATGTCCCGCAATTGCATGATTATGACTTTCATCTCTAATATGCTGAATTAAATGTAGTGCAGGCGCGTCACTAGGCAGGTTAAACTCATCGCCTTCAATCGTGATCAATGTTTCTAGACCCGGCTTTCTCGTTACACCTTTTGCAATACCAATTAGCCTTGGACGTTTCGGCCAATCTTCCCAATGGGAAGAAAGAATTTGATGCGCGCGATTGAGTTGGCCTTTACCACCGTCGACGAAAACAATATCAGGGATTTTCTCCACATCTAGCTGTTTACTATAGCGTCTATCCAGGACTTGCCCCATCGCCGCATAATCATCCCCACCCGTAATACCCGTTATGTTGTAACGCCTATACTCTTGCTTGACTGGCCCTTCATGGTTAAATACTACGCAAGACGCGATGGTACTTTCACCCATCGTGTGGCTTATATCAAAACACTCCATGCGACGAATGGATTCGATGCCTAGCTCATCTTGCAGAGCCGATACGCGCTGACTGATCGTCATCTTGTGATTTATTTTGGTTGTAATAGCGGTCAACGCATTGGTATTGGCGAGTTTTAAGTACTGTCCACGGGTCCCTGTTGGATCTTGATGGAATGACACTTTCCGCCCTGCTAGCTTAGTGAGCGCTTCTTGCAATGGTTCACTTTCGGTAAACAATCCTTTATTTAGCACGATACGAGTAGGTATGGTACGCGCCTCATTGTGCCCAAGATAGTACTGACTCAAAAAGCTATAAAACACTTCTTCTCTTTCCGTGTTATTAGGTATCTTGGGAAAGTGACTTCGGCTGCCTAATATTTTGCCTTGTCTAACCATCAATATATGAATACACGCTAGCCCATTTTCTTGCGCGAAACCTAAAATATCCAAGTCATCCATACTATCTTCAGAGACAAACTGTTGTTCTTGCACCCTTCTTATTGCTTGGATTTGATCTCTTAGTTTTGCCGCATCTTCAAATCGAAGCGCTATGCTAGCTTGCTCCATCTTGTCGACAAGTTCAGAGATAACTTGTTTGTCTTTGCCTTGCAAAAACAGCCGAACCATACCGACGAGTTCGGAGTACTCATCATCGCTAATGAGATCAGACACACAAGGCCCAGCGCAACGTCCGATTTGATACATTAAGCAAGGCCGAGTGCGGTTACCATAGACGGTATCTTCACACTGCCTTACTGGGAATATTTTCTGTAGCAAATGTAATGTTTCTCGAACGGCACCTGAATCGGGATACGGACCAAAATACTCACCCTTACGTTTTTTGGCGCCTCGATGAGAGGACAAACGGGGATGTTTATGGGTGCTTATGAAAATATAGGGATAGGATTTATCATCTCGTAATAACACATTATACTTGGGCAAATACTGCTTAATATAGTTGTGTTCAAGAATCAGAGCTTCTGTTTCCGTATGGGTAACAGTAACGTCAATTTTTGCGATATGGCTAACTAACGCGCGCGTTTTTTCACCGTCAACATTTTTTCGGAAGTAACTAGAAAGCCTTTTTTTAAGGTCTTTTGCTTTACCCACATAAATAATATCAGACTCGGCGTTATACATTCTGTATACGCCGGGCTGATTTGTGACAGTATTTAGAAAAGAGGATGAATCAAAACTACTCGACACTACAATGTCTCAGTATCTAGCATTCCATGACGAATGGCCAAATGAGTTAACTCCACATCACCATTGATATCTAATTTACTGAACAATCTATAGCGATAGCTGTTGACTGTTTTAGGACTCAGATTTAGTTGCTCTGAAATATCCGTTACTCTTTGTCCTTTCGTAATCATCAGCATGATCTGTAACTCACGCTCCGAAAGATCTTTAAATGGATTTTCAGATGCTGAAGAAAATTGACTTAATGCCATCTGTTGAGCAATTTCCGGGGAAATATAGCGTTGTCCGCTATGGACCATTCGAATTGCGTTCACCATTTCGTCTGGGGCAGCCCCCTTTGTAAGATAACCAGCAGCCCCTGCTTGCATCACCTTTGTCGGAAATGGATTTTCAGTATGTACCGTCAATACAATGATTTTTACATCAGGATTAAACCGTAATATTTTTTTTGTCGCTTCCAAACCGCCAATACCCGGCATATTCATGTCCATGAGTATGACGTCAGCATGATTGCTGCGACACCATTTTACAGAATTTTCACCGCTTTCAGCTTCCCCTGCTACGTTCATTCCACGGACGTCTTCAATTATACGTCTTATCCCTGTGCGAACTAGCTCGTGATCATCTACAAGGAAAACATTTATCAAACTTGTATCTCCACACTACTAACCTCTGCCAACCGAATCTCAATTTGAGAAATGGAACGCAATACTATAACGATTTTAACCTATTTTAGACAAGAATGCTTAGCTACAATATGAGTCGTAGCACAAACTTTCATTATTTTTTATGGTGACTAATTATCAACCAATTAATTTATTGTCGATTTTTATATCAATCGTTAATTATTCGGTACAACACTACGCTACCAACTGGCTATTTGCCAACAATAATTGCTACTATCCAAGCATGTTCAGTACCTAAGGTTACAAATTGAATCTAGGAAAAGGGTTTATCCTTACACGCCACGCCCGAGACATCAAAGGGTCAACTTTGATTGAGCTGTGGCTAAATACACCCGAAGGGCCAACTCAATTAAAGGTTCAATCTGAGAAAAGTCTTTTTTTCATAAAAGCCACTGACTTGTCAAGAGTCGAAAGCCTCTGCTTGGAACACGGACAGAAACTAGAATTTAGGCCGCTTGAATTAAAAGATTTTCAACAAAATGCTGTCGTTGGTTGCTACAGCGAAAACCAATACCTAAAAACCCAAATCTTAGCTCTGCTCACCTCTAATGATATCGAAACAATCGAGTCCGACGTTCGCCTAGCAGACCGATATTTAATGGAACGATTTATTCAGGGGGGCATTGAGTTTACCGGTCATAGAACTGAAAAAAATGGCTACACCCAAATAACGCAAGCGAAATGCCGTAAGGGTACTTACCATCCGAAATTAAGCTATGTCTCATTGGATATTGAATGTTCAGAAAATGGCATTCTATATTCCGTCGGATTGGCCTCGCCTCTTGATAATCGTGTGATTATGATTGGCTCACCAGAGCCTTGCGAAACCCCGGTTCAATGGGTTCAAAATGAAAAGATGCTATTAATCGCACTCATTGACTGGTTTAAACAATATGACCCAGACCTCATTCTTGGTTGGATGGTGGTAGATTTTGATTTCAGGTTATTGGTCAAAAGGGCTGAATGGAATGGACTAAAACTTACCATTGGGAGAGGAAATCAAAACGCTTACTTCAGGCAATCCAACCAAACGCAGCAAGGGTTCATTTCTATTCCTGGTAGAGTGGTATTGGATGGTATTGATACGCTTAAAACCGCCACCTATTCGTTCCGTTCTTGGTCTTTAGAGTCCGTTTCTCAAGAACTGCTTTCCGAAGGTAAGGCAATACATAACGTCCACGACAGAATGGCGGAAATAAACAACATGTTCCGCCATAACAAGCCGGCACTAGCAAAATACAATTTGCAAGACTGTGTGTTGGTAAATCGAATTTTCCAACATACCCATCTAATAGAATTTGCCATTGAACGTTCAAGACTAACTGGTATAGAACTGGACCGCATGGGCGGATCTGTCGCCGCATTCACTAATCTATATTTGCCACAGCTTCACCGGGCTGGCTACGTCGCCCCTAGCCTTCAGACTGAAAACTGGCAGGCCAGTCCTGGTGGCTACGTGATGGATTCTCTACCGGGATTGTACGATTCCGTTTTGGTATTGGATTTTAAGAGCCTTTATCCTTCTATCATCCGTTCGTTCTTAATTGATCCTCTAGGGTTAGTAGAAGGCCTCAAACTAACAGTAGGGAATAAACAAGACCAAGCGGTAGAAGGTTTCGTTGGTGGGCAGTTTCACCGAACCAAGCACTTTCTCCCAAAAATGATAGAAGATTTATGGTCAGCGAGAGATAACGCCAAGAAAAAAAATGAAAAAGCTTTTTCGCAAGCGATAAAAATTATTATGAACTCTTTTTACGGCGTGCTCGGCTCATCTGGTTGTCGTTTTTTCGATGTCCGCCTTGCTTCCTCTATAACCATGCGCGGTCATGAAATAATGAAGCGCACAAGGCAATTAATCGAACAAAAAGGGTACATTGTCATTTATGGTGATACCGACTCAACCTTTGTCTCCCTGACCCGCGCCTTACCAACATCTGAAGCAGACAAAATAGGCAACGAATTAATCGATCACATAAACGATTGGTGGACCAGCCATATACAGCAGCAATACGGTCTCTCCTCTTGTTTAGAGCTTGAGTATGAAACCCATTACCGAAAATTTTTGATGCCAACAATTCGAGGTTCAGAGACAGGTTCCAAGAAACGCTATGCTGGACTTATTGGCGAAGGAAAGGCAGAACATATTGTGTTCAAAGGACTAGAAAGTGCGCGCACCGACTGGACGGTATTATCTCAACAGTTCCAACAAGAACTCTATGAAATGATTTTTCATGATATTGATCCCACTGATTATATTCGCCGTTATGTAGAAGCAACGCTCAATGGTGAGTATGACGATAAACTAACCTACCAGAAAAGGTTAAGGCGTAAGCTCAGCGAGTATCAAAAAAACGTACCACCTCAAGTGAAAGCGGCTCGTATGGCAGATGACATTAACGCAAAATTAGGTAGACCTCTTCAATATCAAAACCGGGGTCGTATCGAATACATAATTACGTTAAATGGGCCGGAACCAGAAGAATACAGACAGAGTGCAATTGATTACCAGCATTACATTGATAAGCAGCTATTGCCCGTTGCCGATGCTATATTGCCCTTTATCGGACTCGACTTTGAAAGCATAAACGCGCCACAATTGGGCCTATTTTGATTTCAGCGAACCATTGTAATGCTCATTGGATTAGCACTAACCAATCCTAAATTCTGTTTTCTTATAAGCTTTGACTAACCAATTACCGTAACTATCTAAGATCCCAATAGTAGAGCGTTTAGGTATATATCTACCTGAAAGAAGAATATTGAGCCGCTCAATATCTATATGTTTGTCCGGATAGTAATTCAGAAACTTCTCACCGCATTCGGTAGGATCGTCATACCATCCTTTGTCTTTATTCATGATCACGGAGTAACTTGCTCTGAGTAATTTTTTAGCAATGATTACTTGGAATTTAGTTTGCTCTTCTCTGTTTGATGCTTGCACGATTCTCTGTCGATAAGTTGCTATCCACTCATCGACATCCATATTCCAAAACTTAGCGATCTCCCAACTCGGCTCGAATTCGCCGTAACGAGTTGATAAATCATCGCCGGAAACACAAACACAACAGTGTTTCAGCATGAAACCCCAAGTAATCACACTTTCTATCGCTAAAATATCTTTGACCAAAGGGAACTGAAAAGATAAGTCAGTGATCAACGGGAATGCTTTTTTATATCGCCATTTTATCGTGCTCAATAACGTCTGAAACCTTGCATCCGGTTGACGTCTTGTCACCACCACTAAATCTAGATTAGATTTACCCGGCACGGCACACTTTCTCGCCACGCTGCCATAAAGATAGATACTATGGAGGTTACTACCTAACCCGCTTTCAAGCGCTGGAATCAATTCTTGAATGACTCTACGATATTCTTCTTGCCAAGGGGCGCTCGGATCTATCACTGGTAATGGCACAAAGTTGCTCGCTATTGGTCGTTAATGATTAAAAATAAACCTAAAATGGTAAAAACCGAATCTAAATCTTATTTTGAGCTCAATTATGCCTTGTAAATATTGGATTTAAAACCAGAGGTTGTATTCTATTCCTTGTGCCCCAATTTATTGGTCAACTTATACATTTAAAGGTCAGAACGATGACAAAGGCTAGTGATATAAAAAAAGGCTTTGCTGTAAGCCTAAACGGTAAAATCTTACTTGTTAAAGATTTCGACATCACCACACCGGGTGGTCGTGGCGGTGCGAAAATCTATAAATTTCGCTTCAAAGATTTAATGACAGGCGGCAAGGTAGAAGAAGGGTTTAAGAGTGACGAGCTTTTAGAAACCGTTGATATGACAAAACGCAATGTCATGTTCTCTTACATTGACGGTGATGAATATGTCTTTATGGATAACGAAGATTACACTCAGTACAACTTCAACGGCGATGACATCAAAGAAGAATTACTATTTATCAACGAAGAGACACAAGGGATACAGGTTGTATTGATCAATGACAAATCTGTTGCTATTGAGTTACCCGCTTCCGTTGAAATGGTCATCGAAGAGACCGACCCATCTATCAAGGGCGCTTCTGCTTCAGCACGTTCTAAGCCTGCTCGCTTCGCGACAGGACTAACTATTCAGGTACCTGAATACATTGGGTCTGGCGACAAAGTAAAAATCAACACCGCCGAAAGCAAATACACGAGTAGAGCAGATTAGGAACACGCATATGGTAGATAACAACGAAAGTAATCAAAGCGCCCAAGAAGAACTCATTTCATATGATGATGTTATCGACGTCGCATACGATATCTTCTTAGAAATGGCACCTGATAACCTAGAACCTGCAGATGTCATTCTATTCACCGCACAGTTCGAAGACCGTGGCGCCGCAGAATTGGTGGAGACCGGTGATGATTGGACAGCAGAAGTTGGCTTTGAAGTAGACAAAGAAATCTATGCTGAGGTTCGCATTGGCTTAGTGGATGAAGAATCCGATGTACTTGATGATGTATTTGCCAGAATGCTCGTTAGTCGTACTCCAGAGCATAAGTTCTGTCATGTTTTTTGGAAAAGAGATTAAACTTAATTGAATGCAAAAACGGGTTATACCATGTATAACCCGTTTTTTATTATTCATTTATTATCTATCGTTTACGCTATTTTCTTACTTTACGGTTTCTATTTCCACGACCTTTAGGGGCCGTCACTCTTTCTTCATGACGCCTAACTGCGCGGCGAATTTTCTGATGACGTGAACGTTCGCGTTTACGAGATGTATTGTTTTTATCTAGATCGATCACTGTATTCTTTTCTGGTTTCAATTCAACTAACTCACGCAAGTAGTTAACTTCTTTCAGCTCAAGTTCCATCCAACCACCACGTGGTAGTGTTTTCTCTAGGTAAATATCGCCATAACGAACACGCTTTAAACGGCTTACTGTTGTATGTTGTGACTCCCATAAGCGACGGACTTCACGGTTACGTCCCTCGTTAATCACCACGTAGAAAGTATGGTTCATACCTTCACCACCAGCATAAACAACATCTTCGAATCGTGCCATACCATCTTCAAGTTTCACACCTTGAACAACATTACGAACCTTTTTCTCGTCTATTTCACCAAATACGCGGACTAGATATTCACGCTCAACCTGACGGCTAGGGTGCATCAAACGGTTGGCTAACTCACCGTCTGTAGTAAATAACAGTAAACCAGATGTATTAGCATCCAAACGCCCTACAGAGATCCAGCGTGCACCACGAATTTTAGGTAAGCGATCAAATACAGTTCTACGACCTTCAGGATCAGAACGAGTGCATAATTCGCCTTCAGGTTTGTAATACGCTAATACACGACATACTTCATCGTCATCTTCTTTAATGGAGATAACATGTCCGTCCATGCGGATCACTGAATTATCGTCTTCTAGGCGCTCACCGAGCTTCGCAACTTTACCGTTAACACTTACACGGCCTGATTTGATTAATGTTTCTAGCTCACGTCTTGAGCCGTGACCGGCTCTGGCTAAAATTTTCTGTAGTTTTTCGCTCATCAATATACCTGTTGTTGTCGTCTTCACAGACGTCAGTAATTTAAAAAATATGTCTCTTGCACGACTTGCATCGAACAAACAAAAATGCAATAAAAATGCGGTCGGCGATTATACATTATTTTCATAAGAATTAGATAGCGATTTGACCGATTTCGATAAAGAAAAAGGAGCCGAAGCTCCTTTATTTGATTCTATTCGAATGGAGACGGGTCACCTGCCCCTAATCTCAGCACCACAGGTTCATCATCACTAAAATCAATGACCGTTGTTGGCTGCTCTCCTAGATAACCACCATTCATTATCAGATCAACCGTATGCTCCAGTTTGTCTCTGATATCTTCTGGATCTGATTCAGCGACGTCACTTCCTGGCAAAATCAGGGTAGTCGACATTAATGGTTCACCTAAGGCTTCTAATAAATCAAGAGCAATGCGGTTGTCCGGAACCCTTATACCAATGGTTTTGCGTTTCGCATTCATCAGTCTTCGTGGCACTTCTTTGGTCCCTTTAAAAATAAAAGTATAGGCACCAGGTGTATTATTTTTTAGCAAACGGAATGCGGTGTTATCAACGCGCGCATATAACGACAATTCAGAAAGATCTCGGCAGAGAAGCGTAAAATTGTGTTTGTCATCCAGTTTACGAATACGGCAAATAGTGTCTAGTGCTTGTTTGTTTTCTAGCTGACACCCAAGTGCATAACCAGAATCGGTAGGGTAAACAACAACACCACCAGTTCGAATAATCGCAACCGCTTGGCTAATCAACCGAGCTTGCGGATTGTCTGGGTGTACATAAAAAAATTGACTCATAATAATTCCTCACTACCGACGTTTCGGTATCTTAGGCTGGGTTAATACCCCAATCTTTCCATATTGGATCTACACCAGAAGGTAACCAAAGATTACGTCCCAGCTCCGTCCAAGGGGATGGATAATGAAAATCGGACCCTTGAGACGCTAATAGGTTGTATTGTATAGCATAATCGGCAAGGTTTCGCCTTTCTTGTTGACCTTGTTGAGGCAACGCAACTTCCATTCCGTTTCCACCTGCTTCCACAAAGGCTGATATCAATCGTTTGGTCCACTTTGCGGTTAACTGATATCGTCCGGGATGCGCCAAAACAGCATCACCACCAGCGGCATGAATAGCGGCAACCGCCTCTGCTATAGAACACCAGTTCGGCGGCACATAACCGGGCTTGTCTCGCGTTAAGTATTTTTTAAAAACCTGTTGCATGGTTTTTGCGTAACCATTATCCACAAGCCACTTGGCAAAGTGAGATCGTGTAATGGGGGCACCTGAAGCGATGTCTTTTACCTCAGCTAACACTGTTTCTTTAGTGACCTTCGCAAGCCTTTGTGCCATCAGTTCAGAGCGTTCCACTCTTCTCTGCTTTTGCTCCTGAATAAGAGCCAGTAGTTCAAGGTTGTATTCATCTATATTTAATCCGACTACGTGGATATCTTTATTTTGCCAGACCGTTGAAATCTCAATGCCACGAATCAGTTTAATATTCAGTTTGCTCTTATCAACATATTCAAAGGCAGGCGCTAAACCATCTACCGTATCATGGTCAGTAATCGCTAAAACGCGCACGTCAAATTCAATTGCTCTATCGACGATTTCTGTCGGAGTTAATCGCCCATCAGAGGCGGTTGTATGGCAATGTAGATCAATTTTCATTTATTACTTGACTTTAGCCCCTAGTACTAGTTTACTAGTACAACTTTCAAACAGGAATAATACACTATGTTACAAGAATCTAACCAAAAGCCTAGCGATAAAAGAGCAGACATTGTGTCTGAGCTTCGTTGGTGGCGTATCGGTTTAGGGACTTGACGGGGTAACGATACTGTTTGATATACAGAATTTAGTTTAAAACCCGTCTATATGACGGGTTTTTTTATTGCTTCCACTTACTCATTTTTGAACCTAACGTTGATGACAATCTATTTTTCAGAGATAACTTGTTAACTGAACAAAATAGCAACAGTTTGATTTCATTAATTATTGGGTAGCGTAAGTGTTTATGAGAAACTGGGTGCAGCCGCTCCAAATCTAGCATTATCAGAGGATGTCTTATGAATAAGGCGATTCAAATTACACAAAAGGGCAAATTAGATGTTATCTCTCTATCTGTTCCTTATTCCGAAGACCCAACTCGCCTTTTTCAAGTGCTGTGTGCGGACAAAACAAATAGTCTCCTTTTAGAATCAGCGGATATCGATTCAAAAGAAGATCTAAAGAGCATGTTGTTGATAGATGCGGCTGTGCGCGTGGTTTGCAATGGGCATCATGTTGAGATGCAACCACTATCTCAAAATGGCATTAACGCCTTAGCGCGAATTGCTTCACATATCACCGCAAATGTTGCCATCAGCAAAGAGAGTGACAACCTACAACTAAATTTTCCTCAGGCTGACACAGATATAGATGAAGACAGCCGTTTAAAAGAAGCCTCTTCATTCGATGCGCTGCGTATTATTCAACACAGCTTTGATACAGAGAACAAGGACAACTTCGCATTGTTTATTGGCGGGCTTTTCTCCTACGATTTGGTCGCGAACTTCGAACCTCTAGGCCGCGCTGAACAAACGAACAGTTGTCCAGATTATGTCTTTTACTTAGCCGAAACATTGATGGTTATTGACCACCAATCGCAGACTTGTTTGGTTCAAGGATCTGTATTTGATGGTACAGAAGTATCCATGAACCAAATACAACAACGACTAACTGAAATCTGTGACCACAGTGAAGACCCCGCACCTCTGCGAGATACCGTTAAATTAAAGGCGTGCGAAGCGGTCCCGAGTGTATTAGACGAAGACTTTTGTCAAACGGTTCGCGATCTAAAACAATATGTTGTTAAAGGTGATGTTTTTCAGGTCGTCCCTTCGAGAAGATTCACATTGCCCTGCCCCTCACCTTTGGGGTCCTACAAAGGGCTCAAGAAAAGCAACCCTAGCCCTTACATGTTCTACATGCACGACGAACTATTTACCCTTTTCGGCGCATCACCAGAAAGTGCATTAAAATATTCCTCCGAAACCAATCAAGTAGAAATATATCCCATCGCCGGGACTCGACGTCGCGGTAAAAATCCGGATGGTTCCATTAACTTAGATCTAGATGGCCGTGTTGAACTCGACCTGCGTAGTGATATGAAAGAGAACGCGGAACATATGATGTTGGTAGATTTAGCGAGGAATGATGTGGCTCGTATTAGTACTGCAGGCTCACGCCACGTGGCAGACCTTTTAAAAGTGGATAGATACAGCCATGTCATGCACTTGGTTTCTCGCGTTGTTGGTCAACTTCGCGATGACTTAGACGCGTTACATGCTTATCAGGCCTGCATGAACATGGGCACGTTAACTGGCGCACCTAAAATTCGCGCAATGCAGCTTATCCGGGACGTTGAACAAGTGAGACGTGGCAGCTACGGAGGCGCCGTCGGTTATTTCACCGGACAAGGCGACCTAGACACCTGTATTGTTATTCGAGCCGCTTACGTAGAAGATGGTATTGCGCAAGTACAAGCGGGTGCTGGCGTGGTCTACGATTCAGACCCTCAAGCTGAAGCCGATGAAACTCGCGGTAAAGCACAAGCGGTCATTTCCGCTATCCAACACGCACATACGGAGTAAGTGATATGGCAAATTTAGTTTTCATCGATAACTTTGACTCTTTCACTTACAACCTAGTGGATCAGTTTCGTTCTCTTGGACATCATGTAACGATATATCGCAACAATATCGCGGCAACAACCATAGAGATTGCGGTTGCTCAATTAGACAACCCCGTGATTATTCTGTCTCCCGGCCCCGGTGCGCCTTCAGATGCAGGGAGTATGCCCGAGTTACTTCAGTTAATGAAAGGCAAGGTGCCAATCATTGGAATTTGCCTAGGGCATCAAGCAATCGTTGAAGCATACGGAGGCACCGTTGAAGGTGCTGGCGAGATTGTCCATGGAAAAGTATCAATGATGGAACACCAAAATCACAAGGTTTATCAGGGGATACCATCACCACTTGCCGTCGCTCGATACCACTCTTTGGTTGCGACATCCGTACCAGAAGATCTAACGATTACCGCACAGGTAAATGGTTTGGTCATGTCGGTGATTCACGAACAAGACAGAGTATGTGGGTATCAATTTCATCCTGAATCAATTATGACGACTTACGGCGCCACCTTGTTAAACAACACTATCCAATGGGCGTTAGATTAATAGAGCATCGAAACGGCAATAATATTGACGAATTTTGAAGGAATAACCATGCAAGCGATAATTAACAAACTATACGATCAAGTTTCCTTGACTCAAAACGAAAGCCACAGTCTGTTCGATTCAATCATCAAAGGTGAAATGGATCCAATGTTGCTCGCCGCAGTACTGACGGCTTTAAAAATCAAAGGGGAAACACCAGACGAAATCGCTGGGGCAGCGTCTGCATTATTGGCTAATGCCAGCCCATTCCCTCGTCCAGAATACGACTTTGCTGATATCGTTGGTACCGGTGGTGATGGTTCAAATACCATTAATATCTCAACAACAGCAGCGTTTGTCGCCGCGGCTTGTGGGGTAAAGGTTGCAAAACACGGCAACCGCGGTGTCTCAAGTAAATCAGGTTCGTCAGATTTACTTGACTCGTTTGGCATAAACCTAGCGATGAGCGCAGTAGATACCGCTAAAGCAGTGGATGATTTAGGCGTTGCCTTCTTGTTTGCTCCTCAGTATCACGGTGGCGTCCGCCATGCGATGCCAGTTAGGCAAGCGATGAAAACACGCACTATATTTAATATCCTTGGCCCCCTCATTAACCCTGCCCGTCCACCCATTGAGTTAATGGGTGTTTACGATGCAGCGCTGGTTCGTCCAATCGCAGAAACTATCGCTAAGATGGGGTTAAAACGCGCTGCAGTTGTGCACGGTAGTGGCTTAGACGAAGTGGCCATTCATGGCGAAACCATGGTCGCAGAGATCATCGATGGAAAAATAACTGAATACACGTTGTCACCATCAGATTTCGGTGTAAATACACACCCACTCGAAGCCATCAAAGGTGGCGAACCCGAAGAGAATCGAGCCATTATTACCGACATACTAACGGGCAAAGGCACTGAAGCACAGGTTTCTGCGGTTGCGGTAAATGTCGCATTGTTGCTCCGACTTTTTGGTCAAGAGGATTTAAAAGTAAATACACAAAAAGCAATCGAAGCAATGAACTCAGGAAAGGCTTACGAACTTGTTAAACAATTAGCAGAAAGAGGCTAAATATGTCTGAACATATCACTAAACAGAATCGTGAAATGGCAGAAGTACTCGCCAACATAGTTCGAGATAAACGAGTGTGGGTTAAAGAAAGAAAAGCATCTCAACCATTATCGACATTCAAGGATCAGCTTATCCCTTCTGATCGTGATTTTTATGCTGCGCTGTCAAAGGACAAGACGGCATTTATTCTTGAATGTAAGAAAGCTTCGCCGTCAAAAGGGCTCATTAGAGACGACTTTGACCTCGACTATATTGCCTCGGTCTATGCTAAGCATGCCAGTGCGATTTCAGTATTGACCGATGAGAAGTATTTTCAAGGAAGCTTTGATTTTCTACCTCAGGTCCGTTCACAGGCACCACAACCCATCTTGTGTAAAGATTTTATGATAGACACCTACCAGGTCTACCTCGCCCGTCATTACAATGCTGATGCCATATTGCTGATGCTTTCTGTTCTTAATGACGAAGAGTATGTAGAGCTAGCTGAAGTCGCCCATTCTCTTGGCCTTGGAATATTAACGGAGACCAGTAATGAGGAAGAGGTAAACCGCGCTATTGCCTTAAAAGCAAAAGTAGTTGGTATCAATAACCGAAACCTAAGGGATCTCTCTACCGACCTAAATCGAACTCGCGAACTCGCGCCGTTATTGCCAAAAGGAACAACGATTATTTCCGAGTCTGGTATCTATACCAACCAGCAAGTTAGAGCGCTGACACAATACGCTACTGGATTTTTAATCGGCAGTTCACTGATGGCTGAAGATAACCTTGAGCTTACCGTACGCAGTGTGTTGCTTGGAGATAATAAAGTGTGCGGATTAACCCATGCCAATGATGCTGCCGTCGTTTATCAAGCTGGAGCAGTATATGGCGGGCTTATCTTTGCCGAAAAATCGAAGCGCAAGGTTGACTTGGAGGCCGCACGGTTAGTCATGAGTGGTGCGCCGCTCAATTACGTCGGTGTCTTTCAAAACCAATCGCAAGACTTGGTTGTCGATATTGCAAATACACTCAAGTTAGCAGCCGTGCAGCTACATGGCGACGAAAACCAAGCCTACATATCAACTATTAGAGAAAAATTATCCGATGACTGTGCTATATGGAAAGCGTATGGTGTCACTGACTCTATACCAGAACTAATAACATCAGACGTGTCACGTCACCTACTCGATAGCAAGGTGGGTACTCAGTCTGGCGGTACAGGACAAAGCTTTGACTGGTCGTTGATTAGCACAACCAATGACATCATGTTAGCAGGTGGACTTTCACCGCAAAATGTTAAACAAGCGGCCGCGTTAGGTTGCCTTGGTTTAGACCTTAATTCTGGCGTTGAATCCGCACCCGGGAAAAAAGATCCAGAACTCGTTAAGCAAGCATTTACAGAAATTAAAAATTATTAAGATTGTGAGGAATTATCATGGCTAAATTAGACGCCTATTTTGGTGAGTATGGTGGGCAATACGTACCACAAATCTTGGTACCCGCTCTGGATCAGCTAGAAGACGAATTTATCAAATCACAGAATGATCCCGAGTTTCAGGCGGAGTTTATGACGTTACTTCAGGAGTATGCTGGCCGACCGACGGCACTTACTCTGACACGTAACTTGACGAAAGGAACTAAGTCTAAACTTTACCTAAAACGTGAAGATTTATTGCACGGTGGCGCGCATAAAACCAACCAAGTTCTTGGTCAGGCACTGCTTGCCAAGCGTATGGGTAAAAAAGAGATAATCGCAGAAACGGGCGCGGGACAACACGGCGTCGCGACAGCTCTGGCTTGTGCCCTGCTTAACCTAAAGTGTCGCGTTTATATGGGTGCAAAGGATATTGAACGTCAAAGTCCTAATGTGTTCAGAATGAAACTCATGGGGGCAACCGTCATTCCTGTCCATTCAGGTTCATCTACATTAAAAGACGCGTGTAATGAGGCGCTGCGTGACTGGTCTGCAACCTATGAAGATGCACACTACCTATTAGGTACTGCTGCTGGACCTCATCCATTTCCAACTATTGTGCGCGAATTCCAACACATTATCGGTGAAGAGACCAAGAACCAAATTTTAGCCCGTGAAGGTCGATTACCTGATGCTCTGATCGCATGCGTTGGCGGTGGCTCAAACGCTATCGGTATGTTTGCAGATTTCATCGAAGAACCGAATGTAAGGTTGATTGGTGTAGAACCCGCAGGCAAAGGCATCGATACAAACCAACACGGTGCCCCTCTGAGGCATGGAAAAACCGGTATCTACTTCGGTATGAAATCGCCATTAATGCAAGATGAAAACGGCCAAATCGAAGAATCTTACTCCGTTTCAGCAGGCTTGGACTTCCCATCAGTAGGACCACAGCACGCGCATCTCCACGCGACCGGTCGCGCTGAATATGATTCCGTTACGGATGACGAAGCTTTGGAAGCATTCCAAGAACTGGCAAGAAGCGAAGGTATTATCCCCGCGCTTGAATCGGCACACGCCCTTGCTCACGCATTAAAAATGGTGAGGAACAACCCAGATAAAGAACAGTTATTGGTGGTCAATTTGTCCGGTCGAGGTGACAAAGACATCTTCACTGTTCACGATATATTAGAATCAAAAGGAGCCCTGTAATGGATCGCTATCAATTACTTTTCCAGCGTTTAGCCGATAAAAATGAGGGGGCTTTTGTCCCATTCGTCACCGTAGGCGACCCAAACCCTGAACTGTCTCTGCAGGTAATGGAGACCCTCGTAGATGCAGGCGCTGATGCGTTAGAACTAGGCATTCCCTTTTCGGATCCTTTAGCGGATGGCCCAACCATTCAGGGTGCGAATATGCGCGCATTAGAATCTGGAGTGACACCCAGTATCTGTTTTGAGTTAATTGGCAAGATACGCGCCAAACACCCTGAATTACCTATCGGGTTACTGATGTACGCTAACCTGGTTTTCGCTCGAGGTATAGACAGTTTTTACAAGCATTGCTCGGAAGCGGGCATCGACTCTGTACTCATTGCAGACGTGCCAACTAATGAAAGTGCCGAGTTTACCGAGGCGGCAAGAAAATACGGCGTGAAGCCTATCTTCATCGCGCCACCGACAGCAAGCGACGAGACACTTCAAGCTGTGGCAGAGCTTGGCGGTGGATATACCTATCTACTGTCTCGTTCTGGTGTAACAGGTGCTGAAACAAAAGCTAACATGCCCGTTTCTCATCTGATGGAACGTCTTAATCAATATGATGCCCCCCCTGCTCTACTTGGTTTTGGTATCTCTCAACCAGAGCAAGTTAAAGAGGCGGTTGCCGCCGGTGCCGCTGGTGCTATTTCTGGATCTGCTGTTGTGAAAATCATTGAAACCAATGCAGACAACCCAGATAAAATGCTCGCTGAACTGGCCGCGTTTATTACGCCGATGAAAGCAGCGACAATACAATAAGTTAGCCTTCATCTAAATATTCAGATGAGAAGCGATCGATGAACGGTAATGCCTACCAAGCGTTAGGCTCGTTATATTGATTTAGTTCTGTAAAATGGCCGCATTAGCGGTCATTTTTGTATCCAGATCTTACGCTGCTATTTTGCATTGGCAATAAATTGGGTAGACTATGAGTCATCTTTATGTGACATATTAGTATTAAATGAAACAACTTATTGATTTTATTCCATTAATTATATTTTTCGCACTCTATAAAATGTACGACATCTATGTCGCTACAGGTGCATTGATAGTGGCTACGGCGATTCAAATCGTATTGACCTACTTTCTTTATAAAAAAGTAGAAAAAATGCAATTAATTACGTTTGCAATAGTGGCTGTGTTTGGCGGTATGACACTCTTTTTCCACGACGACAACTTCATCAAGTGGAAGGTAACCATTGTTTACTCTTTATTTTCTTTAGGATTGTTCGTAACACACCTAATGGGAAAACCAGTAATCAAAGGAATGCTCGGCAAAGAGATATCATTACCTGATGCCGTTTGGGCAAAAATCAACTGGGCTTGGATGGTATTTTTCGCACTTTGTGCACTGTTAAATATCTATGTGGCTTTCAGTTTACCCCTTGATGTTTGGGTGAATTTTAAAGTATTTGGTTTGCTTGCCGCCACATTTGGCTTTACCCTTTTAACGGGTATCTATATCTATAAGCACCTTCCGAAAGAAGAGTCGAAATAAATCATTATCCCCTCGTATCTCAAATGCGAGGGCGTTATATTGGAAGTCCTAAATGAGTAACAAAACTGATGAAAACCCTCGAGGGCAGATGCTGCTTCGAACCCTTGCGATGCCAGCAGATACCAACGCCAATGGTGATATATTTGGTGGTTGGATTATGTCCCAACTTGATCTGGCCGGCGCCATATTAGCAAAAGAAATTTCGTTTGGTCGTGTCGTTACTGTCTCTGTTTCTAGTATCACATTTAAAGCCCCCGTCGCGGTTGGCGATGTGGTCTGTTGCCACGGTGAGTGTACTAAGATAGGCCGTACATCAATGTCAATTAATCTGCAGGTTTGGGTAAAACCTGTCAATGTCGATGGTATCGGTGATCGATATCAGGTTTGTGAAGCAACCTTTAATTATGTTGCTATCGACAGCAACGGCCGTCCAAGACCAGTAAAGAAAATAGACAAATAGTAGATATTAATTCACATTCTTTCCGTTAAGTTTCACACTGACCCGATTGATTTAGTACAGTGGTCCTTACTCATGTCAACAAGGAGACGTTTTATATGTGGTATGTTATTTTTTCTCAAGATGTTGAAAATTCGTTAGAAAAACGTATGTCAGCAAGGGAGATGCATTTGGCTCGCTTACAAGCTCTTAGAGATGAAGGGCGTTTGTTAACTGCAGGACCAATGCCAGCCATTGACTCTGAGAACCCGGGAGAAGCGGGTTTTACTGGTTCAACCGTTATCGCTGACTTCCCGTCATTGCAAGACGCTCAACAATGGGCTGATACAGACCCATATATCGACGCAGGTGTCTATGAAAAAGTCATCGTCAAACCATTCAAAAAAGTACTTTAATTATGAAAGATAATTTCTCTAAATTAGTTATAAGTGGTTTATTTATCATGACGCTTGCAGCCTGTAGTGCGACTGCGGATAAAGAACGTCAAGTGGAAGCCATTGCCGCCCATAGAGCCTCTATTCTTTCTAACAATCTACCAATTGAACATGGGCCACTCACGGTTATGCAAGCGAAAGCCAAAGGCAGCGTCGTTGAGTTAATGATGATTTATAACAGTGAAGGCTCTATACCACCACAGCAGCTTATAGAAAAGAGCGTTAGCTACTACTGCTCAAATAGTGAAGTAAAAGCGAACTTAGTACATGGCGTAATTTATAATATCAAAATCCGCAGCGAACGAGGGCAACTTCTTATCGAGCAGATAGTTTCAATCGATACGTGTACAGCCTTATCTGAAGAAACAAAAGGGTAATACAAACTCTTTGCTTCTACCCCTCTCTAACTCCCCCAATGTAAAGGGAATTTGAGAGGGTAGCTTTGCCTTAACCTCTTGCAACACCATCAGTTAACCCCATGTTTAACCACTTATTTCTTTAGCGAAATCATTCTTTTTACTTCATAATGAATGAAAAGTAATAAACCTCCGGTCTACTCAGCTATATTGTTAATGTAACGCGCCTATTTTAATAAACTAAGTAAAATAGACGTTTAGACCGACGCGCAAAGAAAGGAATCCAATGAAGACTACTGCTCTCTTTATTACCACTGCCTTAATAAGCTCAACTGCTTATTCTGCTTCATCATCATGGCAAGACATCGAAACAAAAGCCAGAGGGCAAGATGTCTACTTTCATGCTTGGGGTGGCAGTCAAGAAATAAATGCTTATCTTAAATGGACAGGCAAAGAACTCAAAAGCCGTTACGGTATTAATTTCAATCACGTAAAAGTAACCGATATATCAAAGACGACCTCTCTTTTGTTAGCCGAAAAAACCGCAGGTAAGAATAGCGGTGGCAGTGTTGATATGGTTTGGATAAATGGTGAAAACTTTAAGTCCATGAAGAACAATGATCTTTTATATGGACCCTTTACTCAAACACTACCGAGTTGGGAGTTCGTTGATAAATCCTTACCTATTGATTTTGACTTCTCCGAACCAACCAATGGCCTAGAAGCACCTTGGGGTGTCGGACAGCTCGTCTTTATTCACGACAGTACCACCTTGAACAATCCACCCGCTTCGTTTGCCGAACTGCTTAGCTATAGCAAAGCTTTTCCTAATCGAGTTAGCTATCCCAAACCACCTTCATTTCATGGAACCAGCTTCCTGAAGGCACTTCTTATCGAGCTGACAAATAAGGACAAATCACTTTATCAACCAGTAAGCGAAACCGACTTTGCTACCGTTACCCAACCTCTATGGCAATACCTTGATGAGTTTCATAAAACAGCTTGGCGGGAAGGTAAACAGTTTCCTGCTGGCTCATCTGAAACCATGCAGCTACTCGATGATCGACAATTAGATCTCGCGATAACGTTTAACCCAAATGCCGTTTTTTCTGCACAAGCGAATGGTACACTTGCCGAAACGACCAAAACGTACGCACTGGATGCTGGTGCGTTATCTAATATCCACTTTCTAGCTATTCCGTGGAATGCTACCGCGAAGGAAGGAGCTCTGATTGCAATTAACTTTTTGCTCAGTCCAGAGGCTCAGTCACGTAAAGGCGATTTGGAAATCTGGGGGGATCCTTCTGTGCTGTCCAATCAATATTTAACAGGCTCTGCAAAAAATACTAAGCTCTTTAAATCAATTGATGAACCACATCCTAGCTGGCAAGCGGCACTTGAAACAGAGTGGTTAAAGCGTTACGGAAACCAGTAACTGATTATGTTACGCCTATTCTATAGCTTTGTGATTCTTATCTGTATTGCTCCCATCATACCTGGAGTGTTGGGGGTTGTTCTGTCTGCCCTTAGCTATATTCCTTCGCTCGGGTTCTCTGAAGTCTCATTGAACGGGTTTGCAGACGTATTCGCATGGAGTGGCGTAACACGGTCCCTATACCTCACGGTATTCACCTCTTTAACTAGTAGTTATCTAGCCTGCTTTATAACCTTTGCCGTATTGCAAACAACTTGGAATACGCGCGCTTGGAAGTGGGTAACGAGTAGCTTGGCTCCTCTACTTGCGGTTCCTCATATTGCTTTTGCTATCGGTTTTGCGTTCTTATTCTCACCAACTGGGATAGCCGCTCGAATTCTGTCACCTATACTGGGCGATAGCGATTTTTCTTACCTCGTTAATGACCAGAATGGTATAGGATTAACTCTCGCTTTAGCATTAAAAGAACTGCCTTTCTTACTGTTAATGAGTATCCCAATTACTCAGCAATTAAAGCTGGAAGAATCCTATAAGGTTGCAACCAGTTTAGGCTACTCTCAAGCCCAGTTTTGGTGGAAGTGTGTATTACCCCAATGGTTAACTAAAATTCGTTTTTCTCTTCTGGCTATTATCGCCTACAGTGCCTCAGTGGTAGATATGAGTTTAATTTTGGGTCCAACGAATCCCCCTACGTTCGCGGTATTAGTTTGGCAGTGGTTCTCAGAGCCCGACTTGACACTTTTCCCTAGAGCCGCTGCAGGTGCGGTCATTTTGTTTATTGTTTGCACCGTCTTAATTCTACTCACTAAGTGGTTAGAGCATCTAATCGTGCGTAAACAACGAACATGGCAAATTTCTGGTCGGGTTGGTTTTCAATTGCGTGGTATGACATTATTTTTAGTAGTGGCGTTGATTAACATTCTGATACTACCGATCACGCTTCTATGGTCTGTTGCCCAACGGTGGCGTTTTCCCGATCTACTTCCGTCTCAATTTAGTCACCGTTTTTGGCAACAAGAATGGGATACTGTGATTGCAACAATAAATACCAGTCTTTTTATTGCGTTGGTATCGGCCTCTTTGGCGTTGGTATTTGCATTAATCGCGCACGAATATAAAAAGAGATATCGATTACGCATTCCCAATCTGATTATTGCAACGCCTATGCTAGTACCTCAGCTATCGCTACTATTTGGGCTCCAAGTATCTACCTTGTACATCAACGTGAGTATGCCACTGTTGTGGGTGGTCTGGTCGCATATATTTTTCGCTTTTCCATATGTTTATCTCGCATTGGATGGCCCGTGGCGCAGCTATAATGACGGCTATAGCCAAACGGCATTGAGCCTCGGGAAGACGCCTTGGCAGGTTTGGTTTAAGGTTAAAATGCCCATATTATTTCCTGCAATAAGTTTTGCGTGGGCTGTTGGTGCTGGTGTCAGTTTAGCCCAATATTTACCGACATTGATGCTCGGTTCTGGACGAGTAATCACGATAACAACGGAAGCTGTTGCTTTGTCAAGCGGGTCAGATAGACGAGTCATGGCGATCTATGCGCTGTGGCAAGCCATATTGCCACTACTATTTTTCACTTTTGCATTCGTCCTCAATCGCCTTCAAAGAAAAGGGCTAACACCAATTAGGAAACGTATATTTAATGAGCCTTTGTCTAAAAAACCTCACCATCTCTAACAGAAATAAGGTGGCTCTATTTACCCCCTTAAACATAGAAGTAAAACCCGGTGAAGTATTAACACTTATGGGTCCTAGTGGATGTGGTAAGTCGACGCTACTGAATATGATAGCTGGCCACCTAACCGACGAGTTTTCTTTCGATGGCAACTTCACGCTAAATAACATTTGTATCAGCGACCTCCCTGCTCACCAAAGAGAGGTCGGTATTCTCTTTCAAGACGACCTACTATTCCCTCATCTTTCCGTTTGGGAAAACCTTGCTTTTGCTTTGCCAAACTCAGTTAAGTCAGAAAATAGACGCCAACAAGCTTATGCCGCGCTCGAAAATGTTGGATTGTTTTCACTAGCAAACTCAATGCCACAACAGATATCTGGCGGGCAGAGAGCAAGGATAAGTCTCGTTCGCATGCTCCTTGCAAAACCGAAGCTTGTTTTACTAGATGAACCATTTAGTAAATTGGATAAAGAACTTAGAGAACAGTTTCGAGATTGGGTGTTTGAACAGCTTGCCCGTGCGAAGGTACCTGCCCTACTCGTTACCCATGACGAATCGGATGTACCATCAAATAGTCAGTGTTTACGCTGGCCCTGGAGTCAATAAGCATGTTAGATAGATTTAGTATCAAGGTTCTAAAAATGCCGTTGGAGCTAACCGCAAAAGGGCTACACAAGCTTAACGTTACTGCAGACCAAACCACTCTATTTGGATTTATGTTAGGTTGTTTGACCTTGCCTAGTCTTATATTTCAGCAATACGATCTTGCGTTAGTTTTCGTGATTTTGAATCGGCTCTGTGATGGGTTAGATGGTGCACTTGCTCGAATACAAGGCATTAGTGATTCCGGTGGTTTCTTAGATATCAGCTTGGATTTCCTATTTTACTCGCTTGTCCCTTTTGGATTTGTATTAGCTAATGTAGAACAAAACGCAATCGCAGGTGCATTTCTTATCTTTTCATTTATTGGGACAGGGTCGAGTTTTCTCGCATTCGCAGTAATGGCAGGAAAAAGGGATATAGAAAATCCAGTTTACAAAAATAAATCTCTTTATTACATGGCCGGATTAACAGAAGGTACTGAAACCATTGCATGCTTTGTGATTTTTTGTCTATTCCCAGATTACTTTGCTCAAATAGCGTATGTATTTGGCACACTCTGTTGGATTACCACCATAAACCGAATTTGGGCTGGATATACCACACTGAAAAGACACGAAGGTCTTGAGTCCTGAACTTTAGATCAACCCTTTGTTTCCACCTTGTAGATCTCCACTCTCGTGAACATCTACAAGGTGTTTAGCGCTATTTTTTTGCAGTATTTTCTGCAATTTTAACAATCACTTCAACTGCTTTGTTCATGCCTTGCACGGTAACAAATTCATGAATTCCGTGGAAGTTATAACCACCAGTGAAGACATTTGGACAAGGCAGGCCCATAAAAGAGAGACGAGCACCATCGGTACCACCTCTGATCGGGCATATATGAGGGACAACATCGCACTCTATCATCGACTGCTTGGCAATATTAATAATATGAGGATGAGGCTCTACCATCTCCTTCATATTGAAGTAACTATCCACTAGCTCTAGGGATATGCGACCTTTCGGCAAGGCGTCATTCATCTGTTCTACTTTAGATTTTATGTACGCTTTACGTGACTCTAAACCAGCTCGATCAAAATCTCTTACGATGTATTTTAACTCGGTACATGCGATGCTAGATTTGATCGAACCTAAATGATAGAAGCCTTCATATCCATCTGTACATTCCGGTGTCTCATCCGCCGGCATACTCATTTGGAACTGAGCCGCGATGTTCATAGAGTTAACCAGTTTGTCTTTTGCTGTCCCTGGGTGAACGCTCACACCGTGACAAATTACCTTCGCAGTGCTGGCGTTAAAGTTTTCATACTCAAGTTCGCCAATGTATCCGCCGTCAATGGTATAAGCCCATTTGGCTCCAAATTTTTCTACGTCGAAGAGATTAGCACCGCGACCGATCTCTTCATCTGGGGTGAAGCCAATTTTAATATCACCATGTTTGATCTCAGGATGGTTTATCAATACTTCCATCGCTGTAAGAATTTCAGCTATGCCAGCTTTGTTATCAGCACCTAATAACGTCGTTCCGTCAGTAGTAACAAAGTCATGCCCAATAAGGTTTTCCATGTCTGGATATTGTGTCGGCGAAAGCTGTTCACCACTGGTTCCGAGTTTTATATCACCACCTTGATAATTTTTAATTAGTTGTGGTTTTACATCTTTACCTGATTCATCAGGCGCTGTATCCATGTGTGCGATAAACCCAATAGGGGCCACATCATGGCTAACATTAGAGGACAATGACGCCATTAAGTAACCGTTGCTATCTAAGGTGACACTCTCTAAACCTATCTGCTCCATCTCTAGCTTGATCTGTTCCGCTAGCACCAATTGTCCTGGGGTACTTGGACAAGCACTGTTATCACCATTGGACTGGGTATCAAATGCAACATAATGCAAGAATCTATCTAGTACTTTATTCATTTTAACTCTCTATTTTTTAAAAATTCTCAACTTAATAAACCCAATATGATTCTGTTCTCTATTTGAATAGCAGTGCTTTTAAACTGGATAGTTCATCCACATCAGAAAATTCAGGTGGGTTTTCTAAGCGCTCTATAAACTCAAACTGAGACGCCTCTTCATTCATGCTCTCTATCAAAAATTCCGGCGTTACAGACGGTGAGTTCACGCAAGCCAATACTTCACCGTTATCAGCAAGCAATTCCGGTAGTCTTCTCAATATTTTTTTATAGTCTTTGGTGAGAGCAAAGCTTCCTTTTTGAAACGAAGGTGGGTCAATGACAATCAGGTCATAAGGGCCATTTTTACGGATCTTACCCCAAGATTTGAATATATCGTGAGCCATGAAACTCACCTTGCTCAAATCATGGTTATTGAGCCTATGATTATCTCGCCCTTTACTCAAAGACGCTTTGGCCATATCAACATTCACCACTTTTTCAGCACCGCCTTCAATCGCTGCGACAGAAAAGCCACAGGTGTACGCAAAGAGGTTAAGGATGCGTTTTTCATTCGCGTGTTGTTGAACCCAATTGCGACCATATCGCATATCTAAAAACAAGCCAGAGTTTTGATTTCTACCAAGATCGAGTTTAAAGCTAAGACCACTTTCTACCACAACGGGTTGAACCTCTAAATGACCTAAAATCACTTCAGCAGGGGCTCCATTTTGGTATCGATGTTGCAGTAAAATTGCCGTTCCCTTCTTTTCTTCCCAGAAACTTTGCTGAGAAAAAAGTAATAAACCTGTTCGCAAGCTATCCAAAAACTCTTGGTCGACTTCTTTAAATAAACTGACGATCAGTTGGCCCTGCAACCAATCACAAGTGAGTTGTTCTAATCCTTGCCATTTCCTTCCCCGCCCATGAAACAAGCGGCGAACTTCATTCGGTACCGTAACAATTTCGTCTGATATGTGCGCAAAAAACTGATCTAAATTTTCTTTATTCATAATCTATTTAATCGTTGGCCATGGTAGATCCCAAGGCGTGTCCCATTGTTCCAATGCCGTCAGCATTTCCGTAGACTGCCATTTCTCACCCATAGAAGGTGGTGCAATTAGGCTAACCATCTCATTTTGAAACTTAAACCGAATTGCAAATGCGTGCAGATAACCTCGATCACTAATGCAAGACGGGTTATATATCCGATCACCAACAATAGAAGAACCGACTGATTTAAGGGCAACCCGTATCTGATGCGTTTTGCCAGTATAAGGTTTACACAGAAAAATACGCTCACCCGCTTCACCTGCCAACGAAAAAAATTGGGTTACTGCTGGATTATTTTTGTTATTGATGAGCTTCCAACTTGAACGACGTGAACGTTCCATATCACCGCTAATCAAGCCTTGCTTTTTCTTTGGTTTCTTACTGCCTATCGCAACGTAATATTTTTCAATACTTCGCTGCGCGAATAGAGCCGACAACTCTCGAGCCGCCTGCTTATTTCTGGCCAACAACAAGATACCTGAGGTCATTTTGTCCAACCGATGAACGAGGTATAACTGGTTGTCTTTGGTTACCTTTGCGACTTCCTGTAGCAACATAGTGTCACCGTCATCTTTATGAACGCTAACATTGTGGAATTTGTTAATTACAATAAAATCATCTTGTAGCCGAAGAATATCAAACATAATCGTTACTCCATATGTTGGCGCAGATTATCTGCTTTGATAGAAAAATGCGAGTAGCTAGATCAAAAAAGCTCTGCAATTGCAGAGCCTTTGAACAACTTAGATGATTGTCGGATTTATGCGAAGAAGACCAAAAGCATAAAGACGGGACAAACGACACGAACATACCAAGGCCAAATTTTCCAAAACAATCCCTGTTCTACTTCTGGGAAGCCTTGTTTGATCTCTTGTAATACTTTATCACGCTTCCAAACCCAACCAACTAATAACGCCCAACAAAGGCCCAATATTGGCTGACCATACACGGTCGATATTTCGATAACCGTTCCGAACATTGCACCGAAGTTAAATACAATAACTGCCGAGAATGCCGTGATCAAACCACCAATCCAAAGTACGGCAGTAGAGCGTTTCTGCTTTAGTTCTTCAATTGCACAGGCAACCGGGACCTCAAGTAAAGAGATGGACGACGTAAGCGCTGCAATAATCATCAGCAAGAAAAACACCAAGCTAACCAATAGACCAACAGAACCCATTGAATCGAACAATGCGGGTAGCACAGTAAATACAAGCGTATCCGAACTTAATAACGCACCCGATTCAGAGAATATCTGCACACCGTGCTCTTTTGCTACAAACATAGCTGGCAGAATAAGAAGACCAGCACCAACGGCAACGCCAGTATCAATCGCCGCTACTTGCGCTGCGGTTTTAGGGATGTTCACATCTTTTTGAAGATATGACCCATAAACCATTATGGAACCCACTCCCAATGATAGAGAAAAGAATGCCTGACCCATTGCGCTGACGAGCAGTTTGGGTGTGAAATGTGAGATATCTGGTATCAGGTACATTTTGAGGCCCTCAGACGCACCGTCCTGAGTCAAAATGTAAATAATTAGAACCGTAAATAGAGTAAACAACATCGGCATTAAGCGAGTAGACCAACGTTCAATACCGTCTGCCACACCGCTTCTTACTACATACATAGTTAATGCCATAAAGGCAACCATCAGTAATAGATTGCGTGCTGAGCCAAAGCCATTTATCCAATCTGACGCGGCTGTCAATCCAACCAAATCAAACACACTACCAGCAAAACCACCGACCAACCAGCCTGCAACGATCGAGTAAAAAGCAAGAATTAATGACGCACACGTCATTGCAGCTAGGCCTAGAAGTGCAGCACCTATTTTACCATTTGGCCAAATCGCCTTGATTGAACCAACAGGGTTCGATTGCCCATACCGACCAATGGTTAACTCTGCGACTAACATCGGGAATGCAAGTACGCAAACCATCAAAAGATAGACAATTAAAAAAACAGCGCCACCATTGCTCGCTGCCTGTGTTGGGAATCCCCAAATATTTCCTAAACCGACAGCAGAACCCGCTGCGGCCATAATGAAGCCAAATTTAGACGAAAATTGGGCTCTAGAATTCGTTGCCATTGTATTTACCAAATATGTAATTAAGTACTGTAAAAATACAGAGAAATTGTGTAAATAAATCTGAACAGTCAGACCTATAGACTATCAATGCATCAAGCGTGGCAAGTAAAACAGTTTGCGCGTAGAATTGGAAGACCCTCTGGTGTAAATTGTGGATTAAACTGCCATTTACGCGAATAAATGTTGTTATTTTATACAATTGCTCGTTAACTTCCTATTTAGTAAACAAACCGCCCGATTATCTACTGTTATCTATTTCCTGTTATTCCATTGCCCGCATACTCAACTAAACTCCTATTAGCTTGTACTATTCTGTCTGTTAGAAGGATGACTACGCATTAAAAAACAAGCCTGTGACACTGATTAACAATTAAGCTCGACAATAATTTTTAAAAGGCTTTATTATCAATTTGTTAACTATTCTTCTTTTCAACGAGGTTAGATGGAAAAGTTTTATCACATAATGACACTTGTAAGTATTGGCTTTTACTGGGTTCTTGTAGCCGGTGTCACGCTGCGCGTCGTACTGAAAAGACGAGCGGTGAGCGTTTCTTTAGCTTGGTTGATGATTATCTATATCATCCCTGTATTTGGCATAATCTGTTATTTTCTTTTTGGCGAACTAAACCTAGGAAAAAAGCGGGCGGAGAGAGCCAAACAGATGTTTACGCCCTATGGAGAATGGTTCGATCAGTTACACGACTGTCAAGCTCATTTACCTGAGCTGATGAGCCCACAGATCACGAAGATAGATGACTTATGTAACCACCGCATGAGTATTCCAGCACTATGCGGCAATACCTTATCACTCCAACGTTATCCGAATGAGATACTCCGTTCCATCATCAAAGACATCGATAACTCTAACCACCACATCCGCGCCGTTTTTTACATTTGGCACAACGGCGGTTTAGTCGATGCGGTAAGCAGTGCTTTAATTCGAGCGGCAAAAAGGGGCGTAGAAATACAAATCTTACTCGACTCCGCTGGCAGTTATCGCTTCTTCAAGAGTCATTGGATACAAATGATGGAGCAAGAAGGTATCCGGGTGATTCAAGCACTCGGTGTCAGCCCTTGGCGTCTTTTTTTAAGACGCCTTGATCTACGACAACACCGAAAGATTATCGTGATCGATGATGATGTCGCCTATACCGGTTCTATGAATATGGTCGATCCTGCTTTTTTCAAACAGAATGCAGGCGTTGGTCAATGGGTAGATGTGATGGTTCGTATTACTGGACCAACGGTTAATGTTCTATCTGCTATTCACGCATGGGACTGGGAGGTTGAAACCGGTGATAGACAACTGCCTACCTTGCCAGAATGTATTATTGCAAGCGAAGACAAAGCTCTACCAATCCAAGTGGTACCATCCGGACCTGGAATGCCAGAAAACCTAATACAACAAGTACTTACCCTAGCGATAAACCAGGCAACGAAATCCGTCAGTATAACAACACCTTATTTTGTCCCTAGTGATGAATTATTAGAAGAGTTTCGCATGACCGCCCAACGAGGTGTAACCGTGGAACTCATCATCCCTAAGAACAACGATTCTATTATGGTTCAGTGGGCTTCTCGTGCCTACTACGACGAACTGCTTGATGCTGGCGTAAAGATATATGAATTTGATGGAGGACTGTTGCACACCAAATCGGTCGTTGTTGATGGTCTTTACTGTTTGGTCGGTACAGTCAATATTGATATGCGCAGTTTATGGCTTAATTTTGAGCTCACGCTCGCCGTAGATAATCGAGATTTTACATTGGAGATGGTTGAACTATTGGAATCTTATAAAGCCTTGTCAACCAGAGTTGATAAAGCACAATGGAATGGAAGAAGTATGCGATATCGCTTTCTCGAACGTGTTTTCTACCTGTTTAGCCCATTGTTATAACCGTTTCACACTCTTCTGCAGCGAATTTCAGTTGCTTAATATCTCCTATCATGTTTTAAATTAACCAAATCAGATTAAAACATCATGTAGGGAAATGGGATGTCCGAACACAAACAAACCAAACTGGTCACTGCTGGTCGAAATAAAAAATGGACAAACGGTGTGGTCAATCCGCCCGTCCAACGTGCTTCAACCGTTGTTTTTGAAACCGTTGCACAAAAAATTCAAGCAACGAAAGACCGGGCAAATAAAACCCTATTTTATGGTCGTCGTGGTACCAATACACATTTTGCATTTCAAGATGCGATGAATCAAATTGAAGGTGGTGCTGGTTGTGCACTTTATCCTTGTGGTACAGCGGCAATTTCTAACGCGATTCTCTGCTTCGTAGAAACAGGTGACCATATTCTGATGGTCGATACGTGTTATGAACCTACCCGAAACTTTTGCGATGTAATACTAAAAAAAATGGGGGTTGAGACGACCTATTATGATCCTATGATAGGCGATGGCATCCGCGAACTCATTAGAGCCAATACCAAAATATTGTTCCTTGAGTCTCCAGGTTCCGTCACCATGGAAGTGCAAGATGTTCCAACCCTGACAAAAATAGCCAAAGAAACTGACATGATCACCATCCTTGATAATACCTGGGGTGCCGGTGTTAACTTTTCCCCCTTTGATTTCGGGGTAGATATTTCGGTACAAGCAGCAACGAAATATATCGTAGGTCATTCAGACGTTATGATTGGTACCGCGGTGTCGAATCAGAAATGTTGGGACCAACTGCGTGAACAAAGTTATCTCATGGGTCAATGTGTCTCACCCGACGATGCATACCTCGCGCTTCGAGGGTTAAGAACACTTGACGTGAGATTACGCCAACACGAAGAAAACAGCATTAAGGTAGCAAATTGGTTAGCCAAGCATCCGCTCGTCGATCATGTTCGTCATCCTGCATTAGAAACTTGCCCGGGACATGCGTTTTATAAACGCGATTTTACTGGTTGTAATGGCCTGTTCTCTTTTATCCTTAAAACAGCAGATTCTAAAGCGACCACCGAGTTACTCGATGGTATGACACATTTTAGTATGGGGTATTCATGGGGTGGGTTTGAAAGCCTGATTCTTGCTAATGAGCCAGGCTCATTTAATAGTTTACGAACCGTAGCCAATCCTAATTTCAAAGGAACGCTAGTACGTTTGCATATTGGGTTAGAGAACGTCGATGAGTTGATCGATGACCTTGATAAAGGCTTAGAAAGATACCAACAAGCGCTCTCTTGATTAGCCAGAACTCATCGTCTGAATTCGTTATCTCTATAGAAGTCGAGTCAATAATACTCGACTTCTATTTAACCAGCAGCACCACTTAGATCATACCACCAACTGCAGTATCTCTAGCCTCAACTCATCACTCCAATCTAGATCTTCTACTAATTCAACCCCAACTATCGTACTGTCAGATTGTACGCGTGAATTAACAACATAAGCTTTAGGATAATGTTTAGGAATATTCTTAAGATCAGGGACTACAATGACTTCTTGACCCGGCTTGACAATAATTCTTTGTTTTATGAGCAACCCACAACCGGCCACTGAAATATCTAAAAGCTGGGCTTTGTACTCTTGACCACAGATCTGAACCGTTGCACCAATATTCACTTTATAGCGTTTTGTCGCTCGGATGGGTTTGGTTTCAAACTTATTTGGATACGACAAAAATATCAGCCATGAGGACCCCATCATCTTGACGCCTAAAATACGAGATCGAAAGGCAATAACGTGACCTTCATCTGTATTGGTTACGCCCCTAAGAACAATCTCCGAACCGTTTATATTCCTAGTGACAAGATCTTCTGTTGCTTTGGTACTAAGCTCAAAAATAAGGTAATTATGCTCTTTAAGACCAATAAAAGTACCCGTAAAGGTATACTGATTAGTCGGCCCAAAGTTAATTACCGAAGAAAGTTTCATGCCAAACTGGAGGAATTTTTTAAGGTCGGTGACTTTGGTTGGTTCACTACTCATAGTATTAATAGACTTCTAAACATAAACGGATATGAAACTCATTGTTATTCATCAATTTTATAGGGTAATCAATTTTCACAACAATTAGTTTGCTCTATGTCGAAAAAGCACACGTACAAGTTATGATTAGCGGCTAACCGACAAATACAGCGATATTGTTGATACTGGCACTGCTTATAAACTTGGATCAGATTCCGGATATCGCCTGATGATATCAGCTAGGTAATCTTGATGTTCCCTCAGTGCATTTACACAATGCCCATCGAGTTTTCCACTATATACCATTTTTTCGAGCTCTAATAGTGCGGCTGAGACTGAGCAGGCCTGTTTATACGGGCGATGACTGGTCAATGCATCAAAAACATTCGCCACAGTAACTATACGAGCTGGGACGGCTATCTCTACATCAGACAATCCATTCGGGTAACCCGTCCCATCTAAGAATTCCTGATGACAAGAGACAATACTCTTAAGTACCTCAATACAACGGTGTGATGGAAAACCTAGATTCTCGATAATTTTGTCTACTTCCTTAACCCCACTGGAAATGTAATCCCTCATTTTCTCACGCTCATCGACGGCCAAAGACGAAGGTTTAAGTAATATCTCAATGGATAACGCTGACTTGCCAATATCATGTAGGCGAGAAAAAATATGTACGCTCTCTATCAATTCATCATCAAGATGATAGATATCAGCCACCCCTTTGGCAATAAGATGCGCATAGCGGCTCATCCTTTCCATATGTTGTTTCGATTCATTTTTATAGCCAGCAGAAAGCGCTTTCGTTATCTCTGCTGATGTAAGAATCGCATTGAGTAATGAATACTCTGTGTTAACCGCAAAGTTAATAAGATCACAAAACGGAGCCAAATTTTGTTGAATTTCGTCAGTAAAGACGGCTTTTCGATAAGAGTCGAAAAATATGAAGCCAATAAAATTTTGTCCATTGTAAATAGGAACGGTATAAGAAGAGTTATAGCCTTGCTGTAGCAACCATTCAGAATGTTTGTTCTCACCGTCGATCGTCCCCGGTAAATCATCAACAATACGTGTGCACCTTTGCTCCGCACATACTTTTAACTTAGGGCAAGAGTTTAATGGGAAGGAGTAGTTTGTGAAGTTATTCAACCCCATGCTGCTTTCGGCATAGGTATATAATTGTGTACTCTTAGGATCATAAGATACTATCGCTATTCGAGCTACATCAGGTATCTCAGCCAAAATACGTTGATGAATGTCTTTTAGTTCCTGACGCAAAGAATCAATATGTCCAGAGCGTGAATGAACAGACTGTTTAGTTTCTTTTAACGAGTTCATAACCCAGCACCTAACAAAGCGTTCCGTTAATCCATATGAAAATACTTACGTATTTACAAATTAATCACATCCCCCTTAGATTTTAGTTCTAGAAAGACAAAAATGGCCACTTTTGATAATAAAAAGTAACCTGTACGCAACCAGTGTTAGGTTTTTCTCTTAAAACAATCTATATCATGATCGTCGACTAAGCCCGTCGCTTGCATAAACGCGTAAACCGTTGTGCTGCCTAAAAACTTAAACCCTCGCTTCTTCAAATCTTTGAATAGCCGATCCGATTCAGATGTCGTCGCAGGAGGAGAGTCACCAGCCGTTCGATTAGAGATCGGTTGATGACCTACAAACGCCCAAACATAATCACTGAAGCTGCCAAACTCCTTTTGAATCTCAAGAAATCGCTGTGCGTTATTTATAGCCGCCTCTATCTTTGCTCTATTTCGGATTATCCGACTGTCCTGCAATAGCACTTCAACCATCGCACCATCAAACTGAGACACTTTTATTGGGTCAAAATTAGCAAATGCATTTCTATAGCCATCTCGCCTTTTTAGAATGGTGTACCAACTTAGCCCCGCTTGTGCTGATTCCAGAACCAGAAACTCAAAGAATACGTTATCTTCATAGATGGGTACTCCCCATTCGCTATCATGGTATTCAACGTAATCTTGTTTGGTTTCATCAGCCCACTTGCATCTGTTCATCGATATCCTTGATTGCGCTCTGTTCCAATATAAAAACAAAGCGCCCTATTGAAGTTGAATTACTCTTTTGAATCTTCTATGGTAACTATCTGTATTTTATGCAGAATACGATAGAGCACTGGCACAACGATTAAGGTCAATATGGTCGCGAATCCTAAGCCAAACATAATTGTCACTGCCATTGGTTTAAAGAAACTATCCGGTAGAAGTGGCACCATGCCTAAAATAGTCGTGATTGCCGCCATACAAACGGGTCGAACACGACTCAATGCCGCATCTACTACCGCTAGATAAGGTTCTTTTCCAGACGTCATCTCAATATTGATTTGATCGAGCAACACAATACCATTCTTCAACAGCATGCCAGACAAACTCAGAAATCCGAGTAGGGCCATGAAACCAAACGGAGTATCAAGCAACAACAGGCCTGTAGAGACGCCAATAATGGCCAAAGGCACCGTAAACCAAACAATCAAAGGTTCTTTAACAGAGTTAAACAAGAACACCGTAACCAAGAACATAAAGAGATAGCCTAGTGGCATCGTAGTAAATAAGGACTCTTGAGCATCAGCCGAAGATTCATACTCTCCCCCCCATTCCAATGAATATCCAGAAGGCATCTCTATTGCGTCAATCTGCGTCATTAGCCGCTTCTGTAACGTCGCCGCCGTCTCGTCACCAAGTAAATCTGGGTCGGCAAAAATAGTCAGCATACGTTTACGATTTTTACGAATGATAAGCGGATCTTCCCAGCGAGTTTCATACCCAAGAGTGACCTGTTGTAGTGGTATATATTCGCTTAAACCTGGACTCCATATCTTCATACTTTCAATGTTATTTATGTTCTCTCTCTCATCTTCAGGTAGCCGAGCAACAATTGGCATTAATGTTGTGCCATCACGATAAACCCCAACGCTTTTCCCAGAAAATGACATGCTTAGAAATTCATCTACATCCGATTTTGTGATGCCGTAACGTCTAGCCTGACTTTCATTAAATATAGGTTCCAGTACCTTCGTCCTTTCACGCCAATCATGTCTTATGTTCGTCGTTCCGTTATCGGCGTACATAAGATCCATAACCTGCGTAGCCAAAGTCCTCAATATTGTCGGATCAGAACCCACCAGACGAGCTTCTATCTTCGCGCCACCACCTGGCCCTAGCTCAATTTTCTTCAACTTATAGTTTATCTCTGGGAAGTTAAGTTGAATATGAGAGCGGAACTTAGCCATTAACGGGTCCATCGCCTCAGCGGATGTAACGCGTGTAGCAATCTCACCATAAGCGGAGTAACTCTTTTCTGGTGAATAGGTAAGCATAAACCGTTGCAACCCTTTACCGGCTGTCGTCGTAACGTGCTCGACACCATCTTGCTCTGATAGCCAACCTTGCAATACCTGTAACTTGGTATTTGTCGCTCGAATATCGGTTCCTTCTGGCATCCATACATCAACCATAAACATTGGTGTAGTGGACGATGGAAAGAACGACTGTTTTACTTTGGTAAATCCATAAATGCTTACCATTAGCATCACTACCAACACAATGACGGTCGTCCATGCCCGTTTCATACAAAACTCTAAGAAGTTTCGATAAACAACGAAAATCATTCCGTTGTATGGGTCCGAACCTTCATCATCTTTGCTATCAGATGAGGTTTCCTTGAAAAATAGATCAGCAAAGAAAGGGGTCAAAGAGATGGCAGTAAACCAGCTCAACATGAGCGAGATGAGCAGTACTGTGAATAGTGTGCCGCAATATTCACCGGTTGCATCGTCAGACAAACCGATTGGCGCAAATGCTGTAACGGCAATAACGGTTGCACCAAATAGTGGCCAAATTGTTTGCGTTACAATATCAGTAGCAGCCTGCAACCTCGTTCGTCCTTGCTTGGTTCCGATCAGTATTCCTTCTACCACCACGATGGCGTTATCTACTAACATTCCCAGTGCGATAACCAAAGCACCAAGTGAAATACGTTGCAGTTCGATGCCCATATACTGCATAAAGATAAAGGTACCTAATACTGTCACCAACAGTATCAAACCAATGAGAAGGCCAGATCTCAGCCCCATAAAGAAAAGCAAAACAACGATAACGATACCAACCGCTTGAGCTAAGCTAATAACAAATCCACTGACCGATTTATCTACTTCTTTTGGTTGGCTATATATCTCAGAAATATCGATACCAATAGGCTGTTGAAATTTGAGCTCTGCCAGTCGTCTATCAAATCGCTTACCTACTTCAACAACATTGACCCCTGAGTTAAACGACACACCCATGTTAAGAGAAAGTCTGCCATTAAAGTTAATGATATTAGAGGGGACCTCGACATACCCTCGTTTGATCGTTGCCACATCTTTTAGGAAGATAAGTCCTTGCGCTCCACCTTCGGTTAAGATTAAGTCGCCCAGTTGAGAAACGTCTTTAAATTCGCCGGTCGGTTGAATTCGGATGTACTCTTCACCAATACGCACGCCGCCCGCATCGCTCACTGTATTCTGAGTATCAAGCAAATTAAATATCGTGGATGGCGCAATACCCAAGCTACTTAATCGCTTCATCGATATTTCAATGAAAACCTGCTCTTGTTGCTCGCCTGATACGCTGATTTTGCCAATTCCATCGATTAACTCTAGGTCACGTCGCAGGTAATCTACATAATCCAAAAGCTCTTTATAACTGTATCCTTCACCGGAGATAGCCAGTAATATTCCGTACACATCACCAAAATCATCGATAACCTGCGGGGTATACACCCCTGGTGGTAGAGTTGGCGCTAGATCGTTAACCTTTCGCCTTAATTCGTCCCATATTTGTGGCAGATCATCAGGGCCATAGTTATTTTTCATGGTCACGGTTATCTGAGACAAGCCTCGACTGGAGATTGAGTTAACCTCATCAACATAGATAAGCTGTTGTATCGCCTTCTCTATTGGGTAGGTCACTTCTTCTTCGACCTGGACCGGTGTTGCACCGGGATAACTTGTCACTACCATGGCGTCTTTGATCGTAAATGCAGGGTCTTCAAGTCGACCTAAGTCAAAAAAGGCCGATGTACCGCCAATCAAGAATATCAGCGAAAGCATCCAACTAATTACTTTATTCTTGATAAAGTAGGCTGCGATGCCCTTCTCTTCCGCAGGTGTTTCAGCATCTAATATGGGAGCATTTTTTTGATCGCTCATTAGTTTGCCTCCTGCATGCTTGGTTCTACTTTTAATCCATCACGCAAGCGTGTTATGCCGGCAATAACTATCTTGTCTTCAGCTGTTAATCCATCCAACACTTGAATTTCCTTATAGCTCACTCGTCCTGTCATGACTTTGGTGCGCTTAACTGTATTATCTGGTTGTAATACCCAAACAAACTTGTTCGCCCTATCTAGCGTGTCCCCATCTGGATTAAATATCGCTTCTATCGGTATCGACAAAGCAACGGTTTGTATATCGCCTACATGGCCTTTCTTCGGTGCAACCTCTACAGCCATACCATCTAAGATCAATATTTCCTTAGGCATAGGCATGGTTAGGGTAACGTTATAGGTTGCCGTGTCTTGATCTTGTTCAGTGGTATATTCCTTCAGCTTCGCTGAGTAAATGAGCCCATTAGCGACTTTAACATCTGCTTCAACTGATCCAAACTCCTCCATTTGAGGTGAATTAGCGAACAGTTTATCTGCTACCTGAATAACAATATCGACAAAGGCTGGATTATGGATATTGACTATCTGTTGGCCTGCTTGAATATTTTCAAATTTCTCAACATTAACGCGCGATATAATTCCATCGAAAGGGGCTTTCAGTTGGGTAAAGGAGAGTCTAAGTGTCGCCAAATCATATTCAGCTTTTGCTATCATGCGTTGAGCAGCGAGTTCATCGAACTGTGATTGTGCGAGCAACCCTTTTTTCACTAACGGTGCTGAGCGTCGATATTGACTATCCGCCACATTGAATGACGCTCTTTTGTTTTCTACTTCTAGCTTAAAATCATTGGGGTCAATCTCAGCGAGCACCTGTCCTTTACTAACTAGGTCTCCTTCATTGACATCAAGTTTGATTACCTCTCCAGAAAGTCGAAAGCTGAGATGAGAACGGTCAGCGGCCGCCGCGATAGCAGGGAAGAACATACGGCCATCGTAAACCGCATCAGACTGCTTTGAGAGATCTAAAATACGAACTCGTGGGATCTCTTTTTCAACGTCGGCTGGTTTTTTACCACAACCTGCCATCGCAACAAGAGAACTTAACACTATGATATAAATGATTGTTTTCATATTACAGTCCTCTCTCCTTAACCCACTCTCTGACTTTTATTCCTTCTTCAATACCTGCTACTCCAGAAATAACCACCAAATCACCATCAGACAATCCCGACTGAACCTTGCCACCTTCACTTAAAGTTAATTCCACTTTTTCTGTTAATCCTTCTTCAGTGACTCTCCATACATACTGTTTGTCGTTTTCTGAAAACAACGCGCTTTTGGGAACCTCTGTTGTATCAACTTTAGGAATAGAAACCCTTAACTGCCCTGACATTCCTGGAAGCGCCCCAACATCATCGGGTTTATCCATCATCATGGTCGTTTTATAGCTATTTGTTTTTGAATCGGCTTCGGTGTCTATCTCGAGTAACTGAACAGAAAATGACTCTTGTGGAAAAGAGTCAAAGGTCATGGTCGCTTTTTTATTCATTCCACCGCGAAATCGGTTTAGCAAATAGCCCGGAAGCTGAAATTCAATTTTTAGGACAGCCGTTGTTTGTACATTCATCACCGCCTGACCGGCGTTAATGTATTCGTAATTTTCTATGTTAACAATAGAGACTGTGCCGTCATACGGGGCGACTAATCCAGTGTAGCTTAGATTTGAGGAAGCTTGGTCAAGGGACGCGTTTGCAGATTTATAGTTGGCAAGAGCTCGGTCATAGTCTTGCTCTGAAACGACTTGATCCTTGCGTAGTTTTTTCATCCGTTTATATTGAACATTAGCCAGTTCAAAATTAGCTCGGGCCTGTTTTTGGAGCAGTTTATACTCATCAGGATTAAGCGCTGCGAGTATATCGCCACGTTTCACAAGATCACCAGCATTGACATTAAGTAGTTCAAGCTGACCCGGTACACGGAAAGCAAGGACGGCTTTATCACCGGCTTGGGCTATTGCAGGAAAAGTACGACTCAGATCATTATTACCAACAGAAACGGCAAACAATTTAGCTGGTCGAGATTCTGGCTCGGGAACGGGAGGCTGCTCTTTACATCCAACAAGCAGAACCGCAAAAAATAACAGTGAAAAAACTTGGGGTTTAAACATAAAACATCATCCATGTAATAGCTTTACAGCGCTAACTATTAACATAGATGATGAAAAGGGAATTTGCCAGTGATTTGAATCATAACTCACTGATAATTAAGTGTGATTCTAGTCGAGATCACCTTTATTATTACAGTTTGCTGAATTCTCGATTAACTTTAAATGATTCGGACGTAACATAGGCTTCCATTGATCTCACCCCGTTATCCACTCGTCCTAACTCATTCTCAATATTATTAAGCAGGTTTTCAGGCGTTTGCCCAGCCTGCCAAGCCTTATCCTTGATTTTGTGATCCTGTTTTGTTTTGATGTTCTCTTGATACTCATATGGCTGCTTTTCCAACATCAAAGTAAACGCGACATAGGCGACAACAACTAAAAAACTTCCACCCAATAACGCGGCAGACACCACCAAGATTCTAACCAACCAGGTCTCTACACCAAAGTAGTTTGCAATACCAGCACAAACACCTGATAACTTAGCGTTGACGGGGTCACGATAAAGTTGCCTATCTCTCATTATTCTGCCTCCAACTTGGTGACTCAGAATCCAAGATCCTCTCTAACGTATCGACCCTTTTTTGCAATGATTCTGCTTTAGACGTTAAAGACTCTAAACGCTCGTAATCTTCCGTTGTTAAGCCATGTTCTGACTTTCTCTTACCGCGATAGTGTAGAAACAACCAAAGCGGCGCGACAAAAATCAAAAATACTATAATAGGTCCGGTAACAATGGCCGCTGTCATATACATTACTCCTAATTATTAGTCTTTATTCATCTGTTCTTTTAATTTTTGTAGCTCTTTTTCTATCTCATCAGTGGCTTGCAGTTCAGCAAACTCCTGATCAAGAGACTTCGCTTTACCCGACATTTCATAGGTATCGGCTTCAGCTTCAAGTTGATCAATCTTACGCTCGTACTGCTCAAACTTTGAAAAAGCTTCATTTGTGCGACTAGTATGAAGATGTTTCTGCACATCTCTACGACTTCCCGCGGCTTCACGACGAATCACAAGAGCTTGTTGCTTGGCGCGAGTTTCATTGATTTTTGTCTCTAGCTTACTAATTTCGCCCGTTAACTTATCAATTGTATCTTCAACTAAGGTTTGCTCATGATGCAAGCTTTTAACAATTTCAATGAGCTTTTGTTTCTCTATCAATGCCGCTCTAGCAAGATCTTCTCGACTTTTTGTTAACGCTAATGTGGCTTTGTTTTGCCACTCTTCAATGTGCGATTCCATGGAATTAACACGACGAAAAAGTTCTTTTTTGTCCGCAATAGCTTTTGCGGAATTTGTACGAACCTCAACTAACGTATCTTCCATCTCTTGTAAAATGAGCCTAATCATCTTTTCAGGATCTTCAGCTTTGTCCAAAAGTGAACTCACATTGGAATTGATGATATCAGCGAAACGCGAAAAAATACCCATGATATGTCTCCTTAATAATAACAGTAGTTAACCTTAACCTGATTGTCGTTCACAAATGACTCTAGGTTTACGAGTTACAATTCAATATCTATGCCACTATTTTTTACTAATAATTACAATAACTTGTGCGTAAGTTGGTTTTTAGGGTCATTGTGCTATGATGAATTAAACCAACTATTGGTAAAAAAAACCACTCAACTGTGAGAGATGTATGGAACAGCAAACCCTGATTGGAGAATCACCACTTTTTTTGTCCGTTTTAGACAAAGTATCGCGCCTTGCCCCCATCGAGAGACCGGTTCTAATCATTGGAGAAAGAGGAACAGGTAAAGAGCTGATCGCTCAACGACTCCATTATCTTTCAAAACGGTGGGACCAACCGTTAGTGATGCTCAATTGCTCAAGCCTCAGCGAAGGGCTAATAGATACAGAACTCTTCGGTCATGAAGCCGGAGCATTTACGGGTTCAAAAGGTCGGCATCAAGGCCGCTTTGAACGTGCAGAAGGAGGGACCTTATTCTTAGATGAGTTGGCAACCTCACCGCTTTCGGTACAAGAGAAACTGTTGCGTGTAATTGAATACGGTCAATATGAAAGGGTTGGGGGCAACAAAACACTTAATGCCAATGTCAGACTCGTATGTGCTACCAACGCAAATCTGCCTAAGATGGCAAAAAATGAGACCTTTAGAGCTGACTTGTTGGATCGACTCGCCTTCGATGTTGTTCATCTTCCTCCGCTACGAGAACGCCAAGAAGATATCCCATTACTTGCTCAGCATTACGCCATGAGAATGTGTCGTGAGTTGTCGCTTTCGCTCTTCGTTGGTTTTACCGATAATGTATTCCGTATAATGTCCGAGTATTCTTGGCCGGGGAATGTTCGTGAATTAAAGAATGTCATTGAACGCGCGGTCTATCAGCACGGTAAGTCTGAATTACCTATTGATGACCTTGTTCTTGACCCCTTCAAATGTGAATGGGTAAGTGAAAATACGACCATTAACAACGATACTGAACAGGACAAACCAACGCCTAACCGACAAACTCTGCTTCCCGAGTCCATTGATTACAATGTGCCCATTGATTATAAAGAATGGCAAGAACAACAAGATATACAGTTACTCAACCACGTTATGGACAAAGCTAAACACAACCAACGTACCGCGGCTGAACTGCTCAATCTTAGTTACCATCAGCTGCGCGGTATGCTGAGGAAGTACAACATGGTTGGTCAGTCAAATGACCGTCCTGCTGAATAGAATGCGTTAAAATTAATGATAAAAACTAATCTCATCTCATTCTAGCGAAATAACCGGTCCAAATTTTTCCGGTTTGTTATTTACGTACCCTAAAGAATTGGTCTGCCTAAAGAAAAGGTGTTAAATTATGCAGATCTTTCGGCATCTTTTGTTTGCCCGTTCTCAATCAATGATAGCTCTTTCTATGAAAGCATTTTTAAAGTTCACCGCAGGATTCTTCAGTATAGGATTATTGGTTGGGTGTAGCGACAGTATTGATCACGACGAAATTCGCAAACATGGTTTTGTCTCTTGTGGACATAGCGCACTAAACTCCTTCAACCCACAACTCGTTGAAGGTGGTATTACCGCTGACTCGCTAAGCCCACAAATCTACGATTCGTTATTAACGTTAGATCCTGTCACTCTAAAGCCGAAGGCCAACATTGCCTCTTCTTGGCATATCAACGATGACGGAACAGAATATACGTTCAAGCTCAAAGACAGTGTCGAATTTCAGCATACGGATTGGTTCACCCCGACAAGAACCCTAGACGCCTCTGATGTCGTGTTCAGTTTTAACCGATTAATCGCTCCAAACCATTCATTTCATTTTGTTGGCAATGCAAGCTACCCATGGTTCGAAAGCATTGGCTTCAGTAATCTCGTTAAGAGTGTTGAAGCCATAGACCCTCTAACGGTAAGATTTACTTTAACAAAAGCAGACAATACCTTTCTGTCTAATATATCGACTACTCACTCCGTTATTCTTTCCCGTGAATATGCGCAGCAACTAGAGATCAAAGACGAAAAAAACCTTATCGATGAATTCCCTGTCGGTACGGGCCCATTTTATTTGGCCGAGTATCAAGTCGGTGATCTCGTTCGACTTAAAAAGCACAAACAGTACTGGCAAGGTGAACCAGAACTTGAGCAAGTAGTATTTGATATATCATCTCGTGGAACAGGCCCTCTTGCGAAGCTATTGCGCAGAGAATGTGATGTTCTCTATACGCCGCTTTCTAGTCAGATCCCTATTATCAAGCAACATGATGATTTGATACTAGAGGCCAAGCCATCCATGAACGTCTCGTTTATCGCCATTAATACCGACCATCCTGCACTCAGTGATCCGAGAGTAAGAAAGGCGTTGAGTTTGTCTATTAACCGAAAGAGCATCTTAGATGCTGTTTATTTTGGAACGGGTGAACAAGCTTATTCATTATTACCACCCAGCTCTTGGGCGTATCAAAAAGACGCGATGCAGATAAGATACGATAAAAATTACGCGGTCGGGTTGCTTAGAGAAGCCGGCTACTTACAAGGTCTTCAGCTTTCAATGTGGGTCCCGTTAGAAGCAAGCCCATATAATCCGAGCCCGAGAAAAACAGCAGAGCTGATCCAGGCCAATTATGCTGACATAGGGATTGAGTTGAAACTTTTCACCAGTGACCGCTTTAACCGTACGGAACTGGCAGAACATACTGACATTGATTTGATTCTCACTGGATGGAACGCCAGTACTGGTGACCCCGATAATTTCTTACGTCCGCTGTTGTCGTGTCGTGCAGAGGAATCAGGATTAAATGTGTCGATGTGGTGTAATCCAGACTTTGATTTTTTATTAGATTTGGCAAAAGAGACCAATCAAGAGAGATACAGACTAAACTTATACAAAGAAGCGCAATATATGATGAATGAAGAAATGCCTGTCATTCCACTTGCTCATGGTGCTCAGTTTTTAGCTTATCACCAATCGTTAACTGGATTTGGTTCCAGCCCATTCAGTTCTCAGAGCTTTCACAAAGTAAGGAGAGTCAAGTAGATGTTTCGTTATACTATTCGTCGCTTTAATCTCTTTGCGATAACCTTAATTATGCTGACCTTTGTTGGTTTCAGTATTCTTCGCTTAGACGCAGAATCACCCTGGGCTCACTTGAGTTATCTGCAAGGATGGTCGCACTATGTTCAGGAGCTGTGGAATCTCAACTTCGGCCTAAATAAGCAAGGTTATCCTATCATTGACGATATCGTGGTGGTATTTCCTGCTACATTGGAACTTGTATTTATCTCCTTTATGCTCGCGCTTTTTATCGGTATCCCTTTTGGGACCATTGCCGGAATGCGACAAGGCAAAATGATCGATACGATAATCTCATTTACTTCCATGTCTGGCTACTCTGCGCCTCTGTTTTGGGTCGCCCTTTTGTTGATTATGTTCTTCTCATTAGATCTGGGGTTACTTCCCGTCTCAGGTCGATATGACCTGTTATATGAGATCAAGCATGTCACCGGGTTTGCCATAATAGATGCCTTCTTATCTGACCATCATTACAAGGCGGAAGCGTTACAAAGCGTATTGGAACATCTGGTGTTACCGTGTTTGGTACTCGCACTCGCACCAACCACGCAAATTGTGCAAATAATGCGCGCCTCTGTTGCGGAAGTAATGACGCAAAACTACATTCGCGCGGCAAGAATTAAAGGTTTGTCGAAACGTGAAATTATCACCGAACACGTTTTTAGAAATGCACTACCTCCCATTTTTCCAACACTCGGTGTTCAGCTCTCTAGTATGATTACGTTTGCCATTATAACAGAGTCGATTTTTAACTGGCCGGGGATTGGTAGGTGGTTGCTAAACGCACTAGCCAATCAAGACTACGCTTCCATTCAAGCGGGTGTAATGGTGGTCGCTTCCTTTGTATTATCTGCCAATATATTGTCTGATTTACTTGGTACGCTATCAAACCCATTGGTAAGGAAAGAGTGGTATGTTAACCAATAGCATCTATCAAGAAGAGCATATTCCCACTCAGTTTGAACGCTTTGCTAAAAGCTATCGAAGCAATAGTTTAGCGATGTTTGGAATGTGGTGCCTTATCCTAGTGGTGTTAATTACAATCACGGCACAGTGGATTGCTCCACATGATCCAAACCTCCAAACAGGACATTTACTTGTCCCTCCCTCTTGGGCGACAGAAGGCAGTATTGAATACTTCTTAGGTACCGATGATTTGGGACGAGACATACTTTCCCGAATATTGACGGGCTCTCAGTATACATTTGGTGCTTCAATTCTAGTGACAATCATTGCTGGCCTAATTGGTAGCAGTATCGGTATTTTGGCTGGTATGACTCGTGGCTTACTGTCCAGTACCCTGAACCATCTGCTTGATACCGTCATGTCCATCCCTTCACTTTTATTAGCCATTATATTCGTGGCCTTTTTAGGGTTTGGTGAGTTCAATATTATGCTCGCGATTGGTTTGGCATTGATTCCTAGATTTATCCGTTCCATCTACACTGCGATTCACGCTGAGCTTGAAAAAGATTACATCATGGCGGCTCGCCTTGATGGTGCCAATGACTTATATTTATTACTCAATTCTGTCTTTCCAAATATCCTTGCCATCATCGCCGCAGAAGTAACGATGGCGCTGACACTGGCCATTATGGATATCACTGCCCTCGGGTTTTTGGGGTTAGGTGCCCAAGCTCCTAGTACGGAGTGGGGCGCAATATTAGGGGACTCTGTCGAGTTGATCTATCTAGCGCCTTGGACGGTAACACTACCGGGACTCGCAATTATGTTTACAGTTATCGTCATTAATTTGGTTGGCGAAGGCATTCGACAAGCGTTAAATGCAGGGGTTGAATAATGCCATTACTTGATTTTAGGCACCTAACTATAGAAATTGAAACACCGCACGGGCTCGTCAAGGCTGTGGATAGAATGAGTCTTACAATCCAAGAAGGGGATATACGCGGTTTAGTCGGTGAATCAGGTTCCGGAAAAAGTTTAGTCGCGAAAGCTATCGTCGGTATCTGCAAAGACAATTGGCGTGTAAGCGCTGACCGAATGCGATTTGGTGACGTCGACTTGCTACAATTGACGCCAAAGGAACGGCGTAAGGTCATTGCCAAAGATGTCGCGATGATCTTTCAAGAACCCTCTACCTGTCTTGACCCATCAGAAGCCGTGGGTAGCCAACTCGCCGAATCTATCCCTTCCAAAACCTTTCAGGGTCGATGGTGGCAGCGCTTGAAATGGCGTAAGAAGCAGGCAACAGCTTTGCTTCATAAAGTGGGTATCAAGGATCACAAGCGTGTTATGAGTAGCTACCCCTATGAGCTTACCGATGGAGAATGCCAGAAGGTCATGATAGCGATGGCTATTGCGGCGAAGCCTCGACTGTTGATCGCCGATGAACCAACCAATGATTTAGACCCCATTACTCAATCGCAAATATTGCGCTTACTGAGTCGTATGAATCAGGTGCACAACACGACCATATTGCTCATTGGACACGACTTGACGACAATAACGCAGTGGGCAACTCGAATCACAGTAATGTACTGTGGACAATCTGTCGAATCCGCCGCTACCGAACAGATCCTCAAAGCACCAAAGCACCCCTATACCATTGCACTATTGAAAGCGATGCCGGACTTTAGTAACTGGATACCTCACAAGCAGAAACTTCAATCTTTACCGGGCTCTATTCCTGCACTCCAGCATCTTCCTATTGGTTGCCGACTCGGCCCACGTTGTCCGTATGCACAGAGGCAGTGTGTCGAGATTCCGTACTCTAGAAAAATAAAGGGCCATAAATACTCATGCCATTTCCCGCTTAATACGGAGACCAAATAATGAACGAATCCCTTCTTGAGGTTAATGGTCTGTCCAAGCAATTTGTCACGCGTTCTGGGTTATTTTCAAAAAAAATTCAACAATCGGTAAAGCCGTTAAGCTTTACCTTAGAAGCAGGACAAACCCTCGGACTAATTGGTCAAAATGGTTCTGGCAAGTCCACTCTAGCCAAGATGCTGGCAGGGGTTTGCGAACCAACGAGTGGTGAGATTAGAGTCAATGGTGATAAGCTAGAACATGGGGACTACTCTACACGCTGTAAACTTATCCGTATGATATTTCAAGATCCTAATAGCTCTCTCAATCCAAGGATTCAAATTGGCAGAATTCTAGAAGGACCGCTACGACGTAACACGGAGATGTCACCAGAGGCACGCATGAGCCGAGTCAAGAATACCTTGGTACGTGTTGGATTGCTCCCAGAGCACGCTTATTTCTATCCTCAGATGTTGGCCGCCGGGCAAAAACAACGCGTATGCCTTGCCCGAGCCTTAATCTTACAACCTTCCATTATTATCGCTGATGAAGCACTAAATGGTTTAGATATGGCTATGCGCTCTCAAATCATCAACCTTTTTCTCGAGCTTCAAGATGAGATGGGGGTTTCATTTGTTTATGCATCACAGCATATTGGCATTATCAAACACATCACTGATAAAGTAATGGTGATGCACGAAGGGGATGTGGTGGAATATGGTGAAAGTAGTCAGGTTTTAACTCGTCCAGAACATCCGGTTACTCAACGGTTAGTTGAAAGTCACTTCTATAAAGCCCCGAACTATAAGAGATGTTCGTAACACAGCATAGTTGGACCATTGAAACCCCTTCTATAATGCGAAGGGGAACGAGAACCAGATTAACTCTACAACTTCTTTCATTTGAGTTGTAGAGCTAAGAAATAAAATGCTCTTTGGTATTATTTTCTATCTAGTTTCTGGGCTTGTTTTTTCAGTTCTGAATCAAACTCATCCGGATAAAGCACAACGCCTTCTTCATTGATATTAGGGAAGACAACAATAGCCAACTCATCGTCTTCTAATCCACGCGTCCAACGGCTATGCCACTTGTTGATAGAAATACTTTCAGCAGTACAATGTTCCCATTCACCGGTCGCCCATTCTGTCGCAAACTCTTCATTTGGCCATACAGGTACACAATCTTCATCATCTGTATTTAGCATGACACATCCGTGTTCATCTCTAAGAATCCACACGCAACGACTAGAAGCGATCTCTTTAATGCAATATTTCATTCGCTGATCAGCGTCCATACTGTTTATCTCTTTCAACTTACCGCTATCACGTTTATCAGTCATACATACCTTAGATATTTTTAGGGTTTACGATCAAAAAAAGCGAAGGTTTACACCCTCGCCTTTACATCGCTTTTTATTAACGCCGTTATAAAAGCTCGTTCTGAAGCCAAGGCCAACCTTGCTTCTTACGACTCAACGTGTTTTCCATCATGAGCATGCCATCTTTTTCATGCTTAACCAGCTTATCCGCCCATTCACCTTTGAATAATAAGCGAGTCGTAGCTGAAGTGATGTCGGTAAGCATTACCGCTGCAAATGACAAACCTTCTTCATCGCAACGACGTTGAAGGTCATCTTCAATTGCAGTAATCATACCGTCGACTTGCTCGAGTGTTGCTAGTTCAATCTGACCAACAACGACATTTTTGCCTAAAAACGGATACGCTTTAAGATCTTTTTCAACCAATTGAGATGCATTAAGGCCTTTGATATCTGTTTTTGCTATCAATAGGTTTTTAATAAATGTATCTAAATTTGTCACTTCTGCGTATACGGCAAGAGCCTCAACCGCGTCTTTGTCTTTCTGAGTACAGGTTGGTGAAGCGAAACCCACAGTATCAGACAAGATTGCTGACATCATGAGCGTTGCCATTTCACGAGTAATCGTTACTTCTTCCATTTTTAGAAGGTTATATAAGATAGTACAGGTACAACCTACTGGCCAAATCCAAGCTTCCAACGGGTTTATCGTCATAACATCACCTAAACGATGATGGTCAACAATGCCTATAATCTCGGCTTCATTGATGTCGTCTGGTGCTTGAGAAACATCCGTGTAATCGACCAGCCATACTTTTTCTCCCGCTACACTTGTACGCAATTCTGGTGCTTCTACTCCTGCTTGCTCAAGAATGTATTGAGTTTCGCGATTGAGTTCACCTAAGCGAATTGGGTTTGCTTCTAGCCCACGAGCTCTTAGTAATTCGGTGGCAACTAATGCACTACAAATGCTATCACTATCTGGGTTCTTATGACCGACAACTTGAATCATGTTATATCCTATACAAGTTTATAAATGAGGATTAAAGTCTTATTTGACCTTCCTTTAATGACGAATACTTTACCTGATTTTTAGAATTTGTCATTGGGTTGATTGTAAATAATTCTTACTACTTGTTACTCATTTTATACAAATTCTACTTCAGGTGAAACAAGCACGCGGTATTATGACTATTATTAACGATATTACGTGTATATCCGTCGACCCTAAACCATTGGAAAACAGACCAAATGAAACATATAGCCATTATTCTATCCGCGTTAATGAGTTGTGTAAGTTTACCTGCATTTTCTACTATTGAATTGATAGCAGACTCGAACCTAGATTTGTTGGTTATAAATGGAGCGAAAGCAAAGGTAAACAGCAGCCTCTTTTCGTCCAAACAGACAGCAACACTGCCTGACGGGGAAAACCAAATTGCCTTTAGATACAGTTATACCTATACCAGAGGTGACAACTATACGCGCGTTGATACACCGGTTATTATCGTAAAATTCACCGCAATTAATACCAAACTCACCTTCGTGTTCCCGGAATTCAGAAATGCCACAGAAGCGGAAAAAAACATCGATGATGTCACCTGGGCTCTTATCGATACCGATAACCAACAAGTTATTGAAAAAACCGAGGATAGCCTACGAATTGACGGCATGCAGATCGGTCGAGACTACGTAAAGGAAACACAAGATTACAACGCTTCAGGTGGACCAGCTTCGATTTCGAATAACAATGCCTCAGTGACTAACCACACCTCAAGCTCCCCAATGATTGCCGTCGGTACAGCCACAGCCATCGCGACTGGAGCCGTTGTAGAGATAACACCGTCGTCGCCACCATCGTCTCACTCATCGAGCGCGGACACCGCCGAAGAAATGCTCCATTTTTGGTATGACAAAGCGACACCGGAAACCAAGGCGCGCTTTAGAGCCTATATCAATCAATAAACACTTTGATTATGAAACCACACATTCATATAAAAAATGCCGACCTATAAAAGGTCGGCATTTTCATGTCACTTAAACAATGAATGACTTATTTACGCTTTCATCTCGATCGGACCGCCAAACGAGGTTACTGGTGGTAACTCACCTACAAACTTCTCAAAATCAACCAAACATGTGTTCGCTGACGTCGCTTGAGACAATTCTGATGCAGGAATATCTTGAGTCAACGTATTTGGATCGCCATAGGTATCGATAGAACCCACCTTTTCGTTAGCAGGACCATACCATGCACCCTCTTCGATACGAACCACGCCTTGAGCATAAGAGTCCATCAACACAGCACCAGCAAGAAGCTGACCACGCTCGTTAAATACCCTTACCATATCACCGTCTTTGATGCCTTTCGCTTTTGCATCTTCAGGATTGAGGTAGATAGGCTCTCGACCATTAACTGCGTAGGTTGATCTTATCTCCTCAGACTCACACATTTGTGAGTGAAGACGCTTATCAGGGTGACAAGACTGTAACCAGTACGGGTGTTTATCTGAGCCCGGACCACCATGTGAACGTTCACTTTTCTCAAACCACATTGGGTGTTCTTGACACTCTTCATAACCAAAACGACCAATCTTACGACTAGAAATTTCTAAGAAACCGGAAGGCGTACCTAACGCATTGGTTTCAGGGTCATCACGGAATGCCGCATGGCGAACCCAAGGTTTACCTTTGCCCGCATCGAAATACCCTTTTTCCCAGAACGCATCAAATTCAGGCAGCTCAAATTTACCCGTATTCGCCTTACGACATTCGCTATATAGATGTTGCACCCACTGCATCTCATTCATGCCGCGAGTATATTCTTTATCACGACCAAAGCGTTTGGTCAGCTCAGTCATAATATCGAAATCAGATTTCGATTCGAATAGTGGCTCAACCAATTTATGCATGGCGACTAACCCACGCTTAGAATATGAACCGTATCCATCTAAATCATTACGTTCCCATTGCGTACAAGCGGGAAGAACGATATCGGAGAAACGACAACTTGCTGTCCACGCAAAATCTACCGTTACAACTGTTTGAAGATTTTGGAACGCTTTCTTCATATTGTTACGGTCTTGATGGTGATGCCATGGGTTGCAACCGGAGATAACCATCATCTTGTAACCCGGAAGTTTAACCATATTACCATTGTGGCGAATCTCTTTGCCCGGATCGGTCAAGCAATCAATCCAACGAGCAACCGGAATGACATTGCTGTAGCCATTAAAATCGTTATTGTCCCATTTTGGCTTTGTGCCTTGTTCTGGGTTACGAGGGAAGCTACCCGGACTTGCAAATTCAGTTGAAGGAACACCAATAGAACTGTAATGGTGACCATAAGAAACACCACCACCAGGCAGACCAACTTGACCAAGCATTGCGGCTAAAACAGCGCCCATCCAATACGGTTGCTCACCGTGTTGCTGACGTTGGATTGACCAACCAAATAGAAGCTGGGTCCGACCATTTGTCAACATACGTGCGAACTCACGAATCTTGTCTGCACTGATGCCACATATTTCCGCCGCCCATTCTGGCGTTTTTTCTACTTTATCTTTTGTTTCACCGTTTACATAAGCAATGAACTCTTCAAAGCCTAAGCAGTACGTGTCGACAAAGTCTTCATCGTAGAGCTCTTCTTTATACAAAGTATGTGCAAGCGCTAACATAAATGGAACATCTGTTTGCGGATGAATATACATGTGGTCATTGTTGAAGAAACGTTGTGATTTGTTCTTAACTGGGTCAACCGATATAAGGTTAATATCACCTTTCGCTACTTTTTCTTTCAGTTGATCGAGATACTCAAATGACTCGTGAGTTTCACAGTTCCAACCAACTTGAAGATTCTTAACTGGATCGTTCGCCCAAAGAATAATGTTGTCACTGTTCTCTAAGATCTCTGACCAAGAGGTACCTTGAGCGTATACCTCTGTTGAACCTAAAACATAAGGTAGGATAGTTTGGCCAGCCCCTGTCGAGTAGTCACCGACTTTCTTAATAAAGTTGCCATGCATTGCAACCGCGCGTTGCATGTGGTTACCAGAAGAGTGAACCTGACCCGTTTGACGCCAACCAGTTTGACCAGCATGAAGAGCCCAAGGGCCGTAGTCTTTCTGAACGCGTTCTAACTCATTGTAGAAGTGGTCGATAGCCTCATCCCAGCTAACACGAACAAAACGGTTGTTACCACGTGTATCGGCTGCATATTTGTGTTTCTTAAGCCAATCTAGACGTATCATTGGGTAACGTACACGTGAAGGGCTATAAATGATCCCTTTTATGCCGTTGAGCATTTCGGTTGGGTGCTTGTCTAGCTCAAGTGGCTTGATCTCTTGCACTTTACCGTCTTGTACTAGTGCGCGAAATGCGCCCCAGTGTGACCCAGTTGTTTTCCATGTACCAGCATCCGCAGCGCTTGCTTTTGCTGACATTAACAAACTAGGACCAATTACAGATACAGCGCTCGTTGCTGCTGCACCCTTAAGAAAGCTTCTTCTTGTTATAGTCATAGGGTTACTCCTTAAAGCTTAATGGCTATCTTCAGAGAAATCTGAAGAGTGTTTTTGTAAATATTTTAAGATGAGGGCTTCGGTATCCGTATCGAAATTTACGAATGCCAGCATCCCGTTGAACATGCCAGGCCAAGTATTCGTATCGAAGTGACCCTCTTCTGGTTGCGAATGACAAGTAGAGCAGTTTGATTGATACGCGACTTTGGCTTTTTCCCAAATTGGATCAATGCTATTGATTGCGGTTTCTTTCTTCATCCAGAGTTTCGCCGTGACTCGTTGCCAAGGCAGACCCGTTAGATCATCCACTTTCTTTTCATGTTTCTTGATGATTTTCTTATTTTTTGCCGCCGCCTTCGTCAATGAAGCAACACCAATATTCATACCAAATTCCTCTTGGATTACGCGCGCAAATCCGCGAGCTTTACGCCAGCCTTCTATTTGTATTTGAATCGCATCCCCCTCTTGAGCGACGATAGTCGCGCTCGATGCGGGCATTATTTTTCCAGCATCAACGGTCATTGACGAATCTTCAAAGAGCGCCAGATGTCTTATCGTAGTAATACTTTGGCCAATGTCATAGTTGGTCTCGGTTGCGATTTCTTCCAATGCTTCCATCATATCGCCGGCGCCATTCATACCTTCTGGCAATTTGTGTGCAATACCTTTATGGCAATCAATGCAACTTTGATCTTTTTCTGCCGCTAATTTCATCTGTGTTTGCGCAGCCGGGGACATTGAGTCGAAATCCATCGAGTCATAGTTATGGCAGTTTTTACACTCTAGAGAGCCATTCGCTGAGAATCTGTCCCACTCATGCTGTGCCAGTGCTTTACGACGCTCTTCAAATACGCCAGGCTCGTCATAATTACCAAATACCTGAGCGAAGACTTCTTTAGATGCCTGCATTTTGCGCGCAATCTTGTCTGTCCACTCGTGAGGAACATGGCAATCTGGACAGGTTGCACGTACACCAGAGTTATTTTTCCAGTGAACGGTTTCTTGAAGCTCCTTGTACACATTTTCCTCCATCGTGTGGCAACTGATGCAGAACTCTTCAGTATTGGTTGCTTCGAGCGCAGTATTGAATCCACCCCAAAAAATTACACCGGCGATAAAGCCGCCTAGCGTTAACACGCCCAAGCTAATATGCAACGCTGGTCGCGTCATGGTTGTCCAAAGTTTTTTAATTAAGGCAATCATATTTGGTTCTCTAAAAATTGAGTGTTTAAAAGGAGAAAAGTATTAACCGTGAATGCCCGGAGGCCCCATGAAAAAGACTTGCATAAACCAAATTAAAAATCCGTAACCGCCGACTAGGGCAACGCTTAAAACAGGAAACAGAACCACGGATATAATAAGAAAAGACTTCCACTCCAGAGATCTGGTTTCGCCATCCATGCTTTTGTTAACATTTTTCATACATTTACTCGCTATGTAACTAATATCAGCCAATCAATGTCCGAGATTATCGAACAACAATTCATTTGTTATTATAAATTTTAATCCCATTAAAATGTTTGCTTCAATAACCTTAGGCCTTGTACACCAAGTTATTCGCGGCTTTTTTGATGTAAAACGAAGATGTGTTTTATTAATATTTTATGTGAATAGATGTAAACGGATATGTAAAAATAATATCGGTTTATTTTGCGATAGAAGGGGATTAACTCGAGTGAAAATTCATTATTATTTGTTGGTTTTTACTTAATATCGATAGATATTGGCGGTAATATAAAGGTTTGAGTCCGCCTATTTTGATGTTTGAAATGTTATCAATTTGTAAAGTTACTACAAGAATATACAGTAAATAACCACCGTTGATTTCAAAATGCGGTATGCTAATCATCACCTCCTATTTGATAAAAACAGCCATGCAGACAGCCTTAGATATTTCTTGGATACAGCTTTCGCTCTTCTCTCTTGTGCTTCTTGTACCTTTGTATATTAATCATCGGTATCAACTGGAATTGATGAAGGATATGGTAACCGCCACCATTAGAATGGCCGTCCAACTTGTATTAGTAGGCATCTATTTAGAATTCGTATTTCAGACCAATAACCTATTACTCAATTTATTATGGTTAAGCGTCATGGTCGTTATCGGAAGTAACGCGATAATCACGAAAGCTAAGCTACCTGTAAGGCTGTTATTTTTACCGGTTTTAACGGGTTTATTGATAGGGTTGACCCCCCTACTTTTTATTCTAACTTTCGCCATCATTCAACCAACGCCTTTATATAGTGCCCAATACATTATCCCTCTGTCTGGAATGCTACTTGGCAATAGTTTGAGTGGGAATATCGTCGCACTGCAAAATCTGTATGATGCATTTGAACAACGTAAATCTGAATACGAAGCGGCTATCTCTCTAGGTGCCTCACCACAGTACGCGTCTATCCCTTTTGTTCGTGTCGCGATGCAAAAATCCCTAGCACCAATCCTTGCCTCTATGGCGACAACTGGGGTCGTTACACTTCCGGGTATGATGACAGGGCAAATATTAGGCGGCACTAGCCCAATGATTGCCATCAAATACCAGATGATAATTTTGATCGCTATCTTTGTCATGATGTCCATTTCAATAACAATTACGCTTCAATTGAGCTTAAAAAAGACCCTTACTAAAGAAGGTAGGGTGAGGGTGAAATTTCTTTAAAAATAGCTTGCGCTTATGAAAAGCTCATTCTCATTAGTGTTTCACATTTTATCCACAGATATTGTGGATAAACACTTGTATGATTGAGTTCTATTGGTTATTTTTTTATACCCATTTGACATAAAAAGGCCAGCATTCTCATGCTGGCCTTGCAGATAAATCAAAATACTGGTTAGTTGTTAATCTCGTAGATAGATCAACCAATACCCCATACCAACAAAAATTCCTCCACCAATAATGTTTCCTATGGTGACAGGTATCAGATTATTGATTATAAAATTGGTTAAGGTTAAATCAGAAAATTCTGCCGCAGTTGTGCCTGCAGCCTGCCAAAATTCAGGGTTAGCAAACATCTTTATACCTATCGCCATCGGTACTTGAAACATGTTCGCAATACAGTGTTCAAATCCCGATGACACAAACATGGCAACCGGTAACACGGTCACCATAATTTTATCAGTAAGGCTTCGGCCACTAAACGTCATCCACACCGCTACACACACGAGTACATTGCACATTATCCCTAGTGCAATCGCTTGGAAAAAACCATGGTGAAGTTTATGTTGCGCAATTTTCATTGCGTTAATACCGACAGCTCCATGGTCAAAGGTATACTGTTTAGCCACCAACATGATTGCCACTAAACCAAGTGCACCGATGAGGTTGCCTGAATAAACCACACACCAATTAGATATCAAACTACGCCAAGTAATCTTACCACTTGCGTGCGCTACTAATGTAAGTACAGAACTGGTGAATAACTCTCCACCAGTGATAATAACAAGTATGAGACCGAGGCTGAATGCCAACCCACCAATGAAATGGCTGTATCCATACGGAACTGATTCAGTACCTGTGGTAACCGTGGTGTAAAAAACAAATGCAATACCAATATGGATACCAGCAGTAATTGCCAATAAAAAAGATTTCATTGGGTCTTTCGTTGCTTTCCCAACCCCCGCTTCTGCCGCTTTTTCTGCCATTTGAGGCGGTAATAATGAATCAAATTGATTCATATTCATTTCAATGTTCTCTGGGTTACTCAAATAATACGCGGATATTCCTATGATCTAGCTCACATTTCAAGCCGAATTATAGCTTCGCCAAATTTATTTTATATGGGGCTTCATTCCAGCTATAAAGGTGATGTTCTTTATTGTTTTTAGCTATATCCTAAGGCAGGTGCTTTCCCTACAATAACGCTGTATATTGCTCTAAAACTAACCATTTCCATCATAGCTAACAGTTCTTTGCACAGATTCTTGTTCCGAAGCGCAATGCAATTTAATGTTGATGGCAGATAAAGATAAATTGTTAAGGAATTAAACATGAAATATACAGAAGAAAACATCACCGAACTTAATCTACTTCTTCAGTTCGATATAAGCAGCGCAGCAAAAGGTATCAAAGTTCACAATGACGCATCAGAAGAACTACAAGCAGCAGTGAAACGTTTATATACCAAAAATCTATGTACCATGTCAGACGGTGGTTATTTGACGAACGAAGGTATTGAAGTGGCTGAGCATGCTGACAAAGTATTGCGTATCCTTTCCGTGTAATTGAGAGCGGTTGATGACTAACATTGCTATCGTTGGAGCAGGTTGGCTTGGCCTTCCGCTAACACAACGTCTACATTCTGAAGGACAATCCGTTTTCGGCACAAGGACTACATCAGAAAGGCTCAAAGAACTGGAAAAATTATCCCTTCCCTGCTTTGCGCTGAACTTAGATTCTGAATGCTCGGTAGCAAACCCACTGATCATAAACCAATTGCAATCTCGTAACGTACAAACCCTTGTCGGCGCTTTCCCTCCTGGATTCAAAAAAGGTCAAGGAAAAGCGTATGTCAATCGATGGCAGGCCTTGGTTAATAGCGCGTTAAAAGCCGGAGTGAAGAAAATCGTTATGATCAGCTCCACATCGGCTTACTCTAATGCTAACCAAACGATGTTTGAACATGACGCCTATTTGTCATTAGCAGAAAATAATGACCTATTCTCTGAGAATGCATGCACCATGCTGACTGCCGAGCAATCGTTAATCGATTCAGGGATAGACTATGTGATATTGCGATGCTCGGGATTATTCGGCCCAAATCGTCACCCCGCTCGCTTTGTCAGTAAAATGACCAGTATTAGTAACGTCGCACCCGTCAATATGGTGCACTTAGAAGACGTCATCAATGCGGTGATATTTAGCTTAAGCAATATCACCAATCAAGTCGTTAATATTACATCGCCTAATACCGTGACAAAATACGAGTTTTACAAACAAGCGATACTCAACAGCGACGAAGAATTGCAGATGCCTGAATTGAACAACATACCTGCAAAAAGAATCAGTGCAGAGAAAATTGTCCAATTAGGTTTTCAGTTTCAATATGAGAAGGTTGTCGATGGCTTAAGCCACTGTTAAGTTGGTGAGTTTATCGCTTTCAATATCGTCCCCACCAAAGTGGGGACGATATTCCAATGTTAATGGTTATTCTCAGAGGGATAACCGTTCAACTAGACAAATTGAAGACGGCAACCGGTAATATTCAATTGCTGTACACCTGCTCTATATACTCCTCAAACGCTTCGCACATCGCGTCATCCGACCGTTCATTCAATGCTAGTATTGTTGACCCATCGACAATCTTTATCTTCGCATTGAGGGGGGTTATCGCCGTGCGTTTACGCGATGCAAGAGCAGCTATTTTATCTTGCTCTATTCGCCAGGCTTCATCCGAAGTCAAGTTACACTCATCAGCGAGATATTTCGCATTGAAGCCTTCCCCTGTTAAAGCTTGTATCGATTGTGTGTGAGAGACACTGTTTCCTGCCGCCCAATAATGCTTCGCCATTAACGGACCGATGTTAGGATTATCGGTTAAATAGCCAAATTTTTCCGTAAAATACGCCCGCGTTTGATAGACCGCCATATGTGCCAGTAAATAACCTTGATAGGCACAAGCTGACTCATCAGAAAGAAGGTGCGGAATTGCCATAAGTGGCCTAGGACTGCATTCTAAACCAAGTATCTTTTTCTCAGATTTACGCGCTAGCTTAGTCACCTGCTCTGGCGACAATTCATCATCACTTAATAGATATAAATCCCGTTCAAAATAAGGCACCACCAAAATACTTCGTTCTTCGTAGGCCTTGAATGGTTGCTTACTATCTATCATGCCCTTTATAACTTCTTGAGTAACCGACTCACCATTTGCATTTCGTGCATACTGTTTTAACCAATCTCCATCTGTGAGTAGGCTATCACAAAACATCGATTGTGTTTCAGCATAGGCCATTGAGGTAGGTGCAAATTCTTGAGAAAAACAAGGTGCATTCATTTTTACATTGGCAAAATGCGCGGCATGGCCGCCTTCATGGAAAAGCGTATTGATACCATCGTACCCACTGCCCATTTGGTCTGGCTTAGCGTTACTCGTAAAATTAACCTTTGCCGCTACCCAATCTCCTTGGTCATAAAACGAAGGAATAGGACCATGACAGAAACCATTTGGATACTTGCCCTTTCTATCCAACAAATCAAGCGTAAGCTCCGCGCCAGAATAATCAATATTTAAGCGACCGAACGATTCAATCCAACGTCGCAGAGATTGAGAAAAAGGAACGTACTGATCTAGGTCTCTCATCGCGTCACCAGCAAAAGAGAACACAAAGTTATGCGCTGATAGGGCTTGAACACCTTTCTCATTAACTAGATTTGTTAAGCTGCCTAAATGGCCTTTCTGAGTTTGCTCTTCGAAATCATCTAAAATAGAAAACAGTTGCACCGTGGTCATTTGTTCTGTTTTCTCAATCGAATAGTCAAAAAATGTCTTGTATCCCAATGAACGAGCAAACTGGTTTCTCAGTTTCACCAATTCCAAAAGCCCATTTTCGAGTAACCATTGCTCTAAGTCGAGAAGAGCATTATGCGCCGACTCTCTTACTTTCTCATTATCATGAGTACGAATGACTGCCCCTATCGTCGGGAGCGAACCTTCAAGTCTCACACCTTTCTCATCGGTGTAATGCATAATATGGTTCTGTTTTTTCTCAAATAGATCAGCTTCAAATTGAATCAATTTATCTTTTAATTGTTGCGCTTCTCGCGACTCGATACAATGCGCCTGAAACATTGCAAGCCATCCAGACAGACCAACGATGGTTTGTCGTTTTTCTTCAGGGTCTTTTATACTATTGGCTACGTCTATTTGTGCTTTTAACTCATTAATCTTCAGTGGATTACTTAGGTATTGAGTCCATTGAGTTTGCGCTTTTGTCGATCCTTCATGGTCATCGCTGATTCCCATGTACGTTTCCCAAAAAAAGTCTTCTTTCTCTTTATGGATAGCAAGATATTCTTGATTCAATTTATTGAGGTAACTGGTTGCTGTCATGATATTTTTTCATTAATAGATACACGCTTTTTATATTAGCATGCATCGTCTAAATGCGCTTTTTGCTTTTATATATTTGGCTCGTATTGTGTTACGCTAAGGCAGATTTTTAGGTGGCAAAAAGTTAGGAGTTCACATGGCGTCAGATTTATATGGTAGTAGCGCAGCATATGCTCGCAAAGAAAGTGATTACCGCGATAGAGCATTGAAAATGTATCCATGGGTATGCGGAAATTGTGCTCGCGAGTTTGTATATTCAAATCTGCGGGAGCTAACGGTCCACCACAAAGACCATGATCATACCAATAACCCTAATGACGGTAGCAATTGGGAGTTACTGTGTATTTACTGTCATGATCATGAGCATTCGAAATATACCGACCATGACCAATATGGTACTGAGATTAAACCAGGACAAGATGAGCACGAAAGTGCAACACACAACCCGTTTGCTGATCTTGCTAAGTTAATGAAAAAATAACAAATAAAAAGCCAACCCTATGATTGCGATTGGCTTTTTATTGCGTCACTACGTTTAATCTGGTTTTGCACAAACGATGAGAGAGCCTTTATCTGTGTAGTTACTCGCATTTGGTTTGTAACTTGACGTACTTAATATCGCAACTGGAGTGCCCTTCTCTGGAGAGATTCCAACCATTGAGCTATAAGGCAAATACTTATGTTGAAAACTCATTAATGCCGAGCTTTTATATGCATCAAGAATTCCTAATTCAAGCCCTTTACTCTCACAGTATAATTTCGCTTCCTCAGGTAAATACAACTGTTCCTCATCAACGTATTTTCCTTCTTCTGTTTTTTGACCTTCTCTTTCAATAAACACTACACGTTTACCATCTTCATCTTCAACCCCAAGAAAAGATAGGTCGATTTTCAAATTACCATGAACTTTGTCATCATCACCTGCCAACATTAGTAATTCATATTTCGATTCCAACGGACGACTAGCGTTTATATACAAACCAATAGGCATTTCAAGGCTATTAATCTCATCGAAATGTGTGGTTTTAATATGAATTTTATCTTCTGAAATTGTAATCAACTGGTTATCAAATTGGTTATCAAAATCAACGGATGTTGTCGAACCATCTTGATTTACATATCCTATTTCATTAATGACCATTTTGTTTCCACTAATAAATAAGAAATTATTGAGCGTTTGTTCTTTATCTTTGTCTTTATGAAACCAGCGAATATCAATTTGTACAGTACCATCAGGTAATAATCGAGCGTTCTGTTTTGTCACCAACGGCGTAGCAAGTAGCCCTGGGTTTTCAAAAAAAGAGTAGTCGGCCTTCCTAATATAGGCTTCCGATTTATCTGGCCAACCGTAGGTCATTCCACCACTATGATTAAAACCATGATTATGATGTTTCTCATGTAAATAAATGTCATTGGGCGTAATCTGCCCTTTTTTATATAGCACTTTATCAACCACACTTAGCCAACCATTTCCGACCGTCGCCATCCCATAAACTAACCCATCAACATAACGAGCCTCATAATGTGAGTTAGGCTTATGATTTAGTAAACTGAACAGTTTTTCTGTCGCTGAGTCACTATCCGAATAGCGTAACATTGGCGTTGAATGGTCGAAACCACAATCATAACTCTTATTTGAAATTCTATTCTCTTTCGTTGATAACGCAGGTAATAACCCAGCTCTCTTCAGTAAGAAAGTAGTAGCATGATTTACATAAGAAAAATAGTTATTGACCACCCGGTAACCAACGATCTCTTTAGTAAAACTTTCTATCTGAACTGCGGTTGCATCTAATGTTGTATCATCATTCGTATTGGTATTAAATGAATTGATTTTCACTCTAAAAAAAGGGGTCTCTTCATAAAATAATATTGCCGCATCGCTAATAGATACGGGACTTCTTACGGTAATAGTTGAAAATGCCTCAACCGTTTTTTCAATGGTATAAAACACGTCACCCATTTGCACCACAGGATGAACAAGCGTCCGGGGTGTGTTATTAGATAGCAGAAACTGAAAATTGTTATCATAAGAAACCGATACATCATCTAAGTCCATGCCATCTCTTAGCTCGCGCGCGATCAATTCAGTTCGTAGAATAGATTCTGAAGGGATCAGATACGAAACACTCGGGTCGGGAACAACCAGATCGTCACTGTCATTTTCCGTTTCACCTACACCTGTGTCCACTTCACCCGCGATATCATCATCAACGATGACATCACCGTCATTACACCCTCCTAATAAAATAATAATACTACACAAAAAACATTTAATTCCGCCGCTCATAATAAGGCTCCAACAATAAACACTAAACAGGGTTAATATGTATGCAGACTGGAGCCGAACGAATAATTAATATAACCATAAATAGCAGGTTAAAATATAATCGTCGTGTCGTTGATTTTCAGACAAGGTTATAAATAAATACCAAGTAAAAACTTCACCCTACAATAGGGTTGATTCTAATTAGTCTGAGGAATTACAACATAGCAAAACTATAAAAATATTTATTTGATAATGCCTAATATTATTTTTACGGTTAAGGGCGTTACAGGTTATTAACTATGTTTATATTTACTCGTTGAATTGATTGATTGGGGAGAAAAGAACGAATCTCATTATTTGAGATTCGTTCTTTTGTACAATTTATTTGTGCGAACTAATTTTCCAATAATTTTCCTTGCACATCTTGGTTGAGGTCATTCTTCTTACTAAACCCTTTCAGTCCTACAACATGCACATGTTCGTGGTCTTTGAATATCTTTCGAACGAGTTTATAAGTCGTCCCTTGCTCAGGACTGATATTCTCCGGTGCTGCGATAAGTAACTGCATATCTAAGCGATCACATAGCTCAAATAATGTATTAATCGATTTGCTGTCTAGTCGAGCGGCTTCATCTAAGAAGAGTAAACGGCATGGTACGATATCTTTGCTACGCAATCGACGAGACTCTTCTTCCCAGCTTTGAACCACCATCAACAATATCGACTGACCAGTTCCGATTGCTTCACCAGTAGAAAGCGCACCCGATTCGGCTTGTAACCAACCATCTGTTCCTCGATTCACTTCCACGTTTAGTTCGAGGTAGTTGCGATAATCGAGTAGCTCTTCTCCCAATATTTGAGGAGAGCGCTGCCCCATATCGATATGCGGGTTCACACGATGAAACAACTTAGCCATCGCTTCTGAAAAGGTAAAACGAGAGGTTTCAAATAGGTCTCTGTGCGTATCCTGTTGATGAGCCAATCCTTTTAAAAGTGTCTCGTGACTTTCACGAATATTGACGTTCAAGCGAACTCCCTTCACCTGACCAAAGTTAATATTCGATAAACCTTGGTTTAGCAGTCGAATACGGTTTTGTTCTCGTTGGATTGTTTTCTTGATTATCGATGCTGCAGAATCGGAACTGATCGCTAAACGATTTTCACGTAACGTCAGCTCCTCACTCAATCTTGCTAACTCGACTTCCATCTCTTCTATCGCTTCGACCGGGTCATCAGTGCGAATAATATCTTGTCGGATACGCTGTTTGAGGTGCTGATAAACAGCAATGTAAAACAGCACTTTGCGTTCAGGGTACGCATTTTCTTCCGAGGCCCTTAATGTGTCACGAAGCTCCTCATTATCAGCAACCGCTAAACGAAGTGCTCCCAAAGACTTGTCGGACATGGAACGCAGTTCCCTTGCACTTAAATATGCGAGTTCACGGCGATAGAGACGTCTTTCTACGTCATGTTGTTTCGCAAGGCGTAGCACCTCACACCAACTTGATTTCGCCAATACTGCGATATTTCGAATCTCTTTATATTCTTTTTCTGAACGTTTCAGCGTTTGTGCTACCGATTTCATTTCTAATTCAGTCGCGGTAATAGTACGCGAATGCTCACTCCGGCGGTTTCGGCTAGAATGCAGTTGATCGAACAGCGATTCTTTACGGCTACGAGCACGATCTTCTGAGCCTTCAGAAGTGCTAACTCCGAATTCTTGCAACTCGTCTTTAAATTCTTGAACGGTCTCAGATTTGGCTTGGTAAGCGCTTTTAAGTGATACTAATATCTGATTTGTCTGATTAAATTCATGATTTGCCAGCTTTAGCGACGCCCTATAACTTACTCGGAGCGACTCAGCTTCAAGCAGTTTCTGTTTTAGCTGTTCACTTAGCTCACTGCTTTTAGCTAACATTGAGACAGAATCTTTGTAAGCGAAATAGGTGCGGCGCTCTTTTAGATCGGCTAGAGCAAATTGATTACGTTTCAATGCTTGTAGGTTTTGATCAACCTGCTTGTATTCCAATTCAATTGAGACAGACTGTTCGGGGTCATTCGCCAATGCCGAAAGATACCCTTCAAGCACGTTGATACTGGATTTATGTCGGCGAATAAATACCTTACTTTCCGACACGTTATCCAATTGTCGCGCCACCTCTGAACGTCTGTCCTCTATGGTTGAATCGTCAGCTAAATAACCGATAACAGGCAGGATTTTATCCAGTAAATTAATCGCTTGTTTACTTAGGAGCAACCGAGACTGCTGTTGCTTAGTCGCCGACTCTACGCCGCTTAACTCACGCTGAGTCTCTGCTAGCCTAGCCCTAATCTTTTGCATCTCTTTTTCAGGGTCCGTCTCAAACGCATCTTGAATATAAATCGACACAAACTGGCTAAATCTTTGGTACAAACGTAGGATTTTTTGCGAATCAAACGCCGCTATAGAGTGCAATTCAAGAACGTCGTCTCGCTCTTTACGCAAGATATCTAGCCTTTGCTCGCGTGCCGCTCGGCCAAATAGAGGTATCTGTGGAAAACGAGAATACCGTAATTGCCTTTCATTGTATTGAACGCACACAGCACCTTCCAACTCACTTGCGTCGAATGTACTGTCATCAAACGCGTCAACATTGCCCTCTATGACATAAACATCTTCTGGGCAGTCAGTCATTTGATTCAGTTTTTCTTTCACACCACTCAAATCTGAAACAACAACAGCATGACGGGCTGGGCCATACATGGCACTAAAATACGGCGCATCCTCCAGAGTAATGTCGTCATATATTTCTGATAGCAGGACACCGCCCAAAGTTACAGCAACGTCTTTTAATCGTGCGTCGTTTGCTCCCCCCGATGAGGCAAGCTGTTCTATTTGCTGATTTAGCTGATCCCGACGTATAGCTAATCGCTCTTTCTCTTGGTTAGTCTGCTTTTCTGATTCCAACACTCTTTGCATATGAGACATAACCGCTTGGCGGCTATTCAACGGCTCTTCAGTCTGTGTACCCAGCTGTTCAAGCGCATTGTTTGCCTCTATCCATGCGGGAGCGCGAGCTTCTAGTTGCTTTAAGGCTAACTGAAAGCTTTGTACCTGTTGAGTAAGCTGAATTCGTTGGTCTCGGCCAAGCTCTACTGAACGCTCTATCTCCTCAATCAATGCCTGATGATGCAGATATTCTTGACTTACATCACTCTCGTCATTGAGGTCGAACTGACTGGTGTTCTTATATCTCTCGGCGAGATCTAATGCTTGCTTCTGTTGGTTGAGTTCGCGCTCGATCTCCTTAAATTGAGACTTCCACTGCGACTCATTCGCCAGCAATAACTCCCCATCTTTTAGTGTCGTTATCGCTTGTTTTGCATACTCCAATACGTTCGGTCTCTCTGCATCAACATAAATGCTTTGCACCAAACTTAAACCCTCTTCAAACTGTTCAGCCGCTGCCGACGAAATATCGAATTTATGTTTAAGCGCCAACAAAGTTTGCGTCTGCTCTTGTTCTTGCTGCTTAAGCTTTGCTGATAAAGGCGTAATATCTTCAAGACAAAGCGTTGGGTCTTTGAATACCACGCGCGCTTGTTGCAAAGACTCCACTGCTTGTTGATATTGCAACGCACGTGTTTGTTGCACATCGAGTGCTTGCTGGTAGTCTGCCAACTGCATCTGTAAACTATCGACTTCTTGCTCTGCTAATGTCGCTTGTTCATCGTGATGCAAAACGCATTCTTGCGACTCTTCCACCACCATCATCTGTTCTTCTAACCGCTCGTTTAACGCGGCTAAGTCATCGATGTAACGTTCAATTTTCTCTTTCTGTCTCAATGCATTCTGGACTAATTGAAGATGATCGGATGCGGCTTGGTGGTCTAATTCAAGAGCGAGTTCCTGCTCTGTTAGGCGTTCTAACTCTTTTTGAATAGAATTGAGCAGTTGATGCTGCTCTGTTAGTTGACGCCGTGAACTGAACAGCTCACTACGCAGTGAAAGCGCTTTATCGAGTCGATTTTTTCGATCGTTCGTATGACGCATGTAGTCAGAGGCAACATAATTAGTGGACTCAGTGAGCAGATGCTTAAATAAGTCCCGGTCAATCTGCGTCGCTTTAATTGCATCGAGTGTGATTCGGTTTTCACGCAGCGCCGATTCCATATCTTGAAACGCTTTTTTAACCCCGCCATTTTGTGGCAATAAATAATCCCTTAACGAACGCGTGATCGCACTAGAGATCCCCCCGTATAGGGAAGCTTCAATCAACCGGTAGAATTTTGAACGGTCACTACTGTTTCTCAGTTTTTTCGGCAACACTCCAAACTCAAACATCTGCGAATGATAATCGGCGACTGAATTGAACCCCTTAAACAAGACTCCTTCTGTCTCACCAACCACTTGTTTAAGTTCGTTGATATTTCTGACGCGAGCACTATTGTTAGATAACGCTTCAATCAACACGTCAGTCGGTTTCATTTGGCTTGGCAGCCCTTGAATAACAAACGGTTTAATATCAACTTTTTTGTCTCGGCCGGCGACTTGTTGCAACCTAACGCCAAAAAGGACGCGTTGCTTTCTTGAATTAATGACATCCAATGCCGCATAGCAGACTCCAGGTTGTAACTTACCGAATAACCCTTTGTCTCTTGACGCTTGAGAGCTACCTGCCTCGGTGGTGTTTCTGAAATGCAACAAGGTTTGATCGGGTATAAGTGCGGTAATGAATGCCGCCATAGCCGTCGATTTCCCTGCGCCGTTACCACCAGATAGTGTTGTAACCAAATCATCGATATCAAAAGTACGAGCAAAAAAACCATTCCAGTTAATCATCGTGAGTGATTGATATTTACCTCTTTCAATCATGCTTCGTCCTCTATTTCTTCGCCGCGTTCATGGTTATCATTCTGTCGTTGGATTTCTGAGGGTTCGTTACCGAATTGTTGAGCTATCACCGCCTCTCCATCACGTATCAATCTCAATTGAGCTTCTTTCAATTCGTCCCCTAAACGAACATCAGCTCCAAAACGGAACACCGCCTCACTGATGCGAAATTTTCCATCCTCTCCTATCGCGATAACCATACCAAGCCGCTTTAAACGTCTTAACGAGGTTCTCACTTTCTCAAATAACTTCTCTTTATCAAGATCCGATCCTGTAGAGCGGTGAGTAACGATACGCATTAATTTCTGCTCATCCGCTAATGCTAGCAACTCTTCATATAATTCCTGATTAGTGAAAATACCTTCATGGGCCAAACGCTCAGGGCTAAGGTAAAGAAAACAAAGCACCTTCCCCACGAGCATGTCGAGTTCTGACAGGACACTGCGACCGATCAAAGCCGTTGAGCGCGGTCGCAAATAGAAAAATCCTTCTGGTGCCTTAACCAGTTCAGTATTATATCTTTGATAAAACAGCGCTAATTCCGTTTCAAAGTCAGAAAGTAGTGCGTGATTATCCATATCATCGGTTGATATGTGTCGGCCTGCTCTTAGCATGCTGTCTAAAGCCGGAAACAGTGGATTGGCTATCGCCTTTACCAGTTTGTCTGGCATATATTCGTCAGTATTTATTGATGACATTTGCTTGTACCTTTGCGCCAAAATCGTTAATAGATTGCCAATCTGGCTGAATAGCCTGATAGTCAGATTCGGAATATCCAAGCCTAACGGCTTGATCAATCACAATTCGAGCGAGATCAAAATGATGAGTTTGCGGGTGTTGTGCGAGATAATTTTTCAACACCGAACCAAGCTCTATCGCCTTACCCTGCTCTTTATGTAACGCCAACATCGACGTTACCTGCGTAGTTAACTCGTCGTTCACTTGTTGCAGCTCTTCGTATTCAACTTCCATGGGAAGATGACCTGTGACCTCATCGTCCCTTAAAACCATTGCTTCATCTCGAAGATCGGTCAGTTTTTCTGCATCAGCATAAGTGAGGTACCAAGGCGCATCAAAGTAGCCCTTAACTGATTCGCGAAGCCTTTGGCTGAATGCCCGGTTTTTATCCATGTCTATTGCCGTGCGAATAAACTTGTGCACATGCCTGTCGTACCCTATCCAGAGGTCGATCGCCTGTTGACCCCAACTTACAATTCGGTCTAGTTTTACCTGCAAACTAAACAAAATTTGGTCCACGAACTCTAACGCTTCTTCACCGCGTATTTGCTCTTGAATATCAAGAATTCGAGTTTGCAGCTCATCGCCTACGGTTTGTAACGTGTCTTGTAACTCTCGCAATGTATTCGAGGTGGCGGACAGTAGTGATTCACAATTACTGATGGCTTCCTGCCAATCTTTATTTAATAACTCAGCGATTTGCTGCTTAACTTCTTGTTGCTGATCATCCATTACCCGTTGATTTAGATCTATTTGATCGAATATTTCGCCAACCGAGTATTTCAGTACCCCATACACTTTCTTGTGCCAATAGGCGATATCACCACCTTCAAGAGCGGCCGACATCGCTTTCTCCATCTCATCGGAAACCATCGCTAACTGAATAGAGAGCTTAAGCTCTGAAAACTGACGATGCCTGAGGTAATAATCTGTAATACCAACGGCTAAAGATGAGAGCCTATAGATACTTGAGCCATCCGTACTTTCACTGGTGAAACGGCTGATTAGCTTTTGAGTCACTAATTCATTTATCGCGTTGTTTGCCCTGAAACTGGTTGCGTCACCGGTACTCTCAAATAACTGAGTGACGATCTTGAACGCATCATGCAACTCTCCTTCACCCAACTCATCATCAAATTTTGTATCCCCTAAAACGGCGATTGAGATCAGAAATGCCAGCCGTTCGCTAGAGAGATTCAATGAGAAGTCATGTTTTTTCACCCAACTAACCAATTCTTCTATCGGCTGCTGTGAAAGCGCTTGAGTTATTTCACTCATCGTTGTTCCTATTAATTGTTACGCTTAAATGTGTAGACAAACTATTTCGCCTTCTCTTATCTATTTTGAACCGGAGAATGAATTAACGAATAGTGTCCAAGTAAGCCGTTTTTGACAATGTCTTGCTTCCCTAAGTTGTACATCTCTGAAGAGATATCACACAATAAGAATCGATGGCGTAGCCCCGCTAACCGTTGAGATATTTGCGCTATGCCATCATTTTCACACTCAATACTTTCCATTTTTATGATTGGAACATCATTTTTTAAATGAGCCAGCTATTCTGTCATAGGAATAATAAGAATAAAGGGGTATGCTGCTTTTTTACTTCTAAGTGATGGTTTTTCGGACTAATTAAGTATGTTTGAGCTGAAAAAGATAGTTTCTTCTCTAGCAATGCCCTTACCCGCTCTATTAATTATCGGGTTCATCGGTTTGCTATTTATTATGTTTACCCAGAGACACAAGTTTGGCGTACTATTTGTGTTTTTATCGTTGGCTGGCATTTTTCTCGTTTCTTTCCAACCTATTTCTACTCGTCTATTGATGCCAATGGAAAGAGAGATTACCGCTTTTTTACCAGTGGATGAAAACATCGATTATGTGATGGTATTAGGCGCTGGCCATGTTGTAGATGATCAAATTCCGCCGACTTCAGAACTAAGTCGGACCGCGTTGATGCGATTAACTGAAGGGATTCGAATTATCCGAATGTATCCAGGGTCAAAATTAATACTGTCTGGTTACGCCGGAGGTACTGAATTCAGCCATGCAAAAATGATGGCACGAGTCGCGTTAGCACTTGGTGTCGCAAAACCCGATATTATTCTTCTCGAAACCGCAAAAGATACGTGGGAAGAGGCAAGGCAAGCCGCCGCTTTTGTAAATCAAAGCAAACTGGTCTTGGTCACCTCTGCGAGCCATATGAAAAGAGCGCTTATGGAATTTAATTCCGCGGGTCTGAATCCAACGCCGGCACCAACTAACTATTTGGCTCAATCGAATATTGAACAATATTGGCAAAAATACACACCCCAATCAGCCTATCTAGAGCAAACTGAACGCTATTGGCATGAACAATTAGGCCTTTGGTGGACATACGTACGAGATACACTTCTCACTACGGAAGAAACGGAATTGAAGGTTACCCAACCAGAATAAAAAAGCCGAGGATATTCCTCGGCTTTTTTGCATTTTAATCATTCAGTTTATTTTACTCGCCGGCAAACATGTAACCCTCTCCATGCACCGTTACGAATATTTGAGGATTCTTAGGATCATATTCCATCTTCGAACGTAAACGTCTTATTAACACATCAATCGTTCTGTCGTTGGGTGCATCGACTCGATGACTAATTAGGCTCAGTATTCTCTCGCGACTCAGCACCTTATTAGTATGCGTCGTTAGCGCAACCAATAATTCATATTCAGCTTTAGTTAGCTTCACTGGTTCACCATCTTTACATAAGGCTCTACGCTGAATATCAAATACCCAATCACCAAAATAAACCGTATTTCCAGAGATATCCACAAGCTCTTTATCTTCTGGGATTTGATTTACCAGCGAGATTCGCCAAAGAAGATTTTTGACCCTAACAAGAAGCTCTCTCAATTCAAACGGTTTGGTCACATAGTCATCCGCTCCCATTTCGAGCCCTACGATTTTATCAATGCTATCGGTTCGACCAGTAACCAGAATGATACCGATAGTAGACTGGCTACGCAGCTCTCTCGTTAACATAAGTCCATCTTCGCCCGGAAGGTTGACATCTAACATGATGAGATCAATCTCTTTTTCAGCGAGTATCCCACGCATTTGCTGACCATCTTCTGCTTCACTAACTTGATAACCTTCTTTTTGAAAGTAACCGACAAGTTTACTTCTAGTGACAACATCATCTTCTACAACTAATACATGACTGCTCATAATCGCCGCTTATATCTTGTTTGATTGATAATCATCTTATTCATATCTATTAACAATTCTAGCAATAGTTTTGAAAAACGTGCAAAATTTGTCACTTTATTGATTAAAGGCAACTTATTGACTTTGGGTTAATTTCCTTACATTTCCTGTCATATTTATTCATATTTTGGATTAGTTCTATTCACATTTTTTGCTTACACTAATAGAGACCTCATTAGTTTAGGAAATATCGTGATGGAAGAGACAAAAGCATTTAACGAGAAACGAGCTGAAATATACTGGTGGCTCTCAAGCCTGTTTGCGCGTGAACTAACACCAGAAGAAATTGAAACATATCAATCTCATGAAATCCGTTCTTTTTTAACCGGACTGGGAGAGAACGAAAACTTAAAAGCACCTGTAAACAAACTCATCGACGCTCTCAACCGCTTACAAGATAGAGAAGATGCGCATTTAGAGCTGGCCGCTGATTATTGTGAACTATTCTTAACCACTGATTCGGCTGGTGCACTTCCCTATGCATCTATGTACATTGGTAAAGCGAAATTGCTCAACGATAAACCCGCTAGAGAGATGGAAGCGTTGATGCAAAGCAAAGGTATTGATGTAAAGGAAAGCTTTAACGAGCCCGCAGATCACGTTGCCATTGAACTCGATTTTTTGGGTAATATGATCATTCGTTCCAACGAGTTAGAAAAACTCCAGCACATAAACGATGCATTGATCGAACAAAAAGATTTTATAGAAACTTATTTGATGAGCTGGATCCCACAGTTTAGCGAAAAATGTGCCAAATTAGATGACTTTGGTTTCTATGGCAGCATTACTGAGCTACTTGTTAGCTTCTGTCAACTAGATTGCATCTACTTGACTGGCGAATAAGCCTTAGTAAATGTGGATACTAAGTATTAAATCTGAGTACTAGGTCTTAATACCAAATTTCTATCATTGTTTACAGAGCTATTTGCCTATAAAATTGTTCCCATACTTACGAGTAAAGATTACTGATAGCCGCTATGTTTAATAGCGGCTTTTGTGCTTTCTCGACATTAGCTGACGAAATCGCTTTCAATGTCTGTATGATATAATACGCACTAAAAGCTCAGCCTTCGCAGAATAGGACAACCATAATGGCAACGATTAAAGATGTCGCCCGCATAGCCGGTGTATCCACAACCACTGTGTCTCACGTTATTAACAAAACTCGCTTTGTTGCAGAAACAACTCAACAAAGGGTTAACGAAGCGGTAAAAGAGTTGAATTATGCCCCCAGTGCCGTTGCTCGTAGTCTAAAATGCAATACCACAAAAACCATCGGTATGCTCGTTACTCAATCCACCAACCCATTTCTTGCAGAAGTGATTAACGGTGTCGAGAGCTATTGTTATCGCCAAGGCTATACTCTCGTGCTTTGTAATACTGGTGGTATCTACGAAAAGCAACGCGATTATATACGCATGCTCGCAGAAAAACGCGTTGACGGTATTTTTGTCATGTGTTCTGACCTAACCCATGAACTTCAGCAGATGCTCGACTCTCACGCTGACATTCCAAAAGTATTCATGGACTGGGGACAAGGTGAATCGTTATCAGAGCAATCAAAAGACAAGATCATCGATAACTCCGAGGAAGGGGGTTACCTAGCGACGAAGTTTCTTATTGATAACGGTCATACTGATATCGTTTGCTTGAGTGGCCATTTAGATAAGACACTGTGTATTGAGCGACTCGACGGGTATAAAAGAGCGTTGGCAGAAAGCAACATTACGTTTAATGAAGCTAACGTGTTTGAAGGCAACTTTGAATGTGATACTGCCGTCGAAACAGCAGATAAAATTTTGGCTATGGATAAAAAACCAACTGCTATTTTCTGCTTTAACGACACTATGGCCCTCGGCATGATGAGTAGACTTCAGCAGAATGGGATACGTATACCTGAGGATATCTCTATTATCGGTTACGATAACATTGATTTAGCAGAATATTTTTCACCTCCATTAACGACAATTCATCAACCGAAGCGACGCGTCGGCAAAACCGCATTCGAAATCTTATTGAGCAGAATTAAAGACAAAGAACATGAAAGGCGTATTTTCGAAATGCATCCGGAGTTAATGGTTCGTGAAAGCGTAAAAAACATCAAAAATTAATGTTTAATTTTAAACACTTAGCATGACTTGACTAAGTATTGACTACAAATGCATAATTACACTAAATAATTGAGACCAATATCACACTAGAAAATTCTATTGGTGATCTTTGTTCAAACTTTACCTATATTAATAGAGTCACGATCAGGGCAAACCAATTGAAAAGTTGGGACGCAAAGCTTCCGGCCTCACGTTAATTTTGCCAATTTGGCAGAATTGAAAAGGTAGCGGGGTTACCGAAGACCGGTTAACAAATTAGTCATGAGTTCTAACTTTCCTCTGACATCTCAATTAAAATATTTGTTAATTTCTCGGTTCTGAATTGGTTGATGCAATTTTTAACCTGAGATTTATAAAAATGGACAAACCAGTACTTAAAAACTCATTAAAACTGTTTGAATTATTTGGCAAGATAAAATCTCGCTCGATGTTCGGCGGATTTGGCATCTTTGTTGATGACGTCATGTTTGCTCTCGTCGTTAATGATTCACTTCATATTCGCTGTTGCGAATCTCTTGAAAAACAGTTTAAGCAAGCAAACTACCAACCTTATGTATACAAGAAACGTGGATTCCCTGTTGTTACCAAGTATTTTGCTCTCCCAAATTCACACTGGGATAATAGCGATCAGATACTCAAAATAGCAGAGCTTGCTTTAAAAGCTGCTCATAAAGAGAAAGAATCGAACGCGGAAGAAAAACCCACTCGCCTAAAAGACCTGCCTAATCTTCGTTTAGGTACAGAACGCATGCTAAAAAAGGCGGGGATTAATTCGGTTACCGCATTGAGAACGATGGGCTCTGTACAAGCTTTCAAAGCTATTCAGGCATCTCAAGAAGACCAACTTAATATCGAATTACTGTGGGCGCTTGAAGGCGCTTTAAATGGCGAGCATTGGTCTGTTATTTCTCAAGCACGCAGAAGCGAACTCATCGATTCACTACAATAAATCGTCGTCATTTTTGTAACTTCTATAATTAAAAAACCGCTAAGCGACGCTTAGCGGTTTTTTTACGTCTATATGAAAGTTTTTCCTAACTTAGCCTGTCATAATAAGTAATATCATTTTATTGGAATTGTCTAAATGAACAAAAAAATTATTATTGGCCTAGTCTTGGTTGCTACGATTATTATACTTGCTACTCAGTTCGGTCAGTATTTCACGTTAGAAAACGCCAAACAGCAACAAGCGCTACTTGCTGAATACATTGAGAACAACTTTGCGACAGCGGCTTTAATCTACTTCTTTACTTATGTTGCGGTAACGGCTTTTTCTATCCCTGGGGCAGCGGTGGTTACCTTGTTAGGAGCGGCATTGTTTGGTTTTGTTACCAGCATATTCCTCGTATCATTTGCGAGCACTATAGGGGCGACGTTAGCTTTTTTGAGCAGCCGATATCTGCTTAGAGACTGGGTACAAACTAAATTTGGTACAAAACTTAATACCTTAAATCAAGGCATTGAAAAAGATGGGGCATTCTATCTATTTTCATTAAGATTGATCCCTGTATTTCCCTTCTTTCTTATCAACTTGTTGATGGGACTAACACCTATATCAACAGTAAGGTTTTACCTAGTAAGCCAACTTGGCATGCTGCCAGGTACCATGGTGTACCTAAACGCCGGTACCCAATTAGCCAATATTGATAGCCTTTCTGGTATTGTATCTCCTAGTGTATTGGCTTCGTTTGTTCTGTTAGGTCTATTTCCAGTGATTACAAAATGGGTTATGGCCAAACTACGTCCAAACGACGCGGTTTAACCTATGAAAGTGTTTTGCGCATCCAATCCTACCGAAGCTCATATTATCTGTGGGCTTTTACAACAGCACTCTATTCGTGCAGAGGTGCGCGGAGAAGGTATCTTCGGCCTCAAAGGTGAACTGCCGCTAACTGAAGATACTGACCCGTATGTGTGGTTGCTACAGCCGAATAAAGTTGAAACCGTAAAGCAGTTGATCTCAGATTATCAGCACCAGCAAGAAAATCTTGTGGATTGGATTTGTACTGGATGTGGTGAAGTAAACGAAGGCCAATTTGGACTTTGTTGGAATTGCAGTCATCAATAACAAACGTGAGTAGACAGTTACTTTATTTGTTGGTGAATAAAATCTATCGATTTGGCGTTAAATTCATCTGGTTTTTCTACGTTACATACGTGACCACAATCTAATATTTCAAGTAGTGTACTTTCACTATGTCTCGCGACCATCTCTTTTACTGGAGTGATAAACATATAGTCTTTATCTCCCATTAAATAGAGTGTTGGAATGACCAAATCTTTATCTCGGAAATAACGCATCATAGGGTTCACCTCGGAGGTGAGCCTAACCCAGCGTTTAAACTCTTTTTGGCAGAGCTTTTTGGCTTCGCGTACGAATATATGGCGTGATTCTTTCTGACTTCTCTGCGGCATGACTATATAGGCAAACAGGCCATATAACCACATATACGGAACAATGTGTTTACTTATGTCGCCAAGCTTCACCAATATTTGGGAACGAATATTCAAACGAGTTACCGCTCCACCTAACACCATTGACCTCACTCTATCAGAGGCCAACTCTGCAATATTTCGAACAATGATAGTACCCAAAGACATGCCAACAAAGTGAGCTGATTGTATCTTAAGATGATCCAATACTGTCAAAATATCGAGCGTGACGTCTTTAAATGTATACTGATTGGTGATGAAGCCTTTCAATAAATTATTGGATCGACCGTGTCCTCTTAAATCGACAAGCAACAAATTGAAATGCGCTTTATATGCCTTGATCTGCTTAAACCAGATAGAAGAGCTGCCGCCAGCACCATGCACAAAAACAACCCACTCCGAACTGGTGGGGTGTGTGTAGGTCTTATGGAATAAAAGTGCTTCTGACATAGGGCGTAACTTACAGTCCGTTTAGTTTATGGAAACTTTAACAAGCTATTCAGCTTATCACATCTGCTAAATATAAGATTAGCGGTTATTTGCATGGAATTGTATAAATTTATTTAATTTGCTACTAAAGTTGAATATCTGTTCACCGAATTCACTCTATCTTGCATTATCCTCAAAACGCGGAAGCATACATCTTGAGGTACTCTTTAGCTGAATGTCGCCAGTTGAAGTCGCTTTTCATGCCTCTAATCTGCACCTGCTTCATCTGTTTAGGAGACTGGAGATAAAAAATCAATGCGCGTTGCATTGTTACCAATAATGTCTGTGCATCTGGTTGCTTAAATACAAACCCCGTCGCACTATCTGGGTTTTCATCACAATCAATTACCGTATCTTTCAATCCACCAACTTCACGCACAATAGGTAATGTACCGTAAGCCATGCTATAAATTTGGTTCAAACCACATGCCTCAAATTCAGACGGCATAAGAAAAAAATCGGATCCAGCCTCAATCAAATGAGCCAGCCTTTCACTGTATTGTTGAATAAAAACAAATTTATCTGGATACTTGTCTGATATCCCTCTTAATCGAGCGGCGATGTTGGCATCGCCCGTCCCCATAAATACAAGTTGAACATCGTTGCGCAAAAAACACTCTAAGATAGGAAGAAGATAATCAAATCCTTTTTGATGCGATAGACGGCACACCATACCAAACATAGCTACGTTTCTATGTTCAAGGCCGTTTTCATGTTGCAAACACTCTTTTGCTGCAGCCTTACCTTTTTTTAAACTTGCTAGGGTCGAACAGTACTGGAGTGGAATACATTGGTCTGTGCTTGGGTTCCATGTATCATAATCGCAACCATTGAGTATACCAATCAAGTCTTGTGACCGCTGATTAAAGTCCATATGCAGCCCATGAGAACCTAGTGGCGTTAACAACTCCTTGGCGTAATTTGGACTCACTGCGTTAATCTTGTCTGCAAATGCTAGGCCCGCCCTAAGTAACCCCACATGGTGATGGTTGTACCTAATGTGCTCCATACCATCAAGTTTAAGCTCGGGAATAATGTTCAGTTCGTTGTAGGAGTAGACCCCTTGAAATAGCGCGTTATGTACGGTCAGTACGCTGCGCACATTATTAAAATAGCGATCATGTCCGTATCGAGTTTTAATCAAGAGTGGCACCAAACCGGTATGCCAATCATTGCAATGTATTATATTGGGTTGAATGCCCAACTTGGGTAAGCAGTCCAAAGAAGCAGAAGAGAAAAAAGCAAATCTTTCCGCATTGTCACTATAGGCTTGATTATTTTCGGCATAGAGCTGTGATCTGTCAAAATAATGTGGACAATCAATGGCGTAAACAGGGACTCCATCAAGGTCCATTCTTTTTACCTTGTAGGCAATCCGTGGCCAACATTCTAATTCTGTCGATAAAACAACCTCGGCGCTATCATAATCAGGCAGGAGGCTGTAACAAGGAATGACTATAGCTACATCATGTCCAAGCGTTTTGAGGGCCTTGGGCAACGCTTTTGCCACATCGGCTAAACCACCACTCTTAACCAAACCTTCTGCTTCAGAGACTACATACCAAATGTTCAATTGTTTCATTCTAAAACCACTTTAGATAAATAATTACGATGACATTGATTTATTCGCACACGTGAAAATCGCATTTCTACGCGTTAGATATACTACAACCCTGAATTGAAGTCTCGTTTAAATCCAATTTGGGCTTGATAATAGGACGTTCGATAGGACAATCTAAGATCGAGAAACAAGGGGTGGTATTTTGCCAATACTCATATTGGGGCCGACATCCATATTGATCACAAACTTACCTCGCTTAATATCAAGTATTTGCTATTTTATCGGCAATAAAAAAGGCGCCCTTTCGGCCGCCTCTTAGTATCAAATAGACAGTTTATGCCTTCGATTTTTTCCGCTTATCTGTGATTTCCCATTTACCATCAATGTATAAACCCGTCCATCCAGAAGGTTTACCATCCACTTCGGTACGAACATAGTTTTCTTTCGCCTTACGGCTGAATCGAACAACAGTCGGACGTCCGTCTGGGTCAGCAACAGGTGCGGTGGTAAGATATTGGAATTTTGGCGAAATTCTATCTTTATAAAGAACCAATTCCTCTACCAGTGGCGCACGGGTTTCACGAGATTTAGGGAAATTACTTGCTGCCATAAATAGGCCAGAAGCGCCATCACGCAATACAAAGTAAGCATCTGAGTTTTCACACGGTAATTCTGGAAGATGTACTGGGTCTTCTTTAGGGGGCGCGACATCACCATTCCTAAGGATCTTACGAGTATTCTTACACTCCTCGCTAGTACAACCCATATACTTACCAAATCGACCATTTTTGAGGACCATATCAGAGCTACATTTATCACACTCAACAATAGGGCCATCATAGCCTTTCAGCTTAAACTCCCCTTTTTCGATTACATAGCCTTCGCAGTTCGGATTATTACCACAAACATGAAGCTTACGCGTATCATCGATCAAATAAGCGTCCATTGCCGTTTCACAAATTGGGCAACGTTTCTTCGCTCGCAAAGCCGCCGTTTCAACGTCTTCTTCCAAGACATTAATAATGCCTTCTTCATCACCCAAATTAATCGTTGTCTTACAACGTTCTTTTGGTGGCAGTGCATAACCAGAACAACCTAGGAACACACCTGTTGACGCAGTACGAATTCCCATAGTACGGCTACAGGTCGGACATTCAATATCTGTCTCTACGATGTGGTTGGGCTTCATACCGCCATCGTCTTCATCCAGTTCCGCTTTCTTAAGATGGCTTGAAAAATCGCTAAAGAAGTTATCTAATACGCCTTTCCAATTCGTCTCACCCTCAGCAACTTGATCAAGTTTCTGTTCCATACGAGCGGTAAAGTCGTAGTTCATAAGGTCATCAAAACTGCCATCAAGACGGTCAGTAACAATCTCTCCCATCTTCTCAGCATAGAAACGACGCTGAGCCACTTTCACATAACCACGATCTTGAATCGTAGATATAATCGACGCGTAAGTAGATGGGCGGCCTATGCCACGCTTTTCTAACTCTTTAACCAACGCCGCTTCAGTGAATCGCGCAGGCGGTTTAGTAAAGTGTTGTTTAGGTTCTAGGTCTTGCAGATCCAATTTATCCCCGACTTGAACTGCCGGTAATATTTGGTCTTCATTTTTTCCCATTGGTCTTTGAACGCGAGTCCAACCATCAAACTTAAGGATACGACCTTTCGCTTTTAGGGTGAATTCAGCAGCCTTAACACTTACGGTAGTAGAATCGTATTTCGCTGGTGTCATCTGGCAAGAAACAAACTGATTCCAGATAAGTGAGTAAAGCTTGACCGCATCTGCTTCCATACCTTGCAGATCATCCGCCTTAACTTCTACGCTTGATGGTCGAATAGCTTCGTGCGCTTCTTGCGCACCCGCTTTACTCCCATAACGAATGGCGGCATCTGGCAGATATTTATCACCAAACTCAGACGAGATATAGCCACGAAGTGTCTCTACCGCTTCCGCGCTTAGATTGGTAGAGTCCGTACGCATATAGGTGATATAGCCCGCTTCATAAAGTCGCTGAGCTAACATCATGGTCTTCTTAACTCCATACCCCATACGGGTACTCGCGGCTTGTTGCAGCGTTGAAGTAATATAAGGTGCCGATGGCTTGCTTTGAGTGGGTCTATCTTCACGTTTACACACTTCATAACTTGCGTTATCAAGGGTAGCAACGGCAGACATCGCTTCCGCTTCTGCACTTGGCCTAAAATTTGAACCGCTTCTTTGTGCAACCATCAAACGGAAATCGGTTTTATCTGCCGTTTTGGTATTCGCGTGGATATCCCAAAACTCTTCAGGTATAAACGCATTGATTTCGCGTTCACGTTCTACCAGTAGCTTAACAGCAACGGATTGGACACGGCCAGCAGATAGTCCTCTCGCCACTTTTTTCCAAAGTAGCGGAGAAACCATAAAGCCAACGACACGGTCCATAAAGCGACGCGCTTGCTGTGCGTTAACGCCATCCATGCTTAACTCGCCAGGAGTTTCAAAAGCTTGTTGGATTGCATTTTTAGTGATTTCGTTAAAAACAACTCGCTTATATCGCTTTTCATCGCCACCGATGATCTCACGAAGGTGCCAAGCGATGGCTTCCCCTTCGCGGTCTAAATCGGTTGCGAGATAGACGGTATCTGCGTCTTTCGCTAATTTCTGTAATTCGGCTACCACTTTTTCTTTACCAGGTAGCACTTGATAGTTGGCTTCCCAGTCATTAAATGGGTCAATGCCCATTTTTTTAATTAGTGATTTACGCTCTTTCTCATTCTTAATACGAGCTTTATCTTCCGGGCTCATACCTTTCGTCGAAATCGCCGCCGCTTTTTGGCCACTACTCTGGCCTGCCGTAGGAAGGTCTCTTACATGACCGACACTCGACTTAACAATAAAGTCTTTACCAAGATATTTGTTGATGGTTTTTGCCTTGGCAGGTGACTCCACTATAACAAGTGATTTACCCATAATAGACTCTGACATCCTCAATCATTGCGATGGCTATAATTCGATTGATAGCGTTAATATTCACTATCAAAACCTATACCAAAATTTAAGTTTCTATTTTTACTATTGAGCGAGAGCGCCAGAAGATCAACAAATATTTTTCATTTTAATTCTATCTGGTCGACTTATAGACAATAATTCGACGCTCCAAACTAGACGACGCACATAGTAATCAGCTACAAATTTATTTCCCTTATAAAACGAAGGATTTATGTCGCAGCTCACAGTTTCTTTATGGTTTAACTAAGATTAAAGGTAATTTAAGCGTTGATTTTGATCTTTGAATGCATAAACTGTCAAAAAATCAATTTTTACCTAGGCAAAATAATTATGAGCGATAAAAAAATTGTTTCCGAATTTGATCTTCTATTGATTGCAAACCAGATAATCCAAGATAGCGATGGCTATATAGAGGGAATGCACGCAGATTCTGTGATAGAAAAGGATGACGTTTTAGTCTTTAAAGGCCAATATTTCCTAGACGAAAACGGCTTACCAACAGCGGATACTACTGCTGTTTTCAACATGTTCAAATATCTCGCGATTAACTTATCTAAAGAATTTACGCTTCAATAACCTATATACTTGAGAGAAAATATCCACCGCGTTGGCGTATACAACTCGCATTACTCACTTTAAATGGTATGAGATTCCCGCTTTCATGGGAATCTCAAGTGTTCAGCAACAATACATCAATCTACTGTGTCCTACTAAGGCCTTTCAGCTTGTTAAAATAGTCCGGAAACGTTTTGGATGTACATGCAGGATCATTGATCGTAACTGGCGTATCACTTAATGCAACGAGAGAAAAGCACATTGCCATTCTATGATCATCGTAGGTATCGATTACAGCATGGTTGAGCTTATTGGTCGGCGTGATGGTAATATAATCTTCACCTTCCTCTACTTCCGCACCAACTTTACGTAGTTCTGTCGCCATCGCGGCTAAGCGATCGGTCTCCTTGACTCGCCAGTTATAAACATTACGAATAACCGTGGTACCTTTTGCAAATAGAGCGGTTGTCGCGATAGTCATTGCCGCATCCGGAATGTGGTTAAAGTCCATATCGATCGCTTTTAACTCACCAACACGTGAGATAACATAATCGTCGCCCCACTCTATTTCCGCACCCATTTTCTCTAGCGCATCCGCAAATTTAATATCGCCTTGAATGCTGTTCTTCCCTATACCTGTGACCTTAATCTCACCACCTTTTATAGCCGCTGCGGCTAAGAAATACGAAGCAGAGGAAGCATCCCCTTCAACGAGAAACTCGTCGGGTGAGATGTAATTTTGCCCCGCAGGAATAACAAATTGGGCGTAATTTTTATTGATAACATCAACACCAAACTGCTTCATTATGTGCAACGTAATATCGATATATGGCTTGGAAACTAGTTCACCATCAATATTTATGGTTACTTCACCTTCAGCAAGGGGAGCCGACATCAAAAAAGCCGTTAAGAATTGACTTGATATTGAGCCATCAATTGAAACGCTCCCTTCTTTTAAGCCAGTTCCTTGGATTTTTAATGGGGGATAGTTTTCATTTTCTAGATACTCAATTTGAGCACCAGCGCTACGTAATGCATTAACTAAATGTCCTATAGGACGCTCTTTCATGCGAGGTTCGCCAGTTAATACGTAGTCGCCTTCACCTAAGCATAAAGCGGCGGCTAGTGGACGCATAGCGGTTCCTGCATTACCGAGAAAGAGTTCTAATGCACTGCTACTTTGAAATGACCGTCCTAGGCCTTCTACTTCACAAACCGTTTTATCATCTGAAAGTGTATATTGCACACCCAAAAGTGATAATGCATTGAGCATATGACGGATATCATCACTATCCAGCAGATTAGTAAGACAAGTCGTGCCTTTGGCAAGAGCAGCAAGTAGCAACGCTCGGTTTGAGACACTTTTTGAACCAGGGAGGTTGACTTCACCATTTACTTGATGAATAGGTTGTAGCGTAAGGGATTCCATTGAATAGATTGTCGATAAATTCTTCGTGTTAGCAGACTAGCGAAATTTGTTTAGGTTGGCTAGTGAAAATGACGAATCATTCATTTATGATATACAAATGGCCGAAATTGATTAACTCACATTACTAGTTGGATAATAGACCCCCCTCCATGACCATTTATTTGCCAGAACTAGACTCAGATTTGCTCTTATTCCCTTCACCTGAAGAAGCGTTGAAGGAGCCCAATGGATTGCTTGCTTTAGGAGGAGACCTAAAAGTCGAACGACTAGTTGAGGCCTATAACCATGGCATATTTCCATGGTATAGCCCTAATGAGCCTATACTTTGGTGGAGCCCCTCACCTAGAGCCGTTATTGTCCCTAGTGATTTTAAGCCCTCTCGTAGCTTGAGGAAGTTTTATCGTCAATCGGACTACACCATCAGCATCAACGTAAACACGAAGAAAGTCATAGAGTTATGCGGCTCATTAAGGGATGAAAACGAAATGTGGTTGAACCCAGAAATGCAGGTTGCATATAGTCAACTCGCTTCAACAGGGTACTGCCATTCGGTTGAGGTTTGGCAAGATCGCGAACTAATTGGTGGATTATATGGTATTCAGGTTGGCAAACTGTTTTGTGGCGAGTCAATGTTTAGCACCAAAACAAACGCATCAAAAATTGCATTATGGGCCTTCTGCGAACACTTCCATTCATATGGCGGTGAATTAATCGACTGCCAAGTGCTTAACCCACACACTCATTCTTTAGGGGCGATTGAGTTATCTCGTACCAAGTTCTTAGAAAAGCTAGAGCTTTTAAAATCAGAAAGACTCGATAGCGCTTGTTATCAACCACAGTGGCTCAATATTCCACCTTCGAATAAGCTGTAAATGGAGAAGTGTAATGCCAGCTGAAGCTCGACAGATTAAGATTGGCTTGTCTAGTCAAAATCACTGCAATTACCTAGAAGATCGGATGGAAAGAGTCGCGGTTGCTATGGATGAAGAACTGCATACTGAAAACAATTATGAAATGCTTCTGGCAAATGGTTTTAGGCGTAGCGGCAATACAATATACACCCCTTATTGTGACAACTGTAATGCTTGTCAGGCAATCAGGATATCCATCCCGGACATAGCGCTCACTAAAAGCCAAAAAAGACTGAAAAATAAAGCACAGACGCTGAATTGGCAGATGAAGAACGAGATGGACGAGAATTGGTTCGAGCTATACAGCCGATACATCAACAAAAGGCATACAAACGGCAGTATGTTCCCTCCTCAAAAAGATGTTTTCGCTCAGTTTTCTCAATGTGATTGGTTAAATACCCAGTATCTACACATTTATGACGGAAAGAATCTGATCGCTATTGCTGTCACCGATGACATGCATCTTAGTGCTAGTGCCTTCTACACTTTCTTCGACCCTGACTACCCGCTATCCCTTGGTACTGTTGGCGTATTGATGCAAATAGAACATTGCATTCAAACCAATAAACAGTGGCTATATTTAGGCTACCAAATAGACGAATGCCCAGCGATGAATTATAAAGTACGTTTTCATCGCCATCAAAAGCTAGTAAATCAACGATGGCAAGGGTAGAATACTGCCCAACTTTACTATATATACAATTAATGACCATCGCGTCGTTAATAATCGCCTGATTTCTAAAGAGGATTAAATGGCTAAAGAAGACGTAATTGAATTGCAAGGCACTGTTCTTGATACTTTGCCTAACACTATGTTCCGTGTTGAGCTTGAAAATGGTCACGTTGTGACAGCTCATATCTCTGGTAAAATGCGTAAAAACTACATTCGTATTCTTACTGGCGATAAGGTAACTGTTGAGATGACACCATACGACCTTTCGAAAGGACGTATTGTTTTCCGTGCTCGTTAATCGCTCAACGATTACGTACCTATAAAAAAACGGAGCATAATGCTCCGTTTTTTATTACATAAAATTAAATCAATATGTCCGCCTTGACGATGAACAAGATGGATGTAATTACGCAAACTGCGTCACCACACCCATACTGTCATACGTTAACTAATGAACTGGCTCTTCTTGTGCGTTGAAATAATGAAACTCCAGCTCACCATCCGTCAGATTGACTTTTACTGTGCCACCATTCACTAACGAACCAAACAACAGTTCATTCGCGAGCGGTTTCTTTAGTCTATCCTGAATGACACGTCCCATCGGGCGAGCGCCCATTGTCTTATCATAGCCTTTCGTTGCTAACCAGCACCTTGCATCTTCAGAAACTTCTAAAGAGACACCACGTGCGTCTAAGAGCGCCTGTAGTTCAACAATAAACTTATCCACTACTTGATGAATAACGTCTTCGCTCAAGCTGTTAAACCAAATAATACTGTCTAAACGGTTTCTAAACTCTGGCGTAAAGACTTTCTTTATCTCAGCCATTGCATCGGTGGTATTGTCTTGTTGAATCAGACCCATCGATTTCTTCTCTGTTTCCGAAACCCCAGCATTCGTGGTCATTACTAGAATGACATTTCGAAAATCAGCTTTCCGACCATTATTGTCCGTCAGGGTACCGTTATCCATTACTTGTAATAACAGGTTGAAGATATCTGGATGCGCTTTTTCAATCTCATCCAACAGCACTACGGCATGTGGGTTCTTTATAACAGCGTCCGTTAATAAGCCACCTTGGTCATAACCTACATAACCTGGAGGCGCACCAATTAATCGGCTGACAGAATGCCGTTCACCATACTCAGACATATCAAAACGAAGCAGTTCTATACCAAGCAGTTTTGCTAGCTGCAAGGTAACTTCTGTTTTACCGACACCGGTAGGACCGGCAAATAAGAACGAACCGACAGGTTTATTGTCTGCACCTAATCCAGCCCTCGTTAGCTTTATCGCTTCACTAAGTACTCCGATAGCAGGATCTTGACCAAACACGAGCATCTTCATTCGTTTCTCGAGTTCCTGTAACGTGTCTTTGTCTGAAGATGAGACAGATTTTTCAGGTATGCGAGCCATTTTCGCGACCATCGACTCAATATCCGCGACGCTCACCGTTTTTTTACGACGACTCGCTGGCATCAGTCGACTGCGAGCACCGGCTTCGTCAATCACATCAATCGCTTTATCTGGTAGATGGCGTTCATTGATGTACTTTGCTGACAACTCAACCGCGGCTCTAAGCGCTTTATTCGTATAGCGCACTTCATGATGGGCCTCGTATTTTGATTTAAGACCAATCAGAATTTTAGTGGTATCGTCTAACGATGGTTCGATAACATCTATCTTTTGGAACCGTCGAGAAAGCGCACGTTCTTTTTCGAAAATACTGCTGTACTCTTGATAGGTCGTTGAACCAATACAACGCAGTTTACCGCTACTCAATAGTGGCTTAATTAGGTTCGCCGCATCCACTTGACCACCTGACGCCGCACCAGCACCAATAATGGTGTGGATCTCGTCTATAAATAGAATGGCATCTTTTTCGTTTTCTAGCTGCTTAAGTATCCCTTTAAATCGTTTCTCAAAATCACCACGATATTTGGTGCCCGCCAGTAAAGACCCGATATCAAGAGAATAGATTATGCTGTCCTGAATAACTTCTGGTACTAAACCTTCAACAATACGCCAAGCTAGGCCTTCTGCGATAGCCGTTTTTCCGACACCAGCTTCACCAACTAACAATGGGTTATTCTTGCGTCTACGACAAAGAACTTGGATAGTTCGCTCCAGTTCCTTATCTCGACCAATCAACGGATCTATGTCGCCGTTTTTCGCAACATTATTTAGATTGGTCGCGAAAGCTTCTAAGCGCTCATCTGCTGGGATATCTTCTTGTTGTGGGCTGCTACCAAAAACATCAGGTGACGATTCATCATCCTTATCGGATGACTTAGAAATACCATGGGAGATATAGTTAACAATATCTAATCGACTCACGTCATGTTTTTTCAACAAGTAAGCCGCATGGGACTCCTGCTCACTAAAGATGGCGACCAGAACATTTGCACCTGACACTTCGTTGCGACCAGAGGACTGAACGTGAAAAACCGCTCTTTGCAACACGCGCTGAAAACTCAGTGTTGGTTGCGTCTCTCTGCTTTCATCATTTTCTGGAATAAGTGGTGTGGTTTGATCAATGAAGGTATCTAGCTCAATTTTCAACACCTCAATATCAGCTTTACAGGCTTTGAGTGTTTCTCTTGCTGCGTTGTTGTCCAGTAGAGCGAGTAATAGGTGTTCGACCGTCATAAACTCATGCCGTTTATCTCGAGCACGGGCAAAAGCGCCGTTAAGACTTGTTTCTAATTCTTTGTTAAGCATAAGTACCTCCGCAAAGAGCAACCAGTGTCCGGTGAATAGCGACTAAACTACGCCTGTTCCATCGTGCACAAAAGCGGGTGCTCGTTTTCCCTCGAATACACAGTGACCTGAGCCACTTTTGTTTCGGCAATTTCAGCAGTATAAGTGCCACAAATAGCCTTACCTTCGTAATGAATTTGAAGCATTATCTGAGTTGCCTTCTCCAAATCCATGGAAAAGAATCTCGCCAGTATATCTATGACAAAATCCATCGGTGTATAGTCATCATTATTTAAAATGACATGATACAAAGATGGCGCTGTGACCTTAGTTTGTTCTTTCTCCAGTAGGTCTGAATCTGGAGTGATCCATTCGTATTGTTTGCTCATTTCTACATCGAGTTGTTGAAAAGTTAAAACATAACTTTTCCTTAACTTAGAGCCTAATTCACCATCGGTGTACCTGCAAATAAAACTTTGTCATCTTTGAACTTTCTACGCCTGATCGAACAAAACCTAATCAACTTCGCACTTAATGAACAAATACGTACCAGTTTGCACAATAGATCACAAAGTTAGTAAAATGTTAATCTCAAATCTGAGTTGTTGCATATTTTTTACGTTTTTGTGGTGTTTTAGTATTGACTGTCCTCTCTGATTGGCTAAATTATGTTCTGTAGTGAAGGTAAATTAGGCAGCAAAATGGCTTACTCACTACAATTTGCGCATTTTAGACGTAAATATTATGAAACAACTTCAGTTACAAAATGCATGAGGGATGTAAAGCATGGCTACAGGTACAGTTAAGTGGTTCAACAACGCCAAAGGATTTGGATTTATCTGCCCAGAAGGTGAAGACGGAGATATCTTTGCTCATTACTCGACGATAAAAATGGACGGATACCGTACATTAAAAGCGGGTCAGCAGGTATCTTACGAAGTTGAAGACGGACCTAAAGGTTCCCACGCTAGTTCAGTTGTTCCCGTTGAAGGTCAACAAGTAAAATAATAACAATGCTGCCTTAAATGATGTAGTAGAGAAAATAAAAACCCGCCAAATTAAGCGGGTTTTTTTATCTTTGATTTATATTACAAGTTATCTATCAATTGATTCAACGTAGCACTAGGTCGCATCAACGCTGATACCAAAGCATCAACAGGAGCATAATAGCCGCCCAACTCACCTTTAACACCTTGCACTTTATTTAACTCATTCACAATGACATTTTCGTTAGCATTCAGTTCTGCGGCAATCGGTGCAAACTCTTTCGCAAGTTGTGCATCCTGTACCTGCTCTTTTAACGCTTCAGCCCAGTACATTGCTAAATAGAAATGGCTTCCTCGGTTATCTAACTCACCAACTCGACGAGAAGGCGACTTGTTAGTATCTAAGAATTTACCTGTTGCCTTATCCAGAGTATCAGCAAGAACTTTCGCTCTAGCATTACCAGTAACAACACTTAAATGCTCTAAAGAAGCGGCCAATGCTAAGAACTCACCAAGTGAATCCCAGCGCAGATGGTTTTCTTTTTCTACTTGTTGTACGTGCTTTGGCGCTGAGCCTCCTGCACCTGTTTCAAACAAGCCTCCACCATTCATTAGTGGCACGATCGATAGCATCTTAGCGGATGTACCGAGCTCCAAAATTGGGAATAAATCAGTAAGGTAATCTCGAAGAACATTACCTGTAACTGAAATAGTATCTAATCCTGCTTTTATTCTAACCAAAGAGAACTCTGTCGCTTCAACTGGCGAAAGAATCTTAATCTCTAATCCAGAGGTGTCATAATTCGGCAGATACTGTTCCACTTTTTTGATTAGTTGAGCGTCATGAGCACGCGCTTCGTCTAACCAAAAAATCGCAGGAACACCCGTTGCACGAGCACGAGTAACAGCAAGTTTTACCCAATCTTGGATTGGTGCATCTTTTACTTGGCACATACGGAAGATATCGCCTTCTTCTACCGCCTGTTCCATTAACACAACACCAGATGTGTTGACAACATTAACTGTGCCCGCTTCTTGAATAACAAATGTTTTATCGTGCGAACCATATTCTTCTGCTTTTTGCGCCATCAAACCAACATTTGGTACGCTTCCCATCGTAGTCGGGTCAAAGGCACCATTTTCTTTACAGAAATCAATAACGGTTTGGTATACACCTGCATAACAGCGATCTGGAATCATTGCTTTGGTATCTTTTTGCTTACCGTCTGGACCCCACATTTGACCAGAAGCTCGAATCATTGCAGGCATCGAAGCATCAACAATGACATCACTAGGTACATGCAGGTTAGTGATACCGCGATCTGAATCAACCATAGCGAGAGGAGGTTGAATGTCGTATACACTTTGTATCGCCGCTTCAATCTCTTCTTTTTGAGCTTGTGGTAGATCTTGGATCTTCGCGTAAACATCACCAATACCGTTATTTACATCTACACCTAGCTCATCAAAAAGCTGGCCATATTTTTCGAATACCGCTTTAAAATAGACCTTAACCGCGTAACCAAATATGACCGGGTCAGATACCTTCATCATTGTCGCCTTCAGATGAAGCGACAACAATACATTTTCTTGTTTTGCTTTTGCCGTTTCTGCTTCAAAAAATGCAACAAGTGCTTTTTTGTTCATTACTGAGGCATCAATAATTTCTTTATCTTTCAATGCTATTTTTTCTTTAAAAATAACCGTATCACCACTTGCTTTAACAAGTTGAATGCTTACCTCATCCTCGCCATCAATAGTGACGGATGTTTCGCTACCAAAGAAGTCATTGTCTGACATACTAACAACATGAGTATTGGAATCTTTCGCCCAAGCACCCATTGAATGTGGGTTTTTCTTGGCATAATTTTTCACTGATGTTGGCGCTCGGCGGTCTGAATTACCTTCACGTAACACAGGATTGACTGCGCTACCTTTAATCTTATCATAGACGGCTTTTACCGCTTTTTGCTCATCGTTTGTCGCTTCTTCAGGATAGTTAGGTAACGCGTATCCTTTAGACTGAAGTTCCTTAACTACTGCTTGTAGCTGTGGAACAGACGCAGAAACATTGGGAAGCTTGATAATATTTGCTTCTGGGGTTGTGGCTAATTCACCTAGCTCTGCTAACGCATCGTCAATGCGTTGTTCTTCTTTTAAATACTCTGGGAAGTTCGCTATTACACGTCCCGCTAACGAAATATCACGAGTATCAACGTCAATACCAGAAGATGCTGTAAACGCTCGAATAATTGGCAGCAATGAGTGCGTTGCCAAAGCTGGAGCTTCATCTGTAATGGTATAAATGATGGTCGGTTTTTCTGTAGGCATGAAATTTCCCTATAATTTTGCAGGCTAATTGGATGAGAAGAAAGCCCGAATTTAATTAACACAATTGACTAAAAAACATCCTCAAGATTCAACTGTGCTTGTTTGCTCTTTACGATCAAGTTTACTGAGCTTGACCACTCCATAAGCAGTTACATCGTTATAATTAAACAATCAACGTAAGTTAGTCTATCATAACGTGCAGCAATCCATATTTTCGGCGCAAAAATAATAGCTTAGTTTTCCTAATATTCAAACTTTTACACACAATTTGTTTACATAAATGTAAGGTAGTTAACATGTCTTCGCAGTTAAAATGCACTAAATCCAAACAATTCAATAAGTCTAGTTCTTCGCATTTTAAACACGCACACCCTGTTTCTTCGAGTAAACACAGGGCAAAGAGTCGCAGGACTAAGCCAACTATATCGCCGGAAGAAAGAAAAGTGATCGTGTTCAACAAACCTTACGATACTTTAAGTCAGTTTACCGATGGTGAAGGAAGAAAAACGTTAGCGGATTACATACCCATTAAAGATATTTACGCGGCAGGCAGACTAGATAGGGATAGCGAAGGATTGATGATCTTAACCAATGACGGCATCTTGCAAGCCAAGTTAACTCAACCGAGCTCAAAATCACCTAAGACTTATTGGGTCCAGATCGAAGGGGCGCCAAAAGAGTCGGACATAGACAAACTTAGAAAGGGGGTCGAATTAAAAGATGGTTTAACGCTTCCAGCGATTATTGAAGTGATGGACGAACCGAATATATGGCCACGAAATCCACCAGTTCGTTTTAGAGCCGCAATTCCGACGACTTGGCTTTCGATTACTATTTATGAAGGTAGAAATCGCCAAGTGCGTAGAATGACCGCGAATATTGGCCATCCTACTTTACGGCTTATCCGTTATTCAATGGCAAACCAAAATCTTCAAGAATTGAAACCCGGTGAGTTCCGAGTCATTGACATGTAAGACCACGATAATAACGATGTTATTGAACCGTTTGTGACAGCTCTACTCCCCTTGCATGAAGCTCAAGTCAGGTAGCATATCAAGATGTTGTGCGTAGCGTTTCTCATCGAACTTACCATCATTTTTCATCACATCAAATATCTCTATCGTTAATGCACACGCCATCATCGCTTTAGCATCTTCCTTTGATGACCCAGTCATCATTAACCTCATTAAAGTCTCAGTGACTTTTTTTGGTTGTCCATCTGCCAACTGATTGTCTATCGTTTCAAGCAATTCAGCTTCACCCATAAATTCATTTTGATCGGTCATTTTGTTGTCTCTTCTAAAATTCTGATTAAACTATGACAGATAATTGCTAAAACTCGAAAATAATTCCACATCAATTCGATTTTTACTCTTCTGGAAAGCTCATAAACTGTGAACAGCGTCGCTAAACTGTATCCTTTAAAATCTTTCTGGTAGAATCACCGCCCGTATGATCTTAGTGGTAAAAAACAATGCCTGATAACAGCCAAAAGAAAGTCATTGTCGGAATGTCCGGCGGTGTAGATTCATCCGTATCTGCCTATCTTCTCCAACAACAGGGCTATCAAGTAGAAGGCCTGTTTATGAAGAACTGGGAAGAAGACGATGGTGAAGAGTACTGCACTGCAGCTGAAGACCTTGCCGATGCGCAATCGGTTTGTGACAAGCTAGGTATCTATCTTCATACCATTAATTTCGCAGCCGAGTATTGGGATAACGTATTTGAATACTTTTTAGCTGAATATAAAGCAGGACGTACACCAAACCCTGACATTCTTTGTAATAAAGAGATCAAATTCAAAGCATTTCTAGAATTTGCCGATGAAGTCCTTGATGCTGACTATATCGCCATGGGACATTATGTCCGTCGAACCTTCCCACAACAAGGGGAGAAACCACAGATGTTGCGTGGTATTGATGGCAATAAAGACCAGAGTTACTTCCTCTATACACTGAGCCACGAACAGGTTGAACGAAGCCTTTTTCCCGTGGGTGAACTGGAAAAACCAGAGGTCCGCCGTATCGCTGAAGAACAAGGGCTTATTACGGCTGAGAAAAAAGACTCTACGGGTATCTGCTTTATTGGCGAACGAAAGTTCACCGATTTTCTTGGTCGCTATTTGCCAGCACAACCAGGACAAATAGAAACGCCAGATGGAAAAGTAATTGGCGAGCACCAAGGGCTCATGTATCACACGCTAGGCCAACGTAAAGGGTTACATATCGGTGGTCAGAAAGGTGGTGGCGGTAATGAAGATCCGTGGTATGTTGCTGACAAAGATTTAAAGCGAAATGTACTGATTGCAGTTCAAGGGGCTGACCATCCACTTCTAAAATCGACTGGATTGCTCGCATCACAGCTGCATTGGGTAAATAGAGGTGTAATTTCAGAATCAATGAGTTGCACAGTAAAAACGCGTTATCGTCAACAAGATATTCCATGTACAATCATCCCTATCGATGATGAAAATATCAAAGTAATCTTTGACGAGCCACAAGTTGCTGTGACACCTGGGCAATCTGCGGTATTTTATAGAAATGATATTTGCCTTGGTGGTGGTATCATTGAACAAAGAATTTAATTCAAAACGAATTTAACACCTTATTAGGAGCTCTACGTGGCAAATACACTTTATGATCGTACGATTGCTTTTGCTGGGATATGCCAAGCTGTTGCACTAGTCCAACAGGTAGCAAAAGACGGTTATTGTGATACTGACGCGTTTGAAGCTTCTGTTAAAGCCATTATCAATACCACCCCTTCCAACACACTGGAGGTCTACGGTCGAGAGTCTGACTTAAAGATCGGACTTGAGTGCATGGTAAAAGGTATTGACAGCACACCAGCCGGAAGTGAAGTTACTCGCTATATCATCAGTTTGATGGCATTAGAACGCAAGCTAAATGAAAAAAATGAAGCGATGGCACAGTTAGGCGAACGCATTCAAATGATCGAACGCCAAGTGAATCATTTTGATCTTTTCGATGAGCAGATGATAAGCAACATTGCAAGCATCTACCTCGAGGTAATCAGCCCCATTGGTCCTCGTATTCAGGTAACTGGCACCCCATCCGTATTACAGCAAACCACTAACCAACACAAAGTTCGCGCTCTTTTGCTATCTGGCATCCGTAGTACTGTACTTTGGAGGCAGGTTGGTGGTAAGCGTCGCCATATGGTATTTGGACGTAAAAAAATGGTCGAACAGGCTCAAATACTTTTAGCTCGACTTTAACATCTAACACCCACTTTATTCAGGAGAATCACCATGGAACTGTCAGCATTGACTGCTGTTTCACCCGTAGACGGACGTTACGGAAGTAAAACGATTGCGTTACGCAGTATCTTCAGCGAGTACGGTCTACTAAAGTATCGTGCTATCGTTGAAATTCGTTGGTTACAGAAGCTTTCTGCAACGGATGCAATAAAAGAAGTACCAGCATTCAGTGCCGAAGCAAACCAATTCCTTGATGAACTCGCCGCAAATTTCAGCGAAGCCGATGCTCAACGTATCAAAGACATTGAGCGCACAACAAACCATGATGTTAAAGCGGTTGAATACTTCTTAAAAGAGAAAGTGGCAGGTGTACCTGAGCTGCATGCGGTAAATGAATTCATCCACTTTGCATGTACCTCTGAAGATATCAACAACACCTCCCACGCACTAATGCTTAAAGAAGCGCGCGAGACGGTTATTCTACCAGAACTTCGCAACATTATTGATGCGATAAAGGCCCTGTCCGTAGAGTACAGAGATATTCCTCTGCTATCACGTACCCATGGTCAACCTGCGTCTCCGTCTACCATGGGTAAAGAGATGGCAAACGTTGCTTATCGCATGGAGCGTCAATATAAGCAGATCCAAAATGTCGAGATTCTGGCAAAAACCAATGGTGCTGTAGGTAACTATAACGCCCACCTATCGGCTTATCCTGACGTAGACTGGCATGAATTTAGTGAAACGTTTATCACTGAGTCATTAGGCGTAACGTGGAATCCTTATACCACTCAAATTGAGCCGCATGACTATATAGCTGAATTGTTTGATGCGATCGCTCGCTTTAATACTATTCTTATCGATTTCGATCGTGATGTTTGGGGTTACATTGCCTTAGGTCACTTCAAACAAAAAACGATTGCAGGTGAAATCGGCTCTTCTACAATGCCACATAAAGTAAACCCAATCGATTTTGAAAATTCAGAGGGTAATCTAGGACTTGCTAACGCTGTTTTTGGTCATCTTGCCCAAAAGCTACCTATCTCACGCTGGCAACGGGATCTTACCGACTCGACGGTACTTAGAAACCTCGGCGTAGGTTGTGGATATGCCATTATCGCTTACACTTCAACGCTTAAAGGCATTAGCAAGTTGGAAATTAACCGTGCAGCTCTTCTTGCTGAACTAGACAAAAACTGGGAAGTGTTAGCCGAACCAGTTCAAACTGTCATGCGCCGCTACGGTATTGAAAAACCGTACGAGAAACTAAAAGAGTTAACCCGTGGTAAACGTGTAGATGGCGATGCGATGCGTCGCTTTATCGACGGCTTAGAGATACCTGAGGACGAGAAAGTACGCCTCAAAGAGATGACACCAGCTAATTACATTGGTCAAGCTATCGAGTTAACAGATAAGCTATAATCTTAAAACGTAACGAATTAAAAAGGTTGCTGATGGTTAGCAACCTTTTTATTTTCAATCCAATTAACTATGTGACCTAAATGAACATTCAATACATCGCCGATAAGGATGTGACTCCCATTATCGATGCACAACTCCGGTATATTTTGAGCACCTGTTTTGCAAAAGACACGGCGATCTTTAGCCAACAACGATTTTTCAACGAAATGCCGCAACATCGTTATTTCGTTCTCGACAATTCTGAAAACATCATCGCCCACATCGCGGTACATGAAAAAAACGTTATCATCGATGATGTTGAGCTACCCGTCGCTGGAATTGCTGAGGTATGCGTTCTACCCCGTCATCGCAAGCAAGGTTTAGTCCATGACATGTTGGACCATATACACAAACAGTTAGAAGAAAAAGGCATTCATTTTTCAATACTATTTGGCGACTACTGCGTCTACCATTCAAACGGGTACCAAGATGTCACCAACCTAACTATATTTTTAGACGGACAATGGAAACCAGTCAAAGCAATGGCGCGCGGTATTGCATCCCACTGGCCGAAAGAACCGGTTAAACTTGAAGGCGCTCCTTTTTAAAACATCGACCATTTGAGTTCCTCTCTTTATTACGAAGCGTTTTCGAACACATCAAACTAGACTTTGAATTGCCCTACTAGTATTTGCTGTTCAGCGGAAAGCTCGGCAATTTGTCTACCAATGGATTCCGAAGACTCCGTTTGGTTCAATATCTGCCCACTAAGATCTCTGATATTAGAAACACTCTGGTTTACTTCCGTCGACACCAATTGTTGTTCTTCCGCCGCTCGTACTATCTGACTATTCATCTCACTAATTTCTGCAATAGCTTCAAATACAGCATTTAGCTTCTCAACTGCATTTTGTACCTCTGCCGATGTATTCATCGCGAGGTCATTACCCTCTTGGATAGCGTTAACAACGTCCTTAGTGCCCACCTGAACTCTCTCAATCACCTGTTTGATTTCATCTACTGACGATTGAGTATTACTTGCTAAATTACGAACTTCATCAGCAACGACCGCAAATCCACGACCATATTCGCCTGCCCTTGCCGCCTCAATTGCTGCGTTTAGAGCGAGTAAATTTGTCTGTTGAGAGATCGCTTCAATCACACCTAAAATCTCTGTAATGTTAACATTATTCGACGCCAACTCTTCTACCACTGGTACGGCTGCACTCATGCGGCTAACCAACCTATCCATCTCCACCGAGGAGCGAGAAATAACATCCTGTCCGAGGGTGGCCGCTTCGTTGGCCTTCGTCGCTGCGACGACGGCTACATCCGCATTTTGGAAGACAAGCCCAGCGGTTTGTGTCATCTCTTCTGAAGCCGTCGCCACTAAGTCGACTTCTTTAAATAGTGAACCACTGCTATTGCGGGTGAAGATCGCCGCATCTTGGGCCTCCGTTGTCATAGTCGCGACTTGAGAACTGGTGTTAACGACCTGTTTAATTGTCGTTTGTAACTTCCCTAGAAAATGATTAAATCCGTCGGCGAGCTGACCAATTTCATCCTTACTCTTAACGTCAATTCTCTGGGTTAAATCGCCTTCACCAGAAGCAATATCTTCTAATCGAGTGACCACTTCTTTTATCGGCTTAACTAAGGCACGTGCACTGATAGCAATAATGCTCAATCCAATAACCACTAGAAAAACGCCGACCATTATTTCTGAGCTAACGCTATTGTTAATACTCTTTGTGATTACATCATCTAATTGATTCGCATCTGACAATACACTTGAAGCGGGTATCTCAAGCAGAACGCCCCAGTTTTGGTTCGCAACCTTTGCAGGGGCAAACACAATCAACCAGTTTTCATCTTGGCTCCACGTTGTCTGTAAAACCGCAGCGCTAAGAAAGCGCTTGAGTTCATCGTTAGAAATACTCGTAGGAGAAAAACTCTTTCCTATTTCACTCTCCATTTCATCGCTAGCAACCAGAGTACCATTTGCGCTTAAAATGGAGACTTTCCCCTTCGCATCAAAGAGCTTTTTATCCGTTTGAAGTGCAATATTTTGTAGATCACTCAGATTTAAAACGATTCCTAATACGCCGATAACTTCATCATCTTTGATTAGTGGATACGAGATTGAAGACGTAAATACACGTGTACCAGAAAAATCAGTGAAGGAAGGTGTCGAGATACAACTCTGTGCCGTTTTCTTAGGACAGACAAACTTTTCCGTATTGGTTTGACCGGTTAATTCCTGTTCAGACAATACACTAGAAACCGCCTCACCCCCGGGTTCCATCTGGCGCCAATGTGTCGAAAACCGTCCAATTTCATTGGATCCAACATAATCCGCACCATGATAGTTGCTATCTTCACTGTCTAAGGCATCTTGCTCAAACACTAAATAGATACTTTTAATGGCGTCAAAACTTTCTACAGATTGACGTAACATATCTTGCAAAGAGGTTCTCAATACCTCACTAGCGGTAAAGTTATCCTCTGCGTTCTGTTGTAAGAACAGCGTTGTTTTAGCTAACATTTCTGCACGATTCAAAGCTTCATCAAGATACTTAATCGCTTCTGTCGCATTTTGTTGTGATTGAGCTTCGAGCAGTTTCTCCGATTTAGAGATGACTGATTCGGTACTGTACGTTTTTATCGTCTTTTGGTTTTCATATCCATTGAAAACAGAAAAACCGATGAGGGATATGGAAGTCAAAACAAGGCACAACCCTGAGAGCAGGGAAATTTTCCATTGAACAGACATTGATCGCATGTTAAATCCTTTTACGTTGCGAATGAGCGCTAATACAGAGAGTAATTAGTTATCGACACTTTGATCGATAAGTTTAATTACATTTGCTTTTGTTTCAAACTATTAAAAACAAAAAAACGCAGAAAATAAATACCTGCGCTTTACTTATGTAACACTTATGTAACACTTATGAATACTACACTTTAAATTGATTCAATATAGTTTGTTGTTCTATAGAAATATGGGCGATGTCCTTGCCAACTTTTTCTGCAGAGTTCGCTTGCCTTAAAATTTCAGCACTTAGATCGCGAATTTTAGAGACGCTCTGATTGACCTCCGTAGATACCGTTTGCTGCTCTTCTGCTGCTCGGACTATCTGAGTATTCATATCTGTTATTTCAGAAATGGCTTCAAATACTGAGCCCAGTTCACTTACTGCTAGTACAACCCGAGTCGACGTATTATTTGCTAACTCATTTCCGTTATGAATGGCGGCAACAACCTGTTTGGTTCCGGATTGAATATTATCAATTACACTACCAATTTCGCTCAACGAATCTTTTGTACGACTCGATAGGTTTCTCACTTCGTCTGCAACTACCGCAAACCCTCTACCCTGCTCACCCGCTCTCGCGGCTTCGATGGCTGCATTTAAGGCAAGTAGATTGGTTTGCTCAGAAATGCCTTCAATGACGGCAAGAATCTCGGTAATACTCAAATTATGTTTTGCTAATTCTTCAACAATTGGCACTGCATTACTCATCTGCTCAACCAGACGACTCATTTCAACGGCGCAATTTTCAATGACCTGTTGACTCTCCGTCGCCGCTTCATTGGCCTTCGTCGCTGAATTAACCGCCATATCTGCATTCTGAAAAACAAGTCCCGCAGTTTGAGTCATCTCTTCTGACGCCGTAGCAACCAAATCAACCTCTTTAAACTGTGAGTCACTGCTATTTTTAATCTGAGTCGCGGCCTGTTCAGCTCTAGCGGTGGTATTTACCACTTGATTGGACGTTTGAATAACTTCTTTAATTGTTCCTTGTATTTTTTCTAGGAAAAGGTTGAAGTTATTCGCCAACTGACCAATTTCATCTTCAGATTTTACTTCTAACCGCTGCGTCAGATCTCCTTCGCCAGAAGCAATATCTTTTAGGCTCGCCACGACCGTTCTGATCGGCGTGACCAGTTTTAATGCCGCGATGGCGATAATGATAAAACCGACCACAATGAAGACGATTCCCGCCACCAATTCAGCAACGATACCTTTATCAATTTGTTGTTCAATTATACTATCTAGGTGTTCTGCATCCGCAATCACACTAGACTTTGGCATCTCTAATAAAACACCCCATGTCTTGTTTGCGATATTAATTGGCGCATAGGCCACTAGCCACTCACCGTCTTGCGACCATTGCGTCGCAACTGCTTTCTGGCTGATCAATCCATTCATATCAGAGTCTGAAATATGCGTACTGTGATAGGTTTCGCCAATCTTTATATCTGGGTTATCGCTGGCGATAAGCATCGTCTGGTCAGTTAGAATCGACACCGACCCTTTTGCATCAAAAAGGTTTTTGTCTGTCTGTTTTGCCATTGCAATTAGGTTATCTAGCTTAAGATCTATTCCCATAAACCCTATCACTTCGGTATCAACAAGTATTGGCATAGATATCGTCGTTGTTAATGTACTGATATCACCATAATCACTAAATCTCGGTGTGCTCAAACAGCTACTCTTGGACTCCAAAGCGCAGGTAAAACGCTCGCGGTTGCTCTCTTCGACTAACAGTGATTCATAGAGAATGTTAGAGAGCGCTTTCGTCCCTTCAACGTTTATTGCCCAGTATGTGGCAAGTCGACCTATCTCGTTTGAACCCGCATAATCGGCACCCATAAACTCTTCGTCTTTTCCGTCCAATGCATTCTTTTTGAAAACGAGGAATGCACTTTGTAGAGTATCGAATCGCTCAACTGAACGTCTGATCTGCTCGTCTTGTGCCATTCTAAGCTCTTCACTTAGTGTCTCGTTGAATTCGGCGTTCTCCTTCATGAGCAGAGCCGTTTCTACCATCATTTCGGCGCGGTAAAAGGCTTCAGATAGGTATTTCTGTATCTCTACAGAATTCAGTTGAGACTCACTTTCTAAGATCTTAGTCGACTTCTTGATCACCGACTCAGCACTGCTTTCTTTAATGATATTTTGATTCTGTTTGGCGTTATAAACTGAAAAGCTAATAAGTGCGATGGAAGTAAGTATCAGACAAAGCCCAGAAAGAAAGGTGATCTTCCATTGAACGGATAACTTTTTCATATTTATACCCTATGAATTTGACGCATCAAATCTATTACCGACTCGCTATCGACTATCAACCTAATAGCACAATGACGATCTGGTCATTATTTGTTCCTACACAAATTAACCACAGAAATGCTCTCTTTTGAATGAAAACGTTTCCACTAGCACTTATCGGTCACAATTTTCACTTTTGAAACGAGCATGTTATCTATTCTATGAGCCACACGGTAGACAATCGAAGAAACAGCATTTTTATGTCAACTTGTCATTTGACCAAACGAGAAAAATGTTAATATATTGCTACTCGTTTAATAGAACATTGAGAATATAATGAAAGTAATCAGTTTTAATATAAATGGACTCCGTGCTCGACTGCATCAACTTCAAGCGATCATCGACAAGCATCAACCTGACGTGATTGGCCTACAAGAGATTAAAGTGCATAACGACGCTTTTCCTTTAGAAGATGTTGAAGCAATGGGTTACAAGGTCTACTTTCATGGACAGAAAGCTCACTACGGCGTTGCCATGATGTGTAAACAAGAGCCTGTATCTGTTCAATACGGTTTTCCGACTGACGATGAAGATCATCAAAAGCGTATGATAATGGCAACCTTTGAAAATGCAGAAGGTGAAAAAACCACCGTATTAAATGGCTATTTCCCTCAAGGCGACAATATCGATCACGAGACAAAGTATCCATATAAACGCCAATTTTATAAAGATTTAATGGCTTACTTAAACGGTTATCACACCAGCGAAGATAACCTCATCGTTATGGGCGATATCAATATTAGCCCGATTGATTTGGATATCGGTATCGGTGAAGCAAATCGTAAACGTTGGCTAAAAACAGGCAAATGTTCATTCCAACCAGAAGAGAGAGAATGGCTAAAAACACTACTCGATTGGGGATTTGAAGATACGTTCAGAAACTTGCACCCTGAAGTCCAAGACCAATACTCTTGGTTCGACTATCGCTCACGTGGATTTGATGATAATCGTGGTTTGCGAATCGATGTCGTTCTTGCAACACCTAAGTTAGCGGCTAAATGTGTTGAAGCTGGTATCGATTACGAACTGCGAGGCATAGAGAAACCGTCTGACCACGCACCTATTTGGTCTGCGTTTGGCTAATATTAATTGAGCGGTTCGACGTACAAACGCAACTGAACAGAAAGTGATTTGGGTTACGCCTTAAATAAAAAAAGCAGCTTATTACGCTGCTTTTTTTGTCCCTAATGATTGACCGTTAGCTCAGTGGCCTTAGATAAGCCAAATACTTTTTCTCTGCCCATTTGAAAAACCAAAGGATGCAGAACGTTAAGCACATATAGAATAACCCTGCGGTCAAGAACGATTCAAATGGCGCATAATAACGGGAATTTACCAATCGAGCTGCACCGGTTAAATCCAATATAGTCACAATACCTGCAACCGCAGAACCATGCAGCATGAATATTGCTTCATTACTATAGGCAGGTAAAGAACGGCGCAAAGCACTTGGTAATATAATCCGCTTATACGTTTTCCACGTACTCATACCATAGGCTTTAGCGGCTTCAACTTCACCCTTTGGCAAGCCGTTTATAGAACCGCGTATAATCTCTGCACTGTAGGCCGAAGTATTTAATACAAAAGCCACCAAAGCGCAGAACCAAGCGTTTTCCCACAACGTATCTTTGACCGGTACAAATTGGTCCATACCATAGTAAATCAGGTATAACTGGACTAACAACGGTGTTCCACGAAAAAAGTAGGTGTATGCCCATGAAGGAAAACTAATCAACGGATTACGACTATTTCTTGCAACCGCTAATGGAATCGCAATACATAGACCTAAGAAAAGAGAAACCGAAACTAACCAAAGCGTTGTCCATAGCCCTTCGAAATAAATAGGCAGGCTTTCGATTATCAATGAGAAATCCATATCATCTACCTCGTGTGAATACTGAATTTTCGCTCTGCAAGCTTAAGTAAGCCTGTCGAGACGCTGGTGAAAAATAGGAAAATAATCGAAATTGTCATATAGAAAGTGAATGGCATTTTTGTTGATCCTGCGGCTAATGAGCCAACCCGAACCATATCTTCTAATCCAATAATAGACACCAATGCGGTGGTTTTTAATAACACTAACCAGTTATTACCAAAACCAGGTAAAGCGTGACGAATCATTTGAGGTAGCAGAACACGTTTAAATGCCATTGGACCACTCATTCCATACGCTTTCGCCGCTTCCAGCTCACCTTTGTCGACCGCCATAATGGCGCCACGGAAGGTTTCCGCCATGTAGGCACCGAATATAAATCCAATGGTTAATACACCTGCAACAAACGGACTGATATCGATATAGTCAGGTAGATAAGCCGTCCATTCATGGGCAGGGTCAGAAGATACCATCCATTCATTTATCCATTCATTCACAGCGTAAAGACTATTGTTAAGAAGAATTTGCCCACCAAAGAAAATCAACATCATGAGCACGAGATCAGGGATACCGCGAATTATAGTTGTATACAAGGTAGCAATGGATCTTGCAAATCGGTATGGCGCCATTTTTGCTAACGCTCCGGCCATTCCTAACACAACCGCAAGAAGCAGTGACAATACTGCGACTTGTATTGTTAATAGTGCACCAGATAATATAGAGGCTTCGTAACCTTGTAAGTCGAACATCGTCGTTAGTCCATTATTCAGCAAACCTGCTAGGCCGAAGTTATGACCATTCAACATATTACTCCGCCGCATGTTTTATAGCTCTGGCAAAATTACGTGTTGAATGGACACTCCTTTTAGATAAGAGGTGGCAATCACCGCCACCTCCTCATTTTACTACTTAGTCACCGTAGACATCGTAGTCAAAGTATTTAGCTTGAATCTCTTGATAAATACCTTTTTCACGTAAAGAAAGTATCGCAGCATCCAACGTCTTCGTTAAATCTTTATCTTGCTTGCGAACAGCAATACCGAACCCATCGCCAAACCATTTAGGATCGGTTAATGAAGGACCAACAAATTCATAAGCTTCACCACCTTGTTGGTTTAACACACCCTCTTCTAGTGCAGATGCGTCACCTAGAACGGCGGCTACACGGCCATTACCTAAGTCAAGATACGCTTCATCAAATGAACCGTAACGTACAACTTCAACATTTTTAAAGTTGTCTGTCAGGTATTTGTCATGGGTTGTTGCACGCTGAACACCAATTTTCACGCCATCAAGATTTGAGAAATCAAGAGCTGCGTCTTTTTTGGCAATAAATTTATTTGGGATTAAAGCGTACTTGCCTGTGAAATCAATCTTCTTTTTACGCTCTTCGGTAATCGACATAGCTGCGATTATCGCATCGTATTTACGAGATAATAAAGAAGGAATAATACCGTCCCAATCTTGAGCAACGAGCTTACACTCTACTTTCATTTCCGCACATAATGCGTTGGCCATGTCTACATCAAACCCACTAAGTGAGCCATCAGCTTCTGTTTTACTAAAAGGGGGATAGGCTCCTTCGATACCGAAACGCACAACCTTCCAATCCTTTGCTTGAGCTACGCCTGTTACTGCTGTAGCAGCTAATGTTGCCGCTAATAACCACTTTTTCATTTCCATACTCCTGTGTGTTTGCAATTCGGTTTCCAAGTTTGGGTTATATTAATAAGGAGATTGACTTCGCTTTCCTAATCTAACCGACTCTTAATGAAACCTTTTCCATGTTGTTATATTTCTAGCAAAGATAGGTATTAACACCACCTCTACTTTTTGAAATATTGTTAGTATATAGACGATATAAACTGCCTTAACCTGTCTGATTTCGGGTCAGTAAATAACTTTGCAGGATCACCCTGCTCTTCCACTAAACCTTGATGTAAAAACATAAGATGATTTGATACATCACGGGCAAATGCCATTTCATGCGTGACCACAAGCATGGTTCGTCCTTCATCTGCTAGATCGCGCATAACGCCAAGTACTTCACCAACGAGCTCTGGGTCGAGCGCCGAGGTTGGTTCATCAAAAAGCATCACTTCCGGGTCAACAGCTAGCGCTCTGGCGATAGCCGCTCGTTGTTGCTGACCACCAGATAAATGTCCTGGGTAATAATCTTTTCTTTCCAATAGTCCCACTTTATCGAGAAGCGCTTCGCCCTTTTCTATCGCTTCAGCTTTTGGAACGCCAAGAACGTGAATTGGAGCTTCTATTACATTTCCTAGTACAGTGAGATGGGACCAAAGATTAAAACCTTGAAAAACCATAGCTAAACGCGAACGAATTCGTTGCACCTGTTTTTCGTTAACAGGGACAGATTCACCTTGGCGGTTATTTTTCATTTCGATGAGCTCACCATCTACCCAGATTTGACCTGCGGTTGGTGTCTCTAAAAGATTGATACAGCGGAGAAAAGTACTTTTACCTGAACCGGATGACCCAATAATCGAAATCACGTCACCCTTGTGCGCCTGAAGCGAAATACCTTTGAGTACTTCATTTTGACCAAATGTCTTATGTAGATCTTTAATGTCCAGCGCTGGTACATCATTCATGCGCCACTACTCCCTGTGCAATATCGAGAGGTTATCCGACCTCTTTAGTCGCTACAAATTAGCATTCATCCTAGAAACATGCAACAAATCATTAACTGACAAGATAGCAATACACAAGCGATAGTGCTGCATTTTTATTCAAATACAGACTATAAACCTAGCCATGAACGCATAAAACAGCAAAATCTGAGGAAAATAAAAAACGCAACATGTAAATATAAAGTTAATTAATTCCGATATTAGTAGTAAAATTAGTGATAACTATCACAAACTCTTTGGCACCTAGATTAATCCCCTAAATAGATAAGGTTTCATGGCATCTTCAATCAAATGTTTCTTTTCACAACGCCGCTGCGAACAAATATACGGCATTTTTTAAGGACCTAAACATCCATTTAAACCAATGAACTTTTCAAACTCTCCGCCCCAACTGTAAACCCTTATAATTGGTTATTTATTTCTTAGTTATCTTGCCAATTTCATATTGACAGTTGTGAAAGTAGATATTCCTATGCTTAAGTTATTGAAAGGCAGTTACAGAAACTGATTACCAACTCACATTTTCACCAATTTTCCCGTAGTTTTATTTCACTATTTTTCATAAAATGATCAGGATCAATCACCCAAAATAGGTAGCTTGTTAGACTCCGTCAGCAAATATGGGGCAAATTTTAGTCCTTTGTCACTTTAATATGAAGTATGATTAAAACACGACATTCATGTGGCACAGTATGTCGATGACAAAACACAATTATGATGGCTATACAGCTACTTAAAATTCAAATCACTAACAATACTAAATGAGGAATCTATGTCAGACGTAGTCAACACAGACCACTCAGAAATCGACGAGAAAAGCTATTCAGAGCTACATCGCCCTGCTTCTGAGTTCTCTAGTCGTTCTGAATATCTGGACCACGAACTTCAAATAATGAAACCACGCCGTTATGCCTTAAACCTTCCGGGCCGTGATTTCCGATTCGAAATTGAAGATCTAGTACCTGCCATTGCGGGTACTATTGGTATAATCGCGATGTACTCGGCTGTGATGATGTCTTGGGCTGATGGCCTAACTCAAGCATGGGACCACATCAATTTAGGAAAAGATTTTGCGATTGAAGTTGCGCGCGTAGAAATGCTTATTCCTGCTCTACTTTTCTGTGTCCTTGCTTCTGGTTTTATTAACCCACGTGCCAACCTTGCAGGCAACCACGGACCGATGATTCCACTTATCGGTACGATTGCGCTTGCTGGTGCTCACCCTCTAGCGCTTGCTATTTTACTCGGTGTATTTGGTCTTCTACTTAGTTACTTCAAAGGTGGGTCTAAGTTAGTCAACTTAACCAGTGAAGGGGTTGCAGGCGGCTTGCTTGTTTTCCTCGGCTTCACTGGAACCATGAGTCAGATTGGCCAGATTCAAAGCTGGGCGGTAGGTCTTGAGTCTGCTGAGATTGCGAAAGGCAGTATGGGCTACATCGGTCTGGTCGTGTTAGGCGTCAATATTGTTCTTTACGCATTCCTCGCGAAGATAAATAAGCGTTGGCTGGCTATCCCAGCTTGTGCGGTAACTGGACTACTTATCGCGTTGATATTTGGTGCTGGTTTTGACCTGACCTTTGAAACAGAGATGGGTCTTCCTAACCTAAACCCAGTTTACTGGTGGGGTAATACACAAGAAGGTTGGATGTTAGGTCTACCTAACCTGCAACATTTTATCGCCTCTTTACCATTTGCTATTCTGGCGGTTGCAATGTGGTCACCTGACTTCCTTGGTCACCGTATTTTCCAAGAACTTAACTATCCTAAGCGCACTGAAAAAGTTCTTATGGATGTAGATGACACGATGACAATGTGTTCTATCCGTCAGATGGTTGGTACCGCAGTGGGTGGTGGTAACATTACATCGTCTTGGGGTACTTATATGATCCCAGCGGCTATTGCTAAGCGTCCTATCCCGGGTGGTGCGATTCTGCTTGGTCTTTTGGTCATGATTATTGCAATCTTAGGTTTCCCTATGGATGTGGCAGTATGGCCTCCTGTTATGCGTATTGCTCTTCTAGTGGGTGTGTTCCTCCCACTATTGGAAGCGGGCATGCAAATGGTTAAAGATACGAAAGACTCCCATGCAGCTGGTATCTGTATTTTCGCTTCTGCTGTAGCGAATCCAGTATTGGCTTGGGCCTTAACGATGTTGCTTGATAACAATGGTTTGATCGGCAACAAAGAACGCGCTCAAAAATTGTCGATCATTGATAAAATCGTTATCCCTGCTTCTGTGCTCGTCATCTGCTTAATTGCAATGCTTTCAGTCGGTATGTTTGAAGGAAAATATGGCATTCCGGGCTTTCTATAAATAGATAAAAATTGGGCAGCAGAAATGCTGCCCATTTTTTTGTATATTTTTTTTAAATTTTACAATATAATTTGAATCACAAAATCGAATGACAATTTTGGTTACAATATCTATGGTTTAATGACGTATCATTTGGTCATAAATATTGTTATTAATTAAAAAGTGTACTGCGTGCTTCGGCACTAGCTAATATCAGTAAAAACAGTACGTAATTTTTCTACGAAAAAGGTAGGTATATCATGGCAGAGCAATTTGCTAAAGCTTGGGAAGGTTTTGCGAACGGAGATTGGCAAAACGAAGTAAACGTTCGTGACTTTATTCAAAAGAACTATACACCTTATGAAGGTGACGAATCTTTCCTAGTTTCTGAAGGTACTGAAGCAACTAATTCGCTTTGGGCTAAAGTAATGGAAGGCATCAAACAGGAAAACAGTACTCATGCTCCTGTGGATTTCGATACTTCTCTTATTTCTACCATCACTGCACACGATGCTGGCTATATAAACAAAGATCTAGAAACCATTGTTGGTTTACAAACCGACGCTCCATTGAAACGCGCTATCATCCCTAACGGTGGTATTCGCATGGTTGAAGGTTCTGCAAAAGCATACGATCGCGAACTTGATCCTATGGTTAGCAAAATCTATTCAGAATACCGTAAGACACATAACGCTGGTGTTTTTGATATCTATACGCCTGATATTATGGCGTGTCGTAAGTCTGGTGTTCTAACTGGTCTTCCTGATGCTTATGGCCGTGGTCGTATCATCGGTGATTACCGTCGTGTTGCTCTATACGGCATTAACTTCTTGATGAAGGACAAGCTAGCTCAATTCAATTCTCTTCAAGAGAGATTTGAAAATGGCGAAGATTTAGAAGCAACAATGCAACTTCGTGAAGAAATTGCTGAGCAACATCGTGCACTTAAGCAAATCAAAGAAATGGCAGCTAAATACGGCTGTGATATCTCTGGTCCTGCAACAACGGCTCAAGAAGCGGTACAGTGGACTTACTTCGGTTACCTAGCTGCAGTTAAATCTCAAAACGGTGCTGCAATGTCTTTAGGTCGTACTTCGACTTTCCTAGACGTTTACATCGAACGTGATATCGCTGCTGGCACTATCACTGAAGCACAAGCTCAAGAGATGATCGATCACTTCGTGATGAAACTACGTATGGTTCGTTTCCTACGTACTCCTGAGTATGACGAGTTGTTCTCTGGTGACCCAATTTGGGCTACAGAATCAATGGGCGGCATGGGTCTTGACGGACGTACTTTAGTTTCACGTAGTAACTTCCGTTTCCTAAACAGCTTATACACAATGGGTCCAAGCCCAGAGCCGAACATTACGGTTCTTTGGTCTGAGCGACTACCTGACGGGTTCAAACGTTTCTGTGCGAAAGTATCTATCGATACTTCTTCTATCCAGTACGAAAACGATGATCTAATGCGTCCAGATATGGAGTCTGATGACTACTCTATCGCATGTTGTGTATCACCAATGATTGTTGGTAAGCAAATGCAGTTCTTTGGAGCTCGCGCTAACCTAGCTAAGACCATGCTTTACACAATCAACGGTGGTGTTGATGAGAAGTCTAAAGCTCAAGTTGGTCCTGTTATGGATAAAATCACTTCTGAAGTGCTTTCATACGACGAACTTTGGGGCAAGATGGACCACTTCATGGATTGGCTTGCTAAGCAATATGTGACAGCTCTAAACAGCATTCACTACATGCATGACAAGTACAGCTACGAAGCATCATTAATGGCCTTACATGACCGTGACGTTTATCGCACAATGGCATGTGGTATTGCTGGTCTTTCTGTTGCGGCTGATTCATTGTCCGCTATCAAATACGCGACGGTTAAACCAGTACGTGACGAAGACGGCATCGCTATCGATTTTGAAATCGAAGGTGACTATCCTAAATTTGGTAACAACGATTCTCGCGTAGATGATATCGCTTGTGAATTAGTATCCGTATTTATGGGCAAAATCCGTAAACTGAAAACCTACCGTAACTCGGTACCTACTCAGTCTATTCTTACTATCACTTCAAACGTGGTTTATGGTAAGAAAACCGGTAATACACCAGACGGTCGTCGTGCAGGCGCTCCATTTGCTCCTGGTGCTAACCCAATGCACGGGCGTGATGAAAAAGGTGCTGTAGCATCACTAACATCCGTCGGTAAACTGCCGTTTGCTGATGCGAAAGATGGTATTTCGTACACGTTCTCTATCGTACCTAACGCACTAGGTAAAGATGATAACTCTCAGAAAGCGAACCTTGCAGGTCTTATGGATGGTTATTTCCACCACGAGACTGGCATTGAAGGTGGTCAACACCTTAACGTTAATGTTCTTAACCGTGAAACGCTAGAAGACGCCGTTAAGCACCCTGAGAATTATCCTCAGCTAACGATTCGTGTATCTGGTTATGCTGTTCGCTTTAACTCTCTGACTACAGAGCAGCAAGCTGACGTAATCGCGCGTACTTTTACTGAGACTATGTAATCCAGTAAACGTCATTCAATCTCGCTAGTTATAGCGAACATTGATTAAAGCCTCGCATTTATGCGGGGCTTTTTGTTTTTTATAAAAAAAAGGCTACACTAAGCGTAACTATAATAAAAGTTGTTTAAGGCTGATATTATCCAATTAAAACATATATTTATCTCATCTATCTTCTTGTTGTCATTTGCAACAAACGCCAACGATAGCATTATTGCTATCTCCTTCGATAATGATGGTCCGTTTGGTACTGATCAAAATTACACGAACGGTATCCAAATCGATTATTCGACATCACTTTCAGATTTAGACCGTGCTTTAGTCGCCTACTCACCTCTATCATTGCTTGACAATCACGAACTCAATACACATAAATGGCACGTAACTATTGGTCAGAAGATGTGGACACCTTCGGACATCAAAAAAGAACAACCAGAACCAAATGAACGAGCTTATGCCGGTCTCTTATATACACAAGGAGAACTCATTGCCATTTCAGATAAAAACACCCAGGCTTTCGGATTGATGATTGGTGTAACAGGCCCGAAATCTTTTGCCGAAGGCGCACAAAGAATTGTGCATGAAATTGTCGGCTCCGACACTCCTCAAGGATGGGATTATCAGATAGAAGGTACCTTCATTGCTAACCTTTCTTATGATAGTAGTTACCCGTTATATACTATTGATAATCCAGCGGGTCTATCCCATGAGATCAGTGCACCGATTAGAATTTTGGCTGGCAATTATCGAAGCGAAATCGCGACTGGACTTTTATGGCGGTGGGGGTTGAACTTGCAAGACAGTACTGGCAGTACCAAAACCGAGAATGAAATGAGCTTTAAGCCCTATATGGTACAGGGTAACACAACCGGTGCTTTTCTATTCGCTGGTGCCGAAGCACGATATCGATTTAATGATATTACCATAGACGGCGATCGCCCAGATGAAGTATACCCTACCGATGTAGAACACCTTCAGGCAACGGCCGTGTTTGGCGGCGCAGTGTATGGCGAGTCTATAGGTGGTAGCGCGACATTAGCATTCAAAACAGAAGACTTTGAACAGGACCTAAATGGTTACTCAGCAAATCTGTCTATGTCACTTTTTTGGATGTTTTAAGCGACCTAATAACGCTCCTTGATTCTGCAAAGTATGTTTTACAGGGTAAACTTTAAGCATTTTTCATTTAAGGTTGTTGAACGTTTATCCACTCGTTGACTCGTCTGTTTAAGTTCATTATTACTAAGGGCGATAGAAGTCATCGAAGTTGATATCTGAGACATACTATCGGCCATCGCATCGACTGGCTTGTTATTGCCAACTCTCGAATTGACGAAAATATCATATCCGTCTGTTGACTCGCGTCTTCAGCCTTATCCGTTATTTCAAACAACGCTTGAACAGCATCATGGCCATTTTGTCGACCTACTTCCATCGATTTTTGAGACTTGTTAATGTATTGAATCACTTCACCGCTCTCTGTCTGTAGCGTCTCAATAGTGCCTGAAATTTCAGAAACAGCCTCCACTGTTCGAACCGCCAAGTTTCTAACCTCATCAGCGACAACGGCAAAACCTCTACCCTGTTCACCCGCTCGAGCCGCCTCTATCGCCGCATTCAGTGCTAACAGGTTGGTTTGTTCGGCAATACCGTTAATAATGTCCATGACTGAGTCTATCTTGTTCGACGCCGCCTCTAATTGCTGAATATGCGTCGCTGCCAGAGTTAAAATACTGCCTACTTGCTCTATCGACTCAATGGCAAGCGTAATAATTTTACCTCCATCATCAGCAGACTGAGCCGACGACTTACTCATTGCTGAAACGCGCTCTAAACTGTTTGAAACCTCTTGCGTGGTTACGCTCACCTCTTCTGTCGCACAAGCAAGTATATGCGTCTGTTCAATGGCCTCCGATTGCCCCATTACCACTCTTTCAATACCTCGATTAAGTTCTTTCGCGTTAAGTGAAAGCGCGTCACTATTACTTTGCACTTCTTTAACTAACTCCGTTAAGCTCTCGCAGGTTTGGTTGATTGCCATCGATAATTGGTTAAATTCATCTTTATTGTTGAGGGTCACTGGCAGCCGTACACTTAGGTTTCCTTTCGAAATCGAGTTAAGTGCCGTATTGGTTTGATTAAGCAGCCGTGTTATAGATAAAGAGAGCATAATAAATATCACAATAGTTATTACCGCGAGGACAATGAACGGACCAAAGTGAAACGTCTGCTGTCGAGGATGCTGAAGCTTGGTAACGCTCACTAATAGTAGTAAGTTCAGTTGTAATCTGTTCCACAGCCGTTAACAACACGTCCTGATTGACGTAAAGATCCGACTCAATATCACTCAGTTGTCCAGAAAGCACGGATACCTGTTCAAAAGTAACTGAAAACGCTTCCAGCTCTTCTTCATATAGGTCAAGCATCGCATAGGTGTTGGACATATTCTTAAAACCTGCTTTTGCACGATTAAAAAACTTCAGGTTCTGTTCATTAGGGGTAAGTAGATAGTTTTGCTGCGCTTTTATCATCGTTTGAAAATCAGAGTTGAGCGTTACCATTCCGGTTTCTGCTATTTTTTGTTCTATAATCACAGCGATTTCTTTCAGCCTACCTAACTTTCCATCATCAGCACTAAAACCCAGTTCACGTCTAATAACTAGCCACGGTTCGACGGTATTTTGATATCGGCCTATTAGGTTCGTCAGCTCATTTGCTCGGTTTCCATACCAACATTATTTAGATATTCTCTATTCATCTGCCCCTTATCTTGAATAACAGCTAAAGACTGCTTAACTGCCTCTACTTTCTCTGAATTCATGGTCATTAAACTGTTCGCTAACTTGAACAGATTCACCTGAGTCTGTTCAATCTCGTTGGATCCATTGGTGACATCTATACTCAAGCGATATTCTGAATTCATTGCTTTAAAGCTACTGCTTGTGTAAGCAACCAGCCCGATAAAACCGACAATCAATACCCCTAATACAATCCATATTTTTTCTTTTTGTGAGAATAAATAACGTTCCATGTATTTTCCTTAGCCACACCAGTAATAATAACGCAACCAAAATGCGCCCTACGATAAATATTAACAATATCGTAACAATGATAACTCGAATGAAAAAAACCACCATCAAAGCATTTCATTAATCAAAGAACATACGTATTAGCAGAAAGTTAGACTAGGTTATGGAACCTAAATGTAATAAAATAACAGATAAGAAAAACTCTCTGAGAAGAACCTATGTCAACATCTGGTCGTATCCATTCATTCGAATCTTGCGGTACCGTAGACGGACCTGGTATTCGTTTTATCGTATTTCTACAAGGTTGCTTAATGCGTTGTATGTATTGCCATAACCGCGATACGTGGGATACACATGGTGGTAAAGAAGTTACCGTAGATGAAATAATCAACGAAGCTAAGTCGTACCGACACTTCATGAAAGCATCCGGCGGCGGAATTACCTGTTCCGGTGGCGAGGCGATGCTTCAACCAGAATTTGTTCGTGATTTTTTCCGGGCAGCCCAAAAGGAAGGGATGCATACGTGCCTTGATACCAACGGTTATATTCGGAAACATACCGATGTAGTCGATGAAGTATTAGAGGCATCCGATTTGGTCATGCTTGATATCAAGCATATGAAGGATGAAATTCATCATGACTTTATTGGTGTATCAAATAGGCGCACTCTGGACTTTGCACGGTACCTACACAAAATAGGTAAAACAACATGGATTCGATATGTCATCGTACCTGGATATACCGATGATGAAGAGTCGGCACATCTACTAGGTGCGTTCATTAAAGATATGGATAACATCGAAAAAGTTGAGCTGCTGCCGTATCACAAATTGGGCGCTCATAAATGGGAAGCACTCGGCTATGATTACCCTCTAGAAGGGGTCAATCCACCAAGTAAAGAAACCATGGATAAAATGGTGGGTATACTCGAACAGTATGTCGACAACGTAAAATATTAATACTTTGATTATAAATTAACAACAAACAGATAATAATTACTTCGAGGTCTCACAATGGAAATGACGAACGCTCAACGCTTGATCCTTTCAAATCAATACTATCTTATGTCTAAGCTCCGACCTGAAAATGAAGCTAAATATAGCCGTTTACAAACGATTGTGGAAAGAGGCTATGAATTACAAATGCGTGAATTGGATAAACATTTCGGTAAGATCACCGAAGAGGAATGTCGCGAAGTGATCAACATCATGGAGATGTACCACGCGATGCAAGAGTCAAACAAAATGTTAAGTGAAGCGGATAGGAACAACGTTGACCAACGTAGACTACAATTCTTGGGTTTTGACATCGCAAGTGAACATCAACTCGTTAATTATGTTCGTTTCCTCGTTGATTCTGAAGGGCTTTACCCTCAATTTGAAAAGAGTGACCACCACTTTAATGCCCAGATGCCTATGTTAGAAAAATATGCCCGTATGCTAACAACATGGCGTAATTGCCCACGTCAATATCACCTATCTTCTACTGAGTTTACTCAGATATTTAACGCATAATAGGTAAACAATTCCGATAAAAAAAGGAGGTCAATTGACCTCCTTTTTACGTATTTACAAAACTAGATTAATCATCCAGTTCCGCTTCTGCTTTAAAGATTGCTTCAAATTCTTCTTCCGCAGTATGCTTAGATACTTCTTTATGCTTAAAGATAAAGTAGTAAGCCATACCAATCACATATAAACCTACAGCCCAGAATGCCGCTGTTGCGTCATATACAAAACATGATGATAGAGCTAGTAACGAAAGAACTATCGTGATCCAAGGCGTAATGATGCCACCTGGTGTTTTATAAGGACGTTCCAAATCAGGTTCATTTTTTCTCAACAAGATATGGCTATAAGCTTGTAGAGCATAAGAGATTGTTGCACCAAACACCGCGATCATGATCATGCGATCACCTTCACCAGTTAGTGACGCTAAGAAACCTACAATCCCTGGAATGATCAATGCCCAAACTGGTACTTTACGCTTACCTGTTAATGATAAGAACGCTGGTAGGTAACCCGCTCTCGAAAGTGCGAATACTAAACGACTATAACCATAAATAATTGAGAAGAATGACGCAATAAGGCCAGTCAAACCAACCACGTTCACGAAGTTGGCTAACATGGAATCTTCACCATGAACAGCACGCAACGCATCGACTAATGGCGCGGCATACCCGGCAGTAGCTTTAGCACCGGCAGCACCAGGAACTAACAACATTACCCCAACGGCCGTGATTAATAGGAATATCATTGCCGCGATGATACCTTTAGGCATATCCTTCGCGGGATCTTTTGCTTCTTCCGCAGCCAAAGGTACACCTTCTACTGCTAGGAATAACCACATACCAAATGGTAATGCAGCCCAAACGCCATTCCAACCTTGTGGTAAGAACGTCGTTGCGCCTGCTATTGCTGGGTTGGCTGGTATATCAAAAAGGTTAGCCACTTCAAAATAGGGGATCAACCCAAATGCAGTTGCAATGATTGCGACAACAGCTAATGCTGTAATAACAAGCATTATACGTAGTGCTTCACCAGCACCAATCAAATGGATACCAATAAATATTGCATAAAAAACGGCATACACCGTTGGTCCGTTCCACCCAACTAATGCTTCAAGGTAACCACCAATAAAGATGACAATGGCAGCAGGTGCTATTGCATACTCTATTAATACCGCTAAACCCGTGGCATAGCCGCCGATCGGCCCCATTACTTTCCTAGCGAAGCTGTAACCACCGCCTGCTGTTGGTATCGCTGCCGACATTTCTGCCAATGACAACACCAATGTTAGGTACATTATTCCCATCAACACCGATGCGATTAACATCCCACCCCAACCAGCAGTAGCGATACCAAAGTTCCACCCTGCATAGTCTCCTGATATTACGTAAGATACCCCTAGCGTCGCGAGCAAAAACCAACCAGCTACACCTTTCTTAAGCTGTCGTTCATGCATAAACTCGGAGGAACCAAAATCACTTGCTTTATTTTCAGACATAAGCCACCCGTATGATTTAATTTTTAACCCAGTAATCATCGTCTGACTACCAAGTGATATGACGGATCAATCCTTCTTGTAGGGTACGGATTGATGCATCCCTATAATTTTTTAGTTAACATACTGTTTGTTCTAGTTTATTTTCTGTTTAATTTTTCTATCTATTTACTAACTAGCTAGTGCTCCTTATTTTTATACTTTGTCAGCCAATATTTCCTTGCGTGGTTGGGCAATCACAACCTTATCCACGAGCAATCCTTTATGTTTAATACACTCAGCACCCGCCTCTACTGCAGCAGTAACTGAAGCGACGTCTCCGGTTAAAGTGACGTATCCCTTGCCTCCAATGGCCATTGCCATATGGACTTCAAGCAGTTCAACATTTGCCGCTTTCACGGCAGCATCTGCAGCTTCAACTATCGAAGCGACTGAAAATGTCTCGATAATTCCAAGCGCATCTGTACGCTCAACGACTCGCGTACCTGAGATCGCAGGAAATACATCTTCATGAACATTTGAAATTATTAGGTCATCTACAATCTCAGTACCACCTGCGATCATACCGGCTTCTACTGATGCGTTTACCGCAGCAACATCTCCGCATATCATCACCATGAATTTTCCCGGACAGATACTACGGTTAAAAATTATTTCAACTTGCGCCGCTTTTAACATTACATCAGCAACAAAAAAACCACGTGCGATAGAATTAAGCTCGATACATCCAATTGCATTAATCATATTTTTACTCATCTATTTCGTTATCACGACATGCTGCTCGGTGACAGAGGTCACTTTACCAGCGATGCTTGCATGAATGTTGACGCTCAAAGCATCGTCTAATGCCAAACCAATCACTTGACCAACCGTCACATTTTCACCCACTTTGACACACGCTTGAGCAGGCGCTCCGATATGCTGTTTTAGTGGAATGTTGACGTATTTAAAGTCAAATTCACCTTCTAGATTTTTGGCTTCTGTTTTGCTGTATTGCACTAAGCCCAAACGCTGAATCAATCGCTTAGTAGGAACACCTCGATAATCACGCATTGGGTGCACCTCTACAGTTTGCCCTTGCAACTGTTCAGGGGTCATCAGCCTTCCCGATTCACGTAAATCACGTTTAGTGGTTACGCACATATTCCTCGGGTCTAAACCTTCAGGACAAGACCACATCGAACAAAGGTTACATTCACTGCACGCTTGAGCCGATAAGGCATACGTTTCACTATTAGGACCTGATGTCTGTAATGCTCGCATGACTAAATGAGGTTTTATGGGATACCCCAACATGTTTCGTGGGCACATCGAAGTACACAAACTACATTGGTCACAAGCCGCTTTACCAATACGTCGATACGTCGATTCTGGCATCGTCTTTTTAACCGCCAATGACGATGATTTAGGAATAACGATAAAGCCACTTGAAAGCCGTGTTATCGGCTGATCAAGAGACTTGACCACCCCACCCATCATTGGGCCGCCATCAATAATAATGAAGTCATCACAGGTTGTCCCACCCGCAATGTCCAGAGCGTCAGAGACCGAAATACCGACAGGCAACCATGCCGTATAAGGCGATTGCACCTCACCATGAACGGTCAGCATCGTATGTGTAACAGGTTGATCTATCGCCGCTCTAAATATATTTATATATGACTCAGAATTTTGCACCAAAACGCCAATATCTTTCGGAAGACCGCCTGAAGGCACTCGCTTCCCTGTCGCTTCGTAAATCAGCTCGACTTCATCGCCTGCTGGATAGACGTCACGCATTTGCAAAACCGAAAATTCTTCAGGTTTTGTTAGTTTTTGAATTGCGCTTTCAATTATCTCGATAGTATCTTGATGCTTGTCTTTGATACCGATAATAGCTTGCGACGCCCCTGTTTGTTTCATCGCGAGTAACATGCCGCCGAGCATTTCATCTGCCCAGATCTGCATAACGACTTGATCTTTGTTTAGCAAAGGTTCGCATTCAGCACCGTTCGCAAGAACCAGATCGACTTTGCAATCTAGCTTTACGTAAGTAGGAAAACCAGCCCCTCCTGCACCAACGACACCAGCATCTCTGACTTTATCTAAAAATGAGCTCATGTTAACGTGCCTTAGTGAGAGATTGGGTTGCTAGCAATGCTAATTACCGCTTCAGCAAACGCTTCGCAGGCAGCACGGCAAGCCGCTTGAGAACCAACTAAATGAGCGCCAGCAAAGTTTGTTTCTGATGGTGGTTCAAACAAGTTTTTCAATTGAACATCAGCTGATTTTAGCGCCGCGTCAATAGCAAACATGGCTTCCAACGGTGGCGCAATTAGATACGCCAATGCATCACCTTGTTCTACATCCGCTTCCGCAGAAAGGTAACTGCCTGTTGAGGTGACTAAGTGTGCAAAATAAGCAATATCTCCAGCTTCATTTGCTGTCTGGAACGCTGCCTCGTTTTCTATTACTTCCTTGCAACGGTCTAAACCTGCAATGACATCTGCTGGACATTCACCAGCAATGATACCGATGACTTCACCAGATGTAGGTCCAGATGAGTGTGCCGCACCAGCATAGAATGAACGAGCGTATACGACTTCTACGTTGGCGGCTTTTGTTGCTTCATCTAGCGCACAATACGTAACATCATCACAATCACTAGTAATCAAACCAATACTGACTTGATTCGGCTTTAATTTAAGTGCTTTAGCATATTCTGATTCAACCGATGCAATCACTCTGGTTGCTAATACAGATGCTGGAATTTTGTCTTGAATAGCCATCGTTCACCTCTATCTTTTTAAATTGATGCCGCTGGTTTTTTGTTCCAGCATCGTTTTAATTAAATCGACTATTACGGCAGCCGCTTCCACCGGTGGAGTTCCACCGCTATGAATATTCGAAATAACGGTACGATCAGATTCCACGGTATCTTTAGTCGGTTTATAGATCGCATAACAGCTCAACGATTCCGACTGTCCAAGCCCTGGTCTCTCACCAATTAACAGAATATTCACTTCTGCATTGAGTAGTTCACCGATTTCGTCCTGAGCTTTTACACGACCGTATCTAAGGAAAAATGGTGCATTTGTTTTAAGCCCAGCATTCTTTATGCCATTCATCAACGGAGGGAGAATTTCATCCAGATTGCTTGTGATAGCATCCATACTCAATCCATCAGACAGAACCACCTGAACCTGTGGTGACTGCTCACAATTTTTAGTGATAATATCTCGACTATCAGGGCAAAGTTTTCGACCCAGATCTGGACGCGTTAGGTATTCATCTTTATCTTTAGCCTGGCTTTTAGCCTCTACTAAATCATGGTCTTTCAACCACTGCTCACTGATGTTCTTAATTACTGTGTCTTTCGAACGGGAGTGATCGGCCCAGAAACGCATCAATGCCGTTGTCCTAGGACGAGGTCCCGCACAACCATTTCCAACTCGAGCTCCTGTTTGAGTGATCAGGTCCTCAATTATTTTAGGATCTTGAGCATTAACCACACCGTTCCAGTTTTTGAATTCATCGTCGCCTAAATCAGGCAGTGAGCCATCATTTACAACTGGTGTGATTTCTTCACTAACAACTCTCTTAACCGTTGAAGCGGAGACATCCTTTTCTCCAAGCTGTTGTAAAACGGCTGAGACAATATCTTGTATATTTTTATCGTTCATTGTTATCTCCGCTTATCGATTAAAGAAAATTGAAGGGTCACCAGCTTTTGCAGTTAATAGCCCGTTTTCTAGCAGCCCCATTTTCTCCATCCATTTTTCAAATTCTGGAGCAGGTCTTAGCCCTAATAATTGACGAACCGTCGCAGTATCGTGAAAGGCATTTGTCTGATAGTTCAGCATAATGTCGTCCCCCATAGGCATACCGATAACAAAGTTGATACCTGATGCCGCTAACAACGTTACTAAGTTCTCATTTGAGTTCTGATCGGTATCGGCATGGTTTGTATAACAGGCATCACAACCCATAGGCAGGCCAGATAGTTTGCCCATAAAGTGGTCTTCTAAGCCTGCACGGATAATCTGTTGGTGATTATAGAGATATTCAGGGCCAATAAATCCAACCACAGTATTAACTAGGTGCGGCTTATAACGGCGAGCCAGCCCATAACAACGCGCTTCCATTGTCATTTGGTCTGCGCCATAGTGAGCATCAGCAGATAACGCAGAACCTTGCCCTGTTTCAAAATACATCATATTGTCGCCAGCTAAATGACAATACTGTTTGCCTATTTCATAGGCTTCATCCAACATCGCAACAGAAACGCCAAACTCAGACAACCCTTTTTCAGAACCGGAAATACTCTGGAATAAAAGACCTCCTGGCGCACCTTTACGAACCGCTTCCATTTGAGTAGTGATATGTGCCAACACACAAGGCTGTGTTGGGATCTCAAATTTATTAATGACATCTTGAATTGCGTTAAGCATTTGAGTGGTATTTTCGACACTGTCGGTTACAGGATTAATACCGATTACTGCGTCGCCACATCCATACGTAAGACCTTCGTAGGTTTGCGCCAAAATTGAATTTATATTGTCGCGTGTATCATTGGGTTGTAATCGACAGCTAAAGTGGCCGGGAATACCTACGGTACTATTCGCCTTAGTTACAACTGGTAATTTTTTCGCGCCAAACATTAGGTCGGCATTCGAACAAAGCTTTGCCGTTGCAGAAACCATCTCAGCCGTTAGCCCTTTGCTGAGCCTCTGGAATTCTTCTCTGCTCGGCGTATTAGAAAGCACATACTCTCGTAGTTCGCTTACGGTCCAGCTCTGGATTTTTTCATAAACAGCTCGATTCAAGCTGTCCTGATTTATCCTCGTGATCACATCGAGTTCATATGGAACTGCAGGGTTTTCACGCAAGTCTCTAAGTGTCAATTCAGACAACACCTGTTTCGCAGCAACCCTCTCTTGAGAGCTAGACGCTGCAATACCAGCGAGTACATCTCCTGAGCGAAGATCGGACGCTTTCGCCATCACTTCTTTCACGTCTGAGAATTGATATGTCTGACCAAACAGACGAGTTTTCAAAATCATTAGCCACTCCTTTATGACGGAAACGCGAGAGATTTCACCGTGAGAGGAACAATCTCCCCTCCAAAATAACTTTTACCAATATCGATGTAGTCCCCTTCTCGGGTAGCAACTTCATCAATAACCGCAAGCGGTTGAGGTAAAAGCAACGGTTGTAACTCCATTCCGAGTGCTTTGCCTATATCATTATGAGAAATTATTAGTGCTGAATCGTTGTGATTACCATGTAAACGATAAAACTGCTCGAGTCCTTTGACAGCTTGGAGCACCGCGCGGTATTTAGTCGGCATGCTACTATCTAGTGCAATAGCATATTGGTCCGTAGCAAGGGCAATATCCATCCGTTCAGCACAGATACAAATTTCCTTGCTAACATCAAAATCTGGGTCGTTCCAATCAATTGTTGGATGGATAACTGGAACGTTCTTTATTGGTAAGCTCTCTAATTCTAACCATATAGTTGAACCAGAAAGAGAAAGTGAATGAGCACCAGCACCAATAACTGTTGCTCTCACTGTCTGTTTTGGTTCTATAAATGGCAACCTTTCAAATTCAGTGTGTCTTAGCATTGATCGAGCGAGCATCGGACCCATGTCACCAAATGTCAGATCGTTAATGGGTGCAACTCGTTCTTCAAACAAGCACTTACCCACACCACCACTGATATAAATGGAATCAATATCATCAAGCTGCTTGAGCTCTGCCGTTTGTAATAATCGAGCAGTAATCTGGGTGTTCTCCCCTCTTATCAACCCGAACAATATATCGGCCATTTTGTTACTAATACGTTTAATATGGTCTTTCGTTAATGCATTGGGACTGATCTGCTCCCCAAAGACCTCTTTTACCAACATGGCTCCAGCTTCGGATAGATAGGTCACTTGTCCCTGTTCTCCAAGCTGAATGAGCCTGCCACCTATATTGATACAGGCGGTATCAACTACTCGACCACAATCAAAAACAACAAAATTGGCGGTGCCACCACCGATATCAATGTTCATAACACGACGATGATTCGATTCGGACACCTGTTGAGCACCACTACCCCGACCAGCAATAATGGACTCTAAATGCGGACCCGCAGTAGCAACAACAAAGTCACCCATTTCCTGTGAAAGATGGAGAAGAGAAGAACGTGCATTTTTCGCTTTCGCGGTTTCACCCGTGATAATAATCGCGCCGCTCTCAATATCATCATGCGTGATGCCTGCAAGGGATATTTGTTCTTCTATAAACTGTTTGATTTTTTCATTGTCAATCACGCCATCAAAGTTGATTGGCGTAAATATGACGGGACTTTGATAGATTACTTTCCTATCGATGAATTCGTAGACAGGCACTTGCGATGCTGGTGCACGGTTAACCAATGTTAATCGCGAGAATATGACTTGAGTTGTGGTGGTACCAACATCAATCCCTACGCTAGTGATTAACTTAGTATTCATACAATAACCTCACCAGAAATCGAGCCGCTAACAACATCCTGCAGTAACGAAATGATCTGCTTTGCTGTCACTGTGCGTGGATTGCCGCCTAAGCAAATATCGTCTAATGCATCTTCAGCAAGCGACAGCATGGACTCAAGATGTATATCTACATGAGCTAACGAAGTGGGTAGCCCGAGATCCTGAACGAGTTGGCTGACGGCTTTAATTGCCGCCCAGCAGCACTCTCTTTGAGTCATATTTTCTCTCGCCACACCTAAAGCGACGGCTAACTCTGCATATTCTGATTCACTGACAAGGGCATTAAATGCCATGACATAAGGAAGCAAAATGGCATTAGCCGTTCCATGAGGAATGTGAAATTGAGAACCGATTTGATGTGATATTGCGTGGGTTAGGCCAAGACCCGCATTACTGAAAGCAAGCCCTGCTTTATAGGCAGCTACAGCCATATCGTATCGATCATCCAAGTTGTCGCCACAACCAACGGCTCTACGTAACGATCGGGCGACAGCTTCCACTGCATGATAGGCATAAGCTTTAGATAATGGGTTAGACCCTCTTGAAACATACGCTTCAATTGCGTGCGTTAATGTATCTACACCTGTCGCAGCGGTCACTTCCGGTGGAACACCTAACATCAATGCGGGATCAATAATTGCCAAATCCGGAACCAGTGCTGGTCCTTTAATCGGTAGTTTTACGCCAGTGGCAAGATCTTTAACCACCGTAATATCGGTGACTTCCGAGCCCGTACCAGCCGTTGTCGGAATAGCACCTAAACCAACCCGACGAGACGCCAATCCTCCGACCTTAAAATCACTGATACTGCCTGTATAATCGACCATAACAGCCACGGCTTTTGCTACGTCTAAAGCAGAGCCACCACCAATGCCGAGAACAAAGTCAGCATCAGCGGTTTTCATCTTCTGTATGCATTTGCTGATAATGTCTGAATCTGGTTCGCCAACTACTTCGCTAAAAATAGTGTATTCAATTCCAGCAAAGGTCAGAGAATGCTGACAACCTTCAAGTAAACCAAGTTGATATACCATTTTATCTACAACGATGAACACTTTGGCTACGCCTAACTCAATCAGCACATCACCAATTTGATTGACGCTATACCCGCCCGTTAAAGTAATAGCAGGTGAACGGAAGAAAAAGCCTTTGTAGAGTTTCGACTGCTGAATACTATTAGTGACCACTTGGACTAATTCTTCACGAGAAAACGACATTGTCAGTTACTCCACTATTCTATGAACAACAGGATTTAAGCCATAATTTGCAATCGCGAGCGGTGTTAAATACAGAGCGTGCTCGAAGGTTACAATTTCCGTTTCTGGAAACGTGGCGCTAAAGATTTTGTTCACGCCGTTAACCAGAGTTCCACCACCCGTTAAGTACATATGAGAGGGTGTCTCCTCTTTAATATGGTGCTTAACAATATCCGCCATTTTTTCGATAACGGGCCTAACAATGATGGCAATATCATTCTTTTCAAAGCTTGTTCTCTTCAAGCGTTCCGCTTCATCGTCATCAACTTTTAAGCTACCGGCGATAACTAAAGAAACATGTCTACCACCACTAGGATCGTCTAGTGAATAAAGCTGCTTCCCATTTTTGATTACCGCGGTACCTGTTGTTCCACCGCCAATATCGACTACCGCGCCATTTTCTATATTCAGTAGATCTGCGACACTTGACGGTTCGTCAATCACCTTCGTCACTTCAATACCCGCCGACTCAACAACGTTAATTGATATTCTTGGATCAGTACCCGGGGGATACGACGTAATCGCGCTCTCAACCGTAATAGATAACTTTTCTTCAACCCGCTTTATCTGAGAACGCACAATCCGACACGCCCCCATATAATCAACAACTACGCCATCATTGACGACATTTGACCAATCTAAGAAGGCGGCGATTGGCACGCCTTCTCCATCTAGAACCACGGTTTGAATATCTGCGGTGCCAAGATCTACGCCTATGATCCAGTTCTCTGGCGTATCTGTTGGCGTGTCATCATTAACAAGGTCGTTAATGACCGCGAGACGTTGAGTGACAATTTCTAGTTGATTCATCGACTAAATAATCCTAAACGAATCGACCGCCGTACAACGACGTTTACGTGTAAAGGTCAACGAGTTGGTCACACCTTCACCGGTTGGAGTAGAGATTGTCATGGTTGTCCAGCCTTCTCCGCCTGCACCAATTGCAGCAATACATGGGCCATTTTTAGCGAGAAGACTGCTGTCTATTTCATAAGCCATTCGCGTCAACACATCGATATTTTTTGAATGAATTGCGGCAGTGTGATGATTGCCTGATTCAAGCTCTACTGCCCAATCAATAGCCTGATCTGCATTAGCGGCTTTGATTACAGGTAAAATGGGCATCATCTGTTCTGTGGTTGCAAAGACATTGTCTTTGGTAGCATGGAAGACGAGTAATCGAGTAGACTCTGGTATATCTAATCCAATGGTCGCGGCAATCTTACTTGCGTCTCTTCCAACCCACTGAGGATTTGCACTGGGCGAATTACCTGGATAACCTTTCAATACTTTTTTGGCGATCTCTTCTGCTTGGCTAGCACTAATTTCATAGGCTCCATGCTGAGTCATCGCATGCATTAGATTGTCTGCGATAGACTCTACTGCAATAATTTCTTTTTCACTTGCACACACGATATTGTTGTCAAACGAAGCGCCTTCAACAATGGAGACAGCTGCGCGGTCAATATCGGCTGTTTCATCAACCACAACAGGAGGATTACCTGGGCCTGCTGCAATTAAACGTTTGTCTGTGATCTCTTTTGCGGCATCAACAACGGCGTCACCGCCAGTTACCACTAAAAGTTTGATTCCAGGATAAGTAAAAAGCTTTCTCGCATTATCTAAAGACGGAACTTTTACCGTAGTGCATAGATTAGGTGGCCCACCAGCTCGAACTGAAGCCTGATTAACCAATTGAATAGCACGTTGTGACACTTTTTTTGCGGCCGGATGCGGTGCAAATACCACACCATTACCCGCGGCAATCATACTGATCGAGTTATTGATAACAGTACAAGATGGATTTGTACTGGGTGTAACCGATGCAATAACGCCCCATGGAGCATTCTCTATCAGACTCAATCCACTATCACCTGACACCGCCTGAGGAGTAAGAATTTCAGTACCAGGTGTTCTTGAAGCGACCAGTAAATGTTTACGAATTTTATCTTCCACACGACCGAATCCAGTCTCTTCAACTGCCAATTCAGAAAGCTCTTTTGCATGTTTCTTTGTCATGCGACGAATTTCGGTGATGATATTATCTCGAACCGCTAAGCTACGGATCTGTTTCTGCGCATCTCGAGCGGCAGTAACCGCATCATCTAGCGACTCAAATACACCATGATCACTGCCCGTCGGTTGGTCGTCAGATTTTAGTTGAACAACAACCCGACGGACAATATCTTCAATTTCGCTCTGATCCATTCTATTTTCCCCTAATCCAGGTACTTATCAGCTTTTGTGGTATTGGACACTCTTATCTGATGTGATCTCATCAATAATTCCAACGACGCAAAGATCAATTGGCGAATGCTCACCACTTGTCCCATAGGCCATTCGAGCTGAGCTTCCAGCAACAACTAACACCCATTCGCCTTCACCAGCACCAAGTTGATCCATAGCTACATGGACTTCACTCGTCGAATTACCTTTCTTATCAACAAACTCGACTAAACAGAGTTTGTCCGCTCTCATATCCGGGCTACGAATTGTAGCCACTACTTGCCCTACTACTTTTGCTACACGCATGTCTCCCCCTTGTCTTCTAACGCCTACCTAGCAAGGAGGCGACGCGCAACTTATTTTTTCAAAGAAATAGGAAAAACATTCTCAAGATCTTGGTGAGGCCTTGGAATGACATGAACCGCAACGAGTTCTCCCAATTTTTGTGCAACTACAGCACCTGCGTCTGTAGCCGCTTTACAAGAAGCAACATCGCCACGTACCAACGCCGTTACATAACCGGAGCCTATTTGCTCATAACCAACTAACTCAACACGAGCCGCTTTTACCATCGCATCAGAAGCTTCGATTAAGGAGGTAAGCCCTTTTGTTTCTATAATGCCTAACGCATCCATTAGCATTTCCTCATAAATTCATTGTTTTTCGTAAAATAGTTTATTTTTTAGCTGCCGGTGTTGGTGCTGGCGCCTGAGTTATTGGGAAGATAGCTTCCAAATCACCATGTGGACGAGGAATAACGTGAACCGCTACTACTTCGCCTAGACGTTGCGCTGCTGCTGCACCTGCATCTGTTGCTGCTTTACAAGCCGCAACATCGCCTCGTACCATTGCCGTTACTAAACCTGAGCCAATTTGCTTATAGCCAACTAACTCAACACGTGCCGCTTTTACCATTGCATCAGATGCTTCGATAAGTGCGGTTAGACCTTTTGTTTCTATAATGCCTAGAGCTTCCATTTGAATTCTCCTAACGTTTATTCACATTAATTACATACATGACGTAAGTACTGATATATCGACGATATCGTCGGAACTGCAACCCCGAGACAGATCATGCATGGGTTTTGCTAACCCTTGCAACATCGGTCCCAGAGCAATATACCCCCCTAAACGCTGTGCAACTTTATAAGCAATGTTGCCAGCACTTAAAGAAGGGAAAATAAATACATTTGCCATTCCACCTAATGGACTATTTGGCATTTTTTGAGCGGCGACTAAAGGCTCTATAGCGGCATCAAATTGAACTTCACCGTCAATGATAAGATTAGGGCAGCGTTGTCTAACTAATTCTGTTGCTTCAGAAATTTTGCTTGCTGCAGGGTGTGATGCACTACCTTTAGTAGAAAATGACAGCATCGCAACACGGGGTTCGATACCGGTTAATCGTTGAAAGTTGTTAGCCGTATCAACTGCGATATCTGCAAGCTGTTCTGTTGTCGGCAAAGGAATAACCCCAGCATCAGCAAAGGCATGAGTCTTCGTGCCATCGGGGGACAACATTAAGAAAAAACTCGATACTGTTTTGCTACCAGAAGCAACACCTATACCTCGAATTGCGCTGCGAATCACATCGCCAGTTGTCGACAAATTACCCGCTATACATATGTCGGCATAACCTTGATCAACCATAAGTGCCGAAAATTGCAAGGGATTAGATACCTGCTTTCGAGCTTCATCTATCGTTATCGGCTTGCGTTGCTTGTCGACGAATATTTGAACCATTTCATCAAAACAGCCCGCAGTTTCTGGTGCTAACGTTGTTAAACAAGGCATTGCTATGCCTGCTTTATAAGATCGGTCACGAAGCATAAACGGATTACCAAGAATAATTGGTTCAGCTAACCCATTTAACTTCAGTTCATTTGCAGCATGAAGAAGCCTCACATCGTCCGTATCGGGAAAGACGATTCTCTTAGGAGCTTGACGACATTTGTGCCTACACTGCTCTAGAATTTCCATGTTATTTCAATCTCTCTAAGACGCTTTCGTTACCGTTCTTACATTGCCATACTAATATCATCACCACATAAACAGAACTGGATAGACGGTTTAGCCCCGCAACAATATCTTCCCTTTCTAAACGCATACTGATATCAATAAATACTCGACTCGCTTCTAATTCTAGTTCTCGAATAGAGGCTCTCAATGTATTGAGCTTAGCGACATCCAAACCAAATTTGGCTTCCGGTAACATGTGGTCGTAGCCTAAATATTTTAATGGATTATGTGACCACTTATGGATGATTTCAGAATCAATATCGCCAAAGGAAGGAAGAGATAGCGATTCACCGGTAACCTCAGATTTCAATAACTGTCCAAGGTAGGAGCGAATGTCAGACATTGCATGAGTGATGAAGAGTGGTTGTTCTTGCAGAACACACTGCGCTTCAACACACAAACAAATAGCGGTATCTATCTTTCCTCTAAGCGCTATACGGGGATGATTTTTTGGCACAAGAACTTGGTCATCTAAATGCGTCATATATGACGGTTTGTCAGTGATATCACTTCCGCACGCCCAACAACCGTTCTGTGGTCTTTGGTTGTTTATTTTTAATGGATGAACTTTTTCAATACCTGAGCCGTCACGCTGAGGAACAAAGACTTCACCCTGTTCGTTAACATAACGAATCGATATCTTACGCTCTGATAGCAATGCTGCAGCAGAAGGCGTAAAGCGAGATTCTTTTGGAAGATGCACTTCACTTCCATGTGCTAAGCCAAACTCGGCTCGCAGAAAATCCTCAGTAATGAAGGTATTCATTACGCCACCTATTGCTCTGACCAATCTGCAGGATATGCGACATAAACAAAGCGAACATGCGTCGGTGTGCCAAATTCAATACTGCTTCCTTTCGGAATGAAAATAACATCGCCTGGTTTGCCTATCGTTGTGCCAGATGGCGTTTTGATATGCAATTCACCTTCAAGTACCACATCGACTTCATCGTAGTTGAGTGTCCAAGGGAAAAACGCTTTCTCCCATCCCATATAACCAACACCTAACGTACTATTTTGTGCGGTTCCAATCACATCGGTTAGCCCCACATTTTTACCCGGAGCACCATCAAATGCATCAAGCTCTACCGAATTACCACGGACTAAAACAATGCCATCATCATTGATCTGGCGTGGGCATGTCGGTGCTTTTACATTGAAATCCGCCATTGCTTTTTTGATCAATGATTCAATCAAGTCGCTTTCCACATTGGCACCGACTCTGGACTGAATTTCATCCTTAATTTTGTGTAAGGTTTGTTGCTTAGGAGAAGGAGGAGTTAGTGATGAATCCTTTTGTACAGTTATTTCATTCGGCTTCGTCGGTATGGCACTGGACCCCTCTTCGATTAGAGATATCCCGAATGTTTTCGCAACGTCATAGGCTTCCGGCGTAACAATAGTAAACCCTGCTTTTATAGCGATCTCTTTTATACTTTTTGCATTAGCGTCGCGTACATCATTAGCAGTAATTAATTTTTTCATTAATTTCACCTTGACAGCCTTATTATATAAGGCTTTATTTATTTAAACTGCACAAAAAAATTCTTAATTTATTTATAGATTCTTCATCGAAAATAGATATATGAAAATAAGGACCTTCAATATCATTTTTTATCAAAAATCGCTCAGCTTTATCTACATCAGCATTATCCATATCGACCTTACTGATAACACCAACAATACGCTTATTAGGGTAGACTCTTAATAATCCTTCTGGCACAGAAAATCTTTTTGCATTTGCTGGTTGCAAATAGACAATTGTATTTACTGACGAGATTGTTGACAGCAAAGGACCATTCCATGCTCGGTTATCTACATATTCACCTGGGGTATCTATCGCGCAACCAGAATAATAAATTGGCGTTTGTGTTTTCCTTTGGTTTCCTTGCGGATTAACCAAACGAGTAATCAATGCTGACTTACCAGCATCGACTTCACCGATAACGGCAAAATGAGTAGGTAATGTACTAGCACCTTCATGAAGGCGCTCACTCATGTGCGAGTTGCCTTGCAGGTTGTATAGCACAAATCACCAGCCAGAGTCCGCAGGACCTCTTCAAGAGCGACCTCTACTGACCCTACAGAGCCTGTAATGACAAGTGAACCTGAAAATCTGTCTAAGAAGCCTATGCCCACGTTTGCCGATTTGGTGGCAATATCACCAGCAATGATAGCTGTTTCACCCGGAGTCAACGTTAGTATCCCAATGGCTTCGTTATGGACAACTCCAATCCGCTCACAAAGTTCTTCTGTTGGGTTTGCAACCATATGCGCTAGCGTTATCTGCTTTCCGGGCACATATTCTTGTACAACCCTATCTATTGGGTCACCAAATTCATGGTTCATCTAAACCACTCACTATCTGTTTGTTTTTTTTACAATAACGCCAATCTTCTATATTAGATGTGATACTTATCTCAAATAATTATTTGTTATTATTTCGAAAGTTAAATTAAGAGATAGAAATCACAATAAGGAATAAGACTAGGCAATATAAAAAAATTAAGTCGATTTATGTAAGAATATTTCCATCCAATACTTATTTAATTCGAACTGTAAAATATATGTTTATATATACCTATATAATACGTACTATTACATGAGCATATCGCATATTTGGAAAGGTTCACATCAACAAATCTATTACATGGATTTGTTGATGTGGATCATTGTTATTCTGGTTTTATTAAATATGAATTTAGAAGGAATAGGTAATTCCAATATTCGCAGTGGTAGAATCCGTCGAATCTAAAAGTGGGCTTTTTTCTATATCACCTTCTAGATTGGTGTACCTTACACCGCCCCGAACCATCACACTTTTGCTCAAGAAAACGTAACCACTAACGCCGACGAAATACTGCCCGCTTCCGTTAATATCAAACTCACTTATATCCCCACCCGTCTTATCTGACTCTTGCTGGGAGACTCCATATAAGTGTTGATTCATTTTATTGTCATTGTATGAGTAACCTACGGCAGGAGTGATGCCACCACCGCTAAACCGGAGAGGGAATCGCCACGCTAACTCGCCATATAGTCCATTGTGTACGCCAAGTATGTCTGCGCCTAACGCGGCTTCAAACAGCCCAACAGGTGTCAAATACTGATAACTAGCACCGGCTAAAACAGTGTCTTCTCTTTCATCGAGTAACCTCATATTGGCAATATCAGAATCACCCGGTTTGAAGGTCCTTGGGTCATAAATCGCTCTTACTATGAAGTTATGAGTCGACCCTCTCGGATTGAATCGATATCCAGCGCTAAACCCTCTAAAAAAGAAGTTCTCACCTTCGTAACCGAGAATAGGGATGACGGTTTTATTGGTTGGTGTTCCTTTATAGACCTTTGGAGAATAAGCGGCACCAACACCAACTGACCATGGTGACGGACTAGCCATTGCAAAAGAACTATTTATTGCAATTACACTCAATATTGCGATTTTATTAAAATTTCTCACGGCTCAACCTTCTCATTAGAATCAATCTAGCATTTAAACGCTTGTTTATAACCGAATAACTTCTTTCAACGACAAGCTTGCAAATCATAACTACTACCAGTGCTACTGACCAGAAATTTTACATATTTTCTATTAGAAATAGGCATCTAAAATGTGACTCATATAACCCACATTTTGGGGCTATCAATCAACACCATTATTCGAAAAAAGTATAAATAAATACATAATTGTTAAACATTATCTCAAAACAACGTCTAGTCTTAGTTAATGAAGGATTACTATTTTGCTGTTGTCTGTTTGACGGTTTTGGAGGGGTAAAGCATGAGTATTTTTGACCATTATCAGGCGCGTTATGAAGCGGCCAAGGATGAGAAGCTTTCATTACAAGATTTTTTATCACTTTGTCAAAAAGATAAAAGTGCTTACGCGAATGCAGCTGAACGCCTTTTACTTGCGATAGGCGAACCAGAAGTTATTGATACCGCTCACGATCCACGATTGAGCCGCATTTTCTCTAACCGAGTCATTTCTCGATACAAAACCTTTGAGGACTTCTACGGTATGGAAGACGCGATTGAGCAAATCGTTTCTTACTTAAAGCATTCCGCTCAGGGGTTGGAAGAACGAAAACAGATTCTATATCTATTGGGACCCGTTGGGGGGGGTAAATCCTCATTGGCTGAAAAACTCAAAGCGCTAATGGAACAGTGCCCAATTTATATACTTGCCGCAAACGGAGTACGTAGCCCGGTTAACGACCATCCTTTCTGTTTATTTAATGCTGAAGAAGATGCCGCCTTACTAAAGAAAGACTATGGTATTGAAAAACGATACCTACGATCAATCATGTCACCATGGGCAGCGAAAAGACTGCACGAATTTGGTGGAGACATCAGTAAGTTTACCGTAATTAAATTGCGTCCTTCTATTTTGGACCAAGTGGGTGTGGCGAAAACTGAGCCGGGTGATGAAAACAACCAAGATATCTCATCGCTGGTTGGTAAAGTCGATATCCGACAGTTGGAGCACTATTCACAAGATGACCCAGATGCGTACAGTTATTCAGGTGCACTTTGTAAAGCCAACCAAGGCTTAATGGAGTTTGTGGAGATGTTCAAAGCACCAATCAAGGTATTGCACCCACTACTAACTGCAACACAAGAAGGAAACTACAATGGTACCGAGGGGCTTTCAGCACTACCTTTCGATGGCATGATACTCGCCCACTCCAACGAATCTGAATGGCAAACCTTTAGAAACAATAAGAATAATGAGGCGTTCCTAGATCGCGTTTATATTGTCAAAGTACCTTATTGCTTAAGAGTTTCTGAAGAGATTAAAATCTATAAAAAACTGTTAGAACACAGTGAACTTTACAAAGCACCGTGTTCACCAAGTACCTTAGAAATGCTGGCGCAATTCAGTATCCTCTCTCGAGTTAAAGATCCAGAAAACTCATCTCTGTTCTCTAAAATGCGAGTTTACGATGGAGAAACGCTCAAGGATACCGATCCAAAAGCAAAAAGTTATCAGGAGTATAGAGACTTTGCCGGTGTCGATGAAGGTATGTCAGGTTTATCGACTCGCTTTGCATTTAAGATCCTATCTCGGGTGTTTAATTTTGACCAAACAGAAGTCGCAGCCAATCCTGTACACCTCTTTTACGTCATAGAACAACAAGTTGAACGCGAACAATTCCCAGCGGAATTAGCAGAAAAGTACACAGAGTTCTTAAAAGGGTATTTGGTACCAAAATATATTGAGTTCATCGGAAAAGAGATACAGACCGCTTATTTAGAGTCCTATTCAGAGTATGGGCAGAATATTTTTGACCGCTACGTCACTTATGCAGATTTTTGGATACAGGATCAGGAGTATCGTGACCCGGAAACTGGACAACTATTTGACAGATCAGCGCTTAACAGTGAACTAGAGAAAATTGAAAAGCCTGCAGGAATAAGCAACCCGAAAGATTTCCGTAATGAAATAGTAAATTTCGTATTGCGCGCACGCGCCAGTAATAAAGGATCTAATCCAGTTTGGACCAGTTACGAAAAACTTCGCACTGTAATAGAAAAGAAAATGTTCTCTAATACAGAAGAACTACTGCCCGTTATCTCGTTTAATGCCAAAACATCGACAGATGACCAGAAAAAACATGACGATTTCGTCGCTCGAATGATGGAGAAAGGCTACACCAAGAAACAAGTTAGATTGCTGTCTGAGTGGTATTTACGCGTTCGTAAATCCTCTTAAGTACGTAAACCTTAACCAATGCCTATGTGTAGATTGAACATCGCTCGAGTGCATTTATTTCAAGTGAAAGAAGTATTCGCGTCACATTATATACATTCATTGATGAGCGAATACTTACGCTATGGCGTTTACAAGGAGTAACTCATGGGGCAGTTTATCGATAGAAGGCTCAACGGTAAAAACAAAAGCACTGTCAATCGGCAACGATTCTTGCGTCGTTATAAGGAGCGGATCAAAGAGTCAATAGCCGATGCGGTCAATCGTCGCTCCATTACAGATATTGAAAGTGGAGAGGATATTGCTATCCCTCATAAAGATATTAAAGAGCCGACCTTTCATCAGGGACAAGGCGGCAGACGAGAACGTATTCATCCGGGAAACGATCAGTTCGTCAAGGGTGACAAAATGGAGCGGCCAAAAGGCGGCAGTTCCGGCGGTGGTTCTGGAGAAGGTAATGCCAGTCCCGATGGAGAGGGGGAAGACGAATTCGTTTTCCAGATATCTAAAGATGAATATCTGGATTTATTGTTTGAAGACTTAGCACTCCCTAATCTAGAAAAAAATCAGATAAATAAAATCATTGAATGGAAAACCTCCCGCGCGGGATACAAAACCTCTGGGGTTCCTTCCAATATTGCTATTGTCCGTTCTTTACAACAATCTCTTGCGCGTAGAACGGCCATGACAGCGGGCAAGCGACGTCTGCTCAAAGAACTAGAGCTTGAGTTAGACCGAATTGGAAAACAAGAGCCCGCACAACCACTCGAAGAGTCACGAATCGAAGCAGAAATAGCAGAGCTTAGGCGACGTATTTCAAGTGTCCCATTTATTGATAGTTTTGACCTACGATTCAAAAATTTCGACAGACGACCGGTCCCATCTAGCCAAGCCGTCATGTTCTGTATAATGGATGTTTCTGGTTCAATGGATCAGGCGACAAAAGATATTGCCAAGCGCTTTTATGTTTTGTTGTATATGTTCTTAACTCGAACCTATGAAAACGTAGAGGTGATATTCATTCGACATCATACCCAAGCAAAAGAGGTGGATGAACACGAATTCTTCTATTCGCAAGAGACTGGGGGCACTATCGTGTCCAGTGCTCTAAAGTTAATGGACAAGATTATTAAAGAACGATATCCACAAGGAGAATGGAATATCTATGCCGCACAAGCGTCTGACGGAGACAACTGGGCGGACGATTCTCCAAAGTGTAAGGAGCTATTACGAGATAGTTTACTTCCTACCTGCCAATACTTTTCGTACATTGAAATTACCAAAAGGAGCCACCAAACTCTGTGGCATGAATATGAGAAGATTAAAGAAACATCAAACAACTTCGCGATGAAAAACATTCGCTCTGTGGAAGATATCTTCCCTGTATTTAGGGAGCTGTTTAAAAAGGAAACAGCTTAGGGAGTATTGCAATGACAAAAAAGAACAGCGGCAAAATGTTACCAGACGGGCCAGATTGGACATTCGATATGCTTGAGGTGTATCACCAAGAGATAAAACGAGTCGCCGAGCACTACCGTTTAGATACTTACCCAAACCAAATTGAAGTGATTACTTCTGAACAGATGATGGATGCTTATTCAAGTATTGGTATGCCGATAAATTACCACCACTGGTCATTTGGTAAAAAGTTCATCCAAACAGAACAAAATTACAAACATGGTCAGATGGGTTTGGCCTATGAGATAGTCATTAACTCTGACCCTTGTATCGCCTACCTGATGGAAGAAAACAGCGTCACCATGCAAGCACTCGTCATGGCACATGCCTGCTACGGACATAACTCTTTTTTTAAAGGCAATTACCTATTTCAAACATGGACAGACGCCAGTTCCATTATTGATTATCTATTGTTCGCCAGAAACTATATAACCGAATGTGAAGAAAAACACGGTGTTGATGAGGTAGAGAAAACGCTTGATTCTTGTCATGCACTGATGAATTTTGGTGTAGATCGATACAAACGCCCTGAGAAAATATCTATTGCAGAGGAAACTATTCGCCAAGAAGAACGCGAGGCTTACTTGCAATCTCAAGTGAATGACCTTTGGCGTACTGTTCCAAAATCCAAAGATATATCAGAAGAAGAGAAGCGTCGTTTCCCTTCTGAACCTCAAGAAAATTTACTCTATTTCATCGAAAAAAACGCACCTCTGTTGGAATCGTGGCAACGAGAGGTCGTTCGTATAGTAAGAAAAGTAAGCCAATATTTTTATCCACAAAAGCAGACCCAAGTCATGAACGAGGGTTGGGCAACTTTCTGGCATTATACGATTTTGAATCACCTTTACGATGAAGGCCTTGTCTCTGACAAATTTATTCTTGAGTTCCTTCACAGCCACACCAACGTCATTGCACAACCCCCTTACAACAGTCCGTATTACAGCGGAATAAACCCATACGCGCTTGGTTTTGCGATGTTTCAAGATATCCGACGCATCTGCGAATCCCCTACCGATGAAGACAAAGAGTGGTTCCCTGATCTGGCCGGTTCCAATTGGTTAGATTCGTTACACTTTGCAATGCACAACTTTAAAGACGAGAGTTTTATCAGCCAATATCTTTCTCCAAAAATGATTAGAGATTTCAAACTGTTTTCTGTTTTGGACGATGACAGACAAAATTTCATAGAGGTCAGCCATATTCATGATGATCCCGGTTATAGAAAAATAAGAGAAAAATTAGCGGCACAATATAATTTAAGCAATATAGAACCCAACATTCAGGTATGGAATGTGGACGTAAGAGGCGATCGCTCGATGACGCTCCAATACATCCCTCATGATAGAGTCCCTCTAGCCGATGGACACGATGAAGTATTGAAACATATGTATCGATTATGGGGGTTTGATATTGTGCTAGAAGAGTTAACCGAGACTGGCCGTAGAAACATAATTAGTGCGTGCCCGAACAAGGCTGAGTCTTAATAGGGTAAACTAATATATTAATACCCGATGGCCTTATCTAAAACTATCGGGCGTTAATAACTAAATCTTAGCAACGATATCCCGCACCTTTTGTAAATCTTCTGGTGTATCCACACCAGCCGGTGGAGACTCGATTGCCACATCTACGTGAATTTTTTCACCGTACCAAAGTACTCGAAGCTGCTCTAAACTTTCAATTTTTTCTAGCACACTAGGCTGCCAGTTTATATAAGTATCAATAAACCCAGCTCGGTATGCATAGATGCCAATATGTCTCAGTAATGACTGTTTGATATCTTTAGGATCTTTAGCAAAATTATCCCTATCCCAAGGAATGGACGCTCGGCTAAAATAGAGCGCAAATCCCTTCTCGTCTCTTACTACTTTTACTGCATTTGGATTAAATACCTCATCTTCGTCAGCAACTTCGACCGCTAACGTTGCCATAGGAGCAACACTATTTTTGGCGAGGTTTTCTGCAACTTGTCTAATAATACTTGGTGGAATCAGTGGTTCATCACCTTGAACATTAACGATAATTTGATGTTTATCTATACCCATTTTATCGACAACTTCTGCTAGACGCTCTGTACCCGATTCATGATTAGGGGAGGTCATGCAAACTTGAGCACCAAACTCTCTCGCTATAGACTCGACACGTTCATCATCCGTAGCAATAATAACCTGTTCTGCTCCAGATTTTAATGACTGTTCATAGACCCACTGGATCATCGGTTTGCCACCAATATCGGCGAGCGGTTTACCGGGTAAACGACTTGATTGATACCGAGCCGGAATGACAACAGTAAATGACATTATCTACCCTCTTCTACTTCCATTGTGCGCGCTTCTGGTTCCAATAAAACTGGAATACCTTCTTTTATTGGATAGGCCAGACGATCAAACTTACAAATTAATTCTTGATTTTCAGCATCATAAAAAAGCTTACCTTTGCACACTGGGCAAGCAACAATCTCAAGCAGACGGTGATCCATACTCATTCCTAACATTCAATATTTTGTCTAGTATTTGCTTTTCTTCTTGCTGAGAGAAACTCGCGGTTACTGGTAGGTACCACCAATTCTCTTTCGCATACGAAGAACACTTAACTGCGTCTTTTTCGGTCATAATCATATTCAAGCCAAGTTGCTGCAGTTCAAACAACTCAGACTGTTTAAAATCTTGATGGTCAGTGAAACCTTGCGTTTTTACAACGTCGGCGCCAAGCGAATCGAGTGTTTTGAAAAAACGATTAGGGTTACCAATAGCGGCAAATGCAACTAATTTATCTAGCTCGCTCACCATTTTTTCTTCGCCCGTCACCAAATTTTTAGCAAAACCCGGATAAAGCGTCATGGCTATTTCATCATCACGAGTTATCCCACCATTGTTCACTATAAAATCCACATTATTTAACCTATCAAGCCCTTCACGCAAAGGACCAAGTGGTATAAATGACTCATTGCCAAAACGACGCTGCCCATCAATAACGACAAATTCAATATCACGAGCTAATGCGTAATGCTGCAAGCCATCGTCGGTAATGATGATGTCGACATCGCTATCAAGCAGAGCCTTCACTGCGTTTGAACGTATAGGGTCGACAACGACAGGAGCACCTGTGCGTTTAAATATCAGCTTTGGTTCGTCACCACTCTCTTTGGTTGATGTACTCTCATTAACAATAAGTGGATATTGGTTGGCTTTGCCTCCATATCCGCGAGATACCACAGCAGGCTTTAGCCCTATTTCTTGCAGTTTTTCTACCAACCAGATTACAACAGGCGTTTTACCATTACCACCAGCCGTAATATTGCCAACCACTACAACGGGTATTGGCGCCCGATAGCTTTGAGCGTGATTCTGAAGAAAACGGTCTCTACGGGAGCTTGCAACCCATTTAAAGATCTTACTTAGTGGCCATAGGATGGGCCATAAAAGCAAGCCTAAAAAATGATTCTCAAACCATATCTTTTCAATCATGGAAGCTATTCGCCAAACTGTATACGATGAAGTTGTGCATAGGCACCATCTCGTGCTATTAATTCAGCATGTGACCCACGCTCTATGATCTCCCCTTCATCAACGACAAGAATCTGGTCTGCCCCTTCAATGGTGGATAATCTATGTGCAATCACCAACACCGTTTTATCCTTTTGCAGCTCATCTAAAGCCGCCTGAATGGCTTTTTCAGATTCTGTATCCAAAGCCGATGTTGCTTCATCTAAGATCAGCACCGGTGCATCACGTAAAAGCGCCCTTGCAATCGCGATTCTCTGTCGCTGTCCCCCAGACAAACTAGCACCATTCTCGCCGATCACTGTATCTAAACCGTCTTTCATTGTATCGACAAAATCCATAGCATGGGCGAGTTTGGCTGCTTTAACAATCTGTTCCCGGCTATACTCCGATTCTGCTGCGTAGGCAATATTGTTCGCGATGCTATCGTTGAACAGGTGTACATTTTGAGACACGAGAGCAAACTGAGAACGTAGGTTCTCTAAGGTATAATCTTGGATCTCTTTCCCATCGAGTTTTATTGAACCGCTATCCACATCATAGAAACGGGTAAACAGGTTGGCGATCGTGCTTTTACCTGAACCTGAACGCCCAACAAGTGCAACGGTCTTTCCAATCGGGATATCAAAACTAACCTTACTTAGAGCAGGTTTGTCCTTACTTTGATAGGTAAATGTTACGTTTTCTACGGCGATTTCTCCGTCCGCTCGATCAACACTATGCGTACCATTATCTTTCTCTGGATCAAGATCCATCAGAGCGAAAAGCGTTTGGCATGCCGCCATACCACGTTGAAACTGTGACGTAACATTAGTCAGTGCTTTTAGAGGCCTCATCATGCCAAACATAGCAGTAAATACGACACCAAACGTACCAGGTGTCAGTTCACTGCGAATAGAATCAATGCTCGCTAAGTAGAGTACGACCACAATAGCAAACGAAGCAATAAGCTGAATTATCGGATTCGCCATAGCTTGTGCGGCCACTAACTTCATGGTTTGTTGGCGCATAGAATTACTGACTTTATCAAAGCGCTGTTCTTCTATCGCTTGTCCGCCATAACTTAGTACAACCTTATGCCCTTTAAGCATCTGTTCGGAAGAGGTTGAAACGACACCCATTGCAGTCTGCATATTCTTAGATATCTTACGAAAACGTTTCGATACCACACCTATCGCCAACGCGACAACTGGCGCGACGACCAGTAATACAATAGAAAGCTGCCAGCTGTTCCAAAACATAAGGAAAAGCAAACCAATGATACTGACACCTTCACGGACAATGCTAACAAGCGCTTTGCTGGTTGCTGCCGATACTTGTTCAGAGTCATAGGTAATACGAGAAAGAAGAGCCCCCGTAGACTCACGATCAAAAAACGCAACGGGCATATGCATGAAATGGTTAAACAATTTACGACGAATATTCATAACCACATTGCCTGAGACCCAGCTCATACAATAGTCAGATACAAAACCGCTGGATCCACGAATAACCATTACACCTAAAATAATAAACGGCAATACTTTTAGAAAATCGGTCTCTGCATCACCAAAACCTTCATCAAGAAGAGGCTTCAACAATGAGATCATATAGGTATCAGAAACGGCGTTTATTGCTAACGCAAAAACAGCAACAATAAGACCAGACTTATAATTTCGAATATACGTCCACAAACGCTTAAACGTTTGTAGTGTCGTCTCATCATGGGTATCAGCAGACATAGGAACACGTTATTTTTAAGTTAATTAACCTCTTATTCTACCCCCTTACGCAGTATCTGCCTATACCAAGTCAGTGATTGTCTACTTCGTTTAGTCATTATTTTCCAGCCTTCATGAGAAAACACTATTGATATCTGTCCGCTTTCTCCCGTATCCAACCAAATTGCACCACGATCTGTATATCGGCTCACCACTTTATTGTCGGGTAGGCCCCATTGATTGCCCTTAGCAACGGATGCCAATCCAACTTTTGCTCCAACCGCATCCAAAAAATAGTTGGTTGAAGAGGTTTTACTACCATGATGAGGTACGAGTAAAATATCCGATCGTATTCTTTCCTTTTGTTGGGCTAAGAGCAACTCCCCTACTGCTTCTATGTCCCCGGTGAGTAGTACGCTAGATGCCCCATCGGTCACCTTAATCACGCATGAATGGGGGTTATAGGCTCTTTTAACTATTTTAGGAGGCCAGACCACCGATAGCGTTAATCCATTCCATTCCATCTCTGTTTTATCGATACAAGGTAAATACCCATCGATATGTTGGCTACTTAGCTTCTGCTTAGGTGAAAATTGCTGCTCAATATACTCTCGTCCACCAGCATGATCCGAATCAAAATGACTGATAGTCAGCAGATCTAAGCGGGTTACGCCGCGACGCCTTAACACTGGGGCGATAATCATTTCAGCAATACTACCCGTCTCCCACTTAGCACCCGTATCATACAAAAAATATCGGCTATCTTTTTCTATTAAAACCGCTAAACCATGACCCACATCGAGAACAGAAACCTCCCACATCGCTTTTGACTTAAACGTCATACTTTGGATAACAAAGAAAATCGTTATGAAGACCGTTATCTGATGCTCTCTTCTCATTAATGGTCGAACGCATATAAAAACCATCAAAGCCGTCAATGATGCTAAAGCCATTCGGTCAACATGTATCCAACTGTCCATCGCAAACGGAATACTCCAGTTAACTACGTCCAGTAATCTATCAACAACTTTCCACACATATGGCGCGACCGTTGGAATTGTAATTGAGGCCAAAAGCGCCACAAACAACAGTGGGACAATAGCGAAGCTAAACAAAGGAACAAAAAAGAAGTTATAAACACTCGATGACAAACTAAAACCAGCAAAATAGTAACTTGTCACGGGTACCATGACCGCACTCAGTGCTAAAGGCATAAAGATCAGCGTCCTAAACCAACCTGATTGGGAGAAAAACTTGATGCTTACTACGATATAGATGCAAGCGACAGCGAAAAATGTGAGCCCAAAACTCACCGAAAGTACCGAAAAAGGATCAAACGCCAATAATCCAGCCATAGCAAAAATAAGTATCTGCCAAGAACTGAAGTGCAACCTTCTATACGAGAACGCCCCTAACATACAACACATTATTAAGGCGCGTATTGTTGGAATACTAAATCCTGCCAACCATGAATAAGTGGCGGAAAATAACAGTGCAATGATCAATGGAGCGCTGTACCAGTGCCGAAAAATCAACCTCACCAGAGATCCGGCTCTCCAACCAATAAAGTATGCAATACCGATATGCAAACCAGAAATCGCGACAAGGTGAATCAGACCGCTTGCCTTAAGCTGTTGCCATTGTTCTGCGGATATATGATTGCGATCACCAAAGCTCAACGCCAACAACATTGCTTTATTTGGTAGTGCTTCTATATGACGTATAACGATTCGGTAGAATCTCAGCCTTAAGGAATTGGATTGTTCAATTATTTTCGCTGAACGAATATCAGTTAATTTCGCTTTGGCATGCCAACCTTGGCTGATATAATATTTCTCTTGGTCAAATCCTGCCTCGTTAAGCCGACCAATGACTGGTTTCACCTCAACCGCAAGCTCCCAACGTTCGCCTAGATTGAGTTCTACCTCTTTAGGTGCAATTAACTTGATGTTTGGTTGGAAAAAATACGGCATTTTCTCTCCATTAACTGACTCTAATCTAAGCAAGTATTCATTACCTCTCGTTATTTGCTTAAAAAAGCTGTCAACGCGAGCCGTTATAGTAGTATCATTTCCAAAGCGAAATACAGATTCAACCTTCACTTGAAATAGATGACTGTGAAGGGAAATCAAACTTAGTGCCAACAAAAAGCCTCTTGCCCAACCAAAGGCAGGCATCTGGTAACTGACTATAATGATGATAAGAAAAGCGACGACACTTTTAATGGCTAAAGGATATGGCCAATAAGGAAAAGTTAATGTGGTCGCGATAAAAACGATAATATTCCAGTAGTAGCAATAGAGAGTCATTCGTCACAATGCCTAGAAAGTTCATACAGCGCTTCATGCCAGATCACGAATTAATTAAGCGTCAAAAGGCGCTCAAAATATTTGGCAATGTGCTTTATAATCCTAATTTATGGTGTCTAAACCGGCGTTCTGCATCCGGCGCATTCGCTTTGGGTTTATTTATGGCTTTTGTTCCATTACCAAGCCAGATGATCATGTCTGCTGGAATGGCCATCATGTTAGGCGTCAACCTACCGCTATCAGTCGCTCTCGTTTGGGTGAGTAACCCAATCACTATGCCGATCATGTTTTACTTTTGTTATAAAGTAGGCGCGCACATCTTGCATATACCTTCCCAAGGGTTCCACTTCGAACTTTCTTGGGACTTTCTAATAAACCAAATGAGCACCATAGGCCCGCCCTTTCTTTTAGGTTGCTTGGTTTGTGGCTTATTAGCCGCATCCGTAGGGTATTTTGGTATTCGAGGTTTATGGCGATATTCGGTAGTTAGAAGTTGGCAGCAGAGAAAATCAAGATAACCGTTCGTACGTAAAACGTCCCTACTTAACGTTGACCTTTCGACGTAGATGTCATTATATTTTGCAAACCACATGCTAGCCGAAATAAAATAGAGATGCCCATCTCAAGCAAACAAGACGGTTTGTTTAATACGTCTATGACGTCGTTACTTCCTGAAGTAAATCCGTATGACGTGTTGTCCCCATTTTTTATGAGGACGACGTAATTATTGCGCAGAGATGAAGCCGCTCTTGAGAGTGACTTCATTGAAATGAAGGTTATTGATACAAAAGACTAAGCGTATATTTTTTGTCTTTAACAGCGGTCCTATTTAGAGCTCAGCACTCTCGCTGGGTTCATTTGGCTCGCTTTTGTCGCGGGATACCATGTCGCCAATAAACTAAGAATAATAGCGGTGCCAGAAACAATCAATACGTCCATGCTTTCAACCTGAGAAGGCAAAAAGTCAACGAAATAGATATCACCAGAGAGAAACTGATGACCTAATACAGTTTCCAGCCCCTTTATCAAAGAGGTTAGGTTTAGTGCCGCAACTACCCCTACTACACTGCCAACAATACTTCCCAAGACACCAGACAAAACCCCAAGCCAGACAAAGATTCGGCGAACCAACCCATCTGATGCCCCCATTGTTCGTAAAATCGCGATCTCTGACGCTCTTTCCTTCACCGCCATCATTAAGGTGGACACAATATTAAAGCAGGCAACGCCTATCACGAGCACCATAACCAAATACATAATGGTTCGGACTAACTGGATATCTCTGTAGAGATACCCGTATTTCTGCTTCCAACTCTTAAGATAGACGTAGCTTTCTAATTGATTGCCAATTTGCCTAACATACAACGGCGCATTAAACACATCGGTCGTTCTAATAGAAACCCCTGTTACCGCCTCACCTAGTCTTGCATATTCCTGCGCATCTTTGAGTGGAATAAGCGCTAAAGCGTGGTCAATCTGTCCACCAAGCGTCAACAGGCCCGCCACCTTCACTCTCACTCGTCTTGGGGCTTGTACTTTATTGATCGATGCATTTAATACAGGAATCAACAAAGTAACCGAGTCACCTTTCTTTAAACCAAGGTTATCCGCGATTCCTTTCCCTAAGACCACCTGTTTCTCATCCGCTCGAAACCCTTCCCATACGTCTGCAGGAATAAAATTCGTCAGGTTTGAGACCGCAGATTCTAACTCCGGGTCGACACCACGAACCTCAATGGCTTTAATATTCTGACCTCGTTCGGCCAAAGCGGTAAAACGAACGTAAGGTGCCGCTGCACTCACTTTCTCATGTGCGTTGGCTTGTTCCATCACCTTCCGCCATTCTACGATTTCACCCTTTACACCTTCAAACTCACCATGTGCGACAACGGACAGAACACGATTTTGTAACTCTCGTTCAAAACCATTCATTGCGGAAAGACCGACAATAATGACCGCGACACCAACAGCAATACCAATGGTTGAAGAGACAGAAATAAAGGAGACCATTTTATTTCGTTGCTTACCACCACTAAAACGACGACCAATAAAGAAAGCAAGTGAACGAAACAAGTTACACCTCCGCCGACAATTCTACAGGGTGATTATTAAGCAATAGACCATCTTGCATGTTCAATTGTCTATCCATTTTACTCGCTAATTCACCATCGTGAGTAACCACCAAAAATGCAGTTCCCGACTCTTGGTTAAGCTGGCGCATCAAGTCATAAATTGCTACTGCGGTTTTGTGATCAAGGTTACCTGTCGGTTCATCCGCCAATACCAAGTCGGGTTTATTGACCAACGCCCTAGCAATTGCTACACGTTGTCTTTCCCCTCCAGAAAGCTCAGACGGCCGATGTTGAAGCCGATGAGACAAACCAACTTTATCTAATAATGCGGCCGCTTTACCTTTGGCAACGTCTGCCTTTTCGCCCCCGATTAATAATGGCATTGCCACATTTTCGAGCGCCGAGAAATCAGATAGAAGATGATGAAACTGATATACAAAACCAATATGCCGATTACGTATCTTTGCTTGTTTATTTGCACTCAAGCTTGCTAGGTTGTAGCTTAAAAATTCCACTGAACCTTGAGTCGCATCATCAAGTGCCCCCAATATATGCAGAAGTGTGCTTTTTCCAGATCCTGACGTACCGATGATGGAAACTAACTCCCCTTTCTGCATAGAGAAGCTTACCCCTTTCAGGACTTCAGTCTCCATCGAGCCTTCACGGTAGGTTTTGCTAATTGATTCACATTTTAAAAGATAATTTACATCTGATTCAGGCATAGTTGATCCAGTTAAAACAACACGTTACGAATTATAATAGCACGAGCAGATAATTAATCACTTTAATAGCATGAGTGCACGTATAGAAGAGTGTCTAGTGTAAGCCAAACAGACCAAGTGTGAAAGACGATAGCAACCTCCAGCTATCAATATTCACCTTCAAATCAGAGGAACGAAAACTTGAATTTGATGATTACCCACTCAATATGCACTCATACACCTATAGACTAAAGTCGAATAAGGTAAATTGCCTTGCTCGGTATAAGCTGTTCGATGTACGTTTTTCTATACGTTATTTAAACAAAAGGAAATGTTAAATGATAACAATCAATAAAAAGGTTCTTACCCTCGTCGCGTCAGGGATTCTTTCATTCTCTGCACTAGCAGAAAATTACACTATTGGCACAGGTAGCCAAAGCGGCACGTATTATCCATTGGGTGGAACATTAGCGAAAATTTGGGGGGAAACAATCCCAGATTTCAATATGAGAGCCGAGGTAACTGCAGGCTCTGTAGAAAACAGTATCAAAGTGGCAACCTCTAAACAGCTAGCCGGTATTGCGATGGGAAGTGTGGTACAAAAAGCACACGAAGGCGTTAAACCTTTCCCGAAAAAAATGGACGTAGCCGTTATAACGGCACTTTACCCGAACGTTGTTCATTTCATGGTTCCAGCAGACTCAGATATTACTAACATTGAAGATTTAAAAGGTAAGAAAGTCTCTCTAGGTGCACCGGGCTCTGGCACCCGTACGAGTGCGATTGGCATTCTATCTGCACTTGGAATCAATGAAAGTGAACTCAAATCTCAAAGCTTAAATTACACCGCGACAACGTCAGCACTTGCTAACGGACAGATAGATGCAGGCGTAATTGTTGGTAGTTTAGGTGTAGGGGCAGTAACTGAGTTAGCACTAACTCGTGATATTCGCATGCTTTCATTTACACCGGAACAGCTTGCTGCCATTTCAGAAGCAATACCATCATTCCAACCATTAGACATTCCAGCTGACAGTTACCACAATGTCGCCGCATTCAATACTCCAGCGGTCTGGAATGTACTTGTCGTTAATAAAAATGCCGATGAAAAATTGGTTTATGATATGACCAAATCTATGTTTGAAAATATCGACCAAGTTCGCCAAGCGATTAAAGTGACTCAATACACAACATTAGAAAACATGCATCGACTTGGTGGTGTCCCTATCCACGCTGGTGCACAAAAATATTTTGATGAGCAGTCCAAATAATTTTATATTGTAACATCAACTACATAGCTAACTATATCACCCATTAGTTTAGCTATGTAGAGAACGTCGTTTAGTTTAAAGGAATGGAGTTTTTTATGCGGCAGGCTTTATCCATTCAGCAATCTCTTATCCAACTTTTAATGAAAATAGCCGCTATTGCGGCTATCGCTTTATCTGTGTTTCAAATCTGGCAAGGGATCTCTGCTGATATTTCAGCGCCAATATTTCGACCAATACATCTTAGTTGGGTGATGATTTTAGTTTTTCTTACTCACCCAATTATTTCTAATAAACATAACCCTGTACTCTATTTGATGGGACGAGGGTTGGACCTTATTTTTTGTGTCTTAGCATTTTGGGCCACGTGGCGAATCGCGGTATTTGACTATGACGACATCACCTTTTTATTAGAAGGTATCGTTGGTTATGACAAGCTCGCCGGTTGTATAATAATCGTTCTGTTATTGGAGGCCACTCGCAGAACCGTTGGATTCGTGATGGTAGCCATTGCGTTAATTTTTCTTGCTTATGCGATGTATGGCAACTACTTACCCGACCAGTTCGCCAGTAATGGTTTTCCACTAGAAGATATCATCCGATTCCACATTTATTCTACTAACGGTGTATTTGGAGCACCTCTTGCTATAGCCGCTGGCGTAGTATTTATTTTTGTACTCTTTGGGGCTTTCTTGCAGGTAACTGGTGCTGGTAAGTTCTTTATAGACAGTGCTTTTGCTGTTGCAGGTAAATACCGAGGTGGTCCAGCCAAAGCAAGTGTTATTGCGTCTGCGGCTTTAGGGTCTATATCTGGGTCGGCAATCGCTAATACTGTTACAACGGGTTCCCTGACTATTCCTATGATGAAGAAATTGGGTTACAAACCTGAACAGGCTGCAGGTATCGAAGCCGCAGCCTCTACTGGTGGACAAATAATGCCACCAGTTATGGGTGCCGGAGCATTTGTAATGGCTCAGTTTACGGGTATTCCTTATAGCGAAATTTTGTTGGTTTCTATCATGCCTGCAATCCTTTACTTCGCTTGTACCCTGTTATACGTGCACATCATGGCGTGTAAATTGGGTCTAAAAGGAATGGACAGCGTCGAACAGATAAAAGTGGTCATGGAGAGGGGTTGGCATTTTCTGGTGCCCTTAATACTGATCACTGCACTGTTATTGATGAGTTATTCGCCAGTATTGGTGGGTATCGCAGGTTGTGCCGCCATATTGGTCGCGTCATTGTGTAGAAAACACAGCCGGATCACCTTAGCGACCTTCTTTGAAGGGATGAAGCAAGGCGCTTTTCTCGCTCTACCCATCTCGCTTGCCTGTGGTACTGCTGGCATAGTCGTCGGCGTGGTTGGTCAAACGGGCATTGGGCTTCAATTTACCCAGTTCCTAATCGCACTTTCCGGTGGTCACCTCTTTGCCGCCATGGCTTTGATAGCGCTAGCGGCTGTCATTTTGGGTATGGGGTTACCCGTTACCGCTGCCTATATTGTCTTGTCCATTATGGCAGTTCCGACACTGCTCGATTTTGGTATCAGTATGTTGGCTGCTCATATGATTGTGTTTTGGTTATCTCAGACCTCCAATGTAACACCACCAATTGCGTTAGCCGCTTTTGCTGGTGCAGGTATCGCAAAAGCTTCACCGATGAGATCCGCAGTTCAAGCATTTAAACTGGCACAAGGTTTCTTCCTTATTCCTCTTATGATGGCGTTTTCAGGGTTAATCTTTGATAGCAGTCAAATGGTTGAATTTGGTATTGCGACCATAAGTACCATCGCATTGGTTGTCGCCTTTGCGGGCAGCATCGAAGGTTTTTTTGTAGAGTATCTAACCAAGGTAGAGCGTCTAATTTGGCTAGCAATCGCGGTTGGTATTGCGTTAGGAAGTACTATCGTGACGTTTGCATGCATTATCGGATTGGGCTTTATGGTAATGATCAATGTAAAGAAATCGAAATCGCTAAAAACTGCCTAAGTAGAGGCATACACTAAAAAGCACCACCGCGTTGTTAACCGATGGTGCTTTTTAGTTATCACAACTATTCGTCATAAAGGTAGGTATTAACTACTCATATCTTAACGCTTCAGCAGGATGAACTGACGATGCTCTATAAGAAGGAAAGAGTGTCGCGAGTAGACTCAGTAAAATGGCCAGCACTATCACCACGGCGATTTGAACAGGTTCAATATTGATTGGCAATTGACCACCAGCCGCAAACAAAGCCACCCCCATCGCGTCAAGAATCTGGTTTAGATTACTAGCAAGTAACACACCCAACCCGCCCCCGACCAACGCGCCAATAATGCCACTGCTTGCACCCTGCACCATAAACACCGCCAAGATTTGACCGTTAGTCATCCCTTGGGTTTTTAGTATCGCTACTTCAGATTGCTTCTCCATCACCACCATGATCAGCGCTGAAATGATATTAAATGCAGCGACACCGACAATCAGACCCAGCATCAAACCCATCATGTTTTTTTCCATTCTTACCGCTTGGAAAAGCTCACCTCGCTGCTCCCGCCAATCGCTCCACATCCACCCATCAGGAAAAGCAGTAGTGGAGAGTTCCGATACGACAAACGGGTCATCAAAAAATAGCCGCCAACCTGAAATCGTGTCTGTTTTGAACTTCATCAGTTTACCCACATCTTCAATGTTACCGATCATCAACTGGCCATCTACGTCAGAACCGGTATTGAACACGCCAGACACCGTAAAGTTGCGCTGGCTTGGCATTCGCCCTAATGGGGTGAACTGGCTGGCACTAGTCACCATTAGACGAACCTTATCACCAATCGAAACCTTCATGTTTCTTGCTAATGTATGGCCCAAGAATAGTTGATATTTACCGGCTTCAAGATCACTTAGTCTTCCCCCCATCAAATACTCACCAATTGGATCGTGTTCGAGTGGCGTAATCCCAATTAATAATCCTGCCGAAAGCTGAGCAGGGCTTTGTATGACAGCCTCACTTCTGACGATCGGCGCAATATTCGTGACATAAGGTATAGCTTGTAAAAATGCCGGCGGTTGATCACTATTCACTGTTTTTTCATCTTGTTGATGTACCACGGCTTGCGGCAGTACACCGAGAATGCGGTTCTTCAACTGAGATTCAAAACCGTTCATCACAGATAAAACCGTGACTAAAGACATTACCCCGATAGTGATACCAACGGTCGACATAATGGAAACAAAACGACTAAATCGATCACCAGAGCGACCGATTAAATAACGCAGACCAATAAAAGCCGAAACAGGATGAAACATAGATAAGAAGACCAAAAATTGTGGATGGGATTAATGTAACGATTAATTGGCTCTGTTTGTAGCGCTATTTGATACAAATAGACAAAAACCGACGATTTCAGCAATGAAAACACTACAGCTCTTGCTATGTTGCCATACATGACGATAATCAAAAGGTTAGAGAAAAGGAATTAAGGCATGGATCAACAAGAATTTTTTACTGTCCACCACAAATTGACTGCCAATGTCGAGCCTCTTGAGAGTGGTTTTACCTTGCCTAGCCAAAGTGCATTTATCTCAGAAATCCCAGCGCCATTCATCGTCGCGAGTGAATTTAGTCAACTTGACAGTTTGACGGAAAGCGCAATGAGTGAGCTAAAGAACAGCGATTTCAAACATGTTATTCAGCTTCTTGACCATCAAAACGGCAAACTGAATCTACTACTCACCTTTATGCTGGCGCAGCAAGATAAAGAAGAGCATCGGTTCTATACGTCCAGTTTTGGTGCAAGTCAGTTCACATTTAAAAGTGAGCACGAATTTGCGGTCGGGTCGCTTGCACGAGTGAAGCTTTTCTTAGACCATCCTCCTGCTGCAATATACTGCTACGCTGAAGTCATTGAGTGTAATCAGGATGAACTAGGTTATGACGTAACGTTAACCTATAAGTTGCTTCGAGAAATCGATCAGGATTTGTTGATTAAAGCGGCGCTCTATCAACAACAAAAATTGTTACGCCAACGTTCAATTGACCGTCAGAACAGATAAATAATGTCGAATAAAACATCACTTTTTTCCATTGTTACCCCTGAGAAGGCCGGTGACAAAAAGTTTGTGGGCAACCTTGTCGGTGCAGCCCTTCCTATCGCTATTGCTGAAATTTCTGAGCAACACCAAGGCCACACACTGTTAGTGGTTCCGGATCCTCAGTTAGCGTTAAAGCTTTTAGCAGAAATAGAACAGTTCTCTAATGAAGAAGTCAGCCTATTCCCCGATTGGGAAACGCTGCCCTACGATAATTTCTCACCTCATCAAGATATCATCTCGGACCGGATCGCGAAACTCTATCAGTTGCCGACTCAATCCAGTGGCATCACCATCGTACCGATTAGCACCTTACTGCAAAGACAATCCCCAAGAGATTTCTTAATGCAGCATACTTTGATGGTTAAAGCAGGTGATCTTTATTCATTAGATAAATTGAGAATGCAGCTTGAGAAATCCGGCTACCGCCATGTAGACCAGGTATTTGGTCCAGGCGAATATGCTAGCCGAGGCTCTATCATCGACCTATTCCCTATGGGTAGCGTGGACCCATATCGAATCGATTTCTTCGACGATGAAATAGACACCATTCGAACGTTCGACCCTGAAACTCAACGTACCATCGAAAACATTGAGACCATTCGTTTATTACCCGCTCATGAGTTTCCAACGTCTAAAGAAGCGATAGAAGAGTTTCGTGGTCGGTGGCGTCAAAAGTTTGAAGCCAAACGTGAACCAGAATCAATCTATATGCAGGTAACCAAAGGAACATGGCCTGCTGGTATCGAATATTGGCAACCTCTGTTTTTTGATAACACGGAAACGCTGTTTGATTATATCTCTGACGATACCTTGTTGGTCAATGTCGGTGATCTCGAAACTGCGATAGATACCTTTCTAACCGATGTTGATTATCGCTATGACCAACGCAAGATCGACCCTTTACGCCCATTACTCGAACCCAAAGAACTTTGGCTGAAAAAAGACGAACTGTTTTCGTATTTCAAACAGAAACCTATTGCACAGCTATCGATAGAAAAAATCCAAGCAAGAGCAGGCAGAACCAATCCTAAATTGGAGAAACTGCCAGATCTACACGCCAAGCAGCAAAACAAAGAACCCTTAGCTGAGTTAAGACAATTTAGTGAGAGCTATAGCGGAAACATTGTCTTTTCCGTTGAGTCTGAAGGCCGAAGAGAGGCGTTATTAGAGCTACTTCGACGTATCAAACTTAAACCAACCGAGATGGCCTCTCTCAACGAAGCGGTAGAAAGCAAACGCAAGTTCACCATGATACTTGGTGCCGCTGAACACGGCTTCGTCCATTCTGGACCCGATTTCGCCCTTATCTGTGAAAGTGATTTACTTGGTGACCGCGTCATACAAAGACGTCGAAAAGATAAGAAAGCGGTTAATAGCGACACGATAATTCGCCACCTCGCTGAGCTGAAACCCGGACAACCCGTTGTTCATTTAGAACACGGTATTGGTCGCTATATTGGCCTTCAAATACTTGAGGCTGGTGGCTTAACGACAGAATACGTAACACTTGAATATCAAAATGAAGCCAAGCTCTACGTTCCAGTTGCGTCCTTAAATCTCATAAGCCGATACTCTGGTAGCGCTGAAGATGGTGCACCGATACATAAACTTGGTGGAGAAGCCTGGGGTAAAGCCCGACGACGGGCCGCAGAAAAAGTGCGCGATGTGGCCGCTGAACTGCTGGATGTTTATGCCAAGCGCGAACTAAAACCGGGCCACAAATTCAAACTCGATCGAGGCCAATACGCCACATTTAAGTCTGGCTTCCCATTTGAAGAAACCGACGACCAAGTAACCACAATAGACGCCGTCATGTCAGACATGTGCCAAGCAAAGGCGATGGATAGACTTGTGTGTGGTGACGTAGGTTTTGGTAAGACTGAAGTTGCCATGCGCGCAACCTTTATTTGTACCGATAACGACAAGCAGGTTGCCGTTCTTGTCCCGACAACCCTCTTGGCACAGCAGCATTTCGAGAACTTCCGAGACCGATTTGCTAACCTACCTATACGGGTTGAAGTTCTCTCCCGATTCAAGTCCGCGAAAGAACAAAAGCTGATTCTAAGCGATACAGCCGAAGGTAAAGTCGACATACTAATAGGCACTCATAAGCTACTACAAGATAGTATAAAATTCCGGGATTTAGGCCTACTCATCGTCGATGAAGAGCATCGTTTTGGGGTAAGGCAAAAAGAAAAAGTTAAGGCGATGCGTGCTGATGTGGATATCTTAACATTGACTGCGACACCAATCCCTCGAACGCTAAATATGGCGATGAGTGGTATGCGTGACCTTTCTATTATTGCGACCCCCCCTGCCCGTCGCTTAGCGATAAAAACATTCGTCCGGGAAAATGATGACAGCGTCATTCGTGAAGCAATTCTTCGTGAAATCATGCGTGGCGGACAGGTTTACTACCTACATAACCAAGTCGAATCCATCGATAAAGTGGCCGAAGACTTAGCCAAACTCATTCCGGAAGCTCGAGTTACAACGGCACATGGTCAGATGCGCGAAAGAGAACTTGAGCGCATTATGAACGACTTCTACCATCAACGTTTCAATGTGTTGGTCTGTACTACCATCATCGAAACCGGTATCGATGTGCCTACCGCCAATACCATACTGATGGACAGAGCCGATAAGCTGGGTTTAGCGCAGCTCCATCAATTGCGTGGCCGTGTTGGTCGTTCACACCATCAAGCTTACGCTTATCTGTTGACACCACACCCTAAGGCTCTTTCTAAGGACGCGGTAAAACGACTCGAAGCTATCGCTTCTCTGGAAGATTTGGGTGCTGGATTTACGCTGGCAACACATGATTTAGAGATACGTGGGGCGGGTGAGCTACTTGGTGACGAACAGAGCGGCCAGATACAATCGGTAGGCTTTACCTTGTATATGGAAATGCTAGAGCAAGCAGTAGAGGCGCTTAAAGAAGGCAAAGAGCCTTCACTAGACGACTTATTAAGAGAACAAACAGAGGTTGAACTTAGGCTACCCGCGCTATTGCCTGATGACTACATTCCAGATATTAATACCCGTTTATCTATGTACAAAAGAATCGCGAGTGTTCAAAACCTTAATCAACTGATGGAGATGAAAGTAGAACTCATCGATCGATTTGGTACCTTACCGGATGCAGCTAAAAACTTACTCTCAGTCAATGAAGTGAAATTGGACGCCGCCGCTATCAACGTCAAAAAAATTGAAGCGCACGATAAGGGTGGTTACATCGAGTTTTATCCAAATGCTGACATTAACCCAATGTTTCTAGTTAAACTATTACAAGGTCAGGCCCAAAATTATAAGATGGAAGGGCCTACTAAGCTTAAATTCACACTGCCTTTGGCTGATAGACGCGAAAGAATTCGCTTTATCTCTGATTTGCTTGAACAATTTCAACAAAATAGAATGCCTAAAAGCGCGTGATAAGCAATAATGAACCAATAAGAAATACGATGCTCAACGTTAACAGCACCATTTTTGCGGAGTCGAAATGAAAAAACTGGTCTTTCTACTACTCTTTATCATGGCTTCGCCGTCATTCGCGGCCGATCGTCAATTTGATATAGAGCTTATTGTATTTAAACGTTCTATCGATCCGGACAAACTCAGTGAATCTTGGCCAAGTACATTGCCACCGATCGACTTCACCAATGTGGGGACCTTTGAAAACAGCGAATATAGACAAAGAAAAGGCGTTTCAATTCGTGGTTACGACGAATTTAAACTTCTTAACCAAGTAGAGCGACTCAAAAAGCACGCTGGTTTTCAGGTTTTGATGCATAAAGTATGGCGTCAAGGTGATAATGGTAAAGCCTCTGCGCCTAAATTTCGGATTCGTGCGGGTAAAGATTATTCCAAATCTTATAATCCAGATGGCAGCCAAAAAGTCGCTTTTACTGACAATAGCGAAGGAGCAATCCAAGAACAAACCATCGATAACCCGCTTTATGAGTTAGATGGAGAGTTACAGGTATATGTCCAACATTATCTATTTTTAGAAACCACCTTAGATCTTAAAGCACCAGGGGTTCGTGACGTTATCCTAGAAGATAAACAATTGGTTCTAACAGAATCAGATTCTGACGAAACGGTACAGTTCGGTGATATGAGAGAAGTGTCGCCAACGGTTCAAGAGGAACGCTTCTTGAAGAGCTACAGAATGGATCAAAAACGGCGCATACGAAGCAGTGAAACGCACTACCTCGATCACCCATTAATGGGCATTATTGTTCAGATACGTCGAGTGCCTTAACGCGACTATTTACTTCAACCCCGTTTGCCCTAAACCTATTAACATTGCTTCCCTTTTGGGGAGCATTTTACACCCCTGGACTGTTCAATTTGGTCACTAATTTAGAAATATTCACCAAGCGATTGCAGCTTAAAATCATTCGCCAAGAACATAGCCATGCATTTGCCAATAGAATCTCTGATTCATTATCTTTGCATGACTGGATGGATTGGTGCCATCCTAGGTTTAGCGAAACAGATGCACAGGATTTTATACGCGCTAACCGATTGAACTGGGTGAAAGGGAGTTCATATGGCTTTGGGGTGTTTCGCAAAGAAAGCCAAGAATTTATTGGTATGGCGGCCATCACCGAAATCCATCTCGTCTCTAACTCTGCAAGCCTTGGGTACTGGATAGCCGATAAACACCAGCAAAAAGGCTACGCCAAAGAAGCCTTGAATTCCCTAATCAGTTTCTGTTTCGAAAAACTACACCTAACACGAATAGAAATAATCTGCGACCCTGACAACGTACCTAGCCATAACGTTGCATTAACTTGCGGTGGCATTAATGAAGGGATCAATCGAAATCGCTTTATTTATAATGACAAACCAAGAGACGGGTTAGTCTTTTGCATCACTCCCGATCTTTGAAACTAAACCCAAGTTCTTTTTTTTATTCTTCTCTTCTTTGTTTAAAAATACAGTCTTTAGATCCGATTAGTCCTGAAATGTGTAAATACATTTCAGGACTGGACACTACCGTCGAATAAGGCGTCATTCCCACCTCGATGGCATGAGTCTTATGCCGTTTGAATCAGCCTAAAAATGAGACTGAAAAATGTCCATGGTCTTCTGAACAGCCCACTTTTGACTTGACAGAAATTATTAAAAATCTGAGAGTTTACGAATTCTACAACACGCTTTTATTCAAAAATGTTCACACCAAAAGCTTGCTCTATAAGAATCAATCACCAATCATATAAATAATTTATAAAGGTTAGTTTAACTAGCTGTGTATTTTGTTTCACCTGTGTAGCACCTTATAGGTAATGGACAACAGGTTTTCAGTACATATGAGATAGGCTAAATTCATTAACCCGCTCTACTTAAATAACATTCTTACGCAACAAATTTTGATAAGCACCCGGTGTAGATCCAACTATTTCGGTGGCATTTACTGAGCGTTTATAGAACTCAATAGGCCCTGCACTACCAATCATGGCGTACTGATAACCTTGAAGATGCATTAAATGCATAGAACGATGCAGTAGAGCTTCTCCAATTCCTAAACCACGTTCAGTCTGACTTACTCCTGTAGGGCCAAAATAGCCTTTGAAGGTGGTGTCATAGCAAGCAAAACCAACGATTTGTGAATTTCTAGTGGCGATCAAACAGCGTACAGGGTGTTGCGATAGTGCAAACTCAACTTCGCTGACCCAGTATTCACTAAAGTGCTCACGAACGAAGTCAACCACTAAATGGCGTTCGGGCACCATGGCTGGGCGCACGTAAATGTTGTCTGGGCATTTGGCAGTAAATTCTGGTAAGTCATACAGTTTAACCAGTAAGTCCATAAAAACTCCAATTAATTATATTTTAGGTGATGAAATTGAATATTGCGCAGTATCGAGAGTGAAAGAAAGACACACACAAAATCCAAAGGAGTGATAACAATATGAAGTGCTATCACTTTTAATCCTATTGATACTTTCGTGACTTAGTTACTCTTCAACGTAATGACAGAACACTTGTCGGTCGTCCAAATCGCGCCATTGTGGGGTTTCATTGTTACATCTGTCAGTCGCTTTAGGACAGCGACTCCAAAACGGACAACCAATGGTATCTGGTGACCACATTGGCGCTTCTGCAATAACATCACTGACCTTGTCGCTGCTGCTTTCGCGGTCGGGGTCTGGCACACTAGCTAGCAATAGCTGGGTGTAGGGATGACGAGGGTTTTCAATAATGGCTTGAGTTGGCCCTTTTTCTACCACATGTCCAGAGTACATCACCACAATATCATCGGCAAAAAAGCGTGCACTAGCAAGATCGTGGGTAATGTAGACAAAACTGGCTTCGATTTTTCCTTTCAGCTCATCAAGTAACTTGAGCACCCCGATACGGATAGACACATCCAGCATGCTGGTTGGCTCATCGGCCAAAATGACTTGTGCACCTGTAGCAATTACGCGAGCAATACACACTCTTTGGCGCTGCCCACCAGACAACGCAAATGGGTGCTTGTACAAAACATCTTTTGCAGGCGTTAGACCGCAGGCTTCGAGCGATTCAATAGCTATTTGTTCGCGCTTTTTTTTGTCATTAGGAAACTGATTACGTGCTGCGCGATCAAGATGCCAACCGATAGTGTGCACTGGATTAAGCGCACTATAAGGGTCTTGAAAGATCATTTGCACGTCACTAGCCAAATCTATTCTGTCTTGGCGCGTTTTGATTGGTTCGACCACTTTTCCATTTATAGCGATTTCACCCGAAGTAGGGGTGTAACCTGCCATCTGACAAATGAGACGGGCCAAGGTTGATTTGCCGCAACCAGACTCACCAACAATAGCAATTGCTCTGCCAGTATCAATACTAAATGAGACATTATTAACGGCTCGAAATGCCTGACCTTTGCGGAAAAATCCTTTGTTAATCACAAAGTCTTTAGTGAGGTTTCTAACTTCAAGTGCTGCACTCATGCTACGACCTCCTTACTGTTGGTGATCTCGATAGGATTAAAACAAGCCACATGTTGGCCATTCTCTTTGCTGACCATGGTCGGTTGAGTTTGCTGACACGAAATAGTCGCAAAGCGGCAACGCGGAGCAAAGGCACAACCGTCAGGAAGATCCAACAAGTTAGGTGGGGTACCCTTAATACTGTGTAGTTCATTCGTGCTGCGGTGCAAAGTGGGGAACGACTCTTTTAAACCTAATGTATAAGGGTGCCTTGGCGACTCTAGAATCGTTTTAGCTGGGCTCATTTCTACAATACGACCTGCGTACATGATACCAATACGATCACACAACTCGACCATCAGCGATAAATCGTGAGTGATAAACAAAATCGAAAATCCTATGTCAGCCTGCAGCTGTTTGATCTTCTTAAGGATTTGGCGTTGCACCACGACATCTAGGGCTGTAGTTGGCTCATCCATAATGATCAAATCGGGATTTAGAGCCATTGCCATTGCAATTGCGATACGTTGACGCATGCCACCGGAAAACTGATGCGGATAGTCATAAATTCGGTCGGAGTGAATATCCACCAGAGAAAATAGCTCACGAGTACGTGTTTCAGCCTCTTTTTTATTGTTGACCGCTTTGTGCTCCAGTAGCACATCTTCGAACTGTTTATAGACAGAGACCACAGGATTTAGTGCGTTCATTGCAGATTGAAATACAAGCGAGATAGTATTCCAGCGTAAGCTATTTAAGCCAGTTTCATCAAGCTTCAGTACGTCTTTACCACTCATCCATACTTCGCCACCACTAATCACGGCAGGAGGTTGATGAAGCTGGGGGATAGCCATGGCTATGGTGCTTTTTCCGCAGCCACTTTCACCCGCTAGGCCTAGGATTTCTCCCTTTTTAATTGAAAAACTGACATTGTCTACGGCTCGAGCATGGCCGCTTTCCGTAATGTAATCGACTATAATATCTTTGACTTCTATAACAGCACTCATTGTTTTGCCTCCGCTGCTTGGGCTTTTTGTTGTTCTTTTTTCCAACGTGCAAACCAAGTTTGCGCTTGCAATTTGGGGTTACTCACTTCATCTATACCGAAGTTAAGTAGGGCAAGACCTGTACCTACGATGATGATGGCGATACATGGGGCCAAGAGCTCCCACCATGCTCCAACGACGACCGCAGCCGAATTGTTAGCGTGATACAACTGAGTACCCCAAGTGACTATTTCAGCATTACCTAGTCCGATAAACGAAAGGGTGGCTTCAGTCATGATGGCGTAGATAACCACACCGATAAAGTTACTGCCGATAATCGAGATTAGGTTAGGTAATAATTCTTTTAAAATGATATGAAAAGGTGGATCGCCAATCAGCTCAGAAGCATGAATGAAATCACGCTGACGAACAGCTAAAGCTTGAGAACGAACCACACGTCCACCCCACGCCCAACTGGTTAAGCCGATAATAAGAGCAATCGATAAAGGACCCGTTTCACCAATTAATGCAGCCAGTACAATAAGCAGTGGTAGTTGTGGGATTACTAGTACGATATTGATAATCACAGAGATAAATTCATCGACCCATTTACCAAAATAAGCGGCTGTGATACCCATCATAACGGCCAAAAATGCCACCATGGAACCAGCTGCCAAGCCAACAAAGAGTGATACACGGCCACCATACATCAATTGAGAAAAGACATCGTAGCCCAAGCGAGTGGTACCCAAGAGATGGTCCCAACTTGGTGCTTCGTGCGGGTTACCAACGCGCTCTAAAGCGCCATACGGAGCAATAAGAGGCGCTAAAATAGACAACAACATCATTATCGCAATTAGAACAATACCTATTTTAGATTTTTTGTTTTTTAGTATCTTTTGAAAGAAGTTTTCGTTGTTCATTATTGTGCCCCTCCAGTGCGAACACGAGGATCGAAGACCACGTAAAGCAGATCAGCTATAAAGTTTGCAACCAAAATGGTCATAGTGACAAGTAATAGTACTCCCTGAATTAATGGATAATCTCTAGCTTTGATTGCTTGGAATAAAGTGTTGCCTACACCTGGGTAGTTAAAGATCATTTCAGTCACTAGTGAGCCGCCCAAAACAAACCCAATCGCCATAGACAACGCTGTTATTGCAGGAAGCAAAGCATTACGTGCGCCATAGCGCATCATTACACGCTTCTCTCCCAATCCTTTAGCACGACCTAGCGCAATAAAATCTTCACCGAGTAAATTGATCATGCTATTTCGCATTGGCAATAAGTATGCGCCGTATTGATAAAGTACCAACGAACCAATTGGTAGCACTGCGTGATAGGCCAGACTGCCGATAAACTCCCAACTCCATTCTGGGTCGAGGTAAAGGTCATACGCTCGGCCAGTAGGAAACCACTGCAAAATCACTGAAAATAATAGGAGTGAAAGGAGGGCAATGATCACTGGTGGAATCGCATGCAAAATAACGCCAGTTAACGTAACTACAGAGTCGAAACGGGTGCCTCGGCGCCATGCCGAGATAATACCCAGGAAGCTACCTATACTAAAAGAGAGTAACGTGGCAGTTCCCGCTAAGAATACCGTCCAACCTAGCGCGGGACTAAGAATATCCCAAACTGGCGCTGGGAAAAATTTGATTGAAACACCAAAATTAAAGTCTAAAACGTTTCCAATGTACTGGAAATACTGTTCGATTAGACTCGAGTCTTGAGTGAAACCCAATGCTTCGCGTAAAGCGGTTTCGGCCTCAAAAGTAAGTGAATCACCTGCATTTGCCAAGATAACGTCAACGGGATCTCCGGGCATGAATCTGGGCAAAATAAAGTTAAGGGTAGCGGCGACAATAAAGGCCAAAAAATATAAGAATAAACGACGAACGAGAAACAACATAAATACTTCCAAAATTGCTGCGGGAGCAGAAAAATGTTAAACAAATGCTAACAAAAGGGTGAAAAGAGCCTGACTAGGGCTCTTTTCTAGGGGGAACAATCATTAACGAGGCTTAAGATCAAGCAACATCAACAAACGTTCCGGGTTATATTGAAAAACAATAGGGTTACCTTTCGCGTTATCACCATCCCAGAAACCGGTGAAGTTTTTGGTGCTATATTCGTACCACATTGGATTGTTAAACACAGGGATTATCGGCATATTTTCAGCAACTCGAACTTGCGCGCGGTCAATGATGTTAGCCTTAGTGGTGTCATCAAGAGCTGTTGGAAACTCATCTAAAATGGCATCGAGTTCCTTATCTGCAAAACGATGCGACGCAAAGCGATTACCGGGAATACCCATGTGTTCAGAGTGAAGCAGCAGGTTGTAGTAGTTGTATGGGTTAGACTCACGTACTGTGGCATTCAGTACAACTTCATAATTAGCATTTAGCTGGCTGCTGGTCCATACCGTCGCTTCTGGGGATTTTAGGTTAGCGTTAATACCCACTTTTCGCAGTGTCTCTAGCGATAAAGTGACGACGTTGATCCAATCTGTCCATCCATTGGGCACCACAATATCAAATTCTATTGCTTCACCTTTTGGTGTCTCAATAAAACCGTCATTGTTAGTGTCTTTGTAGCCCGCGGCAGCAAGCTCTGCTTTGGCATTATCGATAGAAAAAGTAGTGTATTTTTTGTACTTGTCGAGAACAGCTGGATCATTCCAACTGGCATAAGGCGCGCCAAGTAATGTTGGGTCATCATTCAATGTTGGATAACCATTGGCACCGTTCACGCGTAATGTTTCACGATCTAAGGCCATCGAGAATGCGCGGCGGAAGGCAATATCATTGAATGTAGCGTTAAGGACTGGATCTTCAATTTGGCTGTTCATAGCGTAGAAGACAAGGCTGTTTGGCGGGAACCAATACTTATTATTATCTTTGTCCCGGGCGACGAAGGTTTTGTCAATCTCAGCCACGAACATGCCAAACCAATCGAGTTTACCAGTTTGCGCAGCCAGCAGCGCTTGATCGTTCGATGCAAATTGTGGTGCGCGGATACAATCGATATCTAGGTTGTCGTTATCCCAGTAATACGGGTTGCGGCATTGCTCATAAATCATCGACTTGAATCGTTTGATCTCTGTTAGCGGGCCTGACCCTACAGGATTTTCGTTTGTAAAGGTGACAGGGTTGTTCACATTAGCCCAGATATGTTGCGGAACAATGATCGCTTTAGCAACATCATATAGGCCCAGCGTGCTTGGTTTAGCGAGAGTAAATTTAACCGTGAAATCATCGATTTTTTCAACGCGTGCAACCTTTTCAACGATGTTGATGGCGTCCAGTGCGGAATTGTTCATGACTAAGTCAAAAGAGAACATCACGTCGTCAGCATCAAAGCTTTGTCCGTCACTCCACTTAACGCCTTGGCGTAACGTCATGGTAATAGCAGAATTGTCGTCGTTGTATTCAAATGCTGTCGCTAAACGGTAATGCGGCTCCATGTTGTTCATGCTGTTAAATATTATCAGTGGTTCATAGATAAAATGACGAGTGGTTTCGACTCGGCTGATTTCGTTGTACGGGTTAAAGTTGCGCACATGGGCGGTAGTAAGTTTATTGAAGATAGTTAAGGTGACGTCCTTTGCGACTGCTGAAGGGACAGCCATCGATCCCGCTAGCATTATGCCAGCACTGATCGCAGTGAATGTGCGTTTAGTCTTACTCATCTGTCATTCCTTTCATGTAGGGTGTGTTCCATTTAAGGTTGTTAATGGTAATTAATAATTCCTATTTGATGGCAATAATAGAATAAAATATTCTATTATTGATAGCGAATTGATCACAAAAATCAATTGTAGTGGATAAAAAGTAGTACCGAAGTGACGCATAAAACGGGGCCTCGATAATAGGCTCTATGAGAGCGCGGCTTAAGGTATAAGAGGTGCCGTAGTTTTTCATGTTGATCTGAATGTTTTATGTAAATGTAAAAATTATGATTAATCTCCCACTAAAATAATTATTCTGATATTTACATTTGAATGGAATATTAAATTCCACTATGCTAGTAGCAATTAAAATTAAAGTCACCGAGTCGTAAGAGGCAAAAAATGGATCTAGAACTTCTAGTCACAGAAAGTCGCAACAGCGCAAGTCAGAATATCGATACCCTATCCACTCTTGAAGTGGTTCGCGTCATTAATCAAGAAGACAAAAAAGTTGCCCAAGCAGTCGAAAAAACACTATCTGAGGTTGCTGCTATGGTCGATTGCATAGTTTCTGCTTTTTCTGCTGGCGGTCGACTAGTGTACATCGGGGCAGGAACTTCTGGGCGACTAGGCATTTTAGATGCTAGTGAGTGCCCACCGACGTTTGGTACACCTGCCGAACAGGTGATTGGATTGATAGCTGGCGGGCAGCCTGCGATCCTTAATGCAGTAGAAAATGCAGAAGACGATCATGATTTAGGGGTTACCGATCTTAAATCTATCGACTTTAACGTGAAGGATGTTTTAGTCGGTATCGCCGCTAGTGGCAGAACTCCGTACGTAATTGGTGCGATGCAATACGCAAGATCTGTCGGTGCAACAGTAGGTTGTATCTCCTGTAACCCGAACTCAGAAATGGCGCAGTGCGCTGACATTAGTATGGTGCCGGTAGTCGGTGCAGAAGTAGTCACCGGATCTAGCCGATTGAAAGCGGGTACCGCGCAAAAACTGACTTTAAATATGTTGACAACTGCATCGATGATCCGCAGTGGAAAGGTATATGGCAATTTGATGGTGGACGTTGAAGCGACTAATGCCAAGTTAATCGAGCGTCAAAAACGGATCGTGATGCAAGCAACTGATTGTAGTTTGGACAGCGCAGAGCTCGCACTTTCTGCTTGTAATCACCACTGTAAAAGCGCCATTTTGATGGTATTAACAGGGTGTAGTGCCAGTAAGGCTGTCAGTCAACTCGCAGCGAATAAAGGGTTTATTCGTCACACGTTAGCCTAATAAGGCAACGAGTTTATTTGCGTTTCGCCTATTTAGAAACTTTAAGCGCTTGAACGGATTACTCGGCAGAAGAGGTTAACTCTCCGCGGTGTTCCAAACGCTGGACAATCAGCAAAAATAACCAGTCGACTATCATCAATTGCGCGTTGCGCGCAAGGATAGTTGAGTAACCGAGAGTACTTTAACGTGACGGCGCTGAGCATTTTTTTGCCATTAATAAACATTCTTGGCTTTAGCCGGAGAAAGAAATAAAACACATATATCTTGTTGTGTGAGCATTGAAGAGTTCGCCAACTGTATATGAGCATCGCCACCAAAGACCACATGTAGGCCCAGTTTGGTTAACTTATAAGTCAAGTCTTCTGCCACCAATCGTGAGGAGCCGACACCAAATAACAGAATGCGCTGCTGTTGTCATGAACCAACGCCAATTTGAATTTGCTGTAACCTTTAAAGCCTAGCTTTGACAGGACTTGACTACGCTACTTTGGCTAACATTCGCTTGTTGCGCCAATTGCTGAGAACTGAGGTCTAAAATACAAGCAACATTATCAACAATGTATATGGCGATTTTTCTCTCACTCTGTGAAAAGGTCGCCAACGAGGCATTGATACGAGTAAGAACGGACATAAACTAATCTTGTAAATCGTTACTGTTGTGATGCAGAAAGCCTACTCTAGATTGAATATAAATGAAACCAAGCACGTAGAAGGATTTTTTAAATGAAAAGTATTGGCCATACCTTAATGGTAGGGATCCCTGGCAGCATTCTTGACGACGATACTCAATCGAAGCTTTTGCAGATCCGACCCTCCGGCATTATTTTGTTTCGTCGTAATATCGAAACACCGATACAGATACGTGCTCTAACTGATGCGTTGCGTGATTTATTGGGACCAAATATCATAATTGGCGTTGACCAAGAAGGTGGAGTGGTAACTCGTCTGGACGAAGGCTTTACACCTACAATTGGTGCTATGGCGATTTCGGCCACACAAGAGAGCGATAATGCTCGCCAAGTTGCAAAAATCTGTGGAACTGAATTAAGTGCCGTCGGCATTAACATGAATTTTGCCCCTACCACCGATGTTAATAACAACCCAAACAATCCCGTTATTCATGTGCGTGCTTTTTCTGATAAACCGACTACGGTGAGCCAATTTGCCTCAGCGCAAATGAAAGGCTACCTAGAAAGTGGTGTAATACCTGTGGCCAAACATTTTCCTGGCCATGGAGACACGAATGTAGATTCTCACATAGGGTTAGCTAGAATAGATCACGACATGGCGAGGTTAGAAAAGATAGAATTGCGACCGTTTCAAGATTTGATCAACCAAGGTTTGCCGGCAATTATGGTAGCTCATGTTCATTTTAGTCAGTTAAATCCCGAGCCGCTACCAGCGTCGTTATCTTCAGAGGTAGTGACAGGGCTACTTAAGCATAAAATGGGTTTTGGTGGCGCGGTTTTATCCGACTGTCTAACCATGGGAGCGATAGTAAAATGGGGAGATCGCGCACAAGCGATCAGCAAAAGTTTGTTGGCTGGTGTAGATATACCTATGGTTAGCCATGATTTGACGCAAACCATTCTAGCCATAGAACAAGCAGATCGGACCCATGCAGATAATAGAGACTATTTTGATGCTATTACACGTGCACAGGTTCAAATCCAACAACTGCATCAACAATTGGGGCCGATCCCCAATTGGGAGCAGGCTCAATATCTTATTCGTCAGCGAGAGCACATTCGAGCGCAAGAGAACATGCAAATTGCAACTGTGACACAACTATCACAAACACCGCTGCCCAGTGTGGCAATAAAAGATGTCGATTGGCTCTATCTTGACGATGGAGGCCGTATTAGTGACGCAGAGGATAAACATAATTACTTCGCTTGGTTCTCTCAGCAGTGTCAACAATTAGGCATTAAATTACTTGACCAAGAGAGCGATATTCCATCAGCTAACACTAAACTCTGCCAAGGAATTGTCGTAAGTCCGCATGCTACAACATTGTCGGGAAAAGTGCCTAGTAATGTGCTGCATGTATTAACCCGTATACCTTCACAGCTTAATGCTTCGGGAGCCAACACTATTTGGGCGCTGTTTGAAGAAAGTGTGGCTGCGCAAAAAGCGCTATGGGAGACCCTGTTTTTCCAACTAACTCCTACTGGAAAATGTCCAATTGAATTGGTGTAAATCAAAAGAGGCAATGATGACTGAGTTTGCAATTGTGATTGATGGGGCGGCGACGAAAACTGTGGCCCAGTTAATTCGAAAGACCGCAGCAAAAGAGCTGGTTGACGAGAAACCCGTAGATTCGGTGCGTTCAACAGCGGCTTCGCTAACGGTTGACTCTAAAGCGGCAATAAATGTTGTCACGCAACTGATCACGGATACTTTACACAAGCATAATATTTCTGCGGTTGACTGTGATCTTGCAATCGGATTAGCCGGAGCCTCCAATGTGGAAGCTAAGCGGCAATTAGTTCATCAATTATCAGCGCACCCAGTGTGTTTAATTGAAACAGATGCTTATTGCTCTGTATTGGGGGCCAACTTAGGTCAACCAGTCAACTGTTTGGCAATAGGTACGGGCAGCGTTGGTACGATTTTGTACCCTAACCTTACCCATCAAATTGTCGGTGGTTGGGGGTTTCCTGCAGGTGATCAAGGTGGCGGAGCTTGGCTCGGACTGCAAGCAATGCAAAACACCATTAATGATATCGAAACTAAGGACTTTAGTGCATTAAGCCAAGCGGTTTGCGATAAAATCGGACATTCTCGAATTGATATCCTTAGTCAACTTCGAGGTGCGACAGCTAGTTGGTACGCTCAATTAGCGCCGATAGTAATAGAGCATCGAGAGAGTTGCCCACAAGCTAGAGCGATTTTCCAAGCAGGCTGTAAAGAAATTATTAAGCTATATCAAACTATACTGCATGCCGAAAACCAGAATGCACAGTCATTACCGTTTACCTGTATTGGCGGGTTAGCGGCGTTTTATCTACCGGCCTTGCTAAGCAGTGAACATGTAGACAGCTATCGGTGGATCAAAGCAAAAGGTGATGCGCTAGCAGGGGCAAAAATCTTGTTGCAATCAACCGTACTGTCAAGTACAGGTACTTAATTTTTCATAATCCGCACTAACGTGGTGAACCATAGCAAACAAGGAAAAACGTATTATTCATTACCCTGAATTTAAAGCTGAAACCCTAAGACTGTAGAAGTGACGGCAAGGCGGCTCTCTTTGCATGAGTTCCAAACCTACGGTTAGTAAACAGCCACTATCAATAGCACCACCACGGGTCAGCGTAAACAAAACCTAGCTGCTGAGGTGACTAAACTCAAAAGGCCACTGCAGGTAGAACTGATCATCGATACACCTTTTCCATCATGTGTATCACTAATGAACTCAACTCATAGTTGAGTTCGAGTACACTTGCCTTTGAGCGCTTTTCCATTCGTTTGGCTCTATTATTAGCATCAACGGCTTTGTAATAATTTCCCTTGATATCTTTGAAGCATACAAGCGATGGTTCGAAGAGACTCTTTGGTCGATAAGTGCAGCTTTGACGTCTTCTCGTTCCTCTAACATTAAGTATTGGTTATTTCTCGATTTGTTTGCGGGTTTATACCACCTGACTCACGGAAATCGGTACAAACAGTGCCAGGAGCTGCATCCAAAATTCGACCAATATAACTAAACCCACCTCCTTGCTTCCATAAATTGAGAATTGGTTACTGCTCTAAAGACCATCGAGGACTCATAAACGCTTATAATCTAAAGCACAGTATGAGTAGAAAAGGAAATGGTTAGTACAATGCCTATGTTGAGAGCTTCTTCCGTTCCATGAAAGTGTAAGTGAGCCAGTAATGAAGCGAAATGAGACGTGTCGAACAATCTTCGAATACATAGAGGTTGATTGTAATCGAACGAGAAAGCACATTGCTCTTGAGTATATCTAAGCACAAAGATAAAATTGGACTGCCCAGTATTCCACTGAAATATAAAAGTTGAACCGGATCATTTTAATCCGGTTCAATCATATATTTCTAAGTTAATGTAGCTTTAAATTTGGTCTTAAAACTCTGTTAATTCGGCCAACCAACATCATTAGTGCAGTCTTAACCATCCCATGCAACGCCATTTGATGCATACGATACAAAGAGATATAGACAACACGCGCAATCCGCCCTTCTATCATCATTGAGCCGTTGGTTAGGTTACCCATTAAACTGCCGACCGTCGAAAAACGGCTGAGAGAAACCAGTGACCCGTGATCTTTATAAATATAAGGTTTAAGCGCCTTGCCATTTAACTTCGCTATTATATTGGTATACGCTTGGCTAGACATCTGATGCGCGGCTTGTGCGCGTGGGGGTACAAATGAGCCATCAACTTGTGTGCATTGAGCTAGGTCACCGATAACGAAGATATTGTCATCACGGGTGGTTTGTAGGGTGTCATTAACCACCAATTGGTTGATGCGGTTCGTCTCTAAGCCCGCAATGTCTTTGATGAAATCTGGCGCTTTAATACCCGCCGCCCACACCATGATATGCGCGTGAATTTTGTCACCACTTTTGGTAGTTAACCCATCGGTTTCCGCTTTTGTCACCAACGTCCCTGTTCTTACTGTTACGCCTAATTTCGTTAGTTCATGATGAGCTGAAGCGGAGATCCGTGGTGGCAACGCAGGAAGAATACGCTCGCCAGCTTCTATCAGGTTCACATTAAGTTTACTTGAGTCAAGATCACCAAATCCATAGGTTCTCAACTCTTTGATCGCATTATGCAGTTCAGCAGATAACTCAACGCCGGTTGCACCAGCACCAACGATCGCGATATCTACGGTTCCTTGGCCCGCCTTCGCGTGAAGCTTCAAGAATTCGTTGTTCATTAAGGTTCGGAAACGATGTGCCTGTTCAGGACTGTCCAAAAAGATACAATTATCACGGACCCCCGGTGTATTAAAGTCGTTGGAGGTTGAACCAATGGCCATCACCAGAATGTCATACTCAAATTCGCGTTGAGGCAATAATAGTTCACCATCATCGTCTTTTAGCTCAGCTAATAAAATGACTTTGCGATCGCGATCTATCGCTTTAAGAGTGCCTAATCCAAAATTAAAATGGTGATTCTTTGCATGAGCACGATAACTTATAGCATCAACACCTTCATCGAGTGAGCCCGTAGCCACTTCATGGAGCAACGGCTTCCACAAATGGCTTCCTTTTCGGTCTACTAATGTGATTACCGCTCTGTTTTTACGTCCAAGTGTATTTCCCAGTTTAGTCGCAAGCTCTAAACCTCCAGCTCCACCGCCGACAACAATGATTCGAGTCATGTTGGCACTCCTTTAAGTCTACAATTTTAAATAGCCTGAATGTGTCAAGCTATGGGATTCTGTAATTGGGCCGATATTCACGCTTTGTTTTGGTCAGCTTCTTGTGGGGTTGCTCACTCTTTTATTTCAACTTTAATTGATATATATCAAAAAAAGTTGAATTTTCATTATATATAGGTAAATGAGGACCGCAAGAAATTATTTAACCCTCATCACATTTTCACTCTTTTTGGTTAACCTTAAGCCAATTTATTTTAAAAATTGAACAAAAAAAAACGACCTCTTATTGAGGTCGTTTCCTGAAAATAATTCGTCCCGATCAAGCTTCTTTAAAAGCCTTAATGGTTTGTAGATGTTGCGATATTTTCTTGAATTTATGGGTTTCCGTTTCATCCCAAATAATCCGATAGTAATCCTCTAACGCATCAACCGTAAGGCTGTGATCAATATCATCATCGGCTTTAGATAAGATAACTAAACAGCGATCTTTATTTTTAATTCGGTACTGAGCAACACATTTCGTTGCTATATCATCGTACTCTTCAGGGCGATCTATCTTCCCACTCATATTAGATTCTGGGAACAAGTTCGGATTAAAAATAACTTGCTTGATACCACACAAAAAACCAATGCGTTCAGACCAATAGCCACCAAGTCCAACACCACAAATAACGGGATGACGGTCATCTGATTGCTCAATTGCTTTGTGCACCTCTTTTAAAAGATGTGCCATATCATGTTTTGGATGAAGAGTACTGTAATTAATAAAACGAACATCGTCGTCAATAAATTGAAGCTGAAGTACCTTCTCGTGATTCCCTGGACTTGTTGAATCAAAGCCGTGTAAATAAATTATCATGGTACCTCCCACTATCCTTTTTGGTATAACTTTAAATCTACGACTAATTAATTTTAACTTAATCGCCTGATTTTTTATGCATTAATTGTTTTATAGCATAAAAAAAAATCTTATTCGATTCAAAAGTTAAGTTTGCAGAATAGCTAACTTATTGAAAAAGATAAGTTTCCAAAAAAACACACCTTCAAAAGACCAACGTTAAGGTGAGAGCAAAGCCTCTAAACGATTGGCTTCTAACAAATAATGCTCATCATTCCACAGCTGATAGCCAAGTAAATACCACAGCATTGCCATCATTTGATTGCGAGGTGTCCACTGATTAACCCCTAATAGCCAACTATCTATTTCCTCTAGATTCCTAAGCTTACAGTACGTTACGACGCTTTTAAGTACATTAAGCCCACTGAGATCTAACGTCATAGCTAAATCCATCCTAGGGTCACTTACACCCGCATATTCCCAGTCGATAACCTTTATGCCCTGATCGGTTCTCACTACATTGTAGTCTCCCAGATCAAAATGACATAGTGCTGGCTCGACCTGAGGTATGTTTGGTAGCCCTCTATAGCGATGATAGAGCGCTTCGCGCTGTGTTGATTTTAGGCTGAGGTCTAACTTATGCCAATAGCCATCAACTTTTGCTGTAAATGCAAACAAAGGCACGGGCTTATTATGTATGTTTACAGTGTGAATTTTAGTCAGAGTCGTAAGTAGTTCTAGCTCACTTAACGGTACGTCGCCTACACTGCCCTCTAACCACTCAACCAACAAACCTTTGTCGTTTAAATGCACCGGAGTTGGAGAAAAATGGCATTCTCTCAGTGACTCCAATAATTGGTTCTCTCGGATCCGAGAAATACCAAATTGAAATAGATGAGTAGAGTTAGGCCGCCAGACATAGGGGACACCAGAATGTGACGTAATCTTCCAACATCGATTCGTTAAGCCACCAGCAAGAATTTCGGCAATTTGAGGAGGCGCACGAAAAAAGGGTTCCAGCGACAATAACGACTGGTCAAGCGATGTTGCTTCACTCCAGGTCATTCTCACAGGATACCCTCTTGTAATCAAACGTCGTTGTTAAACGGCGCTGGTCTAAGATTGAGTTTAAAGGCCTAATAAACTCTTCGATTCATTTTTACGAATCTCTGTTTCATCAGCCCACTCAATGAGACCCGTTTCCAAGTCCATTAATCGCATCGTCATTTTATAGTATACGTCTTTTTTGCTGCCCGCTTGCTTCACAATACTAGACAGGTTGCCATACAGCATATATTGAGCGCCGACCATTTTACCAAACTGGATAGCACTGCTTTGGTCCGCTAGCTCGTCGTTGTTCTGGAAGTTAAGTTGTTTACGTACTGATTCAACTCGGTCCATATCAACAAAACGGAACTTACCGGAGTTCAGCATCTTAGTACTGATAGAATCGGTAATTGATTCTGTATCTATATGTTCACTCGTCTTATTCTTGATGGTTTCAACAAATGCTATTGGGCGGCTGTCTCTAGTAATCGCCGCAACCGATCCTGACATAAGCATGCTATCAACCATTTCGCTCGCGATCTTTTGTAGATCTGTAGAGCCAAAGTCAATCGTTGTGGTTTCAGCTTCTTGCGCATCGCCATAATTTACTTTATTAGAACAGCCGCCTAAAATAACTGCTAGTCCAATTAACGCTATAACACTTTTATTCATCTCTCACCCTTATTTATTTGCTTCGCGTATTTGAACACGGAATTGTTTGCCGTTTGGATTAATAGACACTTCCGAAATAGAAAGCGTTTCAAAACCTCTAACAATCTGCTGTTTCCAAGCCGCTTGCTTCGAATTTACTTCTAGTCCTTCATTATCGTACCAATAGAAACGATACTGAATATTCTGATCACCCTTAAACTGGCTGGTAAGCGTAACGATACCTCGTGCATGCCCCTCTTGATCTACGGTCGCTATATTGTCTATTAATAACCGTCCCCCGAGGACATTGTCACCAAACATCACATTTTGCGATTGGCCATCAACTCGAAGACCCGCTGTATTTTTAGAACAACCGATTAAGGCCAAGGCCATAACTAGTGCTATCCCTATTTTTTTCATTACAAACTCCCAAGTTGTTTGTGCCAAATTGTTGCATTCGAACCCTGTCTAGAAACCCAAACCAAAACAGTTCTCCCTTCACCTGCAGTGACATCGTAATTCTGACTTCCAACGTCTATCGTGTAATTGCCGGGATCAACAACATCACTGCTGCTATACACATTGGCAGGCAATGTTTGCCAACTGCGCGTATCGGGTTGCTCTGTAAACACATTCCATACGTTAACCAAAAGGTTTCCGATATCATCACCATTTGTTGTCTCTCGACGAATCTGTTCTTTTGCCACCACTCGTAAAGCCTGTCTTAGCAAGATTGTCGGCATTCTTTCCGTCAGATCTTGTTGCGCCATCAAGTTTACGTCGACAAGTTTAGACTTAGATACCGATTTACCATTTATCTTAAGCGTAGCAAACTCGCGAGAAACCTGTGAAGGATAATATGGAAGCGACATGGTAAAATAAGCCCACTGTCCTTTCGTATAGATAGGAAGCGGCTGTTTCCAGCCTTGCTTTGAGAAGACGACGCCTTGCTCATCTATAACGATTAATCTGGCTTTGTTTTTTGCCAAAGGTTTTCTGTCACCATATTGCTTAACTAGCTTGCTCAAGTCTTCTCGCATGCCTAATTTTCTTGCCACTCTAATCGTGCTATCGATTATCTCTGAGTTGCTCGGCATTACTGCTAACGCTCGTCTATAGTCAACATACGCGTTATTTAGTTCCCCTGACGTTTCATAAAGCAGCCCTGACAAGAAGAGTAAATAGCCATTTTGAACCGCTTGTAACTGTTTACCCGCGTCAGGATATTTGGACAAAACTGAGCCCAGATTAGGACTTAAACCGTCTTTCCTCATATCTGATTCAGCAGAAGCAAGATCGGCTTCTCGTGTTTTCTTCGCTTTTTCCTGAACCTGATTGGCTTTACGTACCTCAACTAGCGCACCTTCTAGTGAGTTTTCACTGAGATAATTAAGTGCCAAATAAAGGTGCAAAAAACCCAATTCATAATCGGCAGGGTAATAACTATTCAAGTTATCATTTACAGCCAAAGATCCTATGCTAGACGCGCTTTCACTGATAGAAACAACCGCCTGATCTTGTTGTTCGCGCACGGCATATTCACTGCTCTCTAAGAAAGCTTTACTCTCTTCATAGGTCCGGTTGAGTAGATTAACCCTACCCTTTTCCATATTGTCTAATATGTCACCCGCTATATAATCTGGTAATAGATCCACGGCTTTTTTATACTGTCCAGATTCTACTGCTGTATAGACGTCACGATTTTGAGCACTATAGTGACTAAACAGGTTACCAGCAGATAAGGTAGAACAAGCGGTCACTGTTGCTGACACAGTGATAATAAATAGTAATCGGCACGTTTTATTCAACATAAGCTTACAAAGAGATTATTCCTAAATTAACCAAGTAGTAGTGGACCCAACGGGCGACCACCAAGAAGGTGCATATGAATATGATATACCTCTTGTCCACCATGAGCATTACAGTTAATTATCAAGCGATAACCGTCTTTATCAATGCCTTCATCTTTCGCTATTTTTCTTGCGGCAGTAAACATTCTACCCAACATTAACTCATCCTCTTCTTCTACATCGTTCACTGTAGGGATCAGTTTATTCGGGATAATTAGAATGTGACTTGGAGCTCGTGGGCTGATATCTCTAAATGCGGTAACCAAATCATCTTGGTAGACGATATCCGTTGGGATTTCTTTTCGGATAATTTTACTGAATATTGTTTCTTCCGCCATTACGCTGCTCCATGTTAACGGTAATTTTTGTTGAGTATGCGTTATGGGTCACCAAATCACAATAAAAAACAGCGTTCAACACTTCATTTTTTAGAAGCGCTGCCGATAATTCAAATTGAGGTTCAAATCTCGGTTTGTAGCGTATGAAATACGTATTATTGGTCACCTATTTTAAGACATTAAAAACAATAATTATTGTGCAATACCGTGTCTATATTTATACCTTATTTTTCTAACGGGGAGAGAAAATGAAAGGGTCTGTAATCAGGCGTATGTACACCGGATTTACCATTTTGGTGATCATGTTTATCGCCACTGTCACTATCATGTTGAATGGCATGAGTAATATTCACGCCATGTTCAGTACGGTAACCGAGAAGTCATTGCCACTCGTGTCGCTTTCAAATCAGACAAGCGTTAAACTGCTTTCTGCTGATAAAGCATTTAAAGACTTTCTAACCACACAAGATGTGGAACGGATGGAGCAAAATAAAAGTAATTTTCAACAGGCTCAAGATAGCTTTGAACAAGTATTCAGCCAACTCGAAACTGCAAGCTCAAACTACCCATCCTTGCAAAAAGATATACTCCAGTTAAAAGACCTAGAAACAACGTACTTTTCCGTTGCACAAGATGCTATGGGTAATTATCAGGATATGTCTGTTGCTCAAGAACAGGTTCGAAAATCAACGCGTAATTATCAACGACTTCATTCCGAATTGACCGTTGGCATGAAAGATTTTGTAGATGATCAAAGCAGCATTTCTATTAAACTATTGGCCAAAAGTTATTTCTTGAAGCTTAAAAAAGCAGAAATCGTTACGTCAGATGCGCTTGCGAGTGATGACCTTGAATTTGTAGCAAAATCGTTCGCTGACAATAAAAAATCTGTCGCGCAGCTCGTTTATGCTTATGAAGGTTTAACGACTCAACTTCCATCGATCAAATTCTCTTTCGATAACCCAGTGAAACAATTTACTAAAGATATAGGCAAAAAAGGCGGCGTACTTGATCAACACTCGGCCTTTTTGGAAGCGCGTTCTAGCCTATACATGAACATTGAGAACCTAGCCGCGGAAGTTGACCAAACCATGAATCTGCTTGGTGGATTTAATCGGGTTGCAACAGAAGAACTGAACGGCACACTTACGGAGGCTGAGAACATCTATAAAGATGGTCGATTACAAGCCGTCATTATCGGTATTGTGGTGGTTATCATTGCTATCGTGATCGGCTATCGTTTGGCCCATAGCGTAAGAGAACCTCTTACCCGCATCTTTGATACGCTAGAAAGCCTCGCAGACGGTGACATGACCAAGCGTATAGAGATTCGCTACAACAACGAGTTTGGCCGTGTGAGTGGTCATATTAATACCCTAGCAGATAACCTACATAACATTCTGCAACAACTCAGTAGCGCGTCGCACAATCTGACTAATGCATCCACAACCAATCAGTCCACCTCGAACAATGCACAAACCCAACTCAGTAGCCAGCGAGAACAAACCGCAAATGTCGCCACGGCAATGACAGAGATGGCCCATTCTGTCGCAGAGGTGTCACAAAGCGCACTAAGCTCGTTAGACAAGGTACATCAGGTAGAAAGCGCTTCTGATAGTGGACGTCAAGTAATGAGTCAGAACATCACAACAATCAACCAGCTCGAAAGTCGATTAACTGATTCGGTAAGTGCCGTATCCGAGCTACAAAAAATGAGTAGCGAAATTGGGTCAATCTTAGATGTTATCCGAGGCATCGCCGAACAAACCAACCTACTGGCACTCAACGCCGCAATAGAAGCCGCGAGAGCTGGCGAGCAGGGCAGAGGGTTTGCTGTCGTCGCGGACGAAGTCAGGGTGTTGGCTCAGAAGACGACGGAGTCGACTACTGAAATCGAGAGCATGATCGCAAACCTTCAATCGAGTTCAAAATCAGCCAATCAGATCATTGAAAGCTGTATGGGTGATATGGAGAACTCCGTTGCTCAAGCGTCAAATGCAAACAGCTCTATGGAAGAAATTCAGGCGTTAATACTCGAGATTAGTCAAATGAGTACACATATATCTGAAGCGGCTGCAGAGCAGAGCACAACCACTGGTGACATAGCGCAAAGTTTAGAAGGCATTAATCAGATTGCCGATGAAAGTTATCACGCGATGTCAGAAATTGCCTCTGTGAGTGAGAATTTAAGTACTATCGCTCAAGAGCAAGAGAGCTTGGTGAGCCGATTTAAGCTCTAAATTCAAACTCTAGGTCATGTTAAGGTCAATTTTTACTTTAACAAGGGTGAATTGTTATCAATTCACCCTTGTTTTTTATATAGTTACTACAATATAAAATGTAAGGCCAGCGAACCCTTCCCATAAAATTTTAATGCCGGCCAATACTTATAATTAGTAAGGACGTTAAATGGCCATTCACGTTGGTATTATTGATCGAGATCCCATCCGCTTAATCACGCCGCTTTTTGATAATAGAGCAATCTGTGAGCACATCATCTTTATTGGGGATAAGAACCAAAAGACAATGTTTCAGAGGCTCAAATACGTTTTAGACAAACGAAATATCGAAACCGAATTCTTTGAAATAACATCCATCGCTGACACTCCTCTGATTAGACAAGCGATACATCAGCTAGAAACAAACCTACGTCAGCGTGGCAAAGAGCTAAAGCTCAACGCCAGTTGTGGGTTGCGTCATCGCCTATTGCCTGTTTATGAGATGTTTAGACGCAATGCTTGGGAGATCTTCGTTGTTGAACCAAACAGCGATAAGATTTGCTGGATTTATCCGGAAGAAAACAAAGATGCTCAACTAGAAGACCACATCACGATTGCTGACTATCTAACTATTTTTGGTGCGCGGGCTGAATTTAACGAACACGATTTACCCGATCAACTCGATCAACAACTCTATGAACTCGGACAAAGGTGGGCAGGCAACGCCCTTGAACTTGGCCCTGGACTTGCGACACTCAACTACTTGGCAACAACATGTCGTAAAGAGCAAAAATTAGAGGTGAGCTTAACCGAAAAACAACAAGGTTATCGCGAAGTGAATATGCTTCTCTCCGACCTTGTGGACACACAGCTTGCAACCTATCAAAATGGTATTCTCAAATTTGCGAGCGAAGACGCAAGACGATTTTCTAACGGTGAGTGGCTTGAAACACTGGTCCATAGTACCGTTAAGCAGATTCAAGATGAACTACCAACCATTCAAGACCACTCTCTCAATGTTCAGGTGTATCGCCAGTTAGGTGAACGTGAAGTCCGAAATGAACTCGATGTAGCTACTGTTGTGAACAACAAACTACATATAATAGAGTGCAAAACAAAGGGCATGCGCGACGACGGTGACGATACTCTCTACAAGCTCGAGTCCTTGAGAGATTTATTGGGTGGCTTACAAGCTCGAGCGATGTTAGTTAGCTTCCGCCCGCTAAGACACAACGATATCACTCGCGCTGAAGACTTAGGGTTAGCTCTCATCGGTCCTGATGAACTGAAGGATCTGAAAAAACACCTAACTCATTGGTTCGCTGATGCAGGTGGTCACGATGAATTGTGATTGATGAACGGAAACTTAGGATAAGACTGACAACAAAAAATCCCGAACACTAAATGTATTCGGGATTTTTATTATTAAGCAACGTTGCTCCTAAAATGACAAGAGCAACCGATCAATAATTAAAGCATTTTACGCGCAGCAGCAATAACAACCTGAATAGAACGCGTCTCAGTTTTTTTAAGCGTTGCATGATCAGGGATCTCTTTCTGAGTACGGTTGATTATAACACCCGCAACACAGCCAGCTTTAAGACCAGAGCTTGCACACATTGTAAATAGTGTTGCAGATTCCATTTCGAAATTTAGAACCCCCATGTCTTGCCACTCTTGCATTGAACCTTGGAAACGCTTAACAACACGACCAGAGAACGTATCATAACGCTCTTGTCCTGGATAGAAGGTATCACTAGACGCCGTTACGCCCATGTGCACTTTCGCGCCCGACTCTTCTACCGCTTCTTTCATTGCCGTTGCAACTTCAAAGTTTGCAACAGCTGGAAACTCTAGCGGAGCAAAATGCAAACTAGCGCCATCTAAACGAACGGAACCAGTAGAAACAATCATATCTCCGACGTTTACATCTGATTGAATAGCACCTGTCGTACCCACGCGTAAGAATGTACGTACACCACATTGCGCAAGTTCTTCAACTGCAATAGAAGTAGAAGGACCTCCAATACCTGTAGAACAAACTACAACAGGTGTGCCATCTAATTCTGCCAAGTAAACATTGTATTCACGGTGGCTTGAAAGTTGTACTGCATTATCCATTTCAGCGGCGATTTTTGGCACGCGATCTGGGTCACCAGGAATAATAGCAACAGTTGCGCCTTTAAGATCGGCCGCAGTAATACCAAGGTGAAAAACAGGTTGAGACATAGATGGCTCCTTAATGTGGACTCAGCATTTTGCTAATCCAGAATATGGGTGAAGTTGACAGACAAACTGTAGCGAACAAATGCCACCCATAGAGTGATCTCAATCACAATATAAACTTACATTACACTAGCCATTACATAGAAAACCGATTGGCATCACGTTTTTCTACACTTTTGAATGGAATTCGTTCAATTAAAAGAATAGCAAGCATCTGAAATTTATCCTGTCCAAATACCACTATTTCAACCTCAACAATCTTAAAGCATTTGCGGTTACTAACAATGTCGCACCACTGTCTGCCAATACCGCCAACCATAATCCAGTAATACCCAGAAGGCTCGTCACCAAAAATATGGCTTTTAACCCTAATGCCAAAGCGATATTTTGACGAATATTTGCCAATGTTGCTTTCGAAAGAGTAATGATTCCTGCCACATCCGTCAGACGGTTATGGGTCAACGCTGAATCTGCCGCTTCCAAGGCAACATCAGTGCCACTGCCCATCGCAATACCGATTGACGCCGCTTTCATGGCTGGTGCGTCATTGATACCATCGCCGACCATCGCAACCTGTTTCGTTTTCGCAAGCTGCTGAACAAAATCCACTTTGTCTTCAGGAAGCAGACCTGCCTTATATTCAACACCAATTTTGTCAGCAATACCTTTTGCACTTCGCGCATTATCGCCTGTAAGCATTAGCGTGCTAATACCTAGTTTATGTAGTTTATCTATCGCGTCTTTCGCATCCTCACGCAAGGTGTCTTGCCAAGCAAGAACGCCAATCACCTCCGACGCCTCCAAAACTAGAACCGTTGTTTTTCCTACACTCTCGAGACGAGCAACGTGTTGCTCTATCTCATTCGATATCGGCACGTCTACTTTGCTTGGCGCGCTTATGCAATAGTTAACGCCTGAAATTATTCCAGAAACACCAATACCCGCAATAGCCGTTTTCTCAGTCGCTTCCGATATGGCGATATGCTGACTGTTAACATAAGCTACTAACGACTTCGCTAATGGGTGTGTTGAACCTAATTCGATGGATGCGGCTAGCGCGAGCAAGCGTTCTCTCGTTATATTTCCTAGTGTCACAACATCCGTCACTTTAGGTTCACCTTTGGTCAGGGTACCCGTTTTGTCAAAAGCGACCGTTTCTATGCGTCCAAGTTGCTCTAGCGCTGCTCCACCTTTTATTAAGGCCCCACGTTTAGCGGCAACCGCTAACCCAGATGTTATGGCAGCAGGCGTAGAAATAACCAGGGCACACGGACAAGCAATAAGCAGTAAAGCAAGGCCTCGGTATACCCATGTCTCCCAAGGCTGCTCAAAAAGAAGCGGAGGAGTAATAATAACCAATAATGCTAAAGCCATCATGGCAGGGGTATACCAACGACTGAATCGGTCAAGAAAACGTTCAAGTGGCGCTTTGTGTGACTCGGCTTGTTCGATTAAATGTAGTATCCGATCAATGGCGTTTTCACCTTGCTTAGAGGTAACCCGTAAGCGAACCACTTTATCAACGACGACAGAACCAGCAAGAACCTGATCATCCACTAGATGTTCAACCGGAAGTGACTCACCCGTTAACGCACTTTCATCGAAACTAGCCGAGGTTTGAATCACCCCATCAGCAGGAAGCCGAGAACCGGGAGAGACCTCAATAATGTCTTCAGGAATTAATTCGTTAACTGAAACGTGAACCCGTTCTCCATCCACAATCTTTACCGCGTCTTCAGGAACCAGAGCCATTAAAGACTTTACGCCACTTCTCGCCCTTGAAGAGGCGTAGGCTTCGAGTTTTTCTCCAAGTAAAAACAACAGTAAAACCATTGCCGCTTCAATCGTTTCACCTAAATACAATGCCCCAATCGCAGCAACACTCATCAGTGTCTCAATTGAAAATGGGGTACCAGATCTCGCTAGTGTGATCGCTTTTTTGCCGATAGGTACCAACCCTAACAAACAAATTGCAACAAAAGACCACTCACTGAATTGAGGAAGAAGTGGTTGTAATGCAAAAGAGATAAGCATCGCGATCGCCAGAGAGATAACTTGGATATTTTGTTTGAATAGGCCGCGCAGACTGAAATCGTCGTCTGTAGTAGGTTGAGAGGTATATATATTTAACGGAAAACCGGTCTTTAACGCAATAGATTCGATGGTTTGAGTGAGAGCTGCATCATCGTATTTAACGACAAGTTTTTCAGTCGCAAATAGTACTTTAACATAGCTGACACCGGATATATTGCTCACCGCCGTTTCAATTTTTCGAGCACATGATGGGCAATCCATCCCAGCAATTTTCCAGCTTTGAGTAAAAAGAGATTGTAAACCTGAGGGGTCACTTTCCTCTGAGAGGTCAGAACCACTACTGCAAGTACCTGACTCACCACTACAACAACCTTCACTTTCGGCACCGATAGCTTTTATCTGAGTAATCGTTGGCGTAGAGCAGCTAGTGCTACTGATATTCTGAGTGCTTGCCTTTGATTGACAGCCTTCGTGCTTAGTACACATGGTATCTCCTTTATCACCATTTGGTGTAAATGACTTTTGTTAAGATACCAACAAGCATAAACCTTGGAGTTAACTCCAAGGTCAAGCTTTGATTTCATAAATTTAACGAAGGCGAGCTAAAACAACATTTTGATCTAGATTACCTTGATAGTCGGTGTAGTCCAATCCTTGGTCAAAGATAAACTCTGTGACCAGCGTTCTTGCCCGTTCGCGTAAGACATCTGCATTCCAAGGCTTTTCAAAATAACTCTCGATACGAGCTAGATTGATAGCAGTGATAGTATCTTGATGCGTCGCTTGTCCGGTTAGCAAGATTTTTTTTGTTGTTGAAAAACGACCGTCTTGTGAAATTTCAGTCAACAACTCCACCCCGGTTTTACCCGGCATAACGTGATCCGAGATAATTAAGGCGACGAATTCACCTTCCGCATCAAAATCATCCATCAATTCGAGAGCTTCAGCTGCTGATTCGCAATCTTCTATGTTTAACCAAGTACTAAGTGGTTCTAGATCTTGTAGTACCGCGCTCAAAACTTCACGTTGGTCATCTACACAGATCAGGTTCAACTTCTCCATATTATTCCTCGACTGGCAATTTAATTCTAAAAATGGTTTTTTCCGAACCGCTTTTCACAGCAATAGTTCCACCATAACCACTCACTATTCTTTTCACGATTGAAAGCCCGAGCCCTAAGCCAAAAGAGAGCCCACCTTTCTTGGTAGTGAAGTTTGGCTGAAAGATCTGACGTCGTGTTAATTCATCAATTTCAGGGCCATTATTGGAAATCGTGACAAGAATCCGTTTGTTTGTATACCGTGTAGCAATCTCAATAGCCGGCTCCGCCGTATCTTCCATTGCATCACAAGCATTTTTCATAATATTCGCCCAAATCTGAACCAATTCAGTAGACGAACCTTTAAACTTCGGAAGATTGGCAGGGCTAAGATGTACTGACACTCTTCGTAAGTCGCTTTGTAATAAAGCGATAGCTTTGTTGATCGATTCGTTTATATCCAACCACTCATCGGTATCAATATCCGAGCGACCGAGTTGCTTCACCGATTTAACGATACCCACTGAGTGCCTTGCAGCTAATCGCATATCGTGTAAATCACGACCGACTTTCCAGTAACGTATGGCTTCGCTCGGGTTCTCTAGCCATTGCTTAGGTACTTCACCTCTCGGTACCGCTCGAGCTAAAGATTTGGCGAGGTCACGGGATAAACCCAATTCTGATTCAAGTTCTCTGGCACGTTTACGTACCTCTGAGGAACTCGCGACCTGCCCTTGCAATAACCCTTGTTCTAAAAAGACGCTCGCCTCAGGGTGAAGTTCTTCCATCAACTGAGAGATCACTGACTGCATCCGCTCTGTCTTACTGCTCAATACGCCTACGGCATTATTAAGCTCATGGGCGATACCTGCCGCAAGTTGTCCTAATGTTGTCATTTGCTCAGCGGTATATAGCTTTTGCAAAGCCTCTTCTTTGGCGATAGACTCCCGTATTGCTCTCATCTGTCGACGCGATAATTCACTCACAATAACGGGTGTAAACTGAGCTGCTAACGGGCCATAATATTCTGGCTCTACCGCCCTCGTCTGCCCATCTATCCAAGCAAGTTCGACATCGGTTTTGGCTACAACCGTTGAAGAAGCAATGAGTGTCTCAGAGAAAAAACTATGAACCCCTAAAAAGGCACCTTCGGTACCATTGAAGATCTTCGTTTCTCTTTCGCTCTCATCATCAACAATGTAGCCTTCAATTTCTCCCTTCCAAACATAATACAGTCGCTCATTATCACCACCTTGTAATATGATGGATCGACCCGCAGCGACGGTTAGCCTCCTTTCAGGTTGGCTAAAGTAACATCTAACTAAACGGGTGAGCTTTTCTGTATCCATAGGTTATCCGATAAAACCAACGACGTTGAGTATCCAGACCAAAACAAAGCTGCCTAGAACACCGATCACACCCATTATCACACCCACTTTCGCCATCTGACCACTTTCAACGTTACCCGTTGCATGAGCTAATGCGTTTGGTGGTGTACTAATTGGCAAAGACATCCCTAACGAAGCCGCAAATGTAACGACAAGGATCAATGTCATCTGTCCACCCAATGGGGCGAGAGAAGTCATTGAAGCACCCAGTGCTGCCATGATTGGCATCAACAAGTTAGCGGTTGCCGTATGTGACATGAAGTTTGCCATAGTTAAACAGAGGAATGCCGCACCGAATAGAACAATATATGGTGAGTATTCATCAAACGGAATACTGTGCACCATAAGCCTAGCAAGACCTGTCTTATCTAAAGCAAGGCCTAATGCAATACCACCGGATACCAACCATAAAACATCCCATGAAATTTTCTTAAGATCTTCTTTATTGATAATGCCGGTAATCGAGAAAATCGCGACGGGAATCAAGGCAACGGTATAAGAGTTCATTCCGTGAGAGGACCCCATCAACCAAAGCACAATTGTTGTACCAAACGTGATATATACCGTGATCGCTTTTGGTGTTTTAAGGAATTTACCTTTAATATTCAAGTCGATCGACTTCGTATCCGCACCATAAAGCTTATTAATTAAGAACCAAGCCAGTGCCATCATAATGATGACGAACGGTACACCAAATGTCATCCACTCACCAAACGTGATCAGGTTGTCACCGACCAAGTATTTCAGCGCAATAGCGTTAGGCGGGGTACCAATAGGCGTACCGATACCACCAATATTTGCCGCAACCGGAATACAAAGTGCAAAGGCGATTCGACCTGGGTCATTTCGACTAAATACAGCAATAACAGGCGTTAGAATAGATAACATCATCGCCGTCGTCGCCGTATTGGACATGAACATGGAGAAGATGCCAGTGATAAGCATCAAACCAAGCATCACATACTTAGGGTCTGAACCAAATGGCTTAAGCAACACACGAGCTAAGTTGACATCTAAACGATATTTAGTGGCTGCCATAGCAAGGAAAAAACCACCTAAAAAGAGCATAATGATTGGGCTAGCAAACGTCGCCATAATGTCTTTGTAGTTCAGTAGTGTTCCAAACTCTGGTGTGCCTTCTCCAAGACGAAAAAAGATAATCCCCTTATTTGAGAGCAACAATAGCTCCAGAACAATAATAACAACCGAGGTTGCGTAGATAGGGATTGGTTCGAAAACCCAGCACAAAGCAGCAAGCAAAAAGATAGCAATTACACGCTGTTGAATTATTGTCATACCGTCAAAAGGAAATGCTGATAAAGGTAAAACTAAAATAAATAGAGGGATGATCAAAGGGATGAGATATTTCATATATTGTCGCATAGCGTGGTTACAATTCCATCTTACAGATTCCAAAAATTAAGACCGGCTGGCGCCGATCAATCTGCGTTCATTATGTGGCAATTCCTTGACTCAATTTGTAGTCGTAGATCAAACTTCCTACAATTCAACAATAAAATTCATTAAAAAACATATATATCATGACACACGTCAGTTTACATTTTGATTTCTCGACGCTAAATCAAACTGTTGGACAGGAAGTTCTTCAGCAGCAACCACATCCGTCGAGCTAAATGGCGTCATTGTAACGCACTTCACTGCGGGGTCGATCGCATCAACATCGACGATAACATCGGTCATCAAATCACCTATATGTTTACGCAAAACGATGATTCCGATGATTCCGATGATTCCAAATAAAATACTACCTGCTGCTTGACCATAAATGACCCCAAGAGCACCAAACCACTGCGCACCAAAGTACACAAATGGCAACGTACCTAGCGTCGCTTTACCTAGATTTAAACTGGTTGAATAGAAAGGTTTACCCAGATTATTGAACGACGCATTGGCGACGAATAGCGCCCCGTTAAATACGAACGTTAAGGCAACAAAGGAACAGAATGCGGAAACCAATATCGCTGCATCTCCGGTTAAAGAAAAACTTGAGATGATCAAACCTTGGGCCATATAGAGAATAGCGGTAACCGATATACAATAAATAGTGACAAAAATAAGCGCGTTGTAGAGCGTCTCTTTCACTCTATCTAACCGCCCTGCACCGTAGTTTTGACCAATAATTGGCCCTACCGCACCCGAAAGCGCAAAGATCACAGCAAACGCAACTGGCATTATGCGACCGATTACGGCAAAGCCTGCTACGAAGTTTTCGCCGAATTGGGCAATGTTTGTGGTGACAATCGCATTACCAATGGGTGTTGCCGTATTGGTTATAATTGCAGGTAGAGCGATAGCCAATATTGTCGGTAGATGCTCTTTCACTATTCCAAACTGAGGTCGCCCAACCAGATCATGAATTCGGACCAGAGGAACCATCGAAAAGACAAGCACAGTAAAACGTGCCATGACTGACGCGGCGGCGGCTCCCTCTACATTCCAACCAAAACCGAAGATAAATAAAGGATCTAAAATGGCGTTGATTATTCCACCAGCTAACGTTGCCCACATCGAGCGTTTTGCATCTCCGACGGCACGCAGCCCAGCACCTGCAACCATAGCCAATGCTATAAATGGACTACTAGGCAACAGAATCTGCAAGTAAGCTTCTGCGCGTTCTGCCGCAAAGCCTGTTGCCCCGATGGCGGCCAACAATTCAGATATATTAACGAACATAATACTGGTTACGACAACACTGACAACAAAAGCGACCACCAGCGTGCTCGCGGCAATCTGCCTGGCATATTGCCTTTTTTTGGCCCCTAACGCTTTAGAGACGAGCGCCCCCATAGCAATAGAAGAACCAATAGAAACCGAGGTAGAAAAAAAGGTCAATGTGCCCGCAAACCCTACAGCGGCCGCCAACTCTACCTGACCTAACATACTGATAAACAACATATCCATCAGATCAACCACAAACAGCGCCATTAAACCTATTGAAGCGGTTCCAGACATCACCAAAATGTGTCTCATCGTTGAACCTTCAACAAATTTCGCGGTTTGTGTACTCATTCATCTTCCTTTTACGTTCATATCAAAAAACAGAAGGCGCTTAATGCGCCTTCTGTTTTTTGATACCTTTAAAGCTGATTTTTGAAACTCGTCTCTAACGCCTTACCAATCGCGGTTAACACATCGCGCCGAGTAATAATCCCAAGTAACTTCCCTTTGTCTACAACAGGATAAACTTTCGGTTTTCCGACTTTCATCATCGCCGCCAATTCAAATATACCGAGATCTGGACTGACAGAAAGAACCTCTTTATACATGCAATCACTAACAATATGCGTTTCTTGGCTGGTATACGCTACCTTCATTAAATTCGCTAATAAATCCTGCTCTGAAATGAATCCTATAACCTTTCCATCGGCGTCGACAACAGGACCACCCATATGGTTTGATTTCATGACTTTGTCTAGCGCGGCAGAAAGAGACATTTCAGGGCTAAACTTAACCGCGTGATTATCCATATAGTCTTTAACTTTTAGTGTTTCCATTACTTCTCTCCTCAAACCTATCTAGCATGTATCTATCCGAAAGCTCGTATTAATTAATCAAAACTAGCGAATAACATCTTTCAACCTATAAACTATATTGTTACCTAATTTACTGATTTTACAAATAGATAACACCAATTTATTCAATAAGAAATAACTATTAAGAGGTACTATTTGGTTATAACGCACTTGTAACCCTTTAAAAATCGGGGTTTTTACGCTTTATCTAAGCCCAACAAAAATGAAAACTTCGCTATAAGTGAAACGATTTTGTTAAATCAGATTGCTTTTCAGCCATTTTTTCCAATTTTTCACTTAATAGAACTAAGCTATGTGCACTCTGAGTCGTGTCTTGTGCTAACCCGTGAATATGTGCAACGTTTGTAGTGACCTCTGTCGCGGCGAGTTTATGTTGGTTTGTCGCAGCCGCTATCTGATGACTACTCTCTTCTATTTTACCTAGAAATTGATGTACCTCTGATAACGCTAAATTTACCCCATCGGCATGCCCACTGTATTCGTTCATATAATCACTACATGAGGCAATTTTGAATACCGTGACCTCAGCACTTTGCTTTAAAGAATCTATTTTTTGTTTTATTTCTACCGTCGAGCTTGTCGTCTTTGAAGCGAGTACTCGCACCTCGTCTGCCACAACAGCAAAACCTCGTCCTTGTTCCCCCGCTCTTGCCGCCTCGATCGCCGCGTTCAAGGCCAACAAATTGGTCTGCTCTGAAATGTTTGAAATAACATCAAGTATCGAACCTATACTTGCACTCTCCATTGCCAACTGTTGGATGCTTTCTGTCGAACTCGCTAATTGACTCGAAAGTTGCTCAATAAGTTGAACGTTAACGTCCATTAATGCCTTGCCTTTGTCCGAACAGGCAACTGCATTGGTCACCAAATTAAATGAGTCATTCGAGGCGTTCGCAATCTCAACCACGGCGTGTTCTATCTCTTCCATTGCGGAAGCCACTTGTAAGATCTGCGCGGTTTGCTCTTCGATCGCAAAACTAAGACTATCACTCGTTGTCTGATTTTCTGTCGATGCTTCATTGAGATTATTCGATGACATACTCAATTGGTTTATAACCGTTGAGAGTTGCTCAATCATCAAATTAACCTTTCTCGCGACCTGCCCTAACTCATTGTGAGCTTGATAGCGCACTCGTACTGCAAGGTTTTTATTGGCTACGTCATCCAAAGCGCCGTTTATTTGTCTGCTCGGCACTTTGATTGATCGCGCGACAACCCAGCCGATAACACACGCTAACGATATCGCGGTCAACACTGCGATAATAATGTAGAGAGTCGACTGCTTAAGCTGACGCTTTGATATTTCAAACAAAGAATTGGCGTTGTCTGTGGCAAATATTGCCATCGTTTCAATATCTTGTAATTGATTGTCTAACTCTGCTTCTAGTTCTAACCGTAGAGTATGAGTACGATTATTCAACCCTATCGACTGAAGGTAGAGGATGACCGATCCAGTTTCAGAGAAAACCAATGATTGAACGGCATCCAATCCCCCTTTTAGATTTGAATACATCTCAGGATTATTCTTCTGAACCTTCTGTAACAACTCGATGTACACCTGCTCTCTTCGTTTAAAATTTTTCGCCTCAGGTTTAAGTTCTAATGGGTCTTTTAACGAAAAAATCACCTTAGATTGAGATTCAATCAAACCTACTTGACTTAGCAACTGTTCTATTACTGTCTTATCGGTTCCTGAACGAGATAATTGGGCTTGTAACTCATTGCTTACCTGCAGTAAAAGCATCGCTGCATCAGATTGTGCGTAAAGGCTTTGTTCGTTGATATCGATAAACTGAGCGTGAGTAGTCGTCACATCATTAAAGTGTTCAGTAACCCATTTACTACTCGATGCAATAGCATCAACATATTGATTAAGTTCACTATTTACATCGGCATGTTGAATAAACCATTCCAATTCATTGTGATATTTACTAATCGACGATTCAATCGCTTTATTCGCTTGCTCTAATTCATCAATATAAGAAATGAATAAGTAAGGTGTTAAACTGCGATTAATATTGAGCAAGGCCACTTTCAATTGGCTTGAATGGACGACTAATGGCGTGGATTCATTATTAATCTTCTCCATCCTGCCCGCGGATTCCTTGATTAAATCCAAACTAAACCACGATATTAATACCATAATTGATATTAATAATACGAATCCTAGATATATCCTAGATACAATAGATAAACTTTTCACTTTTATAGCTCGACGACAAGTATTTCCGCTATTAACCCATAAAACCACCTCTACTTTCCTTATCAAGGCTCACATAATTACCACTCAAAATATCTATGAAACAAAACTGCCACAACCCAATTTTCTGCACAAAAATTACATCAAAAATAGTTTAAATACATAATGTTAAACAAATTAATCTGCGCACTAGTGCCCGTAAAAATAAGGGTTTCATAACGGTTTAATAAAAAATATGAACACGTCACACAAAACAAAAATTTGTTAAGCCTATCATCGTAAAAATGAACGAATGTTCAATGTATTTTTACCCAAAATTGAATGCTTTGTGATAAAATCATCAACGGTAATTCATAAGTAATCACTTTATTTAGGCTATTTATTATGAGAAAGAAAAAAGAAACCGCTACCGTATATGATGTGGCTAAACTTGCCGGCGTATCTCCCGCCACTGTTTCTCGATTCTTAAATAGAACGACGTTTGTTTCAGATGAAAAAAGCCATAAGATTGAAGATGCCATCAACGCATTAGATTACAAACCCGTTTATCAACCTGCAAATACTGGCAATCGTCGTTCGATGACGATTGGGGCACTCGTTCAACATCCCGATAGCCCGTTCACCAGTCAAATTTTAAATGATATGGAAAAAGTGCTTATTTCGCAGGGATATCAATTAACTATTGCCTCGGGCCACTGGGATAAGAAACTTGAAACTTATGCATTAACAAGCCTCAAACAGCAAAATATCGATGGTCTCATTATAGTCACTGGTAACTTGACGAACAATCAACTGATTGAATTTTCAAATGAAATACCTATTGTTGCCGTAGGTTATGATGTAAAGGCAAGCAAAATACGCTGTATTAACATTGATAACGAGTTAGCCGGGTATATGGCCACACTTCACCTACTTCAGCTTGGTCATTCAAACATTGGACACATAAAAGGCCTTGCATCTCAGCCTGATTCACTGCATCGATTTGATGGGTATAAAAGAGCCTTGAAAGAAGCCGGACTAAGACCGAACCAAAGGCTAATAAAACAGGGCGATTTCAGTTCGGCTCTCGCTTATAAACAAACGGTTGAATTACTCAACGATGAAAAAGCCAAAGTCACGGCAATATTCGCCGCGAATGATCTCAGTGCATATGGTGTAATTAAAGCCATCCATGACCACGGTCTTAACGTACCTGATGATATCTCAGTGATTGGTTTAGATGATTTACCTACCTCGCAATACTTCACGCCGGGCTTAACCACATTAAGACAACCAATAGAGGAGATTGGGACCGTTTCTGCCAACTCTATCTTAAATTTCTTAAGCGGGGATCGACATGAAGATAGGTTGCCACCGATAGATTTGATCGTACGTCAGACAACGCGATCCTTGAGAAATTAGACGATTAAATATTCGTTCTAGTAAGTTTGTGAATCGCTAACTTCCCAGATTGGTATTAAAAGTACCACCTTAATCGGTGGTACTTTTAACCAACAGCGTTTGCTTTCACTTAACAAAAACTTACATATTTACGTTGTTTGGCATTATTGCAATGCTTCTGGTAAATACGCAAATATCATTCCCGGTCTGAAGTAACGTCCTGCTGTGTATTTCAATCCCGTATTCTGCAACCAAACATGCAAACTCGCCACATGTCCCGAGTCAATGATTGGGGAGACCAATTTACTAAAGGTGTCTATTTCAGAAGTAATAAATGGATTTACTCGTTGATCCGGTAACAAACATTCCGTTTTACATAAGTGGGTGTGCCAATCATTCGCCACAGTACTAGAGATTGAAAACTCAGAGACCAAATCATCGACTGATACGGTCACAGAACAATTAAATCCTTCTGGTGCGGCAAATGGAATTTTTGATTGATGATATAGAGCGTCATAGACGGTATCCATCAATTCAACGGCTTGATCATTTTTGCCGCTCAGTCTTAGAGCTGAAGCGACACTAAACTGCACTCCTATCCAGACATCTTGAGCCTGAAATGCGTCGTGCGGCATGCCGTTTGCCAAGGTCATGTTGGCGACACCGAGTTTAGGGCTGTTTATTTTATAGTTCGTCTCGTAAACATAATCTAAGGCTCGTTCAACTTTATCTTGACTAAACAAACCATTTAAACCCAATAACTTAAGGTAACTATCCGCAAGCAAAGCGTCTCCAAAGCTATTATCCGAGTCCATCTCAATAATGGTATTATACTCACTAGTAAACGCCAGCGGAGCGATGTCTGCAAGAAGTCGTTTAGCTTGGTATCTCGATTGTACTTTGCTCTCATTTGAGTTTGTATGTACGCCATCAAGATACTCATTTAGGATATCTTTATCGACCACACGGTTACCTGTTAGGTGTAACCCAATCGTCGCCAGTTCTTGAAAACCTGTTCCCGTTAAGTGTTTGGTTTGAATTGGAGTAATATAAAAGTGAAAATACCCTTTCTGCTCATCCCACAGACCTTGTTCTAGCACTGACAATGCTTTATCAGCACGATCACTATATTCGATCTCAAACTCCTCTTGGCCCATCAACTTCGCTAACTCCGCTCCCGCATAAAGGCCGGCTACCCAAAGACTCGCGCAGTATACCGATATACCATGCGAGGCTAGGTTATCAAAGGTGTCATCTGTTCCTCTTGTTAGTGGCAATGCATCCCCTTCTTCAATCAAATTAGTCAGGTATTCTATGCTCTCTTTTACTGCTTGCCAGCAGGATTCAACAACAGAATAATCATTCGTTTGTTTGAAATGACGATAAACCATTAACACATATTTTGGCGCGAGATCTTTCCATTCCTTTACATTGTGCCAAGTGTAAGCGTCTGGTTGAATATCAAAAGGGCTACCAAGATCATGTATCACCGCACCACGTATTGCCCTTACCCCTTCATATTTGGCATCGATAAGCTCTGCATGTGGTTTGTCTTCATACTCCCAAAAACGACGCTTGGTTACATCTTCAGCAAGAATCCCGTTGGAGAACTCTTTCATTACACAACCGTCGAGCTCTGGTAACAGATAAAGCAACGCAAACGAACCATAAAAATAGACATCCAGAGAATTGAAGAATGGATAATCTACACACTCTTTCACTAGGAACTTATCTTTCACATCCCATACCGTCGATTCAGCAAGAAATGACAGCGTATTCATCGCCATGGTCGCAAAACTTACCGCAGAAGCGTTATCCCCTATCGCATTTTTAGCCTGATCTAGGTAATGGATCTGCTCAGTGATTATGCGCTGTTCAATGGCGTCTATACTTGGTAGCACCTCTTCCATAATAGCGACAGAACGGTGCGCTTTTTGATAAAACTGACTATAGGCTTTTTCGCTTTGCCAGTCTTGCAACAATATTTTATTGTGGTCCATTACTTGAACAAATCGAACACTTAACGACTGATTAGGTTCCAGATCTAACTGAACCGTTACCAATGCCGAAAGCGCCTCTCGCCCACTGTAGATACCGCTGTCGAAATGCGCGTTAACTCGACCAGTATTTAAGGCATCGATTACGGCTCCGTTTTCATTGACAGAATATACCGACGGCTTAGTTGATACTGTAATCGATCGGTTTTTCAGTAGTGACCGCTCTGTCTGAGCACCAAATAACACTTCGCCATCGACATCGGACTGATAGGGTGATTGATTTGCTAACCTCACACCAGAAAAACCGTGTGTTCGTCCAACCTGAACTTCATAACTAATATGAGATTGCTTCACAGGATTTTGCGTAAGCGTGCAAGCCGAATCTTGAACGCCTGGTCGCTGCTTAACATAAGTTGAACCGATAAGGTTTTTTAGTGACTGAACTAAGGTAACCGTCTTAGGTTTGTCTGATAAGTTCGTCACTTCAAATTCATTCCAGTGGATAGGCAAAGAGCACAATCTTTTATCGCCACGAACAATAGGTGATACCACCTTTCGTTGAATGTTAATCTCACTGAACGCAGAGTAACGATACTGAGCCATAGGATACAGAACCTGATACTCAATCTCATGTTCTGCTATAGCGTCAATCCCCTTGCGATCCGACTGAGCAGTAAGCGACACTCTTTTTGCACTGTTATTGATGATCAAACCGTTGAAAAAGTCCAAGGCAACGAATAACTGTGTCCTTGTCGAGTGGGGATCTGCTGCTATTTCTGCTTGAGTTTTCGTGGTGAACTCAATGGCCCACTTTACGAACTGCGGTTGGTTTTCTGCATAAAAATCACCCGATTTTACTGCCCGTATTAATCCGCTTAATGCACGCTCTGATGTGGATGTGTCAAGTATCTTCCCTTGGAAAAGGGCGGGATAAAAATGAAGATGTTGCGCGAGTTTTTCTAGGTGTGCAATAGCAAGTTTGTCTGTGCTAATTTCATCTGCGACCGAGACGAAAAAATCGTTAAAGTTAAACTGGTTATCGTTGTTATCAATATAAATGCCGGGGATAAAAGCAAAACTAGGCGTATTACCTAAAGGGGTTAATGTAAAGGTACTCCCTATACCACCAACAGCCATACCAGTATTATTCGGTGTGGTCGAAATTGGCGAATACCACGGCTGAATAAATTCTACCGCATTACCTTGTGCACAAATCTGTTCTGAAACACCAGTAAAACTTGTGTATGGAATCGTATTTCTCATCATCAAAACCTAATGTAGATTTGATAGGCGCACTCTCTGTTCATTGTAAACACGGTCTATAAGCAGTGAGTGCGTCTAATTTAATTAACCAAGTATTACATCAATTTTGTGTTCACCAGTGGTGAATACAGGCGCTTTATTACCTTCAATACGTACACCATCGACACGCATTTCGCGAACCCCTTTACAAACAGAGTCAGGGTTAGAGACATGAATACAATAGGTTGCGCCTCTAAATTTACGTTTCATCGTAAACTCTGGCCAATTAGCCGGAATACATGGGTCGACAAGCAAACCATCCACTTCAGGTCTTACACCAAGTATCCATTGAGTACCCGCAACATATGTCCACGCTGAGGTACCCGAAAGCCACGCATTTCGACCTAAACCAAATTGCTTATGTTCGTCACCTAATATATTTTGTGGATAGCAATATGGTTCGGTTTCAAATGTATTCAAATCATCGTTTTTCGATGCAGGGTTAATCTGGCGGTAGTATTCATACGCGCGCTCGCCATTGCCCATTTTTGCTTCAGCAATCATCACCCAAGGGTTAGAGTGTAGAAAAATGCCACCGTTCTCTTTTGCTCCGGGAGGATAAGTTGATACACCACCTAAGCGAGGTTCAAACCCATTATATCCCGGCGTAGAGAGCTTAATTCCATTGGCTGTATTTAGCTTTCTGTTAACAGAATCAAGCGCCTGCTCTGCTCTCTCATCTGTAGCAAAACCAGAGATAACCGGCCAGCTCTGCCCATTTGTATATATTTGACCTTGTTCATTGCTGTGTGAGCCAATTGGCGCGCTATTTTCATCATAATAACGGACATACCATTCACCATCCCAACCGTGATCATTCACCACTTTTTGCATATGTTTATATTGTGCGCAAAACTCTTCACTGAGTTGTAAGTCACGTCGCAATTTGCAGAGGTCAAGCATATCGAGCAACGCCTTGCCGTACATGTTTGCCACCATAAGTGATTCTGCACCCGTTGGCAGATTGACGGTGTCGTTCCAATCTGCAAAACCAAGCAGAGGCAAACCATGTGACCCCGTATTGGTACGAGTAAATTCAATGGATCGACATAGATGGTTCCACACCGTTCCTTTCTCTAGAGGTGTATTCTTGCTGTCTTTCTCATAGAAAGGGATAATCTTATTCAAAAACTCACTATTACCTGTCTCTTTTACATACTGCGTTACCGCGTATATGATCCATAAATGGTCATCACCATAATAACTCGGACGGTCTTCTTCTTCTCTTGAATCACCTTCGTTGGCTTCCATAGTAGAAGGGAAAAACTGGTGCATTGCCGACCCATCTCGCTTCTGGACCGAGAGCAAACGTTCGATAAATTCACGGGCTTCTTCGGGCATATGCGCAATCACACCAAGGGTATCTTGAGATGAATCACGGAAGCCGATACCACGTGCTCCATAACCGAGTTGATACAACGACAGATAACGAGACCAATTTTTGGTGGTATGACACTGACGTGGATTGTGGATATTTAACATCGAATTCATCGATTCATCTGGCGTATTAACCTGAAGAGTATCTAAATAAACGTCCCAATCAGAAGAGAGTTCAGAAAAAGCGTTATCGACATTGCTATGAATGCGATATTTTGCCATCATTTCCGTCGCTTCACTTAGCGTCGATTTTTGAGTCAACTGGACCACCGTTCTTTCTGTTGCCCCCTTGCCAAGCCAACCTAACCTTAGATTTAACGCACCAATATTATCGCCGCGTAGACACTCTGTATTACCTAATTCATCCTTTTGCAAGGCCATTGGCGCAGCCCAACTTCCATAACCAAAGTCACCAAGAAACTGTTGGCGATCGCCATCAAATGATGTGGCCACACGGTCCGCCGTCATTAAGTTAACGGCGTAATCACGCTTCATGAAAGCATACTGTTCAAGTACCACGTGACCTGAATCTTGTGTGTGTGCATTCAACGTCATGGTTTGAGGAACCCAATCAGCATTGAGCAACTGCTTAAGCGCATCAAAATGTGTAAATTCAAATACAGGTACAACATCAACGTGTAACTCTTCATCAGAGATATTGGTGATTTTAATATCTTGCAGGAGTACGTCATCGTTTTTGGGTACGAAGAAGGTCACTTCACTACGTACGCCGAACGCTTCAGAAACTATCGTAGTATAGGAAAGCCCTGTGTGATTTTCGAATCTATCTAACGGCTTCAACGTTGGCGTAAAAAATGGAGAGAAGATCTCTACATCGCCCGTTTTGTTGCGTACTTTCAGATATAGGGTCGAACCCTTAAAGTCCGAGTTAGGCATCTGTGCTACGTATTTAGTAATACGGTTTAGAGCAGGATCGCCTTTACAAAGAAGCACGCCACCGTTGCTATCAACGATGCCGCCAAAATTTAGTGTGCCAACGTAGTTACTCCATTTAATCGGTGTCACTGGTGTTGTGGCTACATACTCTTTTTTCTTGTCGTCAAAAAAACCAAATTTCATTTCAAATCCTTAGGTGCTGCCCTAAACAGCAGCACTATTAAACCTTTATTAATTTTATTATTTTATATCGGTTAGATTATAGCGCGAGTGACTTACCACTTAATGCATCGAATAGATGAATCGCATCTAAATCGATGTAAAGTGTCGCACTTGCCACATCAACAACTGCCGCTTGCGTTTCTACCATCATTTGTTGCTTCGCAACCTGCGTCTTAAGTAAGATGCTTGCGCCAAGTAATTCTTTATCTTGAATGACTACGGGCACAGGCAATACACGATCATGCTCGACTTGCTCGCTACGCAGATGAAGGTCGGTAGGACGAATCCCCATGTGTAACGCAAGGTTCTTGGTCGCCAGCGTTTTAAATCGCTCAGGCAGCGGGATAACAATATCACCTAATTGGATAGCCCATTCGCCATCGGTATCAACAAGATTAGCATCTAACATGTTCATTGATGGATTGCCGATAAATTGAGCCACAAACTTATTGGCAGGGCGCTTAAATACGTCTGTCGGAGTACCAACTTGCTCAACATACCCATCTTTTAGAATGACAATACGATCCGCCAACGTCATTGCTTCAATCTGGTCGTGCGTTACATATATCGTTGTTGTTTTAAGTTCACGATGAAGATGTTTTATTTCTTCACGCATCACACCACGAAGTTTTGCGTCTAGGTTAGATAAAGGCTCATCAAACAAGAATACTTTCGGCGTACGCACCATTGCACGTCCCATCGCGACACGTTGACGTTGACCCCCAGACAGTTCTTTCGGTTTACGGTCTAATAGCGGATCAAGTTCAAGCATTTTAGTTGCCTTGCGAACCTCCGTATCTATGTCTGCTTTTGCCATTCCTTTTAGCTTGAGGGCAAAGGCAATATTTTCGTAGACCGTCATATGGGGGTATAGTGCGTAGCTTTGAAATACCATCGCTAAATCACGATCTTTAGCATCTATCTTATTCATCAACTTACCACCAACATAAATCTCGCCGGAGGTGATGCTCTCTAAGCCAGCAAGCATGCGTAGCGTGGTTGATTTTCCACAACCAGATGGCCCTAAAAATACAACAAACTCGCCATCTTCTACTTCAAAATCGAACTGTTTTACTACATCAACATCGCCGAAGGATTTTTTGATATTTCTAAATTCTACATTTGCCATAATTATATTTCTCCGCTTACGAGTGTCGTTCTCTATGAGCTTTGCACTCGCCTTGCATTAATTAGTCATTATTCGGGTTCAATTCGCAATGAATTACCCTTTCACTGCGCCAGAAGTTAACCCACTTATCATCTGTTTAGATGCAAACAGATAAGCAGTGACAAGTGGTAATATCGAGATTGTGGTTCCTAGCATTACCGCTCCCCACGGGGTGTTTGGTATCCCTTGCACACTTCTCAATGCCTGAGTAATTACGTAATTCTCTGGCGATGTAAGCACAACGAGCGGTTGCATGAATGAGTTCCAGAAAAATACAAACTGAACGATGGCTAATGTCGCAAGCGCTGATCTCATCAACGGAAGCACAACACTCCAATAGGTTCTAAATTCGCCTGCGCCGTCTAACTTAGAAGCTTCTAATAGCTCTTTAGGAATAGAGGCAATAACATGCTGTCGCATTAGAAAGATACCAAACGGAGTTGTAGTAAACGGTAACCACACCGCCATATGGTTATCCATTAAACCCAGAAATTTCACGATCATGAAATAAGGTATAAGGCTTAACACAGGTGGAATCATCATTGACCCAACTAACATACCAAATAGAACATTCTTGCCTCTAAACTTAAATACGGCAAACGCATATCCACCCATACTACAAAATAGCAGCGAAATAGTCGTACCAAGAAAGGCAACATAGATACTGTTAAACATTGCCTGCCAAAATGGCATTATTTCCAATAATTTATCGTAGTTAATCGCGAGGCTGTCACCCATCATTAGGCTTATGCCAGAACCGAATATTTCGGAACGGTCGCGAGTAGACAACAATGCAGACCACAAAAACGGGAATACCGTAATCAACGCAGACACGATAAGAATGGCGGCTAGCGCAGCCAATAAAATTTTTGTGATTAGCTCTGAAACGTCAGAACTTGGCTTTAGTGCACTTAATTTCATTTTATTGCTCCCCTAAGCCTTTTTTACCAAATAACACAAACTGAATCGTTGTGAAGAATGCAATAAGTGCGAATAACAACCATGAAATTGCAGATGCCGTTCCCATCTCTAGCCACTCCCAACCTACTTTGTATAAATACATAGATATTGTTAAACCAGCCTGCCCTGTACCACCAAGACCTTTCGTCAATACAAACGGTTCTTCAAACAACTGCAAATTACCAATGATAGTCATCGTGACGGCAAAAAAAACAAACGGACGAATCATCGGTAATGAAACATACCAAAATCGATGCAGCGCATTTGCACCATCCATTCTTGCTGCCTCTAAGATATCTTTTGGTATGGTCATTAACCCTGTCGTATAAAGCACGATATTGAAACCGGTATATTTCCAGAAGACAACGATAGCAATAGACGGTTTGATAAATGAGGCATCATCCAACCAACGTATGGGTTGGTAGTTGTTTACCCACGCAAACGCCCAACCAAGCAATGTACTGTCAGCCAAACCCATTAATGCTTGGTTGATTACGCCTGAGTTCGGTGAATACATGTTAAAGAAAATCAGAGACGCCGCTACAGTTGACGTAATGTACGGTAAGAAATAGGCAGACGTCAGCCAGTGACGCAACCTATCCCCAAGAGAAACTAAGATGTACGCAACCGGAATCGCAACAAGATGTTGTGCGACACCAGAGGTAATTGCTAGCCAGAAAGTATTCTTAAGAGAACGCCATAGCCACGGGTCTGTTAATGCAATGCTGTAGTTCTCAAAACCCACAAATTCCATTGCGGCTATCCCTTCTACTGGGTTCCATGCATGGAACGATAGAAAAACGGAAAAGAGCAACGGAAAAATACCAAAAACAGAAAAAATTATTAAAAAAGGCAAAAGAAAACCATACGGTGTAAGCGCTTTCACGTTTAACCGTGAAAGAAACCCTTCCTTCTCAGAAAGTTCCTCCTGATTCGACAATACTGTTTCTTTCATTGTCTGACTCATAATAACGACCTCACTAGGTAGAGGCGCCTGTCTCTAATGGACAATGCGCCTCTTAAATTTACTAATAATTACTTAAGGTTACGGGTACGACGTAGGATTAGACGTTCAGCTTCGCTAAGCGCCGTTTTGATGTCTTTACCTTCATCAAGTACTTCCATTAATGCGTTTTCTAAGATAATTGAACGAGCGACATGATCACCACGGCCTGGTTCTACTGGCTTGATATTCTTCGCAACTTCAGCAAACAACTGACGAGCCTTTTGACCACCCAAGAATTCAACTTCCTCATTAAATAGTTCATCATCATAGGTTGTGATATTTGCAGGGAATGCAGTAATCGTTTCGAAGTGCTTAAGCTGAACATCACGATTCGTTGTCATGTATTCAATAAGCTTCCAAGCTTCATCTTGCTTCTCAGATTGTTTCGGAATTGATAGGAATGAACCACCCCAACTGCCATAGATTCCATCAGGAAGGTTTGACACACCCCACTTACCTTTAGTTTCTGGTGCAATCCAATTTTGTAGATGACCTAGAAGCCATGCGCCAGAAAGCTGAGTAGCAAACGTACCGTTACGGAAACCTTCATACCACTCGTTTGACCATGCTGTAATACGCGCGTCCAAGCCGTTATCGCGGATCTGCTTAGCCACTTCAAATGCATGAACAAAACGCTCTGAGGTTACGACTGGCTTACCATCTTTATCAAAGTAAAGACCTTCACCTTCAGGAACAGTAGTGAAAATAATTGCTTGTGCTACGTCTGCCGCTGAAGCGATAAGATAGATATCGTCTTGCTTTAGTTTCTTACCGTACTCAATGTAAGAATCCCAATCTTTAATTACTGCATCTTGCTTCACGCCTTCGTTAGCAAGAATGTCGGTGCGGTAGTACATCACACCAGGACCTAAGTCGACCGGAATACCGTACACATCGCCGTCACCACCTTTGCCTTGAGTCCAAGCGTAAGGAGCAAAGCGATCAGCATACTTGTCTGCACCATACTGTTCAGAGAGATTAACAAGCCCACCAGAAGCAACGAAAGGACCAATTTTTTCTACATCAACCACAATAACGTCACCGGCTCCAGAACCCGTTGCCAAGTTAGTGGTTAACTTAGTGTGGTGGTCACCGTGGTTGTTCATCAAATAATCTACTTTGATACCCGACTGCTTTTCAAAGTCAGGAAGGATAACCTTCAAGCTGCTATCGAAATCTGGAAATCCATCAAAACGAATATCGGCATCAGAGGCATTTGCTGTTGCTGCGAGTCCTAAAGCAACCGCACTGGATAGGGTAAGAGTCTTAAGGTTCATCTTATAATCCTTCATTATTATAAATTAGCTGTGAGTTTTTTCACCGACTCTCTAATCACTAAAGAGGGGGAAAGTTTAAAATCTACTTCTGTTTTCTTTTTAATGAGTTTTTGAAGGATTAATTGCACCGCTTCAGTACTCATCTGTTCTATTGGAAAATCGATCGTTGTAAGCCCTGGAGTCAGGTAACGGGCAAATAAAATGTTGTCGAAACCAACAAGAGATACATCCTCCGGGACTAATAAACTGGCTTTTTTCATCTCTCCAAAAGCGCCAAAAGCCATGTGGTCATTTGCCGCAAAGACCGCACTAAAACGGCAATCACGGTTAAGAAGCTTGTTCATGGCGCTTGCACCTGTTTCTTCTGTAAATCCCGCTTCAACTACGCGTGATTCACTGTATTCAATACCCGCTTCTTCTAGCGCCTCGCGGTAACCTTGCAAACGACCTCGCGCATCTGATTTAGACAGAGGACCCGTAATACACGCGATTTCACGATGCCCCATATCAATAAGGTATTTTGTCGCGATATTTGCACCCAACTCGTTATCGAGTTCTATACAGCTATTATTCAGTTCTGGAACAAGGCGGTTCACAAGGGCAAGCTGAATACCCTGAGTTTCTAGGTCAATTAGATAGTCGTCGGAAACATCCTGAGTATGTAGAATGAGCGCGTCGACACGTCGGCTTAGCAAAAAGTCTATCGCCTGTTTTTGACCCTCTTCGTCATTAGAACCGGCCGTCACCACCAGGTGATAACCAAAACGACGCAGCTGATCCTCTATTGCTTGAAGCATGCCAGAATAGAAACCTGCCAATTCAGGAACGACAACTCCAATACTGCCCGTTCGACTAGACGCCAATGCCTGTGCAATAGAATTTGGGCGATAACCAAGTTTCTTAATCGCTTTTTCTACCGACATTTTTTTGTCATGGCTTACTCTGGTAGAACCATTAACCACTCTTGATACTGTCGCTTGAGAGACACCAGCGAATTCAGATACGTCTCTAATTGTTGCCATCATTTTGCCCCTCCCTATGTCATGCATTCAAATTGGAAACCGCTTTCATGTTACGGATAATAGAGCAATCAAAATGGCGATTAGTGAACTGGATCACATTGAAATTAAGGTGACAAATTGGAGCATCAAAAGCTTGAAAACACCGACAGGAAACCATCCTCCCATGAAACTGTTTCATGGATCTCACTCAGATAAAAACTCACGAGAAAGATAAAAACTTTTTTAATAACAATAAATTAACTGATAAAAGGTCAGAATAAAGTTTGGATAATCATTCTGTTTCATGAAAAGTACTGAAAAGTTTTACTTTCGGAAGCACAATAAATGGGGCACTAAAGTGCCCCTTAACTGTGTGGAGTTCACAAAGCATATACTGCTGGTTCTGCTGCCCAGAGATAGGCTAATCATTGCTAGAAAAGGCTTGAGATTTACTTTGTATTGCAATCCAACACTGTTCTTTCGACTAGGTACAACCTAAAGCTCACCAAATTCGACATTGCTTATCGTTTTGCTCACTCCTGTTATAGGTAGTAAAAATGTGTTTAAACAGGCGTTGGAGAAACCATAATAGTAATAGATACAAATAAAAAAATAGATTTAAATCACGAAAAATTAATATTATGAAGCTAATGAAACAACTTCAATTGTATACACCAACCAACAACAACGAAAATTCATATATATAACAACAACTCAGTAAAAATACCTTCATCGTCTACTTATTTTAATTTACCTTTGTTTCATGAAATATGACAACTCCATGCAACCTATTATATATAAAGAATAAATTTACATAAAATACCCTCATTATAAGGAAAATATTATTTTTTAATACATTAAGATTTAAATGCAATTATTTAAATTACATCACATCTAATTAGTTAATCTATAATTTCAACCACTTCATCGCCAATTCACGAGCTTAAAGAACCAAACATAGAATATCTAAACATAGTTTTCAGATGTTCTATGGAGATATTATGATTCATTTATATTTATAAACTCATAAATTGCATGAAAGATCTCAAATATATGAAATTTTTCATAACTCTGACCAAAAAACGACCTATATAGTCCATTACAAATGTGACGAAAACACATATATGCTGTGAAATGAAAGCGATTGCAGAGTACGCAAACCGTCACAGGGCTACAGATAAATTATTGATATTAATATGTAAATACTGATCAGCTCCACTGTTAATTGTTTTATTTTGTTTCATGTAATTTATGCCTCTAAAACGTGTGAGCCCGTAGAGTTTTTTCAAACGTTTCATTCCTTAATATTTCCCCCGAAATAACAAAACCTACAATAATTTAAGGACCGTACATGAAAAACTTTAAGGTTTTATCTCTCGCCCTAGCAGTGGCCTCCTCTCTTACAACTTTTGGCGCTGTCGCTAACGAAACTATCAATATGCAGGCGCAGATTGATGACTTACAAGCGCTTATGGCAGAAAAAGAAAATGATGTAATTTTCTTTGGTTACGCTCGATATGGTGCGCAATATCAAAATGGTGATACTCGATATGTAAACGGTATTGGTAGTACGGGACAAACTGTTGGTCGTTTGGGTAACGAAGCCAATGGTGGTGAGTTTGGTATTGCGAAAAAGTACACCGCTGAAAATGGCGCGATTTGGGACCTTGCTGTAATGGTAGAACATTGGTCAAATGATGAATGGGGCGATGAATCCTACGGTGGTGTCAACCTTAAAAGATTTTACGCAGGTGCCACCAACATTTTTGATTCACAACCAGGTTTGTATGTTTGGGCAGGTCGAGATTTCCATTCTCGATTGCAACAAGGCTTAAACGATTACTATGTAACAATTGAAGATGGTCAAGGGGGTGGTTTCAAAAATTTTGACTTAGGTGGTGCAAAATTGGACTTTGGTTTTGTTGGGGGTGTCGACGATAATGAAGGATCCCTTGGAAACGACAACGGTAAATATGCCGCGACCTCTAAGATTAAAGACATTGATGCAGGATTTGCAAAAATTGACGCATACGCACACTTTGGTTTTACATCAGAAGATGAAGGTATTGAAAGCGCGGGACTAGATAGCGAGACAGCATGGTTAATCGGTACTCAAATTAAATTTGATTCTGCTAGCTTGCATGTTCGATATGGTGACGGTGCAAATAATTCAGTAATGGGCCTTAAAGGTGATTTCCAAAGTTTATTTGTCAGTTATGAAGGTGGATTTAGTGCTGGCGAAAATTGGAATATTAACTACCTAGCCGCTTATTATAACCAATCTGGTGATGACGCTACCGATCAGAATGAATATAGCCTCATCGTTCGTCCTCAATATCGTTGGAACGATATTCACTCCACATGGATTGAAACTGGCTATGCATTAGTTGATGAAGACAGCGGCAACGAAACGGATGGTTGGAAAGTAACGCTTTCTCAAAACATCTCTATAGGAGGCTTACCTTGGAGCCGTCCAATGCTTCGCTTCTATGCTACCGTTGGTGAGAAAGATGTTGCCCCACAAGGATCGGCTAACACAACTACCGATACCGTTAGCTTCGGCGCAATGTTCGAGGCATGGTGGTAAAATCGTTAAATTTAGACGTACTTTACCATTCTATTAATACACATTGGCTACTGTTTTACGCTCTATAATGAGTAAAAAAAAAGGGTACATTAGGTGCCCTTTATTTGTTTTTTATGGTGATAAAAGAGAGGATTTTCACTAAACTTTAAAGCTGTGGCAGGCCACTTAACGCCTCGACCAAATCATCCCGTTTGAGTGGTTTTATAAATATCCCGCTTAGGTTATAACCACCAGCAAGATGTTGTTCCAAATTACTTTTAATTGCGTCCGCTGTTACAATAAATGCTGGCGTATCCTTAAAGTACTCATATTGACGCAACTTAATTAATGTTTCAGGGCCACTCAAAATAGGCATATGCACATCAAGTAAGAAACAATCTATATCTCTATTCAAACTCCCTTCTTCTGCCGCTTGAACGAGGTCACTTCCATCTTGAAAAGACAACGTATTTGCCCCTTCCAACCTTAATATTGTCTCTAATATCTCTCTGTTAAAAGGTTGGTCCTCGACAATACAGACGCTTCTCCCTGCCAAACTATTTTTCTTAACTCGATGCTTTTTGGTGTTTTCTTCTAAATACCTACTATCAGGGCAAGAATCAAGTTGCAATGAGACGGCAACAATTGTACCGATATTAGGCTTTGTGAATATCTTCACTTTACCACCCATGACTTCTGTTAATTCTTTTACGATAGATAGCCCGAGCCCTGTTCCTTCAAAGTAGTGGCTAGAAGATTTTAATTGTTCAAACGCCTTGAATATATGCCGTTTTTTATTTGATTCCATGCCAATACCTTCATCCTTGATTAAGATAACCAGCTTACATTTATTTTTGTAACGTGAAGGTTTGATACTTGCTCGAACGGTGACCGAACTATCTTTTGAGAACTTGATCGCATTGGAAACAAGATTAAAAACAATCTGTTTAATCCTTGTTTCATCCCCGAATAGGTGGCAGTCACAAATAGGTCGATACTCTTTAACTATTTGAATATGATTGTCTTTAGCTTTATGGGTAAGGTTAGCAACAACGCTATCAAGCAAATTAATTAAGTCAAAGGGCTTCATACTTAACTTTAATTTGTTCGCTTCTATAGAGGAAAGATCCAGAATATCGTCCACCAAATTCAATAGGTGGTCTACAGAGTTCGTCATTTTCTCAAAGTAGTGATGACTCGTTTCTTGGTCACATTCTGTCGCCAAATTTAGATAACCAGATATAGCACTAATCGGCGTACGTATCTCATGGCTCATTTTTGCAAGAAAGGTATTCTTAGCTTGAGTCGCCGCGTAGAGCTTTTCCTCTACAGCTTTTTTTTTGGTAATGTCTATCGCTAGGCACATTATGGCGATGACATCACCCATCTCATTAAAAATCGGCGCTTTATTGGTATAATACCAACGGCATTTACCATGAATATCAGGTAAGTATTCTTCAAAGAAGACGACTTGCTTGCCTTCTATTACTTGTAAGTCTTTTTCTCGTATTGCCTGAGCCACTTCAGGATTAAACCAAAATATTTCGGCGTCCGTTTTACCCAATACTTCATGAGGCGAAACACCTATCGCTTTTTCATAATAACTGTTGACGAGATAGTGACGTCCAGAAACATCTTTTGCGCAAACAATGGCTTCAACACCATCTATAACGTTAAGCACCATTCTTAATAACCCTTCCGAGCTCATATCAACATTGGAGATAAACTGGGAGAGAGTAAACAGATCGATACTTTTATGATCAAAACCCATAGCATTTTCAAATTTTAATTAGTAAGCCCATGCCTAGATTAACCAAAGTTACAAAAAAACACATAGCACGTCTTCGTGCAAATAAATATATTTATGCTAACTAAGAAAAATCAACATCAGTAAGAGCACATTTCAAAAAATGGACAGAACTAAACCACACACCATTGCCCTCTTTTGACGGCAATGGTGTGACAGGAAGGTGTCTCGCTTACATCAAGCGATTTTCGCTGTTTTTTCTAGCGGCTGCAAGTCTGCACCCGTATTCGACTCATTGACAGATTCACACGTTTGCAAAGGTTCAACCTTCACCTGTTTTTCGTATAGGAATCTTAATACTGATTGTCGGTATTTTTGATAAATAGGATTATCCGCTAACGCAACGCGGTTACGCGGTCTTTCTAGTTCAATATCGAGAACTTCACCAATTGTTGCGCCGGGCCCATTTGTCATCATGACAATTTTATCTGACAACAAGACGGCTTCATCTACATCATGGGTAATCATAATGACCGTATTGTTTAGATCCGCTTGAATTTTCATCAATGAGTCTTGCAGATGGGCACGAGTCAAAGCATCAAGGGCACCAAAGGGTTCATCCATAAGTAATACTTTAGGCTTTAACGCCAACGCCCTTGCAATACCTACACGCTGCTTCATCCCACCAGATATCTCATCCGGCTTTTTGTCAGATGCGTGTTGCATTTGAATAAGCTCTAGATAATGGTCTACTTGCTGTTTTATCCACGCTTTAGATTTCCCTTTAGCCACCTGTTTTACGGCCAGTTCTACGTTTTGATACACTGTCAACCAAGGCAACAGTGAATGATTTTGAAACACTACCGCCCTTTCTGGACCAGGTTCAACGACTTCTTTACCATCAAGTATCACCCCACCATCGGTGGCTTCTAGAAGACCAGCAACCAAGTTAAGAACGGTTGACTTGCCACAACCAGAATGACCAATCAGTGAGATAAACTCGCCCTGCTTGATATTGAGATTGACATCCTTAAGCGCGACAAACTCGCCTTTAGCCGTTGGGAAACGCATTCCTAACTGGGTTAAATCCAATAGTACTTTTGACATAATTTGTTCCTTTCCCCAGTTATCTAAGCTCTTGAGATTTATTCCAAGAGAGTTTCTTCTGTAATGTCAGCATGCCTCGATCTAAAAGCAGCCCAATAAATCCAATGGTTATAACCGCGACCATTATTCTGCCTAATGACGCTGAACTACCGTTTTGAAATTCATCCCAAACAAACTTACCTAACCCCGGGTTTTGCGCGAGCATCTCAGCAGCAATAAGCACCATCCATGCGATGCCTAAAGAGAGTCGCAGACCCGTAAATATCATCGGTATTGCAGACGGTAGTACGATAGTACGAATGTTTTGCCACCAAGAGAGTCGAAGCACCTTACTCACATTAATCAGATCTTTATCTACGCTTGTTACACCAACCGCCGTATTGATTAACGTCGGCCACAAACTACACAATGCAACGGTAATGAGTGAAGTAACAAAGGATTTGGGCACTAATGGATCGCTACTCACATAGCTGGCGCTCACGACCATGGTCACTATTGGCAACCATGCCAATGGAGAGACCGGCTTTAATAACTGAATAATCGGGTTAAATGCTTGGTAAAGCCCCTGATTCAAACCAAGGATAATTCCAAGCGGGATCGCGATAACCGAAGCCAACAGAAAACCGGCCGCGACTGTAATCAAGCTCGTTCCTATCTGATCAAAAAATGTAGGCTTGCCTGTATACGACCGGATCTTTACCTTTGCCTCGGGGTTTTTGGCTAATTTTGCTGCGTTGCGTTTTTCTTGTCTTGCAAAAAATGCATCACTCTTATCTCGTTCTCCAACATGTTCGTCAATCAGATTGACAAACTGAGTATAGGTTTGTACTGGTCCCGGAAGGGTGCCTAGTGAGGTTTGAACTTGTTTCGCGGACATATGCCAAATCAATAAGAACAACACAAAACCCAAAAAGGGGTAGACAAACATTTTTGATTGATTTGCTACTAACCTGGTAGCTGGCAGGATGGAAATAACATTGCTAGACATAACGACTCCTTCACCAATTTACTGAACCTGAACATGGAGTAAACGGGAAAAGACCCATCTTACTTACGCCATGTTCACGTCAACTATCTAAATTTTAATCAAGCTAAATTAGACTTTGTCGGCACCTTTTAGGCCAATAGAAAACCGATGTAGATAATCATTTGGTTTACGACCGTCATACACCACGTCATCAATAAAATGCGTTTGTGGGTCTTTAAAACCATCCTCAGACTCAAATGTTGGGAAATCATTCACTTTCAATACGCCTTCTTCAACCAATGCTTCGGCTGCTTGTTGATAGATGTCAGGACGATACACTTTTTTTGCAATATCCATATACCAATCATCCGCTTGTTCCTCTGGAATTTGCCCCCAACGACGCATCTGAGTTAGATACCAAATTGCGTCACTGTAGTAAGGAAATGTTGCGTTATAACGGAAGAAAACATTGAAGTCAGGTACTTCTCTTTTATCGCCTTTTTCATACTCAAATGTCCCCGTCATACTGTTTGCGATGACATCCGCGTCAGCACCTACATAGTCACTTTTTGCCAGCATTTTCACCGCTTCTTCGCGGTTAGCATTATCGTTTTCATCCAACCAAGCCGCCGCTCTGATCAATGCCTTAACCACCCTAATATGAGTATTTGGGTATTTATCTGCCCACACCTTAGAGACTCCAAACACTTTTTCCGGGTTGTTCTTCCATATCTCGTAATCGGTGACAACTGGCACGCCGATGTTTTTAAATACTGCTTGTTGATTCCACGGTTCACCTACACAGTAACCCTTGATTGTCCCCGCTTCCATTGTTGCTGGCATTTGCGGTGGAGGTGTTACCGATAAAAGAACATCCGCACTTATCTGCCCGCTGTTGTCGCCAGCTATAGGAGCATAATAACCTGGATGAATTCCACCAGCCGCTAGCCAATAACGAAGCTCATAATTGTGCGTTGAAACAGGGAAAACCATGCCCATATTGAAGGGTTTGCCTTGGTCTTGGTAGCGAGTAACCACGGGCTTTAACGCGTCTGCTTTGATTGGATGTACCGGCTTTCCATCTGCCTGCATTTCTAAGTGAGGTTTCATCTGCTCCCATGTATCATTAGAAACAGTAATCGCGTTCCCATTGAGATCCATACTGAACGCAGTAATAATTTCAGCCTGTGTACCTATGCCAATCGTTGCACCTAGTGGCTGTCCAGCAAGCATATGCGCTCCGTCTAATTCACCATCGATGACACGGTCTAAAAGTACTTTCCAATTCGCTTGCGCTTCCAACGTAACGTACAGACCCTCATCTTCGAAGAAACCTTTCTCATACGCCACTGCTAAAGGTGCCATATCAGTTAGCTTAATAAAACCGAATTTCAGCTCATCAATTTCTGGTTCTCCCGCCTCTGCCCACGCATTGCTCACTAAACATGAGGCCGATAACGCAAATCCTGTCGCTACAGTTACGGCCCTTCTTATCGCTGATTTATTCTGCATCCGAATTCTCCATTTCATCGCTACTACAATTTATTAGTGGTTTCTGTTTCTCAAAAATTAGCAATTAAAAACACTCTGCTTATTTCAAGTAATCGCATCGTTGTTGTCATGTCGTCATTGCACTTGCAAGTTATCGAGTTAAAAACCTCATCAATTTTTTGTTACTTAATTACGTATATCAAGTAGCGTGCCAGTTAGATTTTTACCTTTTATATCAGTAAGTAACAAGATAATCCCTTCCCTTCCACATCCAATGACGCATTTTGTTAGTGCATCACGCACCATTGTTACCAAAATGTTATAACCCTAAAGAGGTAGTGATAAATGGCGATATTACTAGAGGTATGAGCGTTGGGATTTACGTCAATATTCTGTCAGGTCGTCGAATCAACACTATAATGTGATAGGTATCACTTTATAGATGTAAACTAATTGTTAGTATCTTTGAAAACGTGACTTGACGTACCTTCAAATAGGCTACATCTACAATAATTAAGAAGAGGAAAGTTATGATTAGAAGAACTAGACGAGCACAGCTAAAACGCTGTCGCGGTCGTTTTTGGAAAGAGACATCGAAAAAGATAACTTTCCTAAGATAATCAGAGCTAAAGGCTAACTAGGTTAGCCTTTTTTATTACCTGCTATTTATTTCTCTCGTGCCGTGTTAGAAACTATATTTATCTCTTCATCACTTAACGAAAATTCACCTTCCAAGGCGAGTTCATCAGCACGCTTATGCATGGCATCTATAAGTTCTCTGTCGTGCTTTGCAAAATAGAGATCTTCTTCGGCTTTGCCCTTTAAGCGAAGTTTTTCTACAAAATCAACCATACTTCACCCCACCTATCCTTTGCTATTGATATAAGTATAGTCAAATATTCACCGAATATTTCGGCTTCTTATTTGCAGCTTTTCCGTAACTCATATACCTTTAATAGATAACAAAAAAATAGAGGTAGCCCTATGAGCAATAAAGATTTTATTGATAGCAAAGAAGACATGGGGACCTTTATTCAGAGGCTACCTAAGGTTGAACTGCACCTTCATATTGAAGGCTCATTAGAACCAGAGCTCATGTTTGAGTTGGCTAAAAGAAATCAAATTGAACTGCCTTATAAATCGACAGAAGAAATTCGTGCTGCTTATCAGTTTGACAACCTTCAATCTTTTTTGAATATCTATTATCAAGGTGCTCACGTTTTATTACATGAGCAAGATTTCTATGACCTCACATGGGCTTACCTACTCCGATGCAAAGAAGATAATGTCATTCACTCTGAAATCTTTTTCGATCCGCAGACTCACACAGAGCGCGATATATCATTCGATATAATAGTCGGAGGCATTCATAAAGCCCTTAAAAGAGCAGAGCAAGAGTTGGGTATTAGCAGTAATTTGATTATGTGCTTTCTACGCCACTTGAGCGAAGATGAGGCATTCTCGACACTTGAACTTGCACTTGAACACAAAGACAAAATCGTTGCTGTTGGGCTCGATTCATCAGAACAAGGACATCCACCTAAGAAGTTTGAACGCGTCTTTCAGAAGGCTCGCGAGCAAGGGTTTCTCGCCGTAGCCCACGCAGGTGAAGAAGGGCCAGCCCAAAATATCATTGATGCTATCGAAGATCTAAAGGTAGATAGAATTGACCATGGTGTTCGATGTATTGACAACGAAAACCTCATGTTGTCGCTGGCTCACTCCAAGGTGCCTTTAACAATATGTCCATTATCAAACATTAAGCTCAAAGTGTTCGAGTCTATGGCACAACACAATATCCTAGAATTAATGAGGAAAGGGCTGCACGTTACCATTAACTCTGATGATCCTGCATATTTTGGTGGCTACATGTCTGACAATTTTCTGGCTGTTGCTGCAGCATTACCATTTTCCAAGCAAGAGTTAGCTCAGCTATCACTCAATGCCATTGAAGCTTCTTTTATTCCTATTCAACACAAAGAAGATCTCAAACAACAAGTACACACGTATTTAGCACAACAATGACAGCGTGATTAACCTTGATTGCAATCGCTGTTTTTTTCAATTATCATCTTACCGACTGATTAGTCGGTTTGTTTATAATATAAGGTCGCTTTAATGACAACACATTCCTCTGCGCAACAATCAGATAGTGCTCTCTCACCATTATTTGAACTATTCTCGCAACAAAAACAGCAATACGCTCAGCATCCTTTGCCTACTTATCAGGAACGCGTACGTCAGTTAAAAGAGCTAAAGAGTGCGATTCTAAGTTATAAACAAGAACTCGTCTCAGCAATGAGTGCCGATTTTGGTTACCGCTCAGAACACGATAGTCTTATCGGGGACATTCTTCCTGTCATTAGTCAAATTAACTACACACTTAAAAAACTGAGGAAATGGATGAAACCGAGTAAAAGGTATGCAGGTTTGCTGCTTGCTCCTGCATCGGTTCGAGTTGAGTACCAACCCAAAGGTGTGATAGGTATAATCGCCCCATGGAACTTCCCTATCATGCTGTCACTTAGTCCACTAGTGACGTCTATAGCCGCGGGTAATCGCACCATGATAAAGGTGTCTGAGTTTACGCCGGAAACCAATAAAGTACTTACCATGTTGTTAAGCTCTATATTCTCTAACCAAGAAGTCGCGATAATAGAGGGTGAAGTCGACATCGCAAGCGAGTTTTCTTCATTGCCGTTCGACCATATCCTTTTCACGGGTTCGACCCCAGTGGGTAAACATGTTATGCGCGCCGCCGCCGATAACCTCACACCCGTAACATTGGAGCTAGGAGGCAAGTCACCGGTCATCATTGCCGAAGATATGCCGATAGACACAGCCGTCGAACGAATCATTTATGGTAAGTGTTTAAATGCAGGACAAATTTGTGTTTCACCCGACTACATACTTTGTCCCAAAGAGAAGGTAGACGATTTTATCTCTCTGTATCGAACGAAATTTCAAGCGCTTTACCCAGACTTCGGTAACAACAAGGATTACAGCCAGATAATTAATACCCGTCAGGCGCAACGAATTGAGTCTGTAATGCAGGACGCTTTAGACAAAGGTGCGATTGTTTATTCCGCTGACACTAATAACGTAGCCAGTACTCAATTAAACAGTGAGAACAAGACGGGACTTAATGCTGAATCAAAAAAGTGGCCAACTCAAATTATTGCTAACGTGAACAACACCATGCGAGTGATGCAGGAAGAAATTTTCGGTCCACTTTTGCCTATTGTCCCATATCAATCTCTACAAGAAGCGATTGAATTTGTGAAGAGCAATCCAAGGCCACTTGCGCTCTATTTGATGAGTTATGACGAAACGGTTCAACGTCAGGTACTTGAACAGACCCATTCCGGTGGAGTCTGTATCAACGAAACAGTATTCCACGTAGCAGCAGAAGATGCCCCTTTTGGTGGCATTGGTCAATCTGGAATTGGACACTATCACGGTACCGAGGGGTTCAGAACACTGAGTCATGCTAAAACTATTTTACAAAGAGGCGCATTTAATACCGGTAAATTGATACATCCACCTTACGGTAATTTTGTGCAAAAAATGATGCTCAAATTCTTTTTAAGATAGGTTGATAATGAAATCTGACAAACGCCAAAAAATACTTGATACCGCATTGTTGCTCTTTGTAGAGCGCGGGTTCTATTCCGTATCTACCGCTAGTATTGCTAAACAAGCAGGCGTTGCCACTGGCACACTTTTTCATCATTTCGCAACGAAAAACGCGTTGTTAGAAGAGCTTCTCATCACCGTAAAACAAGAATTTTCCGATTCTGTATTACAAAACAAAGCCGTCGTCACCGCCGCTTTGGAAGCGGATATAAAAAACCAAGCAAAAGCTATCTGGTCTGCAGGTTTAGAATGGGCAGTCAACCACCCTCATAAATTACAGTTGTTCTTAGCCTTCTCTCAACTGCAGCAAGTCAACCAGCTCCTCGGACAAACAAAGGTTAGAAGCC